>NZ_OZ244926.1:2820000-3918733 GCF_965221965.1 Ekhidna sp.
CACCTTGAGAAATAGCATCATTTGCAAGCTCTACCACCTCAGGGCCATTGTTTTCCCCGATCAGATCGCCAGAGAATTGTAATCTTAAAACTCTGTTTTTAATTTCTTTGGTGTATTTCATGTATTTCTTATTAGGAGGCTATTTTGTTTTCACAGTTTTCCTTTTCACAACTACCATACAGTATCAACGAATGGTGCATTACTTTAAACTGTAATAATTGACCAACGGTCGTTTGAATATTCTGAATGCGCGGATCACAAAATTCATGTACTTTATTACAATCGGTACAAATAAGGTGATCATGCTGACGAAAACCGTACGCTTTCTCAAACTGCGCCAGGTTTTTCCCAAATTGATGTTTAGTAACTAAATCACAATCGACAAGCAAGTCTAAGGTATTATAAACCGTAGCACGACTCACTCTGTAATTTTTGTCTTTCATGCTGACATACAATGACTCTACATCAAAATGACCATTACGATTATATATTTCTTCAAGAATGGCAAACCGTTCAGGAGTTTTCCTTAAATTCTTATTTTCAAGATGAGCCTGAAAGATTTTCTTTACCTCATCCATAACATTCTGTCCCTGCATAATGCAAATATAATTTATGGGATTCGATCAATTGGTGCGACTTACCTTAACTACTCCATTTACTTTCTCCAACTTCTTAACAAGTGTATCCAAGTGTGAAGTGTCTTCTACATATAAGCGTATTATACCCTCAAAGATTCCCCCCTCCGTATTAATTGAAAGAGATCGCATGTTTACTTTCAGTTCTTCAGAAATAATATTCGAAACATCACTTACTAGTCCCATTCTATCCGTTCCTATAATAGATAGTGTTGCCTCAAATGAGTGTTTACGCGAAGAGGCCCATTTTGCTTTAATAATACGATAGCCATAGTTTGAAAGTAACTCAGCCGCATTAGGACAGGTGGTTCTATGTATTTTAATACCGTCACTGACAGTCACAAAGCCGAACACGTCATCTCCGGCTATTGGGTTGCAGCATTTTGCAAACTTGTAATCAATGATGTCCAAATCTTCTCCTAGCAGTAGTAAATCGCTATCCGTCTTCCTGACTCTACTTAGTTTCTCTTCAACATCCTTAGCTCCTTGAACACTCGGCTTTTTGATTTCTTCTTTATTGGTCCTTGCAAAGGATTTGATCAAAGAATGATCGATTTTACCGGTTCCGACCAGGTAAAGAAGGTCTGTAACACTTTTCACATTGAAGTAGTGAGAAATATCCTCCAACACTGACTGCTTATAATCTATTTTAAGCTGCTTGAGTTTTCTTTTGACTATTTCCCTACCCTCGTCAATGAATACTTTTCTTTCCTCTTTTAGAGCGTCCTTGATTTTTGACTTAGCCTTAGAACTTACTACGTATTGCAACCAGCTTTCATTCGGCTTTTGCTTATTAGATGTTAGAATCTCAACCTGGTCTCCATTTTTTAATTCGAAGTTGAGCGGCACTAACTTTTGATTCACTTTAGCGCCCAGACAATGTTCTCCAATTTCAGTGTGTATGTCGAAAGCAAAATCCAATGCCGTCGCACCTTGAGGTAGGGTTCGTAAATCCCCTTTTGGTGTAAATACAAAAACCTCATCACTATATAAGTTGGAGCGGAAGTCATCTACGAACTCTATTGCATTGCCGTCATTCTGCTCTAAGATTTCTCGCACTTTGGCAATCCACATTTCCAGTCCCGTCTCATCGGTGGTTTTTCCGTCCTTATATTTCCAATGGGCTGCATATCCCTTTTCGGCTATTTCATCCATTCGCGTAGTGCGGACCTGCACTTCTACCCACTGACCTTTATCGCTCATCACTGTAGTATGCAAAGATTCGTACCCATTAGCCTTAGGAATGCTAATCCAATCTCTTAATCTATCAGGATTAGGTTGGTAATAGTCTGTAACCAAAGAATACACTTGCCAGCAGAAAGCCTTTTCATCTCTATATGGTACATCCAGAATTATTCGTACGGCAAACAAATCGTACACTTCCTCAAAAGGCACGTTTTGCTTTTTCATCTTATTCCAAATGGAATGAATGGATTTTGGCCTCCCTTTTATCTCATAGTTTACACCAAGAGAATTGAGTTTATCCTTTATAGGACGAATAAAACCCCTAATGAATTTATTTCTAGAATCCTTTGTCTCGTTGATTTTACCTGCTATCTCATTATACACCTCAGGTTCACTATATTTCAAGTAAAGATCTTCGAGCTCTGATTTGAAAGCATAGAGTCCTAGCCTGTGAGCAAGTGGCGCATATAAGTAAATGGTCTCATTCGCAATTTTGAGTTGCTTGTTGCGAGGCATGCTTTCAAGCGTACGCATGTTATGCAAGCGATCTGCCAGCTTAATTAAAATCACTCTCACATCGTCAGAAAGGGTCAGCAGCATTTTCCGAAAGTTTTCTGCCTGCTGGGAACTGCCATGATCAAATACCCCGGCAATTTTCGTTAGGCCATCTATGATCGTAGCTACTTTCTTTCCAAAGAGTCTTTCAATATCATCCAGCTCATAATCCGTATCCTCAACAACGTCATGTAAAAGAGCTGCTACGATGGATGTGGTCCCAAGACCTATTTCGGAAACACATATTTCAGCTACTTCAAGGGGATGAAAAATATATGGCTCTCCCGATCTTCGTCGCATTCCACTATGCGCTTCCATCGAGGTATTAAATGCTCTCTTAATAATTTTAGCATCACCATCTTTCAGGATTGGCTTTGCCTTTCTCAACAAGCGCCTGTATCGCCTGATTATCTCTTTTTTTTCTGATTCTAAATCTTCCTCTACTACCATAATAATTTTACAAAATTAATCCCTTGTTGAATCAAAAATATTACCTACTTTTGCCTTCCAATTTTCAGAGCAAGAAAAAGATCGAGCAAAGAAAACTGCGGATGTGGCGAAATTGGTAGACGCACTAGACTTAGGATCTAGCGCCGCGAGGCATGGGGGTTCGAGTCCCTCCATCCGCACTGAAAAACAACCCTCTTTCCGGAACCCGACTAGCGGGGCGTGTAAGAGGGTTTTTATTTTATAAATACCAAACAATAGTACGGTGGATATAACTTTTGACAAAACCGAAAAAACTCAAGGTGTAATTAAAATTAGCGTAAACAGAGCTGATTTTCAACCTGGTGTGGATCAAAAAATCAAAGAGTACAGTAAGACTGCTAACATCAAAGGATTCCGTCAAGGAAAAGTACCTCCGGGGATGATCCGAAAAATGTATGGAAGTGCTTTGATCGTGGAGGAAATCAATAAACTGGTTTCTGACAAGCTCAACAACTATTTAAGGGAAAGTGAAACCCAGTTTCTTGGAGAACCACTACCTGCAGAAACTGACAAACAGTTTGATTGGGAGAATGATAAGGATTTTGAGTTCAACTATGAGATTGGGTTTGCAGAGCCATTTGAAGTAAAAGTTGATAAAAAAGTTAAATTAGATAAGCATTTTATCAAGGTTGATGATAAAGTGATCGATGAGACTATTGAGAATCTTCAAAGGCAATTTGGAGAAATGGAGAATCCTGATACTTCTTCTGAGAAAGATACGCTGTATGGTCCAATCAAATCAAAAGACGGTTCAATCAATCAGGAGGTGAGCATTGATTTGCGCGATGTTGAGAAAGGGACGTTAAAAAAACTAACCGGAGTAAAAGTTGGGGCAGAAGTTGAAATTGATCCGAAGAAGAGCTTCAAACATGATAATGTGCTCAAGAATCAATTGAGATTGGATGAAGATGAATTCAAAAAACTCAAAAAACTCACTTTCATTGTTCAGGCTATCAATCATTATAAGCTGGCACCTGTCAATCAAGAACTTTTCGATAAGACTTTCGGAAAGGATACGATCAAGGATGAAGCAGGATTTCGCGAGCGGGTAAAAGAGATTGTCTCTCAAAATTATAAAGGTGAAGAGGAGAAGTTTTTTGATCACCAGGTAAGAGAAAAATTGACAGAGTCTGCCAAAATCAATCTACCTGATGAATTTTTGAAGAAATGGTTGATTCGCACTAACGAAAACATTACTCCTGAATTGATGGAGCTGGAATATGGATCCTATGCCAAAGAGTTAAAGTGGTCATTGATCCGAAACCAGATTGTGAAAAATCAGGGTATCAAAGTGGAACACGAAGATGTAATCAATGAAGCAAAAGAGCTTATCAAGAAACAATTTGCTGGTTCCGGAATGGGGGACCAAATGAATGATCAGCTCGATACCTTCGCTAATAATTATCTTCAGGGAGAAAATGGAGAAAACTACATGAAGGTTTTTAATCAGGTTCAGTCCAATAAAGTCCTTGATTATATCAAGAATGAGGTTTCAATCAAGGAAAAGACTGTTTCACTGGACGAATTTAGAAAGCTGTGATTTTGAACCAAATGATATCATTTTAAGTTTTGAAGAAGTCCTGTACACGGGACTTTTTTATTTTTACACCTTATACTTTAAATTATTGAAATGATAAACACTGAGGAATTCAGAAAATACGCCGTAAAAGGCCAAAATATAAGCGGAACAGCTGTTGACGATTATATCCATCATGTTGAAAACATGACACGAGCGGTAATCGAAGAGCGTCCGACCAATTTCCGTGAAATTGATGTGTTTTCACGCCTAATCATGGATCGAATTATCTTTTTGGGTATGCAGGTTGAGGAAAACATTGCCAATATCATCACCGCTCAGTTGCTCTTTTTAGAGTCTGTTGATTCCAAAAAAGACATTCTACTGTATGTCAATAGTCCCGGTGGTTCTGTTTATGCCGGCTTAGGCATGTATGATACTATGCAATATGTAAGTCCGGATGTAGCAACCATCTGTACAGGCATGGCAGCATCGATGGGTGCTGTATTGTTATCAGGAGGAGCAGCCGGCAAAAGGTCTGCACTTCCTCATGCCAGGGTTATGATTCACCAACCAAGTGGTGGAATGCAGGGTCAATCAAGAGATATGGAGATCACGCTCAAGCAAATGCAGGAATTGAGAAAAGACCTCTATAGTATTTTATCAAAGCATTCGGGTAAATCGCTTAAAGACATTGAAAAAGATTCTGATCGTGATTATTGGATGCGTGCATCAGAAGCAAAAGAATATGGCCTCATAGATGAGGTGTTAGAGAAAAAATAAAATCATCATGGCTCAGGTAACGTGTAGTTTTTGTGGTAGGAATAAGAAAGATGTAGATCTGATGATCTCAGGCATACATGCACACATATGTGATAAATGTATTGCTCAGGCTCAGCAGATATTGAATGAGGAGTTGAAAACTACCTCTGAGAATGAAAGTCCGAATTTCAAACTCATCAAACCGACGGATATGAAGTCGCACCTTGATGAGTTTGTTATTGGGCAGGATGAAGCAAAAAAATACATTTCAGTTGCGGTATACAACCACTATAAACGTCTCATGCAAGCTGTAGATAAAGACGATGTGGTGATTGAGAAGTCTAACATCATTATGGTTGGCCAGACAGGTACCGGAAAAACCTATCTAGCCAGAACTCTTGCGAAAATCCTACAGGTTCCATTTTGTATCGCTGATGCCACCGTACTCACAGAGGCCGGTTATGTAGGCGAAGATGTGGAAAGCATTCTCACTCGCCTTCTCCAGTCTGCGAACTATGATGTAGAAGCAGCAGAGCGAGGAATCGTCTATATAGATGAAATTGATAAGATCGCGCGAAAATCGGATAATCCATCCATAACGAGAGATGTTAGTGGTGAAGGAGTTCAGCAAGCTTTATTGAAGTTATTGGAAGGAACGACTGTAAACGTTCCACCGCAAGGAGGTCGCAAGCATCCGGATCAAAAAATGATCAACGTCAATACAGAAAACATTTTATTTATCTGTGGGGGTGCATTTGATGGAATAGAACGACACATTGCTAACAGACTGAATACACGACCAATTGGTTTTGCTAATGATAATGAATTCAGGACTGGGGCTATTGACAAAGAGAACCTCCTTCAATACATCACTGCACAGGATATCAAAAGCTTCGGTCTAATTCCTGAATTGATCGGTCGTCTTCCGGTATTAACGCATTTAGATCCACTCAATTCCGAGGCATTGAAGCAAATCCTTACCGAGCCGAAAAATGCACTGATCAAGCAGTATACCAAGCTGTTCCAAATGGAGGATGTAAAACTTGATCTCCAGGAAGATGCACTGGATTATATTGTTGAAAAAGCGATGGAGTTCAAGCTTGGTGCCAGAGGTTTAAGATCAATATGTGAAGCAATCGTTACGGATGCGATGTTTGAATTGCCTTCCAATAAGGACATTAAGGAGATGGTGATAGATCGATCATACGCAGAAGAAAAATTCGAGAAGTCTAAGTTTAATAAGCTTAGAGCTGCTTAATCCTCTTCCTCCATCCAATCTACGATTTCACGGACTGCCTGTCTGGCAAACGGATGTGTCCCAACAATATCTTTTATTTCCTGGTAGCTTTGCATGATACCAGCACAGTACTGGTGATCATTGAGGATTCTGCTAATTTCTTCAATGATTAGTTCAATGTTGTTTCCTGATATATCTTTTACCACCTCATTATTGGTAAGTTTATTCAGTGGGCTCACTCTATTATTAGCCTTTTTAAATAAACTGTTTCGATACACATTCACCGTTGGACAGTTAGTGTATGCAGCAAAAAGATTGCTGAATCTATCCAGAGATATTGCTGAGTTTGAATGGATAGAAGCATCAATAGCTTCGGGCAAATCAGCCGAAATATTTAAGAGCTCATAGATAATATCGTTACTATGTCCTGAAAGCTTCTTTGAAAGTTTTCTTGCACGTTTCTCTTCTGCCGCTTCAGAATAGATAATACTGACTTTTGGCTTGATGTTTTCGTGAGAACTATAATTATCATGATTTCTAATCCTATCTAACAATAAGAAAGCATGATTAGACGATTTACTACTTCTCGGAATGTCATAAAAAACCTTTTGACCAGATGTGGGTTGGATGAACGTGTTTCGATCATCAAGAAGTGTCTGATGAAAGAAGCACGATTTAACTCCTCTTCTTCTAGCTTTTACTAGCAGTGAATTTGATCGATTGGTTCCAACTACAATCAAAAGGTCTGGTTCAAAGGACTTCAAAAGAGAAGTTGCTTCTTGAGGTATAGCCTTTTTTATAGCACTACGAATATCAAATCGCTCAATTTCATCAGATAAAGTATCGGACAATTGAATGCAAAGCGAATTCTCACCAACTATTAAATATTTCATCTATTCCCCGTAGTAATCAACAAAATCTCGATACGTCTCATAGAGTTTCCGGATCTACCTCTCCTCTAACTGAAGTTATTAATACGGAATTATGCACATGCCAATTCTCTTCTTTGCACATGGTCCGAAAACCCCTACATTTTACTCCTTTGGCCATTTCCGAATTACACAGCTTACGTGCAGCGTTAAAATGTACTTTGCGATAGATAGCTGACATTTCCAAATATCATAAATATAATCAGAATGGCTACAATTGGGCATATCCTTAATAGATTTGAAATAAAATTAAAAAGTATGAAGAAAGTGCTCGGAATTCTTCTTTTGGTCAGTCCTATGTTTGAGATTTTAGCTCAAATAGGACTCCAAATTAACAGTAGTAATGACTTAGACGGTTATATATTATATCAACCAAACAACAATGTAACCACATATCTTATTGATAGAAAGGGGTACGTTGTTACTGAATGGGACTCTGATTACCAACCGGGTAGAGCAGTCTACCTTCTTGAGAATGGTAACTTGTTAAAGACTGCCAGAATTGATAATCCAAATTTTATCGACGGTGGGAGAGGAGGTAGAATTGAACTAATCAATTCAAATAACGAGATCATTTGGTCTTATGAGCTATCAAATGAGTCTGAGTCTTTGCATCATGACATTGCTTATCTGCCAAATGGAAATATTCTGGCAATAACTTGGGAAAAAATATCTGAAATTGTAGCATTAGAAAATGGGAAAAATCCAGACTTAATGCCAACTACTGGAGAAATATGGATGGAAAAAATCATTGAGTTGGAGCCATTAGAATCAAACAATGCCAATATCGTTTGGGAGTGGCGGTTGATTGACCATATTATTCAAGATTATGATGATACCAAACCTAATTATGGAAATATTCAAAGTAACTTCAGGAAGCTTGACTTCAATTACCAGGTAGAAGATAATGGTTCTGATTGGATTCACATGAATGCCATTGACTATAATGAAGAACTTGATCAAATTGTTCTAAGCACACCTTTTCTGAACGAAATATGGGTTATTGATCACAGTACTACCACTGAGGAAGCCTCATCCAGTACTGGGGGGGATGCCGGTCATGGTGGAGACTTTCTATTTCGGTGGGGTAATAATCATTCATTCGGAATGTCTGATTTACCAGATAGATATCTTTTTGGACAGCACAATCCTCATTGGGTCAAAGAGGGAGAGGCTTGGAAGATTCTATTGTTCAATAATGGCAGAGGTCGGAACGAACCGTACTCAAACATTGAACGTATAGATTTGACATTTGAAAATGATGAATTGAATTATACCATTAATAATGGAGTTTTTAATTCTACTTCAACAGATATATATACAGCTGAAAACAAGTTGGATTTTTATTCCTCCTTTGTTTCAGGAGTGCAAGATTTGGGTGATAATCAATATCTGATATGTGAAGGTGCAAATGGACGTATTTTTCAAATTGACGATAACAAGGAGATTGTTTGGGAATACATCAATCCAATTGATACAGAACCAAAATGCACTGAGAATCAAGGTGAGACAGGAGGCATTGTATTCCGTGCATCATTCATACCCGAAAGTTTTAGTGGATTATCAGAATATAATGTTGAACCAAAATATCTTTTAGAGGAACTTGGATGTCCACTTAATATTGAAAATGATAAAGTTGATATTATAGCCGATCTTCACAAGCTTCCTAATGGCGACCTAGCGTTTTCCTTTGCTGATGGTGTTAACAACATTAATTTTCATTCAATAGATGGAAAAAGATTACCGTTTTATCATGAAGGAACCCAAAATATTATCGTTGAAATGCATGGAAATACAGGAATCATAATAGTAAATTGCGCGTTTAATAATCAAAAAATCGCAAAAAAACTAGTATTAAAAAATTGATTAAAATGAAGCTATTAAGAGAAGGATTAATAGTGCTGACATTGAGCACTATAGTAGTAGATGAAATCTATTCACAAGCAGTTGGTGGCTATGGTAGTCCCCAATCGATTCAGGATGTTTTAGATCCTACCTATCAAAATACTGATGCCTTTTATGACAAAACATATAGTGATATTAAGGGATCCGCTTATTTTTTTGATGATTGGGTTGAGGGAACAATATTAACAGAAGGGCAAAACTTCGTGAACGATGTGCAGCTTAAATATGATGTTTATAGCGATGCATTAATCTATAAAATCAAAAGTAACTCCAAAGAAGTCCCAAGGAAGATCATTTCAGAATTTACTTTGATCAAAGATGGAATACATTACAGGTTTCTTTACTTTGACAACCAAGGTTATGTACAGGATCTTGCTAGCTCAAGTGGGTTAGAATTATTCCTTAAACACAAAAAAGAAGTTAAGTATGCCGAGCCTGCAACAGGCTACAACGTTGGAAGTACAGAAGACAAATTTGTTGATAACCTTAAGCTTTACTTTAGCTTAAATGATCAGGAAATAAAAGAGTTTCCAAACAAAAAGAAGGATCGATATCAAGTATTTGATTCGATCCTTCCTAATTCCAAAAAATGGTTCAAAGAAAAAAAGTTGAATATCAAGAAAACTGATGATCTTATAATTGCATTAGGATCAATCTAGTTTTTATTTTGTCTTTACCATTTTAATGCTCTTGCCATTAACTTGAAACAAATAAATCCCTGGTTTTAAATAAGAAAAATCCAGGGATTTTTCAATTGTCCCCCTGAAAACCAATTGTCCCAAACTGTTAAACACAGAAAGGTTACGGCGATTCAATTCTCTCGAAAAGTTAATATTATCACTAAAAGGATTAGGGAATATTGTTAAACTACTTTGCTCATCTATTGCTGAGAGTACCAGGAATGGCTCTGAATAACTTGCACAAATGCCATTTGATACCCCCACCTGATAGGCACCTTTTAAAGGATTTTGAATAGAAGATCCGTCTTCTCCTTCTATGAGTTCATCTTCATAAAACCATTCAAAAAATTGCCCCGGTAATAAACTCGCATTAGCAACAAGTTCACCCTTCCCGTTAATAAATAAGCTAGGGGTGGTTGGATAAGTTGATTGCGGAATAATTTTAATAGATTCAGATTCCACAATATTTGAATTAGGATTCCGCACATAGACCACTAGATCACCATTAGATAAACCATCGAAAAGGTTCTCAGTTTGAAATTCAACACCGTCTAAGCTGAATTCTAAATCCTCCAATCCTCCATCAGTATTAACCACGATACTACCGTCCTGTACTCCAGGGCATGATGAACGTGATATGTCAATAGAAGTAATACTAAAAGCTGGATCATTTTCTGTAAGTTGTAAATCATCAATATAGATACTATTTCCAACATCGGAAGAAGCCCTGATTGCAATCTCAAATACTTCTGAGGATTCATCGATAGGAAATTCAATTGTTTGATTTACCCAATCTTGACTTGATGGTAAAAACTCCGCAATTGTAAAATCATTATTTGTAGAAAGATCACTTCCTTCCTTTTCCCATAAAACATTCCAATCACCGCAATCTTCCCGATAGATCACTTCAAGCTTATCGTCATATCCATTAATTGACTGCTTGTATGCGTAAGCAAATCTGAATTGATAATAACCATTATCATTTAAAAAAGAAGGTAAGAGGAGATAATCTTGCGAGCCAATATTTCGATTATAATATTGTTCGATTACATAAGAAAACGCTCCGTCATTAGAATTATCAGGAACTCTCATGAATGTCACATCTTCGTCAACATTGATAATTGTTGGTAGTGAAGTGTTATCTTCAAAACTTTGTTTATATGGCAAGGAAGCCTGATTGTCAACACTCTCTATATCATAAACATTAATTTCCCTTTCATACGTATAATCATTGTCCTGATCATCAGTACCAACCAAAGTGATTGTATAGTTTCCCGCATTAGGAAATTCAACCATAGGGTTTTCTAAAGTACTGGTTGAAGGAATCCCCCCTTCAAATGTCCATTCAATACTTTCAACCCCTCGAGACAAATTCTCAAATTCTAATATATCACCAGAACAAGTTACATTGGTAACTAATCGAAAATCCACATTTATCTCTTCAGACTTTATGTCTGTTTTATAGTTGTTAAAAGCTGCCAGCATCCTATCTTTTTGACCTTGTGTAAAAAGCTTCCTACACGAGGAGATTGAATAAGACATGAAATTTCTCGCATCAGGTTTATACCTGGCTCCATTGCTATCCGTTGCACTTCCGGCATAAGCACAAACACTAGCGTCAACTGCCCCACTAAGGTTAGGATCTGCCGGTGTATCACATACCCTATCGCCATTCGTGCTACAATTTGAACCATCTACTAATTCATCTGTAGTTCCTGTATTTGTTACCCCATGTGTGTGAAACAAATTAAAAAAGTGGCCCACTTCATGTGCTAATGTGCTCCCTCCTACTGTGCAACCATTAGCCATCATGATTAAGTTCTTTCCAACATTATCCTCGGGCAAATAAGTGTACCCACAAAGCGCAGAGCTTCCTGAACTTAATGTATTAAAAAAATAAATGTTGATTGTATTTGTTACATTATAACTTGGAGCAAAGTTTCCTTCCTGACTTGCGTCGAAATCAAAATATGTATCTGAGTTAATGAAATTGATTTCATCATCGATGTAAAAACGTAATTGCGTTCCTACATAAGCCTCATTTAAATCTTCAATGGCTTCAAAAATCTCTTCTTCGGTTAATCCACCTGTTCCGTTGCTTCTTCTAACAACATGTGGAGTAATTGCCAAACTATTGATTGCATCGCCATTAATTCTTGCTCTCCGCATGTAATCCTGAAATGCCTCTTCCTCTTTTATAACCTTATCAGATACAGTTGTTCCGCATGTTTGGCTTAAAGCGGAACAGATAGAACCATATCCAAAGAGGCCTAAAAAAAATAAAACTAAAATTCTTCTCATCACAATTGCTTTCTTATATAAGATATAAAATGTATAAAAGGGTTCCTTCATAGAAGAAACCCTTTGATTTAATTACTCTAAAAAGTAATCGATCTATTACTCAAACTCTAGTCTTCCACCAAACAGTGCAGCGCCAGATCCATTATAAAGTACATAGTCGAATCCAAATTCACCTGTGGTCAAATCAAAATAAGACGCTGTACCTGAAAAACCTGAGTCATCAGCAACTATATCAATAGTATTACCAATTTCCGTGCCATCAGGCAAGAACATTGCTGCCATGCTTTCAGCTTTTATAGTACCGGTGTTACTTTCTTCACCGTCTGGCACCACCGTTATTGCGAAATCAATTTGCTGACCAAACAATGATGCAGCTCCACCGACAATAAGGAAAGTTGTACATTCATCACCAGGGGCTGCAACTGTTGCAACAGAAGCAGCAGCAGTGCTGTATCCTACATCCGTACCCTGGGTGATTTGAAGCTTATTTGCAGGACAGTAGAAATCATCGTCATTGATGGTCAAAACCAAATCAGGTGAGTTTCCACTCAATCCTACCTGTGCATCATCAGAAGTCAAACTAAAAGTAACAGATTTTTGACCGTCAATTTCTTCATTGTCGATCAATGTCACTGTAACTTCTTTCTGAAATTCGCCAGCAGCGAATGTAACTGATGTGGCACCCAATGTATAATCAACTCCAGCTACTGCATCTTCAGAAGAAGCTGCAATAGTAGCTGATGCTCCATTAGGGTTGCTGCTTAACACAGTAAGTGTTACCTCTCCAGCTGTTTCCTCAGATGTAATAGTTTCAACATCAAAACCCACATAATCTGGTCCTGGGTAAGACTTTGTATTACCATTCTCAATTTCCTTACAAGCATTCGTAAGAAAAAGGAGAGCTGTTACTAAAAATAAATATGTATATCGTTTCATGTCGTATATATTTTAAGATCCAGATCCGTAACCAGGGTTTTGCCCAAAGTTTGGATTCACGTTAGTCTCTGTCTGAGGGATTGGCAACAAGAATCTATGGTCGCCTGCAGGTAAGGTCATTTCCTGAGGAGCAGTTCCTGTACCGTCAGCAAAGTCTCCAAAGTTAGCTCTGTTTACACCCAGTCCCCATCTCCTGATGTCGAACCAACGACTATACTCCGCAAACATCTCCAGTCTTCTTTCAAATCGAATGGCTGCCTCAAGCTGTGCTCCTGTTTCACCATCAGTGTAGCTACTTGCTGTGTACCTTACGTCTCTAAGTTGATTTAGAGTAGTAAGAGCAGCAGCCTGTTGGCCATCTTCAAACTGAGCCTCGGCTTTATTTAGCAAAACCTCCTCAACTCTAATTACAGGCATATCTGTTTCACCATTGATTTGTCCGGTTTCACCTATCCATTTGTTAATGGCGTTATAGTTGTTACCTTCATTAACTCCAGTGAACACAAATGCAGTTCCTCGAATATCATCAGCAGCAATGGCACTGAATAGATCATATGCCATTGCGTATTCCGAAATGGTATTTGTTGAACTACTTTGACTAAATACTACACCAGCTGACAGAGCATCTACCTGCTGATCAATACCTAGCTTCATTAGGATCCCTGCATTTGAAGCATCTCTGTAAACATTAAGTAAGTCAGCAGCAGGAGCTGGAGCACTTGTTACTTCATTGGCAGCATCAATAGCAGCCGTCCAGTCACCATTGTAAAGATGTACTCTTGACAAAATACCATAAAGTGCCTCAACAGTGAAGTTGTTAGTTACTGAAGTACTAACACCAGCTGTTCCAATTAAATCAATGGCATCTTCCAAATCACCAATGATTTCGGTGTAATTACTTGCCACCGATTCACGAGCTGGCAAAGCAAATGGATCTCCTGTATCTCCATCCTCGAACTTCAAATAGGCAACACCCAAATCTGTATTTGGATCCGAGCTCTCTGTAGGGATAGGTCCATACAAACGAGCCATATCAAAGTGGGCAATTGCTCTGATTGCAGTAGCCTGACCAAGAATATTAGTTTTTGCATCGCCATCAGGCAACACATCAATATTCTTAATGATCAAATTCGCAATGTTCACTGCTTCATAACCTTCGTCCAGCATGCCAATGTCGTTTAGAGACGTATATCTCCAATCCCAATAAGCATCATTCGAAAGACGACCGGTCTGCGATTGAATCACATTATCAGTGGGGATATCACCCATAATCAGCAACTCTAAAGCATAATAATTTTGCATTTGCTGGAATGCTCCACCCAATGCTGCATTAAAATCTGATGCAGTTGCAAAGAAATCATTGATTTCCAGTGAGTCACTAGGACGCACATTATCTATATCGCTCGCACAAGAAGCTGCGAACAATACAAAAAATATTACTAAGTATTTATTTAAATTTTTCATACAGTTTCTCATTTTAGAATCTAATCTCAATACCTGCAGAATACGTTTTCAGGTTTGGATAGCTGTAAAGGTTAAACTCACCAGCTACGAAACCATCCGCTCCGGGTGCAATTGTCTCTCCAGATCCAATTCCAACTTCCGGATCACCCTTAAAGTAAGGTCTGTAAGTAAGAAGGTTTTGACCTTGTAGAAACACTCTCACAAAATCCAATCCAACTCTTTCGATAAGCGCTTTAGGCAGGGTATAACCGATAGTTACATTTCTTAGCCTAATATAATCTCCTCTTTGAAGGAATCGATCAGAAGTCTGTGCTGCCGTTGATCCGAAAAGTGGATTTGGAAGCACATCTGTATCTCCCGGATTTCTCCAGAAGTTAAATGCATCAGTACGCTGATTCGTGTTAATACTCACACCGTCTGAAAGCATGTTAGACTCCATTGTATTATAGATATAGTTACCACCTCTGAATACCGCATCGGCTCGAAGGTCAATTCCTTTCCATCTTGCACTAACAAAGAATCCACCCTGATAATCAGGTTGTGCAGATTTACCTTCTAGCAAAACAGCATCTTCACCGTTAAATGTACTTGTGATTTCTCCATCAGCAGTGTACCAAAGTGCTTCACCATTCGCAGGGTTTACACCAGCATATCGATTCAGGTAGAAAGAGTTGATCTCTTCGCCTTCTCTCAAAATTGTGAAGTTTCTGAAAATATCATTTCCTTCAGAAAGCTTATTCACTTTTGTATCAATGAAGAAAATGTTACCTCCAACTCGCACTAACCAATCATTGTTGCTAAGTACATCTGCAGACAATTCAAACTCCCAACCCTTAGATTCGATTTCACCTAAGTTCGTTAGGATAACGTTATTCTCATCTCCAATGCTTTGACTCAATGGTCTCTCACCTAAAAGCTCAGATGATGTTCTTTGGAAATAATCCGCTACGAAAGTGACTCTATTGTCCCAGAATGTACTCTCAATACCCACATCAATGATTTTCTGAGCCTCCCACTGAAGACCGGGATCTGCTTCACCGTTAGGTATTACAGTTGATTGACCGTTTCTGCTTTGGAACAATACAGTACTCAAACTACCAAAATCTGGTATTTGCTGGTTTCCTGACGCTCCATAAGACGCTCTCACTCTCAATGAATTAAAGAAATCTACATTAAAGAAAGATTCGTTGTGCACATTCCATGCACCACTGACTGCATAAAAAGTACCCCATCTACTCTCTCGACCGAACCTTGATGAACCATCTCGTCTCAATGACAAATCAACAATGTATCGGTCATCAAATGCATAATTGATGAATGCACCGTAACTAGCTAAGATATTTGAGGTTTCAAATGATCCGGAAGCTGTTGGAATAGCAGCTACATCCTGCACTGACAAACGATCGGTTACAAATCCAGCAGATGTTACTGTGTAATCTGTAAATACTCTTTTATTATACTCATAAAGCGCTCGAACACTTACGTCATGAACATCAGCTAACGTTTTAGTCCAGCTAAGAATGTTTGTAGAAACAATACGATAATCATTGCTGCCATTATCCGTTTTTGATCCCGGATTATTGGCATCACCCACGAACTGATCCAGTCTTGATCCTGGCTTTAGGAAAGACTGACGCTGAAATCTATCATTCGACATCCCCAAAGTGGTTCTGAACTTAAAGTCTTGCAAGAAAGAAACTTCTGTGAACGCGCTGGCAATTGAAACTAAGTTTGTGGTAGTCTCAGTGTTGTTTACTAATGCCTCAGAGATATTGAAACCAAGTGAAATTCCTTCTCCGAAGTTGTACTGAGGCTCTCCGTTGGCATCCAAAATCACATTTCCAGCTGCATCAGTCACATATTTAGTCGCCCATGGCTTGTAATCATACATTGCCCGGAATGGGTTCTGAACATTGTTTCGATCTCGAGGAAGATCAGATTCTGATCTTGCAACAGCTACGTTCACACCAGCAGTTACATTATCACTCAATTTAAAAGTGGTATTCAACCTACTTGAGAATCTCTCAAATCCGTCCAAATCTTTGATAATTCCTTCGTTATAATCTCTTGCCAGAGAGAAGAAATAAGTTGCTGCTTCAGTTCCACCTCGCATGGATACACTTTGTGATTCCAATCGACCTGCTTTCAGCAATTCATCGAACCAATCGGTATTTCTATTAAGGAACGGTCCCCAATCTCTACCTTTAGCTAAACGTCCACCCGGTTGAGCAGCAGCAGATGAAACACCAACATCAGCAAGCTGCTTTTCATATTGAAGCATTTGCTGTGCATTCATCATATCAAAATTGTCTTCTATTCTGGAAGCAGAACCGTAGCTGGTTTTCACTGTAATCTTAGCATCACCAGCTGATCCTTTTTTGGTAGTAATTACAATCACACCATTACCGGCACGAGATCCATAAAGTGCCGCAGTTGCTGCATCTTTTAGTACAGAAACGCTTTCGATATCACTTGGATTGATATTATTCACATTGGAAGGATCAACAGGAACACCATCTACGATGTATAATGGGTTCGTTCCACCCTGAATTGAAGTAATACCTCTAATATTTACCAACGCTGTTTGTCCCGGACGTCCGTTTGCTCCAACAATTGAAACTCCAGACGCTTTTCCCTGCAGGATTTGGTCAATACTTGTACTTGCATTAAAGCTTTCAATTTCAGTATTGTCTACCACTGATACCGCAGATGTCAATTTGTCTCTAGAGGCATCACTGTATCCCAAGACAACTACCTCGGTAAGTTCTGTAGCACCGCCCAAAGTAACATCTATTGTAGTTCTTGAGCCTACCTGAATTTCTTGCGTTTCAAACCCAACGTAAGAAAAGACCAAGGTAGCGCCATCATCTACTGAAAGTCGGTAATTTCCATCCAAATCAGTAGTAACACCAGTTGTTGTGCCTTTAATCACAACATTCACTCCTGGTAAAGCCTCACCTGTATCATCGGTGACTTTACCAGAAACCGTTCTTTGCGCCATTGCACTGAAGGCAATAACAGTTAAGAACGCAAAACTTAGTAGTAAAATCCTCTTCATACTAACTAGTTAATTGTTAAACATTAATTATTTGAAACCCGAAAGATATGTCTTTTTAAGGTTATTTAACAAAATAAAAACAGGCCCATCAAAGTAATTTTCAAGACAAATTGTTTGGAAAAAACCGAAATCAATAGCAAAAAAAAGTAAAAGTTAAATTTTCGGAATTTTTCATTACGTCTTAAAGTATCACTTTAATTAAATTCTGAATCTTGATTTGTTAAAAATTGTAATAAAAAGCAAAACCTTTCATTGTTTCGTCCGTAGGACACGAAATTCTATCCTGCGGTTGGATTGTCGGTTGATTTCGGTGGTATTTGGTTTTATAGGCTGACTATCCGCATAGCCTTTATAGGTTAACCTTTTCTCATTTACGCCTTTTGAAATAAGTGCATCATATACAGCCTTTGCTCGGAATCTTGAAAGTTGTTCGTTGTATGATTTGCTCCCGGTATCATCTGTATGACCAGCTATTTCCACAACTATATTTGGATTTTCTTTTAATAGTTGAAAAGCATTTTCTAACTCGGAAGTAGATCGATTATTGATTTCATAAGAGTCCACATCGAAATAGATATTCTTTAGAACAAGTGTCTCACCCTCTTGTACTGGAATCAATTCAATATCAATAGTGTCAGGCTGAAGAGCACTATTGGAATCAGTCGAAAAATGGAAGTCTGAGTAGAGATATCCTTTCTTTTTCACGTATCCCGCCAGATCTAAACCAACAGGTAATACCATATAATACTGTCCGGTAATTGAATCGGACTCACTTTCATATATCGATTGATCGTTAGATAAATTAACAACCTGAACATCCGCTCTTAATGGTTTATTGGTTTTAGCATCTCTAATCTCACCTATTATATAAGAAGCCCTTTTGGACTTTAGTCTCTCTGGTAATTCAATTCTGATAATCTTGCTATCCAGAATTTCAAAATTCTTTTGTTCTTCCTTGGCGTAATACGCTTTGGATCCTTCTCCTATTATCACAATAGATACTTCATCACGAAACGTATTTATAGGATAACCTAAGTTTTGAGGCTTTGACCAGGTAGTGTCTTCTTTTTGGACTAGATACAAATCATATCCTCCCATACCGGGATAACCATTTCCAGAAAAATAGAGCGAAACTCCATTGGTATGAATGAAAGGGGTCGTTTCATCTTTTCGCGTATTGATCTCTTTGCCAAGATTCCTTGGTTCAGACCACTTTCCATTTCTGTTCTCAGAAACCCAAAGGTCACGACCACCAAAACCTCCTCTTCGGTTAGATGAAAAGTAGAGTGTTTTTCCATCCGCAGATAAAGAAGGCTGAGACTCCCAGTAAATACTATTCACCGGTTGACCCAGGTTTTTTGGATACGACCAGGTATCTCCGGACTTTTTAGAAATATAGAGATCGCAGCTGCCTAACGAATTTCTTCCGTCACAGGAAGTGAAGATCATGGTTCTACCATCTGCAGAGACTGTGCATGCCCCTTCATTGAGTGGAGTGTTGATTCGGGATGAAACGGATTGGGCCGGAAGCCACATACCATCCTTCTTATGACTGACTACAATATCTTCATCTCCTTTTACATCATCTCTCTTTGTGTAAAACATAGAAGCATCATCAATAGTGACTGAAGGCAAGTACTGGAGACGGAAGCGATTTACTTCTTCCGGTAACAGCTTCATTTCAACACTATCCTTTGAGCTGGCTAGTTCTGAAACAGCGAAATCAATACTTCTGGAAAGTAAATCAATTTCAAAGCTTGCGGCTCTTTCGGGCACTCTTTTTAGAAATTGGTTTAAGAATTGATTGGCATTTTCATACTCACCTCGATCAAAAGCCATAAAGGCTAACTTTTCCAAAACTGAAGCTATTGGATCAGGAGCAATCTTTACATAGCTACGAAACTTGGAGTAGACCGAATCCTCCTGTCCCAGAGCATTATAGAAACTGCCCATTCTGATATACGCTTCGAAGAATGAAGGGTCTTCCTTTACGGACTCTTCCAGATATTCCAGAGCTCCGTAGAAATCCCTGTCCTGATATTTCTTATCTGCTTTTTCGTAAAGCTTTCTTGCTTTCTTACTTTCGGTAGACAGTGACTGTGAGTATATAAAACCAGATTGAAGTAATGTACATATGATAATCAACACCCATTTCAGGGTATATCCATGTACTTGTGTGTTTGAAGGGATATTTTCCATTTCGGGTTTCGCTTCACAAAATCAACGACCAAAGGTGTCATTTCTTTTTCTTTCGACCACTCTGGTTGAAGGAATAGTTCGGCGTTTGGTCCCATTTTGTCTCCATGTTCACTTGCCCACTTAAAATCACTCTTGTTAAAGGCAATTACCTTCAACTCATGTGATTTTGAATAAAACTCGTCCAATGGTGCCTTGAATTTTTTGGGAGAGAAGCAAATCCAATCCCATTGACCTGATAATGGATAAGCACCAGAGGTCTCGATGTTGGTTTGAAGGCCAAGCTTTTTTAGTTCGCTGGTAAGCTCAGAAAGATCATACATTAAAGGTTCGCCACCCGTCACGACCACCACATGTGCTCCTGAGTTCTTTGCATCCTTTGCGATTTGTCCTACCGAAAACCATTCAAATTGTGAAGCATCCCATGATTCTTTTACATCACACCATACACATCCCACATCACATCCGCCCAATCTTATAAAGTAGGCGGGAGTCCCGGAATAGAAGCCCTCACCCTGAATTGTGTAAAAAGACTCCATCACTGGAAGGTAATCCGGGTCAGTGATTTCGCTCATAAGCCTTGAATGTATTCAAAAGCAAAGATGCTATGGTCATAGGACCTACGCCACCTGGAACGGGGGTTATATAACTAGCTAATGGTGCTACCTCATCATATACCACATCTCCTGACAGTCGGAACCCGGATTTTTTTGAGGCATCTTCCACGCGTGTAGTTCCAACATCAATAATTACTACACCCTCCTTCACCATGTCTTTGGTGATTAAGCCTGGCTTGCCAACTGCGACAACTAATATATCCGCTTCTTTTGTATGGCTTTTTAGGTCTCTTGTGAGCTTGTGACAGACGGTTACTGTAGCGCCCCCATCCTGAAGCATCATCAAACTCAATGGAGCTCCGGCTATACGAGATGCACCGACGATCACACAGTGTTTTCCCTCTGTTGGTATCTCATACCTGCGAATCAATTCCATCACTCCAAAAGGAGTTGCCGGCAAGAGCAACTGATGATGGGACATAATGCTGCCAAAATTTTGGTTCGTGAAGCCGTCAACATCTTTAAGCGGAGCAATACGCTCGGTAATATGTTCCACTGATATATGATCAGGTAAAGGAATCTGGACAATAAACCCATCTATATCCTGATCGTCATTCAGTTGTTCAATGTGCTTAATCAGCTTCTCTTCTGAGATCGTATTTGCGAAGTGCATGAGTGTAAAATCAAACCCCACTGCCTTGCATGCGTTGATCTTACCATTTACGTACGTATGACTGGCTCCATCATCACCAACAATAATAATGGCCAGGTGCGGTGCTCGTTTACCATCAGCCTTAAGTTTTTCAACTTTTTCGGCGATTTCATTTTTAATGTCTTTGGAGACTTTTCTTCCGTCAATGATAGTTGGTGATGACATTTTTAATCTAGTTTTAATACAGCCATAAATGCCTCCTGTGGAATTTCTACATTGCCAACCTGACGCATTCGCTTTTTACCTTTTTTCTGTTTCTCAAGTAGCTTTCGCTTTCTTGAAATATCTCCACCGTAACATTTAGCCAATACATTTTTACGCATGGCCTTCACGGTTTCTCTCGCGATGATCTTGGTACCAATTGCTGCTTGTACCGCAATTTCAAACATCTGACGAGGGATTAATTCTTTAAGTTTTTCGCACAGTCTCTTGCCCCACTCATAGGCTTTATCTCTATGCACAATTGCTGACAGTGCATCTACCTTATCTCCATTTAACATGATATCCAACTTCACCATGTTCGATCTTCGATAGCCAATCAGCTCGTAATCAAGCGAGGCATATCCTCTTGACATGGTTTTCAACTTATCGAAAAAATCAAATACTATTTCAGCCAATGGAATCTCAAATGTCAGCTCAACCCTGTTTGAGGTTAAGTACACTTGATTCTTAATCTCCCCTCTTTTATCCATACAGAGTGCAATGATCGGTCCGATGAATTCAGACTTTGTAATGATCTGAGCACGAATAAATGGTTCCTCAATGTGATCAATAAGGTTGGGCTCAGGAAGCTCAGACGGAGCACTTACCTTAATGATTGTTCCATCTTCTTCGATGGCGTGAAATCGCACCGAAGGTACAGTCGTGATTACAGTCATATCAAACTCACGCTCCAATCGCTCCTGCACAATTTCCATGTGGAGCATTCCCAGAAAGCCGCATCGAAAACCAAATCCAAGTGCCGCTGATGTTTCCGGCTCCCATATAAGTGAAGCATCATTCAGCTGAAGTTTTTCCATAGATGCCCTGAGTTCTTCAAACTCACTTGTGTCGACCGGGTAAATACCGGCAAATACCATTGGCTTCACATCTTCGAATCCTTTTACCTGCCGCTGTGTAGGTCGATCCACATGTGTGATTGTATCTCCTACTTTTACCTCTTTGGCAACCTTAATTCCTGAGATCAAATAACCAACGTTACCAGCAGAAATGGATTTTCGAGGCTCATGTTGCAATCGCAAAACCCCTATCTCATCTGCCTCATATGTTTTACCTGTGTTGACGAACTTCACCTTATCCGCCTTATTCAACGTGCCATTAAACACACGGAAGAACACCTCAATACCTCGGTATGGATTGAAAACAGAATCAAAGATCATGGCCTGCAATGGCTCGTCGGCATCCCCCTCAGGAGAGGGCACTCGATGAACAATTGATTGCAAAATTTCGGTGATACCAATACCTTCCTTGGCACTGGCATGGATAATATCTTCTTTGGCACATCCAATCAAATCGATGATCTGATCAGAAACCTCATCAGGCATTGCTCCCGGAAGGTCTATTTTATTCAATACCGGAATGATTTCCAGATCATGTTCTAATGCCAAGTACAAGTTTGAGATGGTTTGTGCCTCAATTCCCTGTGCCGCGTCCACCACTAAAAGTGCTCCCTCACAAGCTGCGATGGATCGAGAAACTTCATAAGAGAAATCGACGTGCCCCGGGGTGTCAATAAGGTTGAGTGTGTATTTCTCCCCTTCCAACTCATAATCCATCTGAATGGCGTGACTTTTAATGGTGATCCCACGCTCGCGTTCCAGATCCATGTTATCAAGCAGCTGGGCTTGCATATCACGCTCAGTCACTGTATGAGTAAACTCCAAAAGCCTATCTGCCAGGGTACTTTTACCATGGTCGATATGGGCAATAATGCAGAAGTTTCGTATGTTTTTCATATATGTAAGTCAGCGGATTGTGACTTTCTTTCTCCTCAATCCTTTGAAAATTAGCCGCAAAGGTAACATGCTGCTAACCAGCTTCAAAGAGTGGTTACTCATTTACCGAAAATAAATCATTCCTTGTTTTTGGTATCCACCAGAATGGTGACAGGGCCGTCATTAATGAGGGATACCTGCATGTCTGCGCCAAACTCACCGGTCTTTATATCAGTGGTTAGATGAGTTTGCAGTTCCTCTACAAACGATTCATACATGGGAATTGCTTTGTCTGGTTTGGCTGCCTGAATGTAGCTCGGACGATTTCCTTTTTTTGTGCTGGCATGGAGGGTGAATTGACTTACCACCAGAGCTTCTCCATTCACATCAATCAGACTTTTATTCATAACTCCTTCGTCATCCGGAAAGATGCGCATATTGCTAATCTTGCGGCATAGCCACTCAATGTCTTCTTTTTCATCTACGTCCTCAATCCCCAAGAGAATCATTAGACCAACTCCTATTTTAGACTTTGTCTGACCTTCTATGGCGACAGATGCTTCGGAAACTCGTTGAATTACTGTTCGCATAAAATCAGTCTGCTTCTTCCCACTGTTCGTCTTCCCATTTGTAAAACTTTTTGATATCTCTGTTTAGCTTTTTGACTATCAAAAGCACAACCGTAGCATCATCTGTAAAGCCAAGCGCCGGAATAAAATCAGGAATTAAATCTGTAGGGGTGATGAAATAGACCAATGCAAATACAATCAAAACGATTGTTGAAACAGGGAATGCCCTATACTCACCATTTATATGCGATTGGAACATCCTTAACAATATTTCCAGTTTGGTTTTCAGTTCCCGCAGCTCTCTGGAATTTTCAGCTAGGCTTTTTAACTTATTTCCAGCCTTCGTCAAGGTGGACTTCATCGCCTCCTTATCAGTAGCTGTTTCCTTTGCTTTTTGCCATATTTTTCTGGTCTTGTCCATCAATTAAAAAACGTCCTGAATTTCTTCCTTAATATACTTAATTGCCTGTTTTGGCGTATCCATCTCCTCTCCTGCACTATTTTCTAAAATAGCCCTTGCCAGGTCAAACCCTTTTGCCTTTTTATCAAGTGCGTTCGATGAGGAATTAATAATGGATATGGTCTGCTCCACAGCTGTTGTTACGTAAGTCCATGCACTGTCCGACATGTATACTTGCTGCGAAAGATTGTGGTTAAACTCATTTCTGATTTCATGGATCAGAATATGCTGAAATTCTTCTGCCGAATAATCCGAGCTACTAAGCCTGGATATGAGGTTTGCAGGTGTTATTCTCTCGAGTAACAATACAATCCGCTCGTAAGCTTGCAGTCGAATCGGCACGACAATCTCCTGATTTTTCTGACGCACGCTGAAAGCAATTTCGTCCAGTTGTTTCTGTAAAAAGGAGCGAACCAATAAGTAGGCTAAATAAAGAACCAGGGCTGCTGGAATCGTAATTTTCAGAAGTTCGTAAACCATTTCCATGGATTGGATTGTTTAATGTTTTTAATGCATTCTAAAAATCCATTTTCTTTGGGCCTCTTCCCATCCTTCTCCAAAGTGGAGAAGGAGATTAGCTGATTTTTAGAATACGTATTTGATAAACGTCAAAAATAATACTTTTACGTGGAGGCTTTAAGTAATTCAAAGCTAGTATTGAATAAATGATTAAGTGAATGAAACCACCTGTGGAAATAACGGATCAAGCGCTGAAAGAGGTTAAAAATATCTTAAAAAATAAAGGCATCCCCAAAGGCTATGGATTGCGTATTGCTACTAGAGGCATGGGGTGTGGCGTTGGTTTTAAGTTGGGCTTTGATAAGCAGAAGGATACGGATGACGTTTACGATTTGGATGGCGTGCAAGTCCTGATCCGAAAGAGTGAAATGATGTTTTTGGTTGGGAAAAAAATTGAGTTTTACGATGAGTCTGATGGACGAGGGTTTGTGTTTACTTAACCCTCCAGCTCCACTGTCGCCTTATGGCATAGCCCTTTAATCGGTGGATTGTATTTACTGATCCGAACCTGTACACGATTGACTTGGGAAAAGTTTTCTTTTAAAGCTTTAATCATTTTACCGGCCAGGTGCTCTAATAGGTTGGCATCAATGCTCATCACATTTTGGACTATTTCATAAACCTGCTCGTAGTTGACAGTGCCTTCCAGTTTGTCGTCTGAAGCAGCCTCAGTAAAGTCTACATCCAGCGTTACATCCACACTGTATTTGTTACCGATTACACGCTCTTCTTCATAATAGCCATGACGAGCGTAAAACTCCATTCCCTCCAGAGAAACCCTTCCCATGCTTAGCTATCTGTGTCTAGTTCATCAAAAAATGATACGGTCTTGGAAATACGAGGGCCTCTCTTCTCTTCTACATGTTCTTCCTTCTTGGGTTTTTCCTCCTGCTCTTCGGCCTTAGGTTCATCAGCTTTCTTAGAATCCTCTGTCTTTTTGTTGTCAGCCTCCTTGGCCTTTTCCTCCTCTTTATCTTCTACTCTACTTCGTTGAGTAATGCGTTCTCGCAACTCCTCCGTTTTTGGGGGCTCACTTGAAGTTTCTTGTGCTTCTTCTGATTCGCGTTTGGGGACTTCAGCTTTATGTGCCTCTATATCCATTGGAGGTGTCTCCAGAGTTTTACTTTCTGCCTTTACCTCTGTCCTTTCGGATTTGATTCGCTCTTCACTTTCACGGGCAAGTTTTTTTACCCGTTTCACATAATCATCAAACTTGAACTCTCTATTCGCACCAGTGTTTTTCTCTACTTTCTCTATTAGAGTAACTGAAAGATTTTTCAGCTCCTGCAGTGCATTTTGACGGTGATTTTCAATGTCACGGTGATTTTGCTCAATGCTTTTTACTGCGTCCTGAAGTTCTTCGATGATCTGTCGAGCTTCCATTTCCGCTTGCTCTATCATCGAGCGTGCTTTGTTTTTAGATTCACTGAGCAGAGCTTCGGCGTTCATCTTGGTTTCCTTCATGTGAAGCTCAGCGGCCTTGTTAGCCTGCTCTATCACATTTGCACCTGTATCTTCAGCCGTCTTGAGTGTTTTGTAAAGGGAGCTTTCAACTTCACGGAGTTTTTCCACTTCCTTTTCTGCTTGCTTCAGCCTAAGGGTCAGATCCTTATTCTCCTCGAGCATGCGTTCCCATTCGTTGGATAGCGACTGGAGAAAAGCGTTGACTTCATCCTTATCATATCCTCTCAGCTTCTTTTCAAAGTCTTTCTGACGAATTTCCAGCGGTGTTATCTTCATTCTGCAAATTTAATTTCCCAAACGGAGATTGAACGATCATCGCTACAAGTTACTAACAAGTCTTGATAATTCATCCATAGCAGCTTATTAACGCTATTTCCATGTCCAGCGTGCCTATGCTTGTCCAGTACTTTCAGCAAGCGAAAATTATGCGCATCCCACAATTTAATGGACTTGTCCATGCTACCGGTTATAAAATATCGTCCATCAGTTCGGAATATTACATCATTAATGGTGTAAAGGTGACCCGCAATTGACTCCCGTAAAACGTAATCTTCCTGCGTATCCCAGACTTTCAAGTGTGCATCCCGACCCGCTGTTATCAGGTATTTCCCGGAGGGATGATACTTAGCCGCAAATACAGAGTTCTTATGTCCTGTCAGTACTTGTTTGACATCCATTGTTTTTGGGTCAACAACACGAGCCACATTGTCACTGCAACCAATCACCAGTTCGCCATTTATCTGATGAATACTTCTGATACGATCATTGGCATATTTCACTCGGTTTTCTATGGTCAGGTCTTTTGAAAGAACCAGTACCTCACCATTGGACAATCCAGCCCATAGAGAACCATTAACCATTTGCAAGTCAAAAATTTGATATTCTCCTAAATGGATGGACTTCATCTCCTTCTTCTCCTTAAGGTCGATTTTATGGATACCTTGATTGTTTTGGCCTGCGTACAAGAATCCCTCTTCGGAATCGTAGGTGAGTGCATAAACCGAGCTTGGTATTTTCACAATGACCTCTCCTTCGTCAGGAGATCTCAGGTCCCACATGACGACCATTCCATCACCTCCGGCTGAAATAAATCGATGATCATCTAATGCCTGAAGTGTATAAATGCTGTCGTTGTGCCCTAGAAAAGTGTGGAGTTTTTTTACTTCGATTTTGCTCATTTGGAATACAAAATTATTACAATTGCCAATGCCATTGCTATTGAACAAGCAGATTGACGAACAATCTGCCTATGCCGTCTGGAACATCCAGGAAACCTTTTTGGAGCTTCCATACCTTTCTCCAGAACCCTACCCTGCTGAGCTGCACCCCATAAGACAAGCTGAGTGGATTATTGGACGTATCCTTGTTAAAACACTCTGCGAAAAGTTCGGCATCAAGTACCAGGGCATCAGTAAACAGGATAAAGGCAAGCCATACCTAAATGATAATACAGCAAACATCTCTATCTCACATTCGTTCCCCATCGCCGCAGCTATGATCCACCTGGAGAAACCATGCGGAATAGATATGGAGCGGCCTAGAGATAAACATGAGTATGTTAAGCTGAAATACCTGCATGAAACAGAAATGCAATATCAGGATGATTTGCAAAAGCTTTGCACAATCTGGTGCGCCAAAGAAGTGATCTATAAAATCTTTGGACGTAAATTTTTGAGTCTGAAAAATGAGATCAAGCTGTCCTTTGAGACAGACAGCCTGATCAAAGGTGAGATATTGAAACCGGGCCATGAAACGACTCACCAAATCCATTACGAATGGGTGAAGGAGTATTTGTTGGCTTATGGCACCTAAACTTTACTCGTACCTTAGGGACTGCACCGGATTAGCTCGAACAGCTTTAAATACATGAAAGCTAACAGTCCCTAAAGCAATGAGCAGGGCAACTGCTCCCCCGATAAGAAATAAGAATGGATTTATTTCAATTCGATACGCAAAGTTTTCAAGCCAGCCCTTCATGAAAATGAAAGTAATTGGCGTTGCTATTAAAAATGACAACAAGATCATCATAGCAAACCCTCTGGAAAGTAGTATCATTAACTCTTTCGTTGAGGCACCCATGACTTTTCGTATACCAATTTCCTTGATTCTCCGCTGAATCGAAATTGAAGCAAGACCAAAAAGACCCATACATCCAATGAAAATGGATAGCACAGCAATAATCGTAATCACAGAACCCATCTGCTGATCGGATTTGTAAAGCTCGCTGAAGTGGTCGTCCAAAAACTCATACTCAAGAGGAAAGTCCTTGACAAACTGACTATAAACTCGTTCGATTTCAGCTAGACCAGCCTCAATATTCTGACCATTCAACTTTACCGACATTTCACTATATCCCCATTCGGAATGCACCACCATTGAGAGCGTGTTCACTTTATAGTGCAATGAGTTGAAATTAAAATCCTCTGTCACTCCTATGATAGTTCCAAGTGAATCATTCGGGTACCAACTATGACCTACTTTCTGTCCAATAGGATCATCAAAGCCCAATTCATCAGCAAATGCCTCATTGATTATAAATGCTAAGCCATCATCGGTTGCATACTCTTTTGAGAACGATCGTCCATCCTTGAGTTTGATATCATACACCTCCAGGTAATCGTAATCTACATGCACATTGGAAGGAGTTACGCTTACAACGCCAGTGTCTTTTAATACCTTGAAACCCCATTGATGAAAGTTGTTGCCAAGTCGCTGACCCGAACCTGTAACACCTAAAATGTTTGACTGTTTTAGCAACTCCTCTTTCATCTCCCGGTAATGCTCCTGAGACTCTCGGTTCATATCCACCAGCACTATGTGGTCCTTAGAAAAACCAATATCCTTGTTTTTGATGTACATCAGCTGCTGGACAACAATCAATGTGCAGACAATCATGCCAAGTGCTAAGCTGAACTGCAAAACAATAAGTGAGCTTCTGAAAATAGACTTTTTCTCCTGAGTTTTTAATCCTTTAAGCACGACTACTGGCTTAAATGATGATAAATAAAGCGATGGATACAATCCTGCGATTACTCCTAGCAGCAGAGTGACGCCTAAAACAATGGGCATAAACTCCATATCAACTAGAAATGGAAAAAGTGATAGTTGCCGATCAATGAGGTTGTTTAATGAAGGAAGTGAAACGATTACCAACAAAACCGCAAACACCAATGCTATGACAGAAAGTAGGATGGATTCAAAAATGAATTGATCGAAAAGCTGTTTTCGTACCGCACCTATCGTTTTTCTTACCCCGACTTCCTTGCTTCGATTGCTCGCCCTTGCAGTGGTGAGGTTTGTAAAATTGACAGACGCAATGATGAGAATGAATATTCCGACCATAACAAAAATGTCAAGATATTCTCCATTAAACTTTCTGTAGTTATTGTAGTCATGTTCAATATCCATGGAAGCTAAATGCACTTCCGGGAGTGGCTGAAGAAAAAGTTGGTAATACTCATTAATGTCTCCGTCACCATTGTCGACATACTTGAGTAAGTATTCCGGGAACTTCTCTGCCATTTGTTTCAGATTGGCATTTTCGTTCATGATGAAATAGGTGTTCAGAAAATTTCCCCCAAACCGATTGTTAAATTCGTCCTCCTCAGCACCAGCAGCAAAGACAGATAACACTATATCAAATTGAAGATGTGAGTTTTCAGGAACATCCTCCACTACTCCCCTAATAACCACCTGATCTCCTCCCATTTCGAAAGCCTCACCAACAACATCTACCTTACCAAAAAGCAATTGTGCAGTAGATTCTGTAACAACTGCATCCAGCGGCCCACTGATTACTTCAGATGGATCACCATGAATGAGTGAAAAATCGAAGACCTCAAAGAATGTACTGTCGACACCTACAACCTTGTCAACCATTATATTCTTGTCCTCCAACTCCACCAGTTGATTTCCCCAGCTCCAGAATCGCGTATATTTTTCTATCTCCGGAAATTCTTCAGCCATCGTTGGGCCCATACCGGGCATTGAGAGTGCCACTTTTTGAGTATTAGTTCCGGTGAAGCTTTGCACCTCACATAGTCTATAAATATTATTTTCATGAAAAGCATCAAACGATCGCTCATCCTTAATGAAAAGATATATAACCAGGCAAGCAGCTATCCCAATGGACAGGCTAAAAATATTGATAGAGGAGAAGCTCTTATGTTTTAAGAGATTCCTAAATGCAGATTTTAAGTAGTTTTTTAACATTGATATATTAATTAGTCCGTTTTTGAGTTCGATATTTTTTATGATTCCAGGTCGAAAAAGCAGTATGACATCAAGGAAGTATTTGAGCTTTGCTTTGCTCAGATTAGTGCTAGCACGCTCAGCATACAACTCTGATAAATCTCCTTCTACATCTTCAATAAGCTTTGAATTGCAAAACCACCTTAGGAATCGGGCTGGAAGTCTAGGAGGCGATATTTGCTGAGAGTTGCTCATGCAAATTTGAAATCAAATGCTACCGACGGAATAGAATCCCAAAGCTGCTTTCTGGTTTCCATTACTTGCTCCAATACTTTTTTACCCAAAGGAGTCACTTTGAAATAGCGCTTACGCTTACCTCCTCTAACAGCAGTTGCTTCCCCAAATTCTGACTCGAGATAGCCCTTTTTCTCTAATCTATTAAGTGCCGTGCGCATAGCACCTACACTTACTTTTCGCTCCAACCGGCTCTCAATTTCTTCCTTAATGGAAATCCCATAGGCATTTTCGTAAAGAACAGCCACTGTTAGCATTACAACCTCCTCGAATTCCCCTATCGAATACTTATTCATAGATTTTCAATTTAAATCCTAAAAGTAGACTAAATATTTAAGTCTTAAATGTAATCTTAATACTGAAAGAGAAACGAAAGGTTACAATGCTATGGAGAAATTAGAGGCTGAAATACTGATCGTCCAGCTTTTGCAGGATTAGTTTGACCTCATCTGCTTTATGGTAATCCCCCAGCTTCTCGAAAGAGACAATCAAGTTACGTAGGGCTCGGAGAATGATATCCAGATTAGAGCAAGGTTCGTAAAAGATGTCTTTTTTGTCAAGTTGAAGGCTCTCCAGATAGTTGTCTATGTCATCCCTTGTGAAAACCAAACCCCTATTGAAAACATTGATATAAAAGGATTCTTCACCTATTTTATAGGTGAGGATAAATAGGTTAGGGAGGTTAACCCCATAAATTGGGAGGTCCATTTTTTGAGCCAGGAGCAGGTAGATTGCACAAAGAGAAATAGGGTTTCCCTTTCGTGTTTCCAGCACGGCATTGAGCATTGAATTTGCCGGGGAATGAAAATTCTTTGTATTCGCCCTAAATCGAAACTTATTGAAAAAGACTTCATTGAAGACCCTAATGCGATCATAAGGAGCCATCTCTTCACTCATATGCCTCCACAATTCATGATACAACTGGTCCAAAGGCTGGCGAAGCTCATCCGGTTCTAAATCAGGGTATTGATAAGTGGCTACAATCCATAGCCCTTTCAACAGATCATCGGATTCATTTTCTTTCCATTCAATAAACCGTTCCTTCAGTAATTCAAACTGAAGTTCGTGGATCAAATCTTCAATCTTGCCTTGAATGATAGGATTGAATGTGCTCTCCCACTCCTGCTCCAGCATGGGGATCACGCTCGTGCCAATAGACATGATTTTTTCTTCCACATGAGAAACTACCTCGTGATCTTCATCGTCCAGGAGAACGACTAATGCCTTTATTTCAGAATCCTTCAGCACTTAATAAAGGTATTAAGTTTGGATGACACCTACATTCATACGCTCTTCAATTGGCGCGAGGTTGGCCACTTCAATTCCTTTTGAAATAACCTCACGAGTGTCTTTAGGATCGATGATTCCATCTACCCACAACCTCGATGCGGCATAGTATGGACTTAGCTTTTCCTTGTAGGAATCCTCAATTTTTTTCAACTGCTCATTCTTCTCCTCTTCTGTAAGTTCTTTTCCCTTTGCTTTAGCTGAGGCAATTTCTATTTGCAGAAGCGTTTTTGCAGCCGAGCCTCCACTCATTACCGCTATTTCAGCAGTAGGCCATGCATAGATCAAACGTGGATCGTAGGCTTTTCCACACATTGCGTAATTACCAGCTCCATAAGAACTTCCCATGACAATACTGAATTTAGGAACCACGGAATTGGAAACAGCATTAACCATTTTCGCACCGTCTTTGATGATGCCTCCATGTTCTGATCGCGATCCAACCATGAATCCATTCACATCATGCAAGAAAACCAATGGAATTTTTCGCTGGTTGCAGTTCATAATAAAGCGAGCTGCCTTATCCGCAGAGTCTGAATAGATGACTCCACCCATCTGCATTTCGCCTTTTTTGGTCTTCACAACTTTTCGTTGATTAGCAACAATGCCAACACTCCACCCATCAATTCGTCCATATCCACAGACAATAGACTTGCCATAGAGCTCTTTATATTGGTCAAATTCGGAATCATCAACCAGGCACTTAATTACGTCTACTGCGTCATATTGAATGCCTCTATTCGCAGGGAATTCACCGTAGACATCCTCCAGCTTTTTCTTGGGTGCTTTACTCTTTGTTCTATTAAACCCTGCAGTTTTAGGATCTCCGACTTTATCAAATATCTTTTTGATCGCGTCTAGAGCCGCTTTGTCATCAGGGAACTTATTGTCTGTGACACCAGAAATCTCACAGTGAGTGGTTGCACCACCAAGCGTTTCATTATCAATATCTTCGCCTATTGCTGATTTGACCAGATAACTACCAGCCAGGAATACAGAACCAGTACCATCAACTATTAAAGCTTCATCGGCCATAATCGGCAGATACGCTCCTCCAGCCACACAGCTTCCCATGATCGCTGCAATCTGGATGATGCCTTTAGAGGACATTACTGCATTATTTCGAAATTGTCTACCAAAGTGTTCTTTGTCGGGAAATATTTCATCCTGCATAGGAAGAAATACTCCGGCACTATCTACCAAATAAATAATCGGCAGGTTGTTTTCTATTGATATCTCCTGAGCTCTTAGGTTCTTTTTAGCCGTCATCGGAAACCACGCTCCTGCTTTCACTGTCGCATCATTCGCTACAATCATACACTGCCGCCCGGATACTTTTCCAATGCCAGTTACCACACCTGCAGACGGACACCCACCCACTTCTTGATACATGCCATCAGCTGCAAAGGCTCCCACTTCCAAAAAATCTTTTGGATCATCGAGCAAATAGTCAATTCGCTCTCTAGCGGTAAGCTTACCCTTTTTATGGTGTGAAGCTATTTTCTTTTCTCCACCACCAAGTTTTACTTTTTTCAGGCGCTCGTTTAGTTTGTATACCAACTGTTTGTTGGCATCTTCATTTTTATTGAATTGAATGTCCATGAATGTTCGCTACTTACCTTCCTGTTCCTGCGGAATACCTCTTAGTTTTTTATTCTTCCTTCCCAAAGGTCCCAGGAAGTCCTTAGGATAATTATTGAAGTGAATGATTAATTCATCCATATCTACTAAAAGCTTGTTCAAATTGTTATAGATAGAATCATTATTGAGGAGCTTACCTACGGTCCCCTCGTCGGATTGTACTGCTAATAATAGTTTGTTGACGTGCTCCAGTGATTCATTTACTTTTTCTAAAGTGGCAGCAACTGGAACTTCATTGAGTGAATCCATCAACATTTTAGAGCTTGAAATCAGCCCCTCCAATTGGTCACTTCTGTCCTTGATACTCAGGATTAATGAGTCTGTCGAGGTGAGAACTTTTTCCACCTCGAGCTGATTTACCTTATATGTGATTGAACCAATAGCATATTTTAAGGTGTCAACAGTGCCTTTAATATCAGTATTATTTAGTTCGTCAAGCAATTCATTAAGCTTGGTAATTGTTGTATTCAAGTTGTCTGCCACTGGCTCAAATTGCGAGAGCATATCACCATCCATATCAGAAGCCAGCGTGTCACCGGGCTGTGCTTTTTCTTCAGACTTTCCCACATTTAGGACAATCGCCTTGCCTCCAAAAAGTCCATCATTGGCTAGTGTGGCCGATGCATCTTTTCCAATAGTAAGTTTTTCATCAATATCGATTGAGACAACTATGTACCCTTTCTTTTGAACCAACTCAAACCCACTTACTCGTCCAACGGGAAGTCCGTTAAAATACACTGGATTAGATACGTTTAAGCCCGAAACATTCGTATATGTGGCAAAGTATCTGTTGGAAGGTGAGAACAAATCAGACCCTCGTAGAAAATTGAACCCATAGTATAAAAGAGCTCCGGAAATAATGGTGATTAGACCAATCTTGAATTCTTTTGACACAGTTCTTAATTTTTAGTTTTGAGCATCAAATGCTTCTTTGTAATCTTTGATGGCACGGTAAATACCAGACGCAATGTAAGACTGCACATCCGGATTATTTAATTCCTTCTCCTCGGCCGGGTTGGAAAGGTAGCCAATTTCTACTAACACACTAGGCATTGCAGTGCTCCACATCACGTAAAGACTGGATTGTTTTACGCCATAACTTCTTCTCCCGGCACGGTTTTTTAGTTGATCGTCAATCAGGCTGGCCAGCATCAAACTATTATCCTGAAAAGCCGATTGAGTCAGGTTAAAAAGAATATAGGATTCTTCGGACTGTGGATCAAAATCGTAGTTTTTCTCGTAATCCTCTTCCAATAAGATTACTGAGTTCTCCCGTTTTGCAACCTCAAGTGCGCGATCTGTATTTTGCGCTCCCATCACATAAACCTCTGACCCCTTTATAGCCTGCTTCCTGGCATAAGGAGTTGTTTTTGGTAAGGAGTTTGCATGGATCGAAACAAACAGATCAGCATCATGACTATTTGCAATCTCAGATCTTTTTTTAAGGTCTATAAATGTATCGTCTTTACGGGTATAGATGACCTCTATATTTGGAATATACTGTTCAACATACTCCCCCACTTTCATGGCTACCAACAAAGCCACATCTTTTTCTTTGGTATAAGATCCAAGAGTTCCTGGATCTTTTCCCCCATGACCAGGATCAATCACAATCTTTGTCACCGCAAAATTCTTCTTCCCTATTGGGTGAAATGATGCTAAAACCAAAAATAGAGTCAGTCCGATGGGTAGTACTAGGTTTCTCACGCCCTTATATTGTCTAAAATGAAATACTTTTACGCAAAAGTTAGAAAAACCGGCATTCAATACAGTTTTCAATTGCTTTCATTTGCAAAAAATCTGCCAATTGTGCCAGTAATTAAACATCTCAAAGATAGTTTGGTCATCATTCATTTTCAAAAAAGCGAGTTGGATTGAGGTGTCTCATTTTACTTTTCTGTTTCACTGCCTATTTCCATGTACAATCACAGGAAATAGATTCACTATCTAAGGACCGGGAGGACCTACTCGAATCTGATACGTTAATCAATTCAGATACAACCCAAGCTGACTCTTTAGTCCAAAAAAAACCTGCATCTAAGAAAAGTGATATTGAAACTACCATCAATTATCACGCAAAAGATTCACTTTTTTTCAATGTAAAAAGCAGAGAGCTAACTATGTATGGTGATACCCATATTGATTATGGCAAAGTAGCTCTGGAGGCTGAACAAACCGAAGTGGATTGGAATAAGCGGACGTTGAAGGCTAAATACAAAACTGACTCCACTGGTAAGAAAATTGGTAAACCTGTTTTTACAGATGGCCCGGACACTTATGTCACAGATGATATCGTCTACAATTTCAAAACAGAGAGGGCGGTAATCAAGGGGGTAATTACCGAGCAGGATGGAGGGTTTATGCACGGTGAAGACGTGAAAAAAAATTCAGAGGATGAATTGTTTATCAGAGGTGCAGAGTACACCACGTGTAATCTAGAAGATCCGCATTTTTCAATAAAGTCAACTAAAATCAAAGTAATACCTAACAACAAAGTGGTCTCCGGACCCTTTAACATGCGTTTTAGAGACTTACCAACTCCATTATTCTTTCCGTTTGGCATGTTTCCTCAACCCAAGGAAAAATCATCAGGAATTGTGGTTCCATCATATGGAGAAGAACGGAGAAGAGGATTTTTCTTAAGGAATGGGGGGTATTATTTTGCCATCAGTGACTATGTGGATTTAAGACTTACAGGAGATATCTATTCAAAAGGTGGCCATGGTATTCAGTCGGTATCAAATTATTACAAGCGTTATTCTTTCAGGGGAACATTCAATATGTCTTACATCAAATCCATCTCGGATGAGATAGAGAATCCATTGGAAACAAATGACTATAGTGTTCGATGGAATCACACGCCTGAGTCCAGGGGGAATTCCTCATTTTCTGCCTCCGTGAACGCTGCTTCCACGAGCTACAATACCAATAATAACCTTGTTGTTCAAGATTTCGATCGAAGCATCAATTCGCAATTAGCTTCAAATATTAGCTATAGAAAGACATTCGCTGGTACCCCTTTTCAAATGTCAACAAACCTGCGACATAGCCAAAACCTTAGCACAGGCATTGTGAACCTTACACTACCGGATTTAACGGTTAATATGAATCGAATTTATCCACTTAAAAATGTGGTTAATTCCAGCAAGTCTCCATTAGCAAAGCTCAACTTCAGTCACAATTTTGTCGCAAAGAATGAATTGTCAAATCAAGCAGTTAGAAATGCAGGTTTTAATGTAATAAACCGAGGAGAGCGATCCGATGAAATAATTGCTTTTAATCAGGGGAATCTTAGCGAGATAATGGATCGCTCCAAGCTTGGTGGTAAACACACCGTTCCGATTTCTACTTCATTAAGCCTTTTGAAGTTTTTCACATTAAATCCCAATTTCAATTATCAAGAGCTTTGGTATAATAAGGAATTACAATATGAATATGTTGAGGAGGAAAATGGAGTAAGAATAGATACTGTAGACGGGTTCAGCAGAGCAGGAAGTTGGTCTACAGGTGCCTCATTAAATACACGTGTTTACGGAACGGTATTTTTCCCAAATAGTAAAATTCAGGCAATCAGACATGTAATGACTCCAAGTGTTTCATTTAGCTATAGTCCGGACTTTTCTGATACAAAATATGGGGTGTACAATGATATACAGATTGATTCTCTAGGCAACACTCGACGGGTGAGTAAATACGAAGGCTTTGCCTATGGTTCTCCTCCTGGTGGAGAAAGTAAAACTTTGGGCTTCTCACTTTCCAACAACCTTGAAATGAAAGTGGCAAGTAAGAAAGACACTGTCAGTGGCTTCAAAAAAATAAAGTTGTTCGACAACCTCGGATTAAGCTCTGGTTACAATCTTGCAGCAGACTCATTTAAGCTTAGTAATATCAATGTGAATGCACGAACGAGCTTCTTTGAAGGCAAAGTATCCGTGAACTTTACTGGTACTATTGACCCATATGAGTACCTTCTAATTTCCGAAAGTGTAAATGCGCGAGGAGAGAGGACTGTAAGTCAGCGTAGATTGAATAGGTATGCCTGGAATAATGGAAATGGTTTAGGGAGGTTATCTAATATGACTACTGCAATAAGTTTAAATCTTGCTCCTCCAGGATCCTCAAAGAGAAAAAACTCAAACCAAAACAGTCGACTGAATGATCTTTATGGTGAACAAGGAGTAGTACCTCCCGATGAACAGGTGGGCTTTGATGGGATGACTGATTTTGAAAGAGAGCAAGTGGAACATATTCAAAACAACCCTGAAATGTATGTCGATTTTGCCGTGCCATGGAGTTTACGCGTGCAATACTCAATAAACAGAAACAAACAAGGCTTTGAAGACCCCACCATCCGGCAAAGCCTCTCCTTCAGCGGAACGCTAGGTCTTACCGACAAAACGCAGATCACTTTCAACTCGGGCTATGACTTTGAGGCGAAAGACTTTACCACCACTCGATTGGGAATCTCGCGAGATCTTCACTGCTGGACAATGAATTTTGATTGGGTTCCTTTCGGAAGGTACCAGTCCTACTTCTTATCCATACGAGTTAAATCACAGGTGCTTCAGGATCTTAAACTTGAAAAACGACGAAGCTTCTTCGATTTCTTTAATTAACTCCCTCTTTTAAAATTGTAAAAATTACCATTTAACCTTCCAAACCCTCAAATCCCTTACGAATTGAGGGTTTCTTTTTTACAATTAAAAAGACTTTTTCAGAGCTAGTCTTACGAGTTAATCAATTTTCTAACAAACAAATCATGCTTATGAAAAAGTTTTTCTTTTCAATGATGGCGTGCCTCTTAGTCATGGCTTATGCCCATGCACAGAGGACGGTATCCGGAAAGGTCACTGATGACACAGGTGAGCCTTTAATCGGAGTAAATGTGGTGATAAAAGGCACCACTAGCGGAACCACAACTGATATTGACGGCAACTATCGTGTTCAGGTAAATGATGACGATGTACTGGTCTATTCCTTTGTTGGTTTTGATACTCAGGAAATCAATGTAGGAACAAGAACGGTCATTGATGTGACAATGGGCGGAGCAACAGAGCTTCAGGAAGTTGTTGTAACTGCATTCGGTATCGAGAAGGAGCGTAAAGAGCTTGGATATGCCGTCACCACAGTAGATGGGGATGAGCTAACTAAAGCTAGGTCAAGCAACGTTCTTCAATCATTATCCGGACGAGTGCCGGGGGTAAGAATCAACTCCTCCTCAGGTACAGCAGGTGGATCGGTAAATATTCAGATTCGTGGAGCAAGTTCAATCTCTGGTACCAGCCAACCTCTATTTATTGTAGATGGTACTCCCATTTCAAACTCCTCATTTAGAGGAACACGAAATGAAACCATCAACGGTGGTGCTGACACAGGTAACAGAGCCTCGGACCTTAACCCGGATGATATTGAGTCTATGACTGTACTTAAAGGTGCTTCAGCTGTTGCACTATATGGACAGAGAGCTCGTGATGGTGTTGTCATCGTTACTACTAAGAAAGGTAAAGGAGCATTAAAGCTAGATGTAAACTCTTCAGTTAGAGTTTCTAAGCCTTTCGTTCTTCCTGATTTACAAAACGAATATGCTTCAGGAGATTTTGGAACTTACAATACAGATGCTTTTTCTAATGGCTGGGGTCCAAGAATCGATGGTTTACAAGGAGAGTCATTCAGACAGTTTCCATATGATGGAAACGAAGGTCCGCTTGTAGCTCAACCTGATAACGTGAAAGATTTCTTTGAGACAGGCACTACGCTAATTAACAATTTTGCTATTAGCCAAAGTACTGACGCAGGGGACTTCAGACTTTCTTATACCAACTTCAATGAGAAAGGAATTGTGCCAAACAATGAATTAACACGACACAGTTTTTCATTGAACGCAGGTACTACAATAACTAAAAAGTTATCTACCAGAGCAGTTGTCAACTATAGCAGAACAGAGGGAGTTGGACGTCCACGTCAGGGTAGTAATACACCTACCCGAGTCATAAGCTCGGTGTACAACTTACAGCGTACTCACAACATTGATGTTCTTAAAAATAATTTAAGAGATGCTGATGGAGTACCTATCGGAATCGACGGAAACCAAACTGGTAATAACCCTTATTGGATTGTCAATGAAACCCCATTCAATAACCAGGTTGATAGGGTTTTTGGAAATTTCTCGTTGAATTATCGTCCAGTTGAATGGCTAGACGTAACATCTCGTGTTGGGTTGGATATGTTCACTGAAACCAGAAGAAATATCACAGCAAAAGGAACAAAAAGTGCTCAAGCCGGAAGCTTTGAGGATCGGGATATTTATCGTAGAGAGATGACTTACGATTTATTCGCACGGGCTACTTATGATATTAATTCAGATCTAGTGTTGACAGCTCTTGTTGGGTATCAGGTGAACCAGATTAATAATGAGCAAACAAGAGCATTTGCCAGTAATCTTATCGTAGCTGACTTATATACTCCATCGAATGCTCTTTCTGTAGCAAATACAAGATTTGAATCTATCAGAAGGCTATTTGGCGTATATACTGATATTGGATTCGGTTATAAAGACTACTTGTTTTTAAATATCACGGGAAGGAATGACTGGAGCTCAACGCTTCCAAAAGCAAATAATTCGTTTTTCTACCCTGGGGTTAGCAGTAGCTTTATTTTTAGCGAGGCTTTTGACCTACCTGATTTCATCTCATATGGCAAATTTAGAGCTAGCTACGCTATCGTAGGTAGTGATGAGTTGCCTTATCAACTTGATTTCTTGTTCTTGCCACAAGCTGAAGTTTTCACTCAATTCCTACCTAATAACAACACCTTCCCACACGGAGGACAAGGAGGATTTGGTGGTCCGGCAACACTGCCAGCAGGTCAATCACTTGAGCCACAAGACCAGGCTACATTTGAAGTGGGTACTGAGGTACAGTTTTTTGGTGGACGTGTTGGATTTGACGCGACTTATTACGAAACGGTAACAAGCAACCAAATTCTAAGTATTCAGGTGGCTCAGTCAACTGGATTTGATGCCGTCAGACAAAATGCAGGTGAGGTAACCAACTCAGGAATTGAGCTTTCAGTATTTGGATCACCAGTCAAAAACGAAACTTTCGAATGGCGAGTAACTGCTAATTTCTCAAACAACAAACAGGAAGTTACAAAACTAGCTCCCGGACTGGAGGACCTTGCTTTAACCAGTGGGTTTAGTGGTTTGTCGATCCGAGCTGAAGAAGGTGAACAGTTTGGCCTTTATGGTGCTGGATGGGACAGAAGCCCAGATGGAGACATCATAATCAATGCAACCACTGGTGAGAGAGAAAGAGGTGGCAGAGCGAGACTGGGTAATATCAACCCTGACTATCAACTTGGCATTATGAATACAGTCACTTATAAAAATTTTACTGTAAGTGCACTAGTTGATATCAGCAAAGGTGGAGTTCTTTGGTCAGGAACAGTAGGTGGAATTCGAGGAAGTGGTGTTGCTGCTGAAACGGCTGAGAATCGAGGCAGAGTTTTCATCGATAATGGTGTGAATAGAATTGATAACGGAGATGGAACATTCAGCTATGTTGAGAATCAAACACCAGTTCGTTCTATGCAGGACTTTTGGAACACTTACACTAACGGAAGTAATACCGAAGGAAGTGTATTCGATGCTTCATATGTGAAGTTGAGAGAAGTGACTATCAGCTATAGAATTCCTAATGGACTCCTTTCAGGCACTCCACTTAAGGCAGCATCTATTGGTTTTGAAGCAAGAAACCTTTGGTTGATTGATAGCGAGGTTCCTCATATTGATCCGGAAGCAAGCTTCTTTGGTCCTGGGTTAATTGGAGGACAGGCTAATGTGGAATTCTACAATGTTCCATCGTCAACGACTTTCGGAGCAAACGTTAGACTAACATTTTAAATGATAGCAACAATGAAATATTTATATAAAAAACTATTCGTCCTTTTCATGGTAGGCATTTTTGCTACTTCATGTGAGGACTATCTAGATGTAAACGAAAGCCCAAATGCGGCTTCAAATTCAGAACCTGGTCCCATTTTTAACAATGTGATGGTAGGAATTGCTACCAACCGGTCCAATGATATCGGATCGTCCGGTGCAGCCGCTCAGCTATGGTCTGGAGGCGGATCATTTGGCGCAGGGGTATTCACAAACCCTGAGCGATACAACTTCAGTATTTTCACTACAGGAAATACGTGGAGATCATGGTATAGAGATGCGCAAAAGGATTTGCTCCTGGCTTCCACTAATGCTGAAATATTGGGTCAGACAAATGCAGTTGCACAATGCAAAATCATGTCTGCACTGGTTTATTGGTACACTACTGTTTTGTGGGAAGATGTCCCGTATTCAGAAGCTGTTGATATAGATGTAGCAACAGGCGCTATCAATAATAGAAATCCAAATTTCGATAGTCAGGCTGATGTACTACAAGGTGTAATTGACATCATTGATGAGGCGCTCGCTCTAATCGACGAAGGAAGTCCTGCTTTAGCTATTCAAGCCGAAGACTTGATGTTCAGCGGGAATATGGAAAACTGGAGAAAGTTTGCCAAATCTATCAAGTTCAGAACACTGATGACATTGGTTGATGCTGAGCCGGCAAGGGCGTCAGAAATTCAAGCGATGATTACGGATAATGATATGATTTCTTCAGCATCTGAAAATGCAGAATTTCCATTCTTCGGAGAGCCGGGAAATCAAAATCCTTTCTATACTGTCCTTGAGGCGTTTGCAGGTGGGTCTAACTTCTTTTATTTCGCCAGTGAGGTAATGGTTGATAGAATGCTTGCAACCAATGATCCAAGAATTGATGTGTATTTTGACCCTTATCCAGGAGGAGGAAGTCCTGCAACTCCAGCAGGAGCGCCAGCAGGTGTTACTTCCATTCCATTTTCACCATGGGTGCTTTCTACTGGTGGGTCTGGCACGAATAATCTCATCCGTCCTGATAAACCTGAAATTCTCTTCACAGTTCAAGAACAATTGTTCCTGGAAGCTGAAGCGCATGCAATGGGTTATGCTTCTGGCGGATTAGCTGTTGCCGATGAGAAGTTAAGAGCAGGTATAACTGCAGCTATGGCCGAGCACGGACTCACGGGTTCAGCCGTTTCTACTTTTCTTGATAATGAGATTCCTGATTTAGCCACATTAACTGATATACAGGCTAGATCCATCATTGGAGAGCAGTATTGGCTTGATTGCAACCAGGCTCGATGGATAGAGGGGTGGACTGAATGGAGAAGAATTGAGTCTCCAGCATTGAATGTCCCTGATGGTGCATTGACAACCAATCTTTTGAGAAGGTTGCCTTATCCTCCGGATGAACTAGCGGCTAACGTGAATGCCCCGGATGGTGATCCGCCATTGGACGAGCGAATGTATTTTGATGTTGACTAAATAGAATGAAAATCATGAAAAAAATACTTTTATATACATTAATAGCCTCTGTCATTATTTCATGTGATGACTTTGAGGATGATAATCTTGACTTCTCAAATTCTCTACCGCAATATGTGGAAATCACAAGTAGTGATTTTGAGGGTAGTGAAGGTGATGAAGTTACAGTAACCGTCAGTCTGGGAGAAGCACTTCCTGACGATGTGACGGTTGGCTATAGTGTCACAGGTGATATTACTCAATCCGGTAGTATTGTTATTCCTGCTAATTCACAAAGTGCAAGTGCAACAATAACAATAGCTGATAATGAGACACTGGAAGCAACAGGCGGAAGCGCCACATTTGCGCTTACTTCCGTGGATAATGGCCTTGACCTAGGTCGAGGCGGTCCGGATGCTGGTTTTTCGAAACTAGAAGCAACTATTGATTGGGAAGAAGACCTCAAAGAGATCGGCCTTTCCGTTGATACTATCGAAGTAGCAGAAATGTCAGGACAAATGCTGTTCATTGTAACCGCTGGAAATGATGTTGACGCTGATATTTCTGTCAACTACTCCATCACTGGAGATTTGACTGCTGGTGTTGATTATACTGTTGGGGCTAATCCAATTATCATCGAGGCAGGTACAACTCAGGATACGATAGTTGTCACGTTTGCTGATGCATTTGATAATGCAACAGCAGATGCAGATCGTAACTTCTACATTGAGTTGACCTCAATATCAGGAGGTAATGCGGAAACATCTCTTTTGGCTGACCAGTCTCTGGGGCGAGTGTTCGTTGATGATTCCACAGTAGTTTCATTTTCAACTGCCAGCACTTCAGTTTCTGGCTCTTCAGTCATTGCAATCCCAGTTTCGCTGAGCAACCTTGACTTTGACAATGGAAACACAAATGATGTGACTTACACTATAACAGGTGGTACAGCTGGGGTCGATTATAATGACGTTTCAGGTGGTAGCATCTCTTTTGCTCTTGATCAGGAAGAAGAAATTCTGATCGAAGTACTAGATGCAGGTACCGATGTTGACTTGACAGTTACTTTAACAGGATCCAATGATCCTGAAACAGAAATTGGAACTGCAAGTTCTCATACTGTAGAAATAAGAAATGCTCCTTAAGTAGCACCCAATTCTCAATTAAAAACCCACTCTGATCTCAGAGTGGGTTTTTTTATTTTCTTCACCAAAACTCGCTTTCCCTTAAGAAAAAGGCGCTTCTTTTTTACAATTAATGAAACTTTTTCAAAGCTACCATTACAGGTTCAAAAACAATTTTTAACAAATAAATCATGCTTATGAAGAAGTTTTACTTTTCGCTATTTGCATGTCTTTTGGCAATAACACAGGTTTTTGCTCAAAGGACTGTGTCCGGAAAAGTAACCGATGATGTCGGTGAAAGTCTTCCCGGAGTGAATGTGGTGATTAAAGGCACCACAACTGGTACTACGACAGATTTAGATGGGAATTATCGCTTACAGGTTAACGATGGTGATATTCTGGTCTACTCTTTTGTTGGGTTTAAATCTCAGGAGATTAATGTTGGCACTCGATCTGTTATCGATGTTACAATGGGTGGAGCAACTGAGCTCCAGGAAGTAGTTGTTACAGGATATGGACCGATAGAAACAAGAAGAGCATCAGGGGCGGTTGCTTCTGTAGACGCCAAAACGATCAATAATGTACCCATGGCATCTTTTGATAAGATTCTTCAGGGACAAGCTGCTGGGGTTCTTTCACAATCAAATAGTGGACAACCAGGTGCAGGAGCAAGTGTTCTGATCCGTGGAGCAGGTAGTATTAATTCAAGCACACAACCACTTTATATACTGGATGGTGTGCCGATTGATGCCGCAGAGTTTGAGACTCTTAATCCCAATGATATTTCTAATATATCTGTTCTAAAGGATGCCTCATCCTCAGCAATTTATGGATCAAGAGGAGCAAACGGTGTAATTGTAATTACCTCAAAAAGTGGTCAGTCAGGAAAACCTAAAGTGACATTCAGTGCACAATATGGGGTTTCTGAGGCACCAAAGAACTTTCTGCCGGTTATGAATACAAATCAAAAAATAGATTTTGAGCTATTAACCGGAGGAACAACTTTGTCCACATATACCGCAGAGCAAATTGACTCATTGAGACAATTTGAAACTTCCTGGAAGGATGAGCTATTCGAAACTGCTGTGACCAGAAACTATCAAATCAATGTTTCTGGTGGCAATGAAAACACAACCTATTTCATATCCGGATCATATTATGATGAAGATGGAGCTGTAGTTACAACTGGATTGAAAAGATATACGGCTCGAGTAAATCTTAAAACGGTTACAGGAAACCTTACTTTTGGGACGAATAACACGCTTGGGTACTCTCGTTTAAGAGATACAAATGAGGGTGATCAATTTATTGGATCTCCTCTTAATGCAGCTTACTGGTCAAACCCTTATGAGCCTGTATTTAACCCTGACGGAACGTACAATCAATTGGTCTCCGGTCAGCCAAATGGTGTACAGGAATTGGTACAGAATACAAACATCACCGAGAATGTGAAGATCATTTCATCACTTTACGGTGAATTCGACATACCAGGAGTAGATGGACTATCTGTCAATTCACGCTGGGGTGTTGATTTTGATTCCGACATAGATTCTGATTTCACTGATCCGAGAACGAATCCCGGAGCACAAGCAAAAGGAGGTCAAGGTAGCTTATTTCGAGACTTTGATCGTGACGTAACACTAATAGGAACCAATTCAATCAATTACGTTACCGATTTTGGATCAGACCATAGACTTTCTGTGTCATTGTTTCAGGAGTTTATTTGGAACGATACAGAAAGCTTTAACTACACCGGTTATGGGTTTACAAACCTGAAACTAAAGAATGATGCAGGAGTTACCCAAGGAAGTGCTACGAATGGATTTATTCCAGATGTAGGGGGTGGTGGAGTCAGGAGCTCTTTACTTTCTTATTTTGGAACAGTTGCGTACACCTTCATGGATAAGTACACATTCAATGGAACACTCAGAAGAGACGGATCATCAAGGTTTGGGTCCAACAATCGTTACGCAACTTTTTACTCCGCTGGAGTCGCATGGATTGTATCTGATGAGAGTTTCTTTAATGTAGGTTTTGTTGATAACCTAAAATTCAAAGCGAGTTATGGAACTACAGGTAATCAGGAAATCGGAGATTTTCAGTATGCAGCCACACTTGGAACTGTATCTTATGCAGGTGAAAACGGCTTAGCTTTATTAAGCATACCAAACCCCAGTATTCAATGGGAAACGACCAAAATGTTGAACGTGGGTCTGGAATTCTCCATGATTCAGTCAAGGCTGTCTGGAACCATCGAATACTATGATAACCTGACTGTAGATGCATTTCTAAATACTCAGCTTTCTCGTACAACCGGATTTGCTGCGCAAAACCAAAATGCAGGAGAGGTTAGAAACTCGGGGGTTGAGGTTTCATTATCCGGAAGATTAGTTGATGCTGACGATTTCTCTGTGGTACTGGGAGCCAATTTTGCTTACAATGAAAATGTTGTTGAGAGCTTAGCGGGCGAGGATGATATTGTAGGAAACACAACCATCATTCGTGAAGGAGAGCCCGTCTCAGCAAATTATGTTGTGCCATACCTCGGTGTAAATCCAGCCAACGGTGATGCACTTTATCTTACTGCTGATGGTCGAATAACAAATGTATTTGATCAGGCTAATGACTCAAGGGTATACGGGCCAAGAACAGCTCCGTACAGTGGTGGTGTGACCTTAAATGTGACTTACGGCAATCTTTCATTATTCGCACTGGGATCATGGATCCAGGGTTCGACTCTTTATAACAATGAGCGGATTAACATAGATAACCCTGCTTATGTTCCTGATAATGTTTCCACAGATCTGCTTAGAGCATGGAAACAACCGGGCGATATCACAGATGTTCCCCGAATTCGAACAGTGGATGGTTTAACGACTAATACCTATCAGAGTGCGACCACCAGGTATCTTGAAGACGGGGACTTTTTCAGGCTAAGAAATGTAGTCCTTGCATATAATCTTCCAACCAACCTTATCAGCAAGGCAGGGTTTAAAAATGTCAGATTCTATGCTCAAGGTCAGAACCTGATCACTCTAACCAAATTTACCGGAGCTGATCCTGAAGACACCAATGGATTCCTGGCGGGAGCTGTATATCCAGCAGTTAGGACCTACACTTTCGGATTAGACTTAACATTCTAAACAAGATTAGAGATGAAAATAAAACATATAATACTTACAATGCTTGTTCTCACTGTTTACTCGTGTGATAACAAGTTGGATATCTCTCCTGAGTTTTCACTTACTTCAGACAATGCTTTTGAAGTGGCTGAGGAGTACGATCAAGCACTTATTGCGGCTTACGCTACACTAAATGATGCAGGTTATTACGGCGAAACATATGGTGAGCTAATGGAGCTTGGTGCAGATGGAGGCACTGAAACGGCAGAGTCTCTTAGAAACGAAGCTGAGTTTACAGACTGGTTTTTTGGCCCTTCTGATGGAAGTGGGAACGTCGCGGCAGGGTGGAATAGTCCCTACTTAATGATCGCCAGAGCCAATGTAGTAAGTGATGGAATCGATGAGGTACCAGAAGAAAATGAGGGCAGTAGAAATCGGATTCTTGGACAGGCTTTAGCCTTGAGAGCGATGGGTCATTTTGACCTTTTAAGACTGTATGGTCAGTCATATGAGCGAAACTCGGATGCACTTGGGGTTCCTGTAAGAACCACCCAAAGTCTTGAAAATCCGACCAGAGTAACAGTAAGGGAAACATACGATCAAATTTTCGCAGATCTCAATCAAGCCGAAACACTTCTTGCGCCAAATGGACTTGATGTAAACCCTAACGGGGACGGAAGCTCAAGATATCGAATTGATAGACTTGTGGTGAGGGCTATTAGAGCAAAAGTCAATTTGTATGCCGGTGAATATGATGATGCCATCGCTGATGCAACATCCGTTATTCAGGATGGTGCTGTCTCATTAGCAAATACAGGCAACTATGCCCCTGTTTGGAGTGCTGACGACCAAAGCACCGAGGTGATTTGGTCCATCGCCGTAGTTGATCAGGCTGAAGCAAGACCCACTTCAGAGACATTTTTCTATGTCAATAATAGGTTAGGGTGGGTGCCTTCTGAAGATGTGCTAAACCTCTACGATCAGGCAAATGACATTCGCTTTTCAAGCTTCTACTCAGACAATTTCAATATTGCTGCTGTAAACGGAGGCCCTAGTAGAATCGGAACTACTGTACCAATCAAATTCAGTGGCCGAAATGGTGCAATTGATGGTGTTAATGACATCAAACTATTCAGAATGTCAGAGATGTATTTGATAAGGGCTGAAGCTCAATATGAGTTGAATCAAACACCACTAGCTATGGCTGACCTGAATACATTAAGAGCAAATCGTATTACAGGCTATGTTGATGAGAATCTCACCGGCACTGCTTTAGAGTCCGCTATCAGAGACGAGCGAAGAAAAGAGCTGTGGTTAGAAGGTCACAGGTGGTTTGATCTACGTAGATGGAATCTGCCAATTGTAAGAGGAGCAGATTGCGGATCTCCAATGGAAAGCTGCAATCTATCAGCTAACAATTTTAGAAGAGTATTTCCTATCCCGACGCAAGAGGTCGTGGTGTCAGGAATACAGCAAAATGATGGCTATTAAAAATTTAGATGTTATGAAAAATTTACAATATATAATTTCATTAGCACTGCTATTCATATTGGTTGGGTGTAGTGAGGAAGACAAAGTGATTTATGAAGGACAACTCGTATCCATATCTGGTCCTGGGGTAGTCAGTATTGACGAAGCAGCCGGAGAGCAAACAGTATCTATAACAATAAGTAAGGCCCCATCTTCTGATCTTACACTAAACCTTCAGGTAGAAGAAGGGTCTGCTGTGGAAGGTGAGGATTTTAATTTACAATCCACGGTAGTGATCCCTTCCGGAGAGTATTCAGGGTCTTTTACCTACACTTTAGTAGATAATTCTGAGGTGGATGGAGCGAAGACCTTCACTATTAGCTTGTCAGAAACATCTGATTTTGAACTATCAAAACAGTCTTCATTAGAAGTGACTATCATAGATGATGATTGTCCAGTGCCGGAACTAGTTGGCGAATTTCAAGTAACCACGACCAATACAAGTCCAGCTGGCTGTGATGGAGTAACCAATTCGGTAACAATCTCCAAGGTATCTGATAATCCGGATGGGTCAACAACCTATTTGTTGTCGGATGTAACCGGAGGATTGTACGCCAACTGTTATGGTTCTGCAGACAACCCCGGAGAAATTGTCGTTGATGGTCTTAGTGTTACCTTAACAGCTCAGCCGGATGTTGTATATGGTGGCGATCAATTTGACGGTACAGGATCAATAAATACATGTGATGAGGTTCTGACATTGAATTGGTCTAATGGATTTGGTGATAGTGGAAGCACAGCATTTCAACTTTAGCCTTTTGAAACTTATGAAGAGAGTCAGCTAAATAGCTGGCTCTTTTTTTTTACTAATCTTAGACCTGAATAGAAATTGTCCTTTAACCTCGCTCTTGACTAAGAAAAAATTTCTTAGGGCTGGTGTCCAAAAAATACTTAAAGTCTTTGATCAAATGAGACTGATCATAATACCCACATTGATAGGTTAATTCCGTAAGGCTTAAGTTCTCATCATCTTTGTACGCATTGATGAAGCAATTAACCTTTTCAATTTTACAAAACTCTTTGGGAGTTAATCCTATTTCCCGATTGAAATGTTGCTCTAACTTGGACTTACTTACACTGAGGTTAGAATAAATTTCTTTGACCGAAATGGTTCCACAACTTTCCTTTATCTGATCAATAGCATGTAAAATGGTGGTATTGTATTCATACAAATCAGAAATGTCATCAAATAGATTCTCCAGATAGTCACTCATTTCGAATCTGTCCTTTGCCTGAACTGTTTTACAAAGCTCCTCAACCTGCCTCAACGATAAGCCCAAATCAAATACTCCATTGGATATTTCAGTGATTCTATCAGCTATTTTCTTCGCGTATACGGGATTTAACTTTATTACAAGACATTTTGTCCGAAACGATAAAGATATCTCAGCACCGCGCCTTCTAGGCATTATAAAGTATCCTTTACCTGCCAGAAGATTTAACGACCTCACACTTCCAATGCATTTGAAAGAGATATTTTCTTTAATTGGAATGATTATTTCGGCATTACCATCCGGGATCAATGTGAAGTTACCATTGCTTGACCCTATCGCTATTTGGAATGAGTCCTCCACAATAGCCAGTTTTTCTTTTAGTCCTAGTCCTTGAGTATACATTTTGGTGAATTTTAGTTTCAACCAAAACGTATTTAACCCACCTCATACCTATTGATTTTCAGGTACATATGTAAACAATCGCGATTCTTTATATAAAGGATCACGCTTTTTTACTTTTTCCTCAAATTGAGATAGGGTAAGTCCTAGCTAGATTGTTTTAGCGCCCTGAATTGTGTTGGTGACATTCCTGTATCACTCTTAAAAGCATTATAGAATGACACTTTGTTCGAAAAACCGCATTCTTCAGCTATCGCCTCTATCGTGTAGTGGTCAAATTGCCCACCTGTGAGAAGTTCTTTGGAGTATTCAATACGAAAGGAGTTAATGAACTTATTAAAGTTTCCGTTGCTAAATCGGTTGATCGATCGTGATACCTGGCGTTCATTATAAGACAGTTCTGCCGCAAGGTCTGATAGCTTCAAACTTTTGTTTAAATAGTACTTTTCATTAGAGATTAAATCAATGGTTTTGTTGTAGATGACCCTTAGATCTTCTTCATCATCCACGACATTTACTTCCTTACCTACTTTGGGCCGGTACTTTGTGTACCAGATTAGTGCTATGCCCAGCAGGGTAAGACCTATTGCTATCATTGTCCAATCCACTTTGAGTTGTTGAGTTTATAACAAGCAATAAAGCTAACAACCCTGATTGGCGAGAAAAATCTTCTTTTTTACAGTTAGATGATTTCAGCCTTTTTTACAATTATCGAGGTTGGTGCTACTCTAATCTTGTATTCCTCTTCATACTTAATAGAGGGGTTTCAGGTTTCTATCTGGCCCCTCTTTTTTATGTACGGTTATTTTTTCATTTAGAATTATTCCAAGATTACTATTTGATAATTCAATGGTATTTCAATTACAAGAACCATAAATGTTATTTTTTCGTTAAAACGTGTACATTTGGTTATCAATCAGCTCTATTGTCAATCATGGAAAAGAAAAGAGACAACTGGCTTAATTTCAAGAACATTATCCACTACGCGTTTGATGATATGTGGACCAGTCTTTGGAGATTTCTCCTAAAAAGACAAAACAGGTTTCATCATCATCACATGCATCATGATAATGACTAAGGAATAAACAAATTATAGATTTTCAAGAAGTCGGCTTTTGCCGACTTTTTTTGTTTAAATAATTTCACCCCCACGCAACCAATGGCAGCATCGCTGCATCTACCCCATGAAGGTCAAAAACATGCTGCGAATAAATAAGTCACTAACCGAAGAAGAATTGCTGGAGGGCTGCCGAAAAGGTAGGGCTTCTGCGCAGCGTGATTTATATGATCGACTAGCTCCCAAAATGTTGGGTGTATGCCTCAGGTACATAAAAGATAGAGAAGAAGCTGAGCATGTGATGATTGGAGGCATTGTAAAAGTATTTGACAAACTGGATCAGTTTAAAAGCGAAGGAAGCTTTGAAGGGTGGGTAAGAAGAATCATCGTGAATGATTGCCTCATGTATATCCGCAAAAACAGGAATATGTCCTTAGAGACGGATATTGAGTCAGCCTCTAGCCACCCGGATTTAAGCGTGATGGAAGATTCTCTTAGTCAGGAAGACCTTCTAAAACTGATTGGCGAACTACCTGTTGGATACAGGACCGTTTTTAACCTCTATGCAATAGAGGGTTATAGTCATGCTGAGATTGCGGAGCAATTGGAAATCAATGAAAACACCTCGAAATCTCAGCTAAGCAGAGCCAGAAAATGGTTACAGACCAAACTGGCTGATATAGAAAAAGAACTTGAAAATAATATTACCAATGGATCAACAAAACATTGATCGGTTATTTAGGGAAAAACTAGGTCAGATGGAGGTAAAACCCTCCGCTAATGCCTGGTCTAAGGTCGAAAAACAAATTCGACCGAACAAAACACCCATGATTTACTGGGTGGCCGCATCTGTTTCCCTTTTACTCATTACCTGGATCGTATGGCCGGAAGCCACTACTGAGCACCAATTCACACAAATTGCCTCAGAAGTAAACGCCCCTACTCAAGTAGACATGCCTGAGTTTGTCATGCCTGCTATTGATAAAGAGGATGAAAAACCAAAAGAGGACCGGACAAGACCAGTAAGAAAAAGACCTCTGCAAACGCAATTTGTGTCAAACCAGCAGGAAGCACCAAAAATGGAAAAAGTGGAAGAACAAATGCCGGTGATGGAGGCTGAGGCTAAAACCATGGTAGCAAGTGCAGAGATTGATGCACCTGAAACGCTGGAAGATGCTATAGAGGTGCCAAACAAAACTGAATACAAGGCAATCAAAATCACTTATATCGCTTCTGCTTCAGGAAGTGAGACAAAAGAGGATATCCAAAAAACTGATTCCACTGGAGTGTTGAAGAAATTCATCGCTTTTGCGGAAAAAATAGACCCAGGAGATATGTTGGCGGACATTAAAACCGCAAAGGACAATCTGCTAAACGGTGGATTAAAGAAAAAGGAACGAAGCTCATTATAAAAAACAAGGACATGAAAAATCAACTGAAAATAAATACACGGATGAAATCATTTTTCACACTGCTGCTTTGTCTGACAATTGCTCCGGCAATGGCATTCAATGGTGACACTAAAGATCCAAAACAGGATACCGTAATCATCGAACTAAATAACAACAGTAAAATTGTAATCGTAACAAAGAGCCGCGCAGATCTTGCCACTCTTGAAAACTACGACATCAACCAGATGATCAAAGATCTCAATGCTCAATTATCAGACAGTGTAGAGTACATGGAAATAAGCGAAGGAAAAGCTTATGTGAATGAGGACGATGAGATCGAAATGAAGGACTGGAAAATCAATGAGGATGAAGTAAGAATAAAGCTGGGAGGAGTGGAAGTAGATGTTGATCCTGACGAAATGGACGACTGGGATGAAGATGACTGGAGTGAGCGCAAAAAAGTCACTTACGAGGCTGAGCGAGCAGATCGCACTACACATCATTTTAATATAGATCTGGGTATGAACAATTGGTTGGAAGATGGGAATTTTCCCGATGCAAACAACGCACCTTACTCAGTGAAGCCTTTCGGCTCATGGTATGTTGGACTTAATAGTGTAAACAGAACCTGGGTTGGTGGTCCGCTTTTCCTTGAATGGGGCATGGGTATCAGCTGGTACAACTGGAAGCTGGAAGACGCTGATTATATCATTCAGGAAGGCGCTGACAGGGTTGAATTTAATGCAACCCCACCCGAAATAAGTGGTCAGAAAAGTAAACTAACAGCCTCGTATATCAATGCTACTGTGGTACCCATGTTTGACTTTTCCAGAGGCAGACAAAAAATCACCAGCATTGAATCAGGCGGTTTGAAAATAAAAAAATACTCGAGAAAAGGATTCCGATTTGGAGTGGGAGGCTATGCCGGTTACAGAATAGGAAGTCATACCAAATTCAAATTCAAGGAAGATGGTGGCAAGGAAAAAGATAAAGAACGTGACAATTTCTTCCTTGAAAACTTCCGATATGGATTACGTGCACAAGTAGGATGGAAAGGTGTAGAACTATTCGCTACTTATGATCTAAACGAAGTATTCTCCTCTGGAAGAGGGCCACTTAATGGCGATGGAGAGAATGCAGCACTTAATGCAATCACCTTCGGAATTACATTATAAAACATTAAGAATCAACGCTAAAGCACCGCTATATCAGTGGTGCTTTTTTTATTCCTCCTGATGAAGTCTTCTCCGATCTTCTTTCGTTAATCGCATATCCCTGACGATTTTATCCTCCGATGGCCTTAAGAAAGAATACTGAACCAAAACAACAAAATATGCAATTACAAAAATGTAAGTTGGTTGCAGCCACATAGCAAAAGCAGCAATACAACCTGCAAATGCAAGTAGAAGGTATTTATACACATTCTTCTTCTTAAACTCTTTTAATTTTTCTTCCAGGGTCATCCCTTCCTTTATTTCATACTGAACCTTCTCCCCTTTTCCCACATACCAGCAAGCAAACCCAACCACCCAGATAAGCTGAGCCACCAGAATGAAAAAAACGTCTGAAAACGAAACTTCAAGCTGAAAGTTTCCGGAATCCCATTCCAGAAAGAGCAATGCAAAAGGAACTAATGTGAGCGCTATCAAACCATGATAGATTTGATAAAGCTGATGATGATAGTCCTTCCACCTTAGATGCTGATTTTCCATTAGGCAAAAGAATGAAATAATTAATTCATAACCATTTCTGATTTTTTATCGTATATTACTATGATATCATTTTAATATCATCAACCATTCAATCATGAAATCTATTCTATCATCATTAATGATAATCTCCTTCGGCTACCTGTTTGCCCAAGAGTTCAAAGGAAGAGAAGTATCAATCGGAGACCTAAGAGGAACCCTGACTGAGCCAGTCAGTAAAACGAAAACAGCAGTCCTTCTAATTGCAGGTTCTGGTCCTACTGATCGAGATGGAAATAATGCTTTGGGATTTAACAACAATTCATTGAAAATGGTGGCCCAGGAGCTCTCTACCAGCGGTTATGCAGTATTGAGGTATGATAAACGAGGCATTGCGGGAAGCAAAAATGCAGTAACCAACCAAGCTAACCTGCGGTTTGAACATTTTATTGAAGATGCGAAAAACTGGTTGATTTTCTTGATTGAAGAAGGGTATGAAAACCTGGTGGTAGCCGGACATAGCCAGGGCTCGTTGGTGGGTATGATGGCTGCTCAGGAAAATGCTAATGTAGTTGGATTCATTTCAATTGCAGGATTAGCCGAAGACTCAGGAGAAGCGATTGTCCGTCAGCTTGGTGCTCAATCGCCGGTATTGGCCGAAGACGCGAGGATAAATATTGATTCTTTGAAAGCCGGATATACAGTCAAAAAGTATAATCCCTATCTAATTTCATTATTTGGTCCATCGATCCAGCCATTTCTTAAATCATATATCGCTTACACTCCTTCTGAGGAAATCAAAAAGCTTGAAGTTCCGATACTAATCATAAACGGAACAACGGACATTCAAATTGGAATAGATCAGGCTGAGAATTTAAAAAATGCATATCCCAATGCTGAGCTTGTAATCATTGAAGGCATGAATCATGTCCTTAAAGATGCACCAGAAGACCCTGCAGCAAACGTGGCAACATACAATAATCCTGACTTGCCTCTTAGCGATGGCCTCATGTCAGGCATGATCAAATTCATTCAAAAACTTTAAACTCTACAACTATGCAAACGCAAGAAAAAACGCATACACCCTCATCCGGATATCTGGGTTTATTTATCAACTTCCTGATTTTAGGTGGTTTTATAACACTTGTTAGTGTCACTCGGCAGCCAATATGGCTTTTACTGCTGATTCCATGGATTTTAATGATCCCCGGGTTTTTCTATGTCAACCCTAACGGATCCCGGGTTCTAGTTCTATTTGGAAAATACATTGGAACAGTACGTAAAAACGGCTTCTATTGGGTCAATCCTTTTTATGCCAAAAAGAAAATCAGTTTACGTGCCCGAAACTTTGACAGTGAACGTATCAAAGTGAATGACAGCATCGGAAACCCGATTATGATCTCCGTGATTCTGGTGTGGCGTGTAAAAGACACTTTTGCTGCAGCCTTTGAAGTAGATGACTATGAAAACTTCGTTCGTGTGCAGACAGATGCTGCTGTTCGAAAACTTGCCGGAACCTATCCGTACGATAATTTTGACGATGAGCAGGCAGAGGTGACATTGCGCTCGGGTATTAAGGAAGTGAATGAAGATTTGGAGAAAGAGCTAGATGAAAGACTGGCCATCGCAGGAATAGAAATTCTAGAGGCACGAATTGGATATCTGGCCTATGCACAGGAAATCGCAAGTGCAATGCTTAGAAGGCAGCAGGCGACCGCTATTGTAGCTGCCCGTCATAAGATTGTGGGAGGTGCAGTCAGTATGGTGGAAATGGCGCTGGATCAGCTTAACGAAAAACAAGTAGTAGAGCTGGATGAGGAAAAACGAGTAGCGATGGTGAGCAATCTCATGGTTGTGCTTTGTGCTGACAAGGATGTAGCTCCGGTTGTCAATTCAGGAACTTTAAATCATTAAACCATGAATAACTATAAATTCTTAAAACAGAAAGCATTTGAAAAAGTAGAACGATTTGAGAAAAGACTCCAAGAGACTGTGAGTCAGGGATGGAAGATCAACAGTTTTGCATCTGATCATGGTTCTTTGATCGTGATGCTGGAGAGGGACAGGTAAATCATTAATCAATGAAGGGAAAAATCATATTTAAAGAAGAGCAAAGCTTTGTTGGCACCTGGTTGTTTTACCTTGTCATAGGCGTATGTGTGCTTGCCACCCTTGGCGCTGCAATTCCCATATGGCTCGAAAAAGAGACGAATGAAGGCATCATTGGCGTTGTAATCGCTGTGGTGGTTTGTTTCGGGGTAATCATGCTTTTCGTTTATTCCAAATTATATGTCACCATTGATGATAAAGCCATCTATTATCGATACCCACCGTTTGTCAATAGCGAAAAAAAACTAACGCAAGCAGACATAAAAGAAGCCTATGTACGAAAGTATCAACCGATATGGGAGTATGGAGGATGGGGGTATCGAATTCGACCGGGAAAAGGACGAGCGATGAATATAGCAGGGAATCAGGGTTTACAATTGATTTTATCCGATGGAAAGCAGTTGTTGATTGGCACCCAAAAACCAGAAGCTATGAAGCAGGCAGTGAGGCGATTGAAAGAAAACTGGGGACTAGATGGCTAAGAAAAAACCATTCGCACTTCGATTAAACGAAGATACCATGAAGGCCCTGGAAAAGTGGGCAGCAGATGAATTCCGCTCCACCAATGGACAGATTGAATGGATCATTCATAAAGCGTTAAAAGAGAATGGAAGACTAAAAGATAAGGGTAACTAGTAGAAAGTCTCAAAGCAAATACATCTCATAAGACTTTCTACTAAAAACTTGTTCCCTATTGACCCACAAAGAACATTGCATTGACCATCAATAGCTTCCCATTTTGCCAGAAAGAACGGAAAAGTGGGTTATCTACAATATGAACAATCTGTCCTCTACCCTTATTTTCCACACCAAAGACTAACGTCTCTGCCATGTCTTCCTTAGCATATTGCCCAGCAAAACCACTCATCAGATCATCCTTATCTGTCACAACTCCAACATTATTTCCATCGAGATAGGCCACTTTGCTTGAGCCTGTTTTCAAGGTGTAGTAGGTATTGCCATACCCAAAAGCCAGCGGATGAGTATTATCCATTTTCACTTTAAAGATCGCTCCGGGCGCAAATCCTTTGATAAACTCCCTTTCCTGATCTTCATATGAAACAAGTCGCGTTTCTTCCTTGCGCTCTTGTTTTTCTTCCTCCGCCTCTTTTTTGGCTTCATCATCTACATAAGTTGAAAGGGATGAATAATCCGAATCTTTCAGTTTATTCAGTGCACCCTCTACTGCGATAAGCTTTCCACCATTGGAAACCCACTCCATCATTTTCTTCATTTCCTTCTCACCAAAGCTGCTATACCAGCCACTTTGCATGATTAACACATCATATTCGGATAGATCCACTCGATTGAAATAATCTGTTCCCAGAATAGTTACCGGATATTCCAGTTCTTGTTCCATGAAATGCCAGGTAGCACCAAAAGCCAACGATGAAGTGCCTTCATGACCTAGCAAAGCAATTTTTGGCTTTTTCAAATACCGAACATCAGATGAGCCTATATCCGGGCCTGCATCCATAAAACCTGTCTGAATCGCTGAAATTGGCCTTTCATACATGTTAGCGATTTCAACTATTTTCTCCTCAAAATCACTGATTTGCTTGTTATCGCGTTTAGCGATTATCAAACTTCCCCGATCAAATGACTTCCCTTTATAATTTATCGGTTTCTGAGTGAAGCGAACCTTTACATCAGCTTTAAGTAATGCCGCTAGAAACCGTGCATCATCCATACTATTCCATTTGCTGATAAAAGCATACGCTTTTTCAGGGACTTCCAACATACCCACATGAAAATCCTTAGTCAATTTAACAACGATTTTATCAATGGTTTGAGTTGATGCGTAAGCTTCAATTCCATACGCGTACGGGACACCCCAAGCGGTGATATCATAAGTTACGGAATCAACTAATTTGGTCTTCGGTTCAAAAAGAATGTGAGCTAGTGTGGCCTTAGGTTGATTCATTTGAATTACCAAATCATTTTCGGTAACGCTGAAATCAACAAGCTTTCCAGAGCTAAATTGATAGCCCTTGAGTTTAGCATCGCTCGGTTCCACATATCGAATCCCCTGATCATCCAGCCATGATTTTAAGGTGTTGAATTTATCATCATTTCCATCGTATTTCAGCACAAACGTTTTGTACTTTAAACTGGAGTTGTCACCGAAGAATTTTCCGAAATTACTCAGTAGTCGATCGGCATGATCAACTGCAATTTCAATTGTCGATAACCCCGTTGTATAGTGATGCGCGATCCGATCTTTTAGCGTAAGTGTATCTCCTTCCTGCTTAATAATTCCCAACCCAGCTCTTCCATGTCCGGCTTGCTCATATGTCATGCCAATGGCACCATTGTAGGTAGGATACGTATCACCATAACTCGGATATAGTAGGTCAAAAAACTGCTTGGTGAAATAGAACCAGTTGTTTTCATCGAAGTACTTCGCATGATTTCGACCTATTTCTGTCTGGAAATCTCTTTGAAATTGCGTGATCAATTCATGAAACGGTTGAGCTGCCGGAGCAAAATAGTAGGGTGAATTAATACCCTGCTCATGAAAATCCACATGAATTTGAGGCAGCCATTGATTGTAGACTTTAATTCGACTTTTCGTTTCTATTTGTGTCTGCCATGCCCAGTCCCGATTCAGATCAAACAGATAGTGATTAGGCCTACCACCTGGCCATGGTTCATTATGCTCAATTGCATTCGGATCGGGATTATACGGCTGACTTCCATATTGCCAGAAAAAATTCACGTACCTGTCTCTCCCGTCTGGATTGATACAAGGATCAATCACCACCACAGCCTTTTCCAACCAGTCGCTTACATCAGAACCTTCTTTTATTAGCTCGTAGATAGTAGCCATGGAAGCTTCAGTAGAAGAAGATTCATTTCCATGCACATTGTAGCTCAACCAAACAATCGGAATGTTTGTCGTTGGTGTGCCCTCCTCAATTCCTGCTCTCCTTAGGTTGTCCAACCGGATATTTTCAAGGTTGGCAAGGTTCTCCTCAGAAGAAACAAATGCAAGTATCAGTGGGCGATCTTCGTATGTTTTCCCGTATTGAGTAAGGGTTACTTTTTCCGAGTTCTCGGATATATAGGTGAAATAGTCCACCACTTGATGATGACGAGTGAATTTCTCACCAAGTTCATAACCTAAAAAATCATTTGGACTTTGTAATTGGGCGTAAAGAAGTACTGGAAGGAGCGAAAAGTAACTAAAAAGAGTCTTCATCAACACGATTATTTTTTTGTCACCAAGTTAAACCGATAACTATAGCCAACCAATCGAAAAGTGTTGGGCGGTCATTTCATTACAGATTATCAAAAGATTATATTTGAATGACTGGCTTTAAAAAGATGAGAACTTTAAAACACCTCCTAATTTTACTATTTCTGGCATCTTCTGTCAGTGCTATTGCGCAAGAAAGTAAGCTTGACAGTCTCACTACTGAATTAGAAAAAGCTGAGTCTGATACACTTAAATCTTCGATTTTGATCAGTATGGCCTATGAATCAAAATCTCAGGAAGATCAATTAAAATACGCCCAAGAAGCCTATGAAATCGGTCAAAAGGTAACATCTCCCAAGCATAAGCACAGATCTATGCTGGCACTCGGCATCTTTTATTCCCATTATGATCTGGATTCTGCCGTTATCCTTATGAAGGAGGCAACTCAAGGGTATCTGGAAAATGAGCTAATAAAGTACGCTGTAAATGGAAACTACATTATTGCTCTCACTTTCGAGATTAATAACCAATTAGATACTGCACTTCTTTATTACCGAAAAGCCTACGAAATGGGAATGGAGAATGATGTTCTGCCTGAATATGGAAATGCCGCTTATGCCATGGCCAACATAAATAATAAAAGAGGAAAAAATGTGGGGGCATTAACCTGGGCAATCAAAGCGAAAGAAGCCTACGAAAAAGGTGGTTTAACAAAAGAAATCAGCCAGGCACTTAATCAAATAGGTATTATTTACGATCAAAAAGGGCTATACTCTGAGGCTCTCGATCATTACTTAAAGGCTAGAGACATGGCCATTCAGGCAGATGATATAGGTGGTGAGATACTGATCAATAACAACATTGGCGTGATTTACGACAACATGAATAACTCCGAGATGGCAATGGAGTACTACAGCAATGCACTGGAGAAAACGCGTATTCACAATCTGGAAGCCAACGAAGCAACATTATTAAATAACCTTTCCTATGTACACCTTGAAAGAGGTGACACAACAAAAGCCATCAGTTTATTAAAAAGTGCATTAGCTATTGACTTGTCCGAGAGTTATCCATGTTTCGAAAGTTACCCACTAGAAGGGATGGGGTCTATCTACTTAAATCTGAATAAATGGGATTCTGCAGAATATTTCTTCGATAGAGCCTTGAAGGTTTCCAATGATTGTGAAGAAGCCGTGGTGATTTCAACAGTTTTAAAAGGGTTAGGGCAGGTCTACGCCAAGCAAGGGAAAGCTGATGAGGCCGTAACATCCTTAAATAAAGCCCTTAAAATCGGAAAAGACTCCCAGTTACAACTTGAAACAAAAGAGGCACTCCAGGCGCTTTATGAATTTCATAAAAGCAATGGTAATTCAAGTAGGGCCATGGCCTATCTCGAGGAATATATGATGCTTACAGACTCCATCAATAAACAAAACAATATTGAAAAAGCAACCCAGCTGGCAGCAGAGTATGATTTCAGAAAGCAAGTGGCTGAAATGGAACAAGATCGAATGGAGTCTGAGCAGAAGTTTGCTGAAGAAATACAGGCAAAAACTTACCAAAACAGGCTTATTCTATTAGCCCTTTTACTTTTTTTCCTGCTTGCGGCAACTATGGGTCGGTCATACTATGTGATTCAAAAAAGAAATAAGAAACTAAGATGGCTCAACGATGAAAAAAACAAACTCATGGGCATTGTCGCTCATGATCTTCGAAATCCATTAAATATGATCATTGGGCTAATGCCCCTGTTTCAGGATGTAGTTAAAAATAACAAAGACAAGAATCTCGAAAAATATGTGGAACTACTTGGGGTGTCTTCTGAACGAATGAGAGACATGATCGACAGAGTGCTTGATATTAGCGCCATCGAAAACATGAAGGTAAATCTCAAGTTGGAGAAGACGGATCTTTCAGAGCTGACATATTCATCCATCCATAATTTTGACGTAATCGCCTCTCAAAAGCAGATTTCAATTATAGACAACATTGATAAATCGAGTGAACGATACGCAAATGTGGATCCAAATTATCTGGTACAGGTAATTGATAACCTCCTCTCTAATGCTATTAAATTTTCTGATCGGGGCAAACAAATTGAAGTTTCTTTAATCTCTGAAAATAATCATCATGAGATCGTAGTGAAAGATCAGGGACCAGGGATTTCAGAAGAAGAACAAAAGGCTTTGTTTCAAGCATACACAACACTTAGCTCTAAGCCAACAGAGCAAGAACGTTCAACCGGCCTGGGCTTATCTATTGCCTATAAATTTGTGAAAGCGATGGGAGGGAAAATCGAATGCCATAGCAAACCTGGTGAAGGCACTGCATTTAACCTGATTTTTGACAAGGTTTAGCCAATTTCTACCCGTACGCGATCTGTTAAAGGTTTCCCAACACAAGTAAGCACATAACCTTCATCAAGTTCTTCTTGAGAGAGCCCTTCCGCTTCATCAATACTTACTTTTCCTTCTACGCATTTTCCTCTACAGGCAGTACACAGTCCACTTTGACAAGAATATGGCATATCCAGATCGTTATCCAAAGCTGTATCCAGTATAGAGGCGTTTTTCTTTACGGTGATTGAGTATTCCTCCCCATCTAAAAGAATAGTTACCTCGCTCTCCGAAGCTCCTTCCGTATCAATGATTTCCGTTGGAGATGTTTTACCTGCTTCAAAGCTTTCCATTCGAATCTTTTCCTGATCTACATTGGCTTTTCTAAGCCCCTCTGCAACTACGTCCATCATTGGCTGTGGCCCGCAGATATAACATTCCGTATCCTTATCAACTGAATTTTTGCCGCATATTTCTGCGATCATATCCGGAGTTGGCCGTCCTGTATAGTCCGCATCCCCTTCCTCGAGAATATGTATTATTTTGAATCGCTCGAGATATTTGTCCTCTAACTTTGAGATCATCTCTTTGAAAATGACAAATTCCTCTCTCCTGTTACCATAAACCAAGGTGGTTTTACTCTTTGGCTCTTTTAAAAGAATGGACCTTATAATCGACATGAGTGGTGTAATACCACTCCCTCCACCAAAAAATATTGCATGGCGTTCATTAGACTCATTATATTCCGTTGTAAACATGCCCATTGGCTCCATGATTTGAATCTGATCACCTGCCTTTGCATTATCGTTCAGATCGTTAGACATAGCTCCACCTTCCACACGCTTTACAGTTACTGCCGGACTTTCATCCTCAAAAGGGGTGGTACAAAGAGAGTACGCACGCCTTATTTTCTTACCGTTCACTTCTTTAATAAGTGTAATGAACTGCCCAGGTTCGTAATTAAATGACTCAGGCTTTTCAAAAACAAGATTCACTGCATCTTGCGCTACATTCACCACCTCCTTTATCGTGAGTGTTTGATATCTATCGTCTTTCTTGTTCTTTTTCTTTTTAAATAATGAAAACGCCATTTTGTCAATTTTAAGGCCGCAAAGATAATTCCCCCATAGAGGTCAGGCAAGTAAACATGATGCGGTACTTTTGTGTTCGTTTTTACTGTAGATAATATTCATGAATTTTAATCCATTAGAGGGTATTTCGCCCATCGACGGCAGATATAGAAGCAAAGTTTCTCAGCTTGCAGACTTTTTTTCGGAAAAGGCACTGATCCAATACAGAGTGAAGGTAGAAATACTATACTTCATCGCACTCTGTGAAAGTGGGATTCCACAACTAAAGAGCTATGACTCGAAGAAAAATAAAGAGCTGATTCGAATTTTTGAGTCCTTTTCTATGGAAGATGCCGAAGCTATCAAGGAGATTGAAAAAACCACCAATCATGATGTGAAAGCCGTCGAGTATTTCATAAAAGAAAAAATTGATGGTCTGGGAATGACTGACCTAAAGGAGTTTATACATTTCGGACTGACTTCTCAGGATATCAACAATACGTCTATTCCACTATCGCTTAAAGATGCCCTTGAACAGGTATTTATTCCAAAATTGGACGCCTTGATCATTGAGTTGGAAGCAAAAGCAAAACAATGGAATGACATTCCTATGCTGGCAAAAACACACGGACAGCCAGCTTCTCCCACGAGATTAGGTAAGGAAATTAACGTATTCGTGGTTCGCTTAAAGGAGCAATTGGACCTACTTAAGCAAATCCCTTATGCTGCTAAATTTGGTGGGGCTACCGGCAATTTCAATGCTCACTATGTGGCTTACCCTGATAATGACTGGCATGCATTCGGCGATAAGTTTGTGAGGGAAAAGTTAGGACTGAAACGAAGCTATCCGACTACTCAGATTGAGCACTATGATCACCTGGCCGCCATTTTTGATGGATTGAAACGAATCAATACCATCCTGATTGATTTTAGTCGTGATGTATGGCAATACATTTCAATGAATTATTTTACCCAAACCATCTCGAAGAATGAGGTTGGGTCATCCGCTATGCCTCATAAAGTAAATCCGATCGATTTCGAGAACGCTGAAGGAAACTTTGGGATTGCTAATGCACTGTTCGAACACCTGAGCGTCAAACTACCTATTTCAAGACTTCAACGAGATTTGACGGATTCGACTGTTCTAAGAAATATCGGTGTTCCGATTGCTCATTCTTTCATTGGCTTGCTTTCACTTGAAAAAGGGCTCTCCAAAGTCAAGGCTAATGAAGCATCAATTAGAGCGGATCTAGAGGACAACTGGGCAGTAGTTGCTGAGGCCATTCAGACCATCCTAAGAAGAGAAGGATATCCTAAACCTTATGAAGCATTAAAGGCGCTCACAAGAACCAATGAGGCGATTACAGAGCGTTCAATTCAATCGTTTATTGATACACTGAATGTTTCTGATGAGATCAAAAAGGAGCTAAAAGCGATTACTCCGTATAATTATGTGGGGAGATAGATTAAGCAACCCCAGCTAAAAGGTAAAGCACCGCCATCCTAACAGCTACTCCATTTTCCACTTGCTGGAGAATAATGGAATGTTCAGAATCTGCTACATCACTGGTAATCTCCACTCCTCGATTAATTGGACCGGGATGCATTATCGTTATTTCTTTATTAAGTGAATCAAGTAATTGCTTATTCACACCGAAATACCTTGAATACTCACGCAAAGATGGGAAATACTTCATCTGCTGACGCTCAAGTTGAATGCGTAAGATATTTGTGATATCACACCATTCAAGGGCTTTCCTGATGTTCGTCTCAACTTTTACTCCCAACTCACCAATATGCTTTGGAAGTAGAGTAGCCGGGCCGCAAACCATCACTTCTGCACCAAGTGTCTGCAAGGCAAAGATATTGGAAAGCGCCACCCTGGAATGGAGAATATCTCCAACAATTACTACTTTCTTACCTTCCACGGCACCACATTTTTCCTGGATCGAAAATGTGTCTAAAAGGGCTTGAGTGGGGTGCTCATGTGTGCCATCTCCGGCATTGATGATATTAGCATCTATATGCTTAGCAAGAAAATGAGGAGCTCCCGGGCTGGAATGTCTCATCACCACCATATCCACCTTCATGGCCAAAATGTTATTGACCGTATCCAGCAGTGTTTCTCCCTTTTTCACCGAACTACCTGATGCAGAAAAGTTGATCACATCAGCAGAAAGTCTCTTTTCTGCAAGTTCAAATGAAAGTTTGGTTCGGGTCGAATTTTCGAAGAAAATATTGGCTACCGTCACATCTCTCAAAGAAGGCACTTTCTTGATTGGTCTGTTAATTACTTCTTTAAAGTTGGTGGCTGTTTGAAAAATGAGTTCTATATCCTCTTTATCGAGGTTTTTAATCCCTAGGAGGTGCTTGGTTTTTAGTTGACTCATTCTTCTTTCGTAATTAACCAAATATGATCTTCTTTCTGTTTTTCATCCAGCTCCACCAGTACTTTTTGAGACTGAATAGTATTTACCTTTCTACCTACATAAGTTGCCTCTACAGGGATGTGTCTGCTATACAAACGATCAACCAGAACAAGTAACTCTACCTTCGCCGGTCTGCCAAACGTATTCATAGCATCCAGGGCAGCTCGCACCGTTCTACCCGTAAAGAGAACGTCATCCACCAGAATGACATTCTTATTTTCTATTAAAAATGGAATTTTAGTCTGGCTGGCTGTAATTGGTTCATCCCTTCTCCTAAAATCATCACGATGAAAAGTTGTATCGAGATACCCGAGATGTATGTCTTTTTTAATCAGCTTTTCAAGCTCCTTTTTGATTCTTTCGGCCACATAGATTCCTCGTGGCTGCATGCCTATAATGACTGATTGAGAAAAATCTTCATGAACTTCAATGAGTTGCTGGCACAACCGGCTGATTGTGACCTCTAGGAGTGGACTATCGAAAAGCAGGCGCTTTTGCATGAGTAATTATTCCTGCAAAAGTAATAGTTAACATTTAATTGAACTCTCTATCCAGATCGTATTGAATCTTATTAATATAAAAAACTCTTCGTTGAGTCTGACCCCCAATACCACTCTGATTTTTTATCCGCTGCTCACCATAGGCAAAAAGTGTTTTTCCATACCATTTCTTAAGTCCTTCAACATTTGGATCGCGTGACTTAACCTCATCGGATTCAAATGAAAGCTTTACAGGGTTAAATGTTCTACCCTCCACAATATCATTTCCTTCTACAACCTTTGTCCGAATTTCATTTTCTTCCAAATACATCAAAATTACTCTATCACCCGAGGCACTTACCACCACATTTTCTTCAAGTGAATACGTTTGAATGTCTTCAATTTTGAATGTTTGATCCCATAAAATATTGCAATTCGGATCAAAGGCTAAGACAACCGCATGTGTATACTTATAGCCTAAAAAGTATGGATTGTTTCTAAAAGTAGGAGTATAACCGTATGGACTTAAGTTATTTGAACGAGTTGAATAATTATATCTTGGATAGTACGCTTCTGCAATCATAATATACTCTCCTTCCCTTTCTAGTATTTTATGTACTAGTAAGCGATAGTTAAACTTCTTGATTTTACCCTTAGCTCTCTTTCGTTCGATTCTGTTCTTGATTCGTTCTTCTCTTTTAGGTTTCATATGACCAAAAAAATTGTTCAAATCGGCAAATGGATAATATTTATTAAACTGCTGTTGACCGTTTATGAATTTACTTAAGTAGAAACCCTGGCTATATTGCAAGGACTTTCTTGAGTGAGTGCCTGCTAAATATTGAAGCCCGCCAGCAAATGTGGTACTTGCTGCATCTAATAAACTCCTTCTTTCGCCAGGATCAATCAGATTATCTTGTATAACATCTCCCTTGTCCGTAAAAGTTTTGACTCTCACTGTATACTTTTTGTTCCGCATTTTTTCCGATAAAATAACCGTGAATAGTCGTGATTCATTATCAACAATTAAGTCTAAGATATCATTCTTATTATCATAAAATCCCGGAACAACACGCGGAATCCTGTCATTGATATTATACGTAATGACCACTGGTCGGAAATTGGCATATCCAGCAAGGAGGATTGTTTCCCCAACTGACTCAAAATGCGTGATGTCAATAGGAAATACAGTGGTGATCTCATACATCGCATATTCAACGGATTCTGAACTAAGCTGATAGACAATGAGGTCCTCACTTCGGTATTGATTTTTATTAAACAGCAAATAGAACCTTCCCTTGAAGTATTCATAGCCCAAAATTGATCCACCAGCAGGAATAACCAGAGTTTGAGACCACTTTACTTGTAGTGAAGTATCCACCATATGAAGCTTCCACTGAAAACCTCCTCCTTTTGCACCTTCACCGGTTTCCTCAACCACAAGAATACCATCTTGATTTCCAGGTACAACAAAAAATTCCGATGCATCTCGCTCCATTTCAAACTCAATGCGATTTGGCTGAAGAATTACGGCACTTGTATCTCTATCTTTCTTCCTCTGTGAGAAAGATAGAATCGGAAGTGCAATTAATATGATTAGTAGTCTCTTCATGGATGTATAAAACAATTACGTTATTGGCTCCCCTATCGTTCGCTCGTTTCAATGATGATATCAAACTCCTCCTCTTTCACTGCCTGAACAGAAAGCCTTGAATATTTAACTAATTGCATATCTCTAAGTCTTTCATCAGCCTTCACTTCCGCTAACGCCACAGCTCGCTTAAGTTTCCTTACTGGAACCACATCCATGACATACCAACGATGATCATCTGTAGTTGGGTCCTTATAGTATTCTTTAACTACCTCAGCTATTCCTACAATAGCCTTTTCATTCACACTGTGATAGAATAGGCACAGATCACCCTCTTTCATCTGTTTGATATTGTTTCTGGCCCTGAAGTTTCTTACTCCATCCCAATGGTCTCGACCTTTCTTGACAAGATCATCCTATGAATAGGTATTCGGTTCACTTTTGATCAACCAGTAATTCATTTCGAAAGTTTTAAATAAATCTAAACAATTGTGTTTCTGGTTGCTATTTAATAACAGCTTTTGTTTTCAAACCATCAGTAATTGATTCATTTTTACCCATGATGAAAGTATTGATCATCCAATCCGGCAGTATAGACAAAACGATCCTTGTAACCCCTTTAATTCGGATACTGAAAACAGAACTAGAAGCTGAGGTTCACGTCGTACTCCAAGAAAACAGATTGAATATCCTGAACGAAAATCCATACTGTGATAAAATCATAAGCCTGAATCAGGGAATTTTTAAGATTAGAAAAAAAATAAAAAGTGAAGGCTACCACTCAATCGTAGACCTTGAAGTTAATCTTCGATCATTTTTGATCTCATGGCAAAACGGTAAACATCGATTTACATTCAAAAAGAATCTTTTTAGAAAATGGCTCTATACTAAAACGAAAATTAACCTTCTCCCTAAAACACACATTGTCGAACAGTATATAGATTTATTGAAGCCCCTAGGTATAAAAGGGGACAACCTCGGGTTGGATTTTTACATTCCTGAAAAAGATGAAGTAGAAAATGACTGGCTTCCCACGTCACATCAGAGAGGATATGCCGCTGTGGCAATAGTTGCCAAGCACAATACGAGAAGACTTCCAGTAAATAGATTGATCGAGCTTTGTGACAGAATAAATAAACCAATCATCTTAATTGGTAATGAAGAAGATGAGCAAGTGGCTGATGAAATTGAATCGTTCTTCGAGCGTGGAACAGAGGCGGAAGAAGAGGCTATTGAAAACCTGAATAAAAAGGCGATTATTTTCAACGCTTGTGGGAAATTCAACTTTAATCAACAAGCATCTTTAATCAAAAATGCCAGCTGGGTTTTTACTCATGATAATGACCTCATGCATGTAGCTGCGGCATTTAAAAAGCAGATATTTTCCATCTGGGGAAATACAACTCCCCATTTCGGGGAATATCCTTTTAGGACACAATTCACAATTTTTGAAAATAATAAATTGAGGTGCAGACCCTGCACATCTACCGGGTATTCAAATTGTCCAAAAGGACATTTTAAATGCATGAATGACGTAACTTTTGACTTTTATTTGCCAGACTAAATGAAGACACTTTACCTCATCCGTCACGCTAAATCTTCCTGGTCATTTGATTTAAGTGATCATGATCGTCCGTTAGGAAAGCGTGGAAGAAAGGATGTAATAAAAATGGGAAATCATCTGACCTCACAGCAAGCACCTCCGGAAGTATTTATTTCCAGCACAGCAAGCCGGGCATTTTACACGGCCTTACACATTTGTGATCAACTAAAGATTGATGAAGGAAACATTCGTCTTGATAAAAGCTTGTACCATGCTGGAGCTGGAGAAATACTTGAAATTGTAAAAAATGCTCCAAACTGTCAGCGGCTGGCAATTTTTGGTCACAACCCCGGCTTCACCAGTGCAGCAAATGCTCTTGCCAATCAGACATTTGATAATGTTCCAACCTGTGGTATTGTTGGCATCAATTTCAATGTGAACTATTGGAAAGATGTGGAGTTTGGAACTGGTATCCTAACCTTCTTTTACTTTCCGAAGGAGATTTAATACTCTCATTTAAGGCACCACTATTCACATCACAAAAAATGCCCCTAACTCCCATTCTTTACAGAATATACCTACTCAAATCCTTATCCTTCACAAGTCCTTCCAGTTTTTCCTGAACTAGCGCCTTGTCGATCACAATTTGTGCGTTTGGACCAATGGTGTCAGGAATATCAAACAGAATTTCATTAAGCAACTTGCTCATCACGGTGTGCAGTCTCCTCGCACCAATATTTTCCACCTCTTCATTTATCTGAAATGCCATTTCTGCTATTTCCTCCAGTGCTTCGTCCTGAAAAGTAAGATGAACTTCCTCAGAAGCAACTAATGCTTCATACTGTTTTGTAAGCGCGTTCTTAGGCTCGGTCAGGATCCGCAAAAAGTCTGCTTTTGTCAAATTGTCCAGTTCTACGCGAATCGGAAAGCGTCCCTGAAGCTCAGGAATTAAATCAGAAGGTTTACTGAAGTGAAATGCCCCGGCAGCCACAAATAAGATATGATCGGTATTAATAATTCCATATTTCGTATTAACGGCACTGCCTTCAACGATGGGAAGTAAGTCTCTTTGCACCCCTTCCCTACTCACATCGGGACCACCTTTTCCGGAATCTCCTCCTTTAGCGATCTTATCCACCTCATCGATGAAAATGATCCCTGTATTCTCCGCTTTAAAAATGGCTTCCTCTTTCACTTCATCCATGTCTATCATTTTGGAAGCCTCTTCTTCAAGTAATATTTTTCTTGCCTCAGAAATTGTCACCTTCCGTTTCTTTTTCTTTTTAGGCATCATATTACCAATCATCTCCTGAATATTGATCATTGAAGCTTCATCCATTCCTCCTCCAATCATCCCCACATTCCCTGATGGATTAGCAGTGACATCTATTTCTATTTTCCGATCGTCAAGCTCCCCCTTCCTGATCTTTTCTCTAAACCGGGCTCTTGTCTGCTCATTCAACTCTACCTCATTCTCTGGCTCATCGCTTCCTACTTTAGTTGAAAACGCATTTGGGCTTCCCTTAAGCGGAGGTATCAGTGCATCCAGAATAATTCCTTCCACTACTTCAGCGGCCTTCTCTTTAACTTCTTCTTTTTTGGCGACCTTCACCATGTTCACCGCCTGCTCGACAAGATCACGAACCATACTTTCAACGTCTCTTCCTACATATCCTACTTCGGTAAATTTTGAGGCCTCCACCTTTGTAAATGGTGCATCTGCAATTTTGGCCAGCCTCCTCGCTATCTCCGTTTTACCAACCCCTGTCGATCCAATCAAAAGAATGTTATTCGGAACGATCTCACCCTGTATTTCTTCCTTCACATTCATTCTTCTCCACCGGTTTCGAAGTGCGATCGCCACATTACGCTTCGCATCTTTTTGACCAATGATGTATTTATCCAGCTCAGCAACTATCTGCTTAGGTGTTAAATCGTTTTTTATCTCACTCATAAAATTTTCTTAAAATCATTTAAATCTGTTCGAAGGCTAATAAAGCTGCTGCCTCCTGCTGCATGAAAAGTGGCCCTGGAAAAACGAAATTCTATTCGTTTCACTTTCACCATCAAACCATATGATAAGCCTGCACCTCCGCCAATATCGTCCAGTCTCAACTCCTGCTTCCTTTTATGGCTATATCCTACAAGCAACTGAATATTATTACTTAACAAGACCTCTGCCCCGAGGTTCACTCTTTTCCATACTTTATCAATGCCTTTACTGTTTCTACCACTTGACTCTTCATCCTGAATGACGTTTTGGTCTACCAAATTTGTGGTAGTTATTGTAAATCGCAAAGGCATGTACTCAGGCTTAAATGAAGTACCCAATTTGATATCAAAAGGGATTGATGGTGATGAAAATGAGGTGTATTCTGATACCCGGCCACCAATATTTTGCATAACCAAGGCGACTGTCCAGTTTTTGGACGGACGAAAAATACCCCCAATATCCATGAGTACAGCAGTGGAACCGTAAATCTCAATGGATGAATGTGTCAGCTTTAAATTGGCTCCTAAAGTAAAAGGCCCTAGTTGATGAGCTTTTCCAACCTGGATGGTATAATCCTGAGCTTGAAAAGTACCAAGATGATTTCCGTTTTCGTCTGTCATATCAAAGGAGCCAAAGTTCACATAATTGATTCCTGCTGCAAATGTTCCGGCATTGGCCACATTAAAGGTGTACGCTCCGGAATAGACGAAAACATCAGCAAAATATGGATTGATTTGGAAAAAAATATTCTTACTCTTTACTGAATCCAGGGTAGCAGGATTCTCAAAAAATTGAGATATATCTCCATCCGCCAAAGAGACCGTCGTTCCTCCTAATGCAGCAGCACGGGGATTGGTTGTCAAACGGAGGGATTGGTATCCGGCCTGACCGCCAATTTGTGACCAGCTAAAAAGCGGGATCAAACACGCTATTGCAATTAAAGCCTTCAATCTTTCTTTTCTTCGGGAAGGATAAACTCGATTGGGTTATCTACTTTTTGTTTCGTTAACGCAATATCAAGTACCTCTGGTACATACTCTACAAAATGAATATTCAGTCCCTTCAGGTATTTTTCATTGATCTCTTCCAGGTCTTTTTGATTGCGCTTACACATGATGATCTCTTTAATCCCTGCTCTTCTGGCAGCCAGGATTTTCTCCTTGATTCCACCTACAGGCAGCACTTTTCCTCTCAATGTAATTTCCCCCGTCATGGCTAATTGCTTCTTCACCTTTCGCTGCGTAAAAACAGATGCCAATGAAGTCAACATCGTGATTCCTGCAGAGGGACCATCTTTCGGAATAGCTCCTGCCGGAACATGCACATGCAAATCATAATTGTCAAAAACACGATGATCAATCCCTATAGATTCTGAGTGTGAACGTAAATATGAGAGAGCGGCAACAGCAGATTCCTTCATTACATCACCCAGCTGTCCGGAAAGTGTCAGTTTCCCTTTTCCTCGGCTCAAAGAAGATTCAATGAAAAGGATATCACCCCCTGATGGCGTCCAAGCAAGCCCGGTAACCACCCCTGGAATAGAATTATCCTCATAGTTATCCTTATCAAATATTTCAGGCCCTAGTATCTCTCGCACCCGACCAGCATCGATCTTTGACTCATAGTCCTCTTCCATTGCCACAGATTTAGCAACCGAGCGTACAACCGCCGCAATTTTGCGCTCAAGACTTCTTACACCTGACTCACGGGTATAATCATTGATTAGCTTGGCTATCCCGGATTTATCAAACGTAACATCTTTGGCCTTTAACCCATGCTCCTTTCGTTGCTTTGGTATCAGGTGTTTTTTTGCTATTTCCTGCTTTTCTTCCTGTGTATACCCACTAATGTCGATGATCTCCATTCGGTCTCTCAACGCTGGCTGAATGGTATCTAATGAATTTGCAGTAGCTATAAAGAGTACTTTGGAAAGATCGTAATCCACCTCCAGGTAATTATCCTTAAATGTGGAATTCTGCTCGGGATCGAGCACTTCCAATAAAGCCGACGATGGATCCCCTCTGAAGTCCGAACTCACCTTGTCAATTTCATCAAGAATGAAAACCGGATTAGATGATTTTGCCCGATTCAGATTTTGTATAATCTTCCCGGGCATAGCTCCAATGTAGGTCTTTCTGTGACCCCTTATTTCAGCTTCGTCATGTACTCCTCCGAGTGACATGCGAACATATTTCCTATTCAGTGCATCCGCGATTGATTTCCCTAATGAGGTTTTACCTACACCGGGAGGGCCATAGAGGCATAAAATAGGCCCTTTTAGGTCCTGCTTTAGCTTTCTTACCGCCAGGTATTCAATGATCCGATCTTTCACTTTCTCTAGACCGAAATGATCACGATCCAGAATTTTTCTCGCATGTTTTAAATCAAAATTGTCTTCCGTTACCTCATTCCATGGAAGATCTACCAGTAATTCCGCGTAACTCATAGCCACCGGAAACTCGGCTGCAGCAGGATTCATACGGGAAATTTTATCAAGTTCTTTTTCGAAGTGTTCTTGTACCTCTTCGGGCCAATCCTTTTTCTCTCCACGCTTTCGAAGTGCATTCACTTCCTGGTCAGGACCGTCCTGACCAAGTTCATCCTGAAGAATTCGTATTTGCTGACGTAGAAAGTAGTCTCGCTGCTGCTGGTCTATGTCTGTGTGTACTTTTTCCTGAATCTCCTGCTTGAGCTCCAACATCTGAAGATCCTTCAACATAAACTGCAATAGTTTTTCCGCACGTGCTTTTGGATCATCAATCTCCAATAGAGCCTGTTTGTCGCTCACCTCTGCATTTACATTGGAGGACAGGAAGTGCGTCAAAAAATTAAAGCTATCAATATTGTCGACGGCCACACGAGCCTCCTTCGGTATTTCAGGACTCAGCCCCATTATCTTGCTAGCTGTATCCTTCATCGATTGAATGATCGCCCTTTGTTCCTTCTTGGATAGCTCATTCTTTTTATCAGGAACAGTTTGGTACTTCACTATGTGATGAGGCTCCTCCTGAATCTGTTCTGTTATTTTAAATCGATTTTGACCCTGAATAATGATTGTCGTGTTTCCATCAGGAAGTACAATCATTTTGAGAATTTTGGCAATGGTGCCTACCTCATACAACTCATTAAAAGTCGGATCTTCTGTTTTGCCATTTTTTTGCGCTACCACGCCAATGATTCGATCCCCTCGATAGGCCTTTTTCACCAACCGGATTGACTTAGTCCGACCTACTGTAATGGGGAGTACTACTCCCGGGAACAAAACGGTATTTCTAATGGGTAGAATTGGTAATTCCTCCGGCAAATCAGCATCCTCCATCTGACTGTCCTCAGGAGAAATGATCTGGATCAGCTCTTCCGAGTCTTCATTTGCAAATTCCGGTATAAAAATTGATTTAAGTTTCGCGTCATTCATAAATGCCAATGTGTCATATAATTAGTACACATCCCTAGCTTTTAGGGAAAGGTACATAATTGTCAATCGCTATGCCAAAGTGGTGGCACACGGCAAATAGTGCTAACTTTAAACTAATTTTAATTTTTACTGACGAATCGACAGCATGCACCGCTATTTTCATCGCCATATTGGACTTTTCTTAGTTCTACTCAGCCTTTGTGTATCAGCACAGAGGGGGCGAAAAGAGGTTCAGATTGTAACTGATTCCATTCCTAAAGATGTTGTTTTTAATGCGTATGAATTCAAAGGAATTAACAAATATCCTGAGTATTTCAACAAGCAAAAGCTGGAACGTATTATTAATCTGGACAAGGAAGAAAAATGGGAAGAGCTGTATGACGCTTTAAAAGATTATGTGAGTCGTTTCGGCATCCGAAATTTTTACAAAGACACCAAACTCATCTGGAGACTGGCCAAGATGACCGAACTTTTTGGAGACAAAGAGGAAGCGATGACGCTTTATCGCATGGTATTGCGCCACCACTATCAGGGAATAAATATCAAAGAAATAGAACTCTACTATGATTCACTAAACCGACAAGCAGCCGAACAATTCGTCCCTATCGATTACTATTATGAACTGGTGGAGCATCGTAAGTTGATTGACACACTTCAGCCTCCCCGCGGTGTATTACTGAACATGGGGATGCTTGTAAATAGCGCCAGTGCGGATTACGGTCCCTCTTTAAATATTCATAATAACATCCTGGTATTTACGTCTAAGCGAAAAAAGGTAGATGAAACCATTCGGTTCAGGGAAGATGAGGATTTGTACTTCAGTCGAAAGGATCCTTATGGTACCTGGTCGAAAGCTGCACCGATTCCAAAACTAAATTCTCATTACAATGAGGGCTCACCATGTCTCAGTGGTGATGGTAAAACATTGGTTTTTTCGAGATGTGACTCGCCAGATTCCTATGGGGATTGTGATCTTTTTATTGCTACCCTGCAGGAAGATAGTACATGGACCCGACCAGCAAACCTGGGTGTAAGTGTCAATAGTCTGGCCTGGGATTCTCATCCCGCACTTTCTCATTCAGGTGATACACTGTTCTTTGCCTCTGATAGACTGGGAGGGTTTGGTCTTGCCGACATCTATTACACAACGAGGGATGATAAAGGGCGTTGGTCTGCAGCGTTAAATATGGGCCCTGTAATAAATACAAGACAAAACGATGTGAGTCCGTTCTATCACCCGGTATACGAAGTGTTGTATTTCAGCTCAAATGGTCAATTATACAATTTTGGAGAATTTGATATCTATAAAGCCTATAATGTAGACGGGTATTGGACTGAGCCTCAAAACATTGGCCCACTGGTGAACGGACGAGGAAGCGAATTCTATTTTACCATTGACTCTGAATCTGAATTGTTGTTTTATGCAAGATCCTCGACTCGGGATTTGAATAAGCAGGACATCTATTCTTTCCCGCTACCGATGGAAGCTCAGCCGGAAGCAACCACAACTGTCACAGGAACACTCACAGATTCGCTTACCGGGGCGCCATTTCAGGGTATCGTATCCATTATCGATTTAGACAAGGGGAATGAAGTGGCTCCTAAATTTCTCAAGCAGGATGGCTCATTTGAGTTTGAATTGATCAACCAAAGAAATTACCTACTAATTCTTCAGGGTGATGATTTTTTCCGTATTGAAGAAGTGTTTTATCTGGATGGACCAATGGAGTTGAAAACAGTTACTCAACCTCTTGCCTCCAGAATGAAGTTTGAATCGATCGAATTTGATGTAGGCAAAGCTGAGTTGAAAACAGAGATGTATGCGGACTTAAACAAGGTGGTCAATTTCCTCTATGACAACCCCGAATTCAAGCTTCGCATTTCGGGTCACACCGACTCGGTAGGTGATCCGGAAAAAAACCTACGTCTTTCTAAAGAGCGGGCACAGAACATCCGTGATTACATTGTGATTTTCGCAGGCATCATAAAGGAACGGGTAGAGGCCAACGGATATGGGGATACCAAACCTATCGTTGAAAATGAGGTGACAGAAGCCGACCGAAAGCTAAACCGACGGGTGGAATTTGAAATCTATCGGGAAGCTCCACCAACCGAAGAGTCGGCGGAAGCTACAAATGATTTTTAGAATAGATCAAAATAATATTATTCCATTCTTTTTTCTGGACGGAAGAAACCTACACTTGTGATTCAAGTACTTGAATGGGTTTTTCTCATCCCCACTTAGAGAATGAGAAAATAATATTTTCTAAAAATCATTATGAAAAATTTACAAGAATTAAAAACTGAAGAACTCACAAAAGTAGAAGGTGGGAGTTGGTATCCATGGGACTGGTGTGCCCTAATTTTGGAGGCAAGTGAAGGTGTAAACCGAGATTTTAGATACGCTGAAATGGCATAATCCAATAAATGGAGTGGGGTAGAATTTAACCCCACTCCATTTCTCAGAAATTAATAATGTCATTAATAATGACAAAAGCCATTAGGGATAGAAGTATAACCATTCCAAACTTTTGAGCATTTTCCAGAAACTTATCAGAAGGCTTCCTACCAGTAATTATCTCCCACGATAGAAACATAACATGTCCACCATCTAATGCGGGGATTGGCAACAAATTCATGAAAGCCAATATCATTGATAATAGACCCACCAAGTACCAGAACCGATTCCAGTCCCAAGTCCCACCAAATTGTTTCATGATGCCTAATGGCCCCATAACAGATTTGCGTGGATCAATATCTCCCGAAAACATTTTTCCAAATCCCTTAGCATTTAAGATTATTGCTGAAAAGGCTTGAGTAGTTCCAACAACAACTGACTCCCCAAATGTAAGGTCTCTCTCAACGAAGTTTAAGCCCGGATAGGCTTGAAAACCTAAAGTGCCCTCTTCAGTGACTCTAGCTTTCAAATTCAATTTAGCGTTACCTCTTTCAATTAGAAGTGAAACAGAGTCTCCACGTAAGGAATCAAGAATCGTAGAAAACTGATCAAAATAACTTGATGGTTGATTATTCACACTCAGTATTCTGTCACCACTAGTTAAGCCAGCAATATCAGCATTTGAGCCTTTGACAACCTCCCCAATTGAAAATGGTCTTCTAGGCTCAAAAACTGGTATTCGTTTTCCTCCGTCAGATATCCTATCGATAAAATCATTTGGCAAATCGATTTTGATTTGCTCTCCATTTCTATCAACAAGGAAGTAGTTGTCAGACCCAAGCAAAACATCACCACTTAATAGGTCTGAAAATCTCTCGTAATCTCTCCCATTGATAGAAAGAATCTTATCTCCAGTTTGGAAACCTAATTGTTGACCTAAATCGTAGGCTACAATACCATGCTTGTTGAGTTCTTCTTTTGGGAGATACGTTTCACCATTTACCATTGATAGTCCAATGAAAATGATAACCCCAACAATTATATTTACTATAATACCCCCTAGCATTACAATCAATCTCTGCCAGGCAGGTTTGGCCCTGAATTCGTAAGGTTCCGGTTCGGCATTAAGGGTTTTGGTATCCAAAGATTCATCGATCATTCCTGTGATTTTGACAAACCCTCCAAGTGGAATAGCTCCAATCGAATATTCTGTTTCCCCTATTTGCTTACCCCAAATCTTTGGTGGGAATCCAATTGAAAATTTCTCCACTCGCATACCAAATGACTTTGCAGCCACCATGTGTCCCCACTCATGCACTCCTACCAAAATTGACAGCCCTAGTAAAAGCTGCCCTACCATTATTAAAGTCTCCATCTATTTAATCAATTCGAGCGCTTTGGCTCTTGTTTCTTTGTCTGTTTGTATAAAATCTTCTAATTCAGGATTGCGAATATAGCTTACCTTTTTTAGGCAATTTTCAATCACATCTGAAATCTCGAGGAACCCAACCTTATCTTCCAGGAATCCCTGAACAGCAATTTCATTAGCTGCGTTCAAAATACATGGTTGATTACCTCCCTCCTTTGCAACTTCAAATGCTAACCCTAGGTTACGAAAAGTTTCGACATCCGGTTTTTCAAAAGTGAGTTCCGGATAGTTCATAAAGTCGAATCTTGGGTAGTCAGCTTTTAATCTGCCCGGATAGGTCATTGCAAACTGAATCGGCACTCGCATGTCCGGCAGACCCATTTGTGCCTTCATGGAGCCATCTTCAAATTGGACAATGGAGTGAATAATTGACTGAGGGTGAACCACAACTTCAATCTGATCAAGTGATACCCCAAATAACCACTTCGCTTCAATCACCTCAAGCCCTTTATTCATCATGGTAGCAGAATCAATGGTGATCTTTGCGCCCATATCCCAGTTTGGGTGCTTCAGAGCCTGCTCCTTCGTAACTGATGCCAATAGCTCTCGGTTCTTTCCTCTGAAAGGGCCTCCTGATGCAGTGAGAGTAAGTTTTTCGATTGGATTATGAAATTCACCGACGATACATTGAAAAATCGCAGAGTGTTCCGAATCTACGGGCAGAATATTAACCCCCTTCTCCTGAGCGAGCTTCGTGATCATCTCTCCTGCAACCACCAGGGTCTCCTTATTTGCAAGTGCAATAGTCTTACCTGCATTGATGGCTCTGATTGTTGGTAATAGACCGGAGTAACCCACCAGGGCCGTCAATACCATATCAATAGAATCCATCTCAACCACAGAGGCTAGTGCGTTCTCCCCAGCAAAAACTTTAATATCCTGCGGGTCCAACGCATCAAAAACCTTTTGATAATGGTCTTCATTGACAATAACCACCGTGTTAGGTCTGTATTTCAATGCTTGCTCAATCAGCAGATCGGCGCTGTTCTGAGCAGTGAGTACCTCTATTTCAAAATTTTCAGGATGTCGTTCAATGACTTCCAGAGCCTGAGTTCCGATTGAACCTGTCGAGCCAAGAATGGCAATATTTCGTTTCTTCATATAATTCGTCCCTGCCTTTTCAAAAGAACAGTCGGCAAAGGTAAGAGTTTGCATTTTTTAACACCCGCTTGGAATAAATTTTGATGTGAATCGGTTTACTTCATGTATCAGAATTTGAAAGCTATGAACACGATAAGAACAGTTTTAGTTGGATTGATTGCTGGAATAAGTGGTGCTCTGATCGTCAACCATCTTGATGAAAAAGAAAATGCGCCAACCTCAGAAGTACAACAGACCGAAAAGGAGGAACCATCTCCTCAGATGAGGCAAGTTTCCTATTCCTCCATGATACCTAATGAGAACTTCATTGAAGCTTCCGAAAAAAGCACCGGAAGTGTTGTGTTCATACAAACACTTAGTGAGATCGAGTATCGAACCGGAGGATGGATGGACTGGTTTTTTGAGCCCAGATCATCTCAGCGGGTAGGTAGCGGATCCGGGGTGGTTTTTTCACAGGATGGATACATTGTTACGAACAATCATGTGATTATGGATGCAGATGAAATCACCGTAATCGCAGGAAAGAGGAGTTACGAAGCAGAGCTGGTTGGGAGGGATCCAAGCACCGACCTGGCAGTTGTTAAAATTAATTCAAACGACCTCCCAGTGATTGATAAGGGTGATTCTGAACAAGTAAAAGTGGGTGAATGGGTGCTAGCAGTAGGGAACCCATTTAACCTAACATCCACAGTGACAGCCGGAATAGTCAGTGCAAAAGGACGAAACATCAATATTTTGAGAGACAAATTTCCAATTGAAAGCTTCATCCAAACAGATGCCGCCATCAATCCTGGAAATAGCGGGGGTGCACTGGTAAATGCTCAGGGCAAATTAATCGGTATCAATACCGCCATTCTCTCCAGAACGGGTTCTTATGCCGGATATGGATTCGCTATACCTGTGAATATTGTCAAGAAGGTGTTCAATGATTTAGTAAAGTATGGTGAGGTCCAAAAAGCTTTTACGGGAGCTGAGTTTATCGATATCGATAGTGAGCTGGCTTCACGCATCGGAATAGAAGATTTGGATGGGGTGATTGTTGCGGAGGTAAAAGATGAAAGTGCGGCAGATAAGGCAGGATTGAAAAAACGAGATGTGATCAGAAAAATAAATGGTAAGCAGATTTCAAATAAAGCAACACTTGAGGAGCTCATTGCAAAAAGTTATCCGGGTGACAAGCTAAATGTGGTGGCACAAAGGGATAGTGAGATGATTAGCAGGGAAATGGTGCTGACAAACAGAGAAGGTACCACCAGCATCATAAAAAGAGATATCTATTACTCAGAGGACCTGGATGCGAACTTTGAAAGCGTACCCAAAGTGGAAAAAGACCTGCTCGGTATCAGTAGCGGAGTGAAAGTCGTTGACTATAAATCCAATGGATTCTTTGCCGGATTGGGTATTCCAAAAGGGTTCATCATCACTCAAATAAATAACCGATCCATCGATAAGCCGGAAGAATTGGCCAACGTATTGTCAAACATCCGTGGAAGATTCGATGTAATAGGTATAGATGAAAGAGGAAGAAAGGTGTACTACCCGTTTAGACGTTAGGCAGTACGCATTTTAAGTTTCTTCTTTAACTCATCCACTGAATACCGGAATTTGGAATCCGTATCCATCATATCATTGACTGATTGAAGGGCATGGATAACTGTGCTATGGTCTCGTCCTCCAAAATGATACCCTATTGATTTCAGGGAGTGATTGGTATAATCTTTAGAAAAGTACATAGCTACCTGACGAGCAATGACAATTTCTTTTTTTCGTGTCTTGGCTTTTAGGTCATCCTGACCAACATGGAAATATTCCGATACAGTTTTTTGTATGTAGTCAATACCTACTTCAGAATCAATTTCTTTTACGATGTTTTTGAGCACTTTCTTGGCCAACTCAAGATCCACCTCTACTCGCATCAGCGAAGCATGTGCGATCAATGAAACGACCACTCCCTCCAGTTCACGAATATTGGTATCTACCGTATAAGCGATATACTCAATCACCTCCTCAGGAATATGAATCCCATCTTCCTGAATCTTTCGCTGAATGATAGCCATTCTCGTCTCAAAAGCCGGCTGCTGAAGATCCGCAGTAAGTCCCCATTTAAATCTGGAAACTAAACGCTCTTGTAAGCCTTTCAAGTCCTTCGGTGCACAGTCACTGGTCATTACAATCTGCTTACCGGATTGGTGCAGATGATTGAATATGTGAAAGAAAATCTCTTGTGTTTTCTCTTTGTCTCTTAGAAACTGTACGTCATCTAAAATAAGAATGTCAACACCCCGGTAGTAAGAGATGAAGCTTTGTACGTTATTGTTCTTTAACGAATCAATAAATTGATTTGTAAACTTTTCAGAAGCTACATAAATAATTTTCTTAGACGGATCGTCTTTTTTAATGTGGTTGCCAATCGCCTGAACCAGATGTGTCTTCCCTAAACCCACTCCACCATAAATCATCAATGGATTAAATGAAGTGATTCCCGGTTTCTTAGCAACTGCATATCCTGCAGAACGGCCAAGTCGGTTACAATCACCTTCTATGAAGTTCTCAAATGTATAAGTAGGGTTTAAATTATTTTCACTCTTGAGATCATCGATAAATGCAGTATTCAACCCCTTACCATTACTTCCATTACGATCTGCTAGGTTGTTGATTTTCAGGGGAGTGGCACTGGATTTCTTGGAATCCTCGTTTTCCACGACAACAGAATATTCCAATCTTGCCTCCTCTCCCATCTCTTTGGCAATTGCCTCTTTCAGGATATGCACGTAGTGTTCTTCCAACCACTCGTAGAAAAACTGACTCGGGACTTGAATCGTAAGAACGTTACCCTCTGTCTTTAAGGGGTTTATGGGCTCAAACCATGTACTGAAGCTTTGGTTGGGAATACGCTCTTTTATGTACTCAAGGCAGTTTTTCCATATTAAATCGTGCATTTTCGATTAGCGTTATTAGTGGTTTATTACTTTGGCTTAGGTGACCCTTTTTTTCTGAAAGGGCATCAAATATGTTTGATTTTTTTTTCATAAAAAAATGGATTTTGCCCTTGACTTTTTCAAATGGTTTCATATGTTCATATAATGGCATTTTCAATTGAAAATTCTTTGAAAAATACAATTTTTCTAAACATCCCTTTTCTGGTCTAATTTCGTAAAACAATCATCGCAAAGAGAGAATATTTTGAAAGATTTAAACCTTGATATATTTCCTAAAATCAATAAAGGACAATGGAAAAAGCTGGCTGAAAAGCAGTTGAAAGGAGGTGATCCGGATGAGCAATTGATATGGGAAAACAATGCCGGCATCAACCTGGAAGCCTATTATGATCAGACTGATTTATCAGGACTTCATTACCTGACGGATTTTTTCTCCGGGCTAAAACCACATCGATGGAAATTGTATGAGGAAGTAAAAGTCGCGGAGGATATAAAGAAGACCAACGAGCAAATTCTGAACGCGCTGATGGGAGGGTGTGATGGTGTGATTCTTTCGATTGAAGATGCGGACCTAATAGAGGGTGCCCTGAAAGAAGTTGATGAAACCATCTGTGATGTCTCAATCCGCTCAGAAAGAAAAATCAACGCTAAAGGCCTTTCCGGAATGATGATCATGCCTGAAGGCAACTGTCAGCTTATAAAAGAAGCCGATGATCCTGTCAAACAGCTTCTGGAAATACTTGATTCCGAAAGAGCAGAATACATTTTTAGAAATGCCTTCCCGGATTTCTTTCTGGAAATTGCAACCGTCAGAGCTTTAAGGTTTCTGGTGAATGATCAAGGCAATAAAAACACGCATATCCACACTCACATCCCCCGACATCAATCAGATGAACACCAATGGTTCCTAAACACCACAGCGGGTCTGGCCAGCATTTTAGGGGGTAGTCATTCGGTTGACTTTACCACGGCAATTGGTGATCCAAGGATTAGCAGGAATACCGGTAATCTTATTCGGGAAGAAAGTGGAATTGAAGAATATTCAGATCAATGTGGCGGTTCCTTTTATATAGAGGTACTCACAGACAAAATCATAAATGGTGTAAAAGAAAAGCTGAAATAATGGGAAAAGAGAAGTTTATTCAGGATGGTTTTTCAGCAGGAACCCCTCCATTTTTGAGAGGTCCATATGCGACAATGTATACCTCCAGACCCTGGACTATCCGTCAATATGCTGGATTCAGTACCGCAGAAGAATCAAATGCATTTTATAGAAGAAACCTTGCTGCAGGCCAGAAGGGTTTATCAGTGGCGTTTGACCTGGCTACTCACCGCGGATATGACAGTGACAATCCACGAGTAAAAGGTGATGTAGGAAAGGCCGGAGTGGCTATTGACTCGGTTGAGGATATGAAAATCCTCTTCGATCAGATACCTCTGGATAAAATGTCTGTTTCCATGACCATGAATGGAGCAGTCATCCCTGTCATGGCTTTTTACATTGTGGCTGCTGAGGAACAGGGCGTTTCCCCGGAAATGCTTACTGGCACCATCCAGAATGACATCCTCAAGGAGTTTATGGTACGCAATACGTACATCTATCCTCCTACTCAATCGATGAGGATCATTGCAGACATCTTCGAATTTACCTCCCGACGCATGCCAAAATTCAATTCCATCAGTATCAGCGGGTATCACATGCATGAAGCTGGAGCAACTGCAGAACTGGAAATGGCTTTTACTCTCGCAGATGGATTGGAATATGTGAGAACAGGAATTGCTGCCGGAATAGATATTGATTCATTCGCACCACGGCTGTCTTTCTTCTGGGGTATCGGTATGAATTTCTTTACAGAGATTGCCAAAATGAGAGCTGCAAGGGTGCTGTGGGCCAGGATCATAAAAGACTTTGACCCAAAGAATGAAAAATCCATGGCATTGAGAACACATAGTCAAACCTCCGGCTATAGCCTAACAGCACAAGATCCTTATAACAATGTGGCCAGAACCACCATTGAAGCACTTGCTGCAGCTTTAGGACATACCCAATCATTACATACCAATGCATTGGATGAAGCCATTGCTTTGCCGACTGACTTTTCAGCTAAAATTGCTCGTAATACGCAGATTTACTTACAAGAGGAAACCAACATTACAAATGTGGTAGATCCGATGGGCGGGTCGAAACATGTGGAGAAGCTTACCAACGACCTGATTGAAAAAAGCTGGGAAATTATTCAGGAGGTAGAAGAGATGGGTGGGATGTCTAAAGCAATCGAGGCGGGATATCCTAAAATGAAAATCGAAGAGGCTGCCGCGCAGAAGCAAGCCCGAATTGATTCTGGTGAAGAATCTATCATAGGAGTTAATAAATTCATCACCGATGAAAAAACGGAGATTGAATTGTTGGTAGTGGATAACAATGAAGTTCGCAAGAAGCAAATCGACCGAATCAATCGAATCAAATCTGATCGGGATGAAAAGAAGGTGCAGGAATGCCTTTCAAAACTTGAAGAAGGAGCCAGAAATGATGGAAACCTACTCGAACTAGCTATTGAAGCAGCAAGGGAGCGAGCTACCTTGGGAGAAATTTCTCTCGCCATGGAAAATGTTTTTGGTAGATTTCAGGCCACAAATCGAACAATCTCAGGTGTGTATTCATCAGCAATTAAAAATAACGAAGACTTCAAAAAGGCATTAGAACTATCGGATAAGTTTGAAGAGTTTGATGGAAGACGTCCCCGAATCATGATCGCTAAGATGGGACAGGATGGACATGATAGAGGTGCAAAAGTAATTGCCACCTCATTCGCCGACCTGGGTTTTGATGTAGATATCGGTCCTTTGTTTCAAACTCCGGAAGAGGTTGCAAAGCAGGCAATAGAAAATGATGTGCACCTGGTTGGGGCTTCTTCATTGGCAGGAGGCCATACCACACTTATTCCTGAGCTGATCGAAGAACTTAAAAAACAAGGCAGAGAAGATATTTTGGTAGTTGCCGGAGGAATAATACCGGAAAGTGACCATCAAGAACTGCTTGATAAAGGCGTTACTGACATTTTTGGACCGGGAACCATTATTTCAAAAGCAGCAATTAAAATTCTTAACAAGCTGATGACCTGATAGTTCCTGCTTTTCAATAACTTTAATCGTAAGAAAATCCAATTAAGAATGAAATACTTCCAATCCGCCATGGTGGTAGTGCTGATGCTATGCTTCACCATTACAAATGCACAATATCAGAAATACATTGAAAAAGCTGATGAAGAGTACGAAGATGGAGACTACTCCTCGGCCAGAAAACAAATAGAGAAGCTCAAGAAGAAAGCGACTAAAAGTCTGAGCTATAATAACCCATTTAATGCCATTGGACTTATAAAAGAAGCCAAGATTAATGTGGGTCTTGGGGAGCTGGTAAGTGTGATGAAGCCATTGGAAGAGGGTATTGCGATGAGCGAAGAAGTAAATGGTGTAGAAAGCGCTGAACATGGATTCATTCTCATGGAAGCCTCCGGAGTACTAATCTCCTATGGTAATTACCAACTTGCGAGTGAATTTATCGACAAGGCGACTCAAGCCTTCGAGGCATCAGGATCACTGATTGAAGACATCAAAGCTGTACTGGATGTGCAGCGTGCGCAAGTGCTCTCCGGAAAAGGGTTCTATAGTAAGGCAATCAAACTAGTAGACAGCCAGACTGACTACTACTTATCAAGAGCTATGTCCACCGAAGGCGATAAGGATCAAATAGAAGAGCGGAAAGAAGAGTTCGCTAAAATGATGATTGTAAAAGCGAATTCATTTCGAATGATGGGTGACTATCAGTCGGCAGACTCAGCTTTCATCACCAACCTCCGCTGGGTGGACGAAAATCTCAAAAAAACCCACCTTCTTTGGGCTAGAAATGCTTTCTTAAATGCCAAACTGTTAGAAGAAAATGGCTTGGCTGTGGATGCACAAGCAAAGCTCTATGAAGATGCTTATGTTCAGGCTATTCGAAAATACCAGTACTCGCACAACGCTGTAATGACCATGCAGGCGAATTTAATGCGAGCCCTTTACCAAAGTGATAAAGGTGCGAAGCTTAAGATCGTTTCTGCGGATTTTAAGAAATCACTGAGGGAGTTTGACAAAACAAGTATTTTCAACCTGGCAGAAGACAAGATGAATCTTACATTTGATCTGGCGGACCAGGACATCAAAAAGATGGAAAATGCAATCAACGAAATGCTGGCGAGTCCTACCATTCCCGAATTTCATTCCGAGCGTATCGAATTGTTGGAGTTAGCAAAGAAAGTGTCGCTGTATGCAGGACAACACAAAAATACCGAAGCATACGACACGGAAATATTACGGATTAAAGAGTTTTTGCTTGGTACAGATGCTCCCGAGTATCACCTCACCCAAACAAAAATTGCTAATTATTATGTGGATTTCACTGACAAGTTTACCGAGGCGAAAGAGATTTATGATAATAGCTTTCATGCGATCGTAGAGCCTGAAATTACCAAGGGTCATGTGGACTATTTAGACATCATGAACCACCTCGCTAAGTTTTATGAGGAAACAGACAACTACGCTAAGGCATCAGATATTTTGGATGACGCTCTACTCGCTGCACGTGTTAAATACGACAACCTTGACATTGAATATGGGAAAGAGTTAGAGAAAATTGCCGGGCTTCAGATAAACATTGGGGAGTATGAGAAAGCTACTCAAAACCTGGAAGAAGCAATTAAGATCATGGAAGATACCAAAACTGCCGAGGCAAAAAGCTACCTGTCCTCTGCTTTTATTACAAAAGCCAAGCTTCTATCCATTAAAGGCGAGTACGATGCAGCGGAAGATCACATCTATGATTCAGAGGACCTGAGAGAAGAAGGAGCACTCACAACCGATGTGACCGGACTGAGCTATCAGGACGATTTGGGTGCGCTCTACACGAATATCGGACGGTATTCTGATGCCACTGATTTATTAACAGCGTCATTGAAAGAAAAGACCGCACAGTTTGGAAGCAATAGTCGTCACCTCAATCAAACCTTAGTTGCAAATGCAAAGTTGAACCTGATCAAAGGTGATTATACTGCTGCTGAGCAACAAGCCAGAAAAGCCAATACGATTGCCACCTCTATTTTCGGGGAGAACTCTTCGAAAATAGTGCCATCAATGTTGAGACTAGCAGATGTCTACACCACAATAGGTGATTATGACAAAGCAGAAACACTATTGAAGAACTCAATCAGAATTCAAAAAGACAAATTCGGACCGGAGCATGTAGACGTAGGTAATTCCACATCCAAGCTGGCATTGGTGTACTTCTATCAGGATAAGCCACTGACCCAGATTCAATCACTATTCCAGGAAGCAGAAAAGATTATTGGTAAGAAGTTAGGCTCTAATAACCCTACGTATGCTGAGATTCTTAAGAATATGGCGATTGCCAATATAGCAGAAGGAAACTATTCGCTTGCCTTCACTTATTTAAATCAGGCTGAAAGCATCTGGAAAAACAAAATCGGTAAGCGAAACAACATCAACGCGGCTACAGCGCTTGTGCTAAAAGGAGACATTTTCTATAAACAAAAGAACTACTCGAAGGCAAAGGATTATTATGAAGATGCCCAAAAACAATACAAAAGGGTATTTAACGATACACACCCGGAATATGTAAAGGTAAAATCGAAGCTGAGCAAAACGTACTTTATGCAGGCTGATTATAAAGGAGCTCAGGATGAAATGGAGGAGGTGCTCGCCAACTACAAAAACTTCATCCAGGAGTACTTTCCTGCTTTGAGTGAACGTGAAAAAGCGAAGTTCTGGAATACAATCAAAGGTGATTATGAATATTATAATACCCTGATTGTCAGCAGAAACAGAAGCTCCAAATATATCGGGGAGCTGTACAACAACGCCCTATTAACTAAGGCACTTTTGCTTAACTCGTCCATTAAAGTTCGTCAGCGAATCATGAATAGCAATGATGAAGAGCTTAAACAGATGTATTCCAGTTGGATCGATGATAAAGAGCTTCTCACTGCGGCACTCTCTATGAGTCAGCAGGATCTGATAGACAATGGGATAGACGTTGCAGCACTCTCGCAGAAAGTTGAATTACTGGAGAAAAACATCAGTTTGAAGTCCGAAATCTTCGCCCAAAGTGCAGATAGTAGAACGGTAACATGGGAAAATGTAAAAAGTGCACTCGGTGAAAATGAAGTTGCAATCGAAATGGTGCGTTTCCGAGTGTTTGACCATGTGTTTACTGATTCGGTCATGTACGCACTGCTTTATGTTCAGGGAGACAAGAGGTCAGAGCCTAGAATGATATTACTGGATAATGGTGAAGAACTTGAGAGCAGATACCTCAAATTCTACCGTAACAGTATCAAATACAAAGTTGAAGATAAGTATTCCTATGAGCAGTTCTGGGCACCTATTGCCGAACAAATCGGTGCGGTAGCCACATTGTACCTGTCTCCGGATGGTGTCTACAACCAGATCAACCTGGAAGCAATCCCTACACCTGATGGCAGGTATGTGCTGGACAACTCCAACATTCTATTGATCAGTAACACCAAAGACTTATTCCTGAATAAGATCCAAACCAAAGTGGTTGCTGAAAAGCAATATGCGATGATGTTTGGAAATCCGCAGTTCTATCTTCAGACTCAACCTGGTCAGCCGCTCGCTACTTCGGGACTGACCCGTGCCACAGCGGAGGTGGTCTCTCCTCTACCGGGCACAAAAGCTGAGATTGAGGAACTGGATGACCTATTGGATAGAAAAGGCTGGACTACAGATAAATTCACCGAGATTAAAGCCAGTGAAGCATCCATTAAAGAGGTATCCAACCCTCGTGTGTTCCATGTCGCCACTCACGGATTCTTTAAAGAAGCCGCAAAAGCGGATGCTTCCGACCAGGAGTATAATGAGAACGCAGCTTATGATAACCCGCTTCTTAAAACAGGCTTGCTGCTTGCCGGAGCAGGTGATATTCTGAACCAAACCCAGTTCAATTACAATGTGGATAATGGTATCCTAACTGCCTATGAAGCGATGAACCTTTCCTTGGATCAAACAGACCTTGTGGTGCTTTCCGCATGTGAGACAGGACTGGGTGAAGTGCAAGCCGGGGAAGGTGTTTACGGTCTTCAACGGGCATTCCTGGTGGCCGGTGCACGTACGATTATCATGTCGCTCTTCAAAGTAAGTGATGAGGCCACACAGCAACTCATGGTGAAATTCTACAGAAAGTGGATTGAGACAGGAAACAAACGTCAATCCTTTATCGATGCGAAGAAAGAGATTCGAAATGAATACCGAGACCCGATCTACTGGGGACCATTCGTGATGATCGGATTGGATTAAGGTTATGGAAATTTAAGATTTTGAAAGGGCACCTGAGGGTGTCCTTTTTGTTTACCTAGAATGTTACTGAATGTAATTGAGGTAAATCAATTCTGTAGGCCAGGGTTCAGAGTGACTTTCTAATTAAGAGCAACTAGCAAAAAATGCTAAGTCATGCTGAATTTATTTCAACATCTACAAACTTCAATTGTCCTAACTTATTGTCACAGAAGTAACTTCCGCAACAGAGGGAGGATCGCTTTATTTGTGTTAACGCAGTATTGTCTCGGAAATAACTTTCGCGACAAAGAGATTCATTTCTATTTCACCAGAGTCCGCTAACCCGAATCTCAGTCCAAGGGTGACTTTGAGGGAATGGAAAGCTTCTCTCTAATATCATGCATGGACTTACCCCAGAAGATAAATGAACTATTATCAGAGAAATGAATTCTAAATAAGTTTCTGATAATTGGCGATACCTTCACAACTGCAGAGATATTCTTTTTTTGTTTTTCTTGAACGCATTTTCGATCTCCAAGCATCCCTCAATCAAATAAATGTAATTGGTCATTCGTAACTGAAAAGCATTAAGTAAAATCACAAAAAATGAGACTATATAGGAAATTAAAGAAGGACTAAGCATAACATATGTAAGTGTTACAGCGCCTGTTGTTACAAATGTTATTAGTCCAAGATTTCTATTACCTATGCTTAATTCAACTCTACTATTTATCATTTATAGTATGTCTATTTGTCTAACTGGCCCTCCTTTGCAACGAGTGCTACAAAACATCACTATTAATTTGTTTGAGACTCGAAACAAAAACAAAAAACCCTGATCCATCCGGACCAGGGTTTCTGAAAATTTGTTCTATAAGAAGCCTGAAGGTTACTCCCCTTCTTCTTCTTTATAAACTTTAATTCCGTTTCTCTCAATGATGTCCTTTTTCAGGATTTTGAAGTCTTCCACTTCAGGATTCATCTGGATTGCCTCTTCAATAGCTGTCAAAGCATCTACAATCAATCCGTTTTCCTCGTAGTAAGAAGCATAGATCACTTTATTAAGCGGGCTGTCCTCATCTACCTCAGACTTAAGAGTTCCAAGGCTCTCTTCGTACTGACCAGGATTATCAGGTCGCTTAATTGCGATATCTCCGGAAGTCACATCGGTGTTTTCTTTAGCCTTCACATTGATGATCCAAAGGCCTTCCTCATTCTTCATTTGATCCGCTGTGAAATCAAGGGTTATGGCATTTCCGGAAACTTCTTCCTTCATGATCTCCTCATCGAAAATATTTTTCACTGTTACGATGAATGTATTTTCTTCCATTCCTTCAGGAGTATCCCAGTTTAGGATTGCTTTATCTCCAAGTACACTTGCATCTTCGGCAGGAATCAATACCTGAATCTGCTCATCTCCAGCAAGCGCTCTGGAAACCGCTCCTGTAGCATTTAATCGAGCTCTGTAGTTTGGCTCGTCTTTCTCATTCATCTTTTCAGCTAAGAATTTGGCATATCTGCTAGAAACACTTGCAGACTTGGTGTTTACCATTTTAGCTAAGTCAGATACTTTTTTAGTTCCCGGTGTTCTTACCTCTAGCGTTTTACCGGATTTGTGCATCAAACCGATGTAAGCACCTTGTGAAGCAATCAACTCATCACCTTCGCTAAGTGTAGCACCGGTTTTAAGTGAAACTGCCGAGGTAGCACCTTCTTTTTTAACTTGGTTCTGGCCTTTATTAGCCAATACTCTAAATGTGTATCCTTGTCCGTTGGCAAATCCAACGCAGAATACAAGCATGATTGTGATAGCGATAGAAACAAACTTTCTCATAATAGTTCCAATAATATTTGGCGTTTTTAAAATTTATATTCGTGATACTCTAAACAATTCTTTTCTTCCTTCTTTGGAAAGTGAGTTTTTCACTACTCCGTAGAAGACCTCTAGACCATCGCCCGATAGGGCAACAGCAAATAATAACAATGTAAGATCCAATTTGAAACTAAATATATCCATGAAGTAAATCATGATATAAACAATCCCCACAAATTCGACTAACTGGATGAGCTTCGTGATACCATCGTACCATTTTGGCAGCTTCTTATATATCCATGAAAAAGCCATGATATTTAAGAAAAGAATAACAAAAGCGACTGTTATTTTCTGCCATTCTTTTAAATAAAAGATATAGTCTTCATTCAAAATCATGGAAACAATATTCGCGTGGATCACTCCTCCATACATGTCAGGGAAAGCACGACCGATGTATTCTTCATTAAGCGGAGTGAAGAATTTATCTTCAAAATTTTCTCTATCCCCTAGATATTCTCCTAAAAAGCAGAAAATCACAACCTTATCTGTAATAATATCTGGCACGTAATTCCCACCAAAAACATCTCCTACATCCAGTGCATAGTATTTATTCCCAAATTTGGTTGCGCCATAATCAATTACATTCCCTCTGTAATTAATCACCTCCACTTCATTTCCCCGGTCAAGAAATTTTTGAGCTTTCTCAGCATCATAATATGATGCCAGTTTCACTCCAAGTGCAATATGATTCTTTCCGGAAACATCCTCTAATTGAGGAAAGAATTCACGACACATCTTCAAATCTTCCTGAACATCCGCATCAGTAATAAGATTTGCAAAAGCCGAATCCGAATTCCATGTAAACATTGGATGTGAAGTCCTTATAGAATCATCAATTTCCAAAGTTTCAGGATCTGGAAGTAGTTGAGTAACCATCACTAGATTTTCTACACGTCCAAGCGCCTCCATCAACATCATGTCCCCCAGTGTATCTTCTTTCGGTAAATCGAAGAAAGAATCCACCCCGATCACAGCCGGATTATGTTGGCTAATTGAGTCGATCATCATGGCAATTCCAGCCCGAGACTCTAACCCCATATTCACAAGAACAACTCGTTCGTCTGCAATGGGATCATCCAGCAATTGGGAAAAATAGATGTCTGTAAACTCCATGTCCCCAAAAGCATCTCCAATTGGATCAAATATGTCAAAGACCTTAAATGCTGATACCAATGTAAAAGTGGCCATCAGCGCGATTATAAAAAACGTTCCCAGGATTACATCCCGCCAGAATCTTCTAAACATTGTCTATTCGTTGGTGAGTTAGTCAGTTAAGATTATATATGCAATTAAAGCATTTTACACTAACGATCACAATTGTTCTATTAGAAGAGTTCAATTTTTTCTTCAAATTACGCAATAAAAACTGACTTAATCGTCTTATGGATTCAACTTTTCGGCGAACACCTGATATTCATCTACAAGACTTAATAGATGGACTATCACAAGGAAACAGGGTTTTTCTGAGCAAGGCTATTACGTTGGTAGAGAGCAAGCGAGCAGATGACCGTAAGCTCAGTGCTGAGCTAATTGATAAGATTACAGGAACCGGCAATAAAAGCCTCAGAATTGGCATTACGGGTGTTCCCGGCGTGGGAAAAAGCACCTTCATTGAAGCATTCGGTAAAATGCTGACGAGCAAAGGAAAGAAGGTGGCCGTCCTTTCCATTGACCCAAGTAGCAACCGAACCAGAGGCAGTATTCTTGGTGATAAAACCCGGATGGATGAATTGTCACGAGATCCTAATGCCTTCATTCGACCTTCTGCATCCGGATCTAGTCTGGGTGGAGTTGCATCGAGTACACGAGAGACTATTTTAATCTGTGAAGCGGCCGGGTTTGAGATCATCATAGTTGAGACCGTGGGCGTGGGCCAAAGCGAGACGGTTGTCAAAGACATGGTTGATTATTTCTTACTTCTCATGCTAGCTGGTGGTGGCGATGAGCTTCAAGGTATCAAACGGGGCATCATGGAAATGGCCGACCACATCCTTATCAATAAATCAGATGGAAACAATCTGGAGGCAGCAAAAAAAGCCAAAAAAGAATATGCAAACGCTGTTCATCTGTTTCCCCCCAATGAAGCTGACTGGACGGTACCTGTGGGCTTATGCTCAGCAATCGAAAAAACAGGAATTGAAGAATCCTGGAGTGAAATTGAGAAATATGAGACGCAAACGAAATCCAACGGATGGTTTGATGAGAACCGAAAACGCCAATTGATCAAATGGTTTCATGAACGCCTTCATGCCAGATTGGAAGAGGATTTTTATGCTCAGCAGAATATCAAAGCAGAAATCAAAAAAAGGGAGGAGCTGATCTCCTCCCAGAAATTATCTGTTCGTAAAGCTGTGGATGAGCTTTTTAGTATTTAAAAGCTATAATTCAGACTTACATTATAGTTCCGACCAGCCGCATTATACCCTGCTATAGCCACATAATCTTCATCGAGGATATTATTTACCGCAGCTGAAAGTCTGAACCTGTTGAAAGCATATGAAGTCTTGAAATCCAGCAAACCAAATGCTTCTCCATTCACTTGTACGGTCTCGAAAGTGTTACTATCAAAATACTGAAGCGCACGATCTCCAGTATATAGGTAACTCAACCGAGTGGATAAGTTTTCCATAGGACGAATAGTAATGGAAGTTCCTAACTTATGGGTCGGGATACGGTAGGCAGTCTCATTATTCAACCTTCGTGTGTAGGTATAGTTGGCTGACCAGCTTATCTGATCATTGAATTCGTATTCACCACTTACCTCTACTCCATCCGTTTCAATTACACCATCTGCATTGGCATATTGAAATTCTGAATTGTAGATGATCAAATTTTCATCTTTACGATAGAAGTAGACAATATCCGACCTGAGCTTTTCACCCAGAAGAGAAAAACCTCCTTCGGCAGATTGAGATTCTTCAGGAGATAGATCAGGATTTGCTCCAAAAGGTCCATAGAGTTGTGTTAATGATGGTGCAATGAAAGCGGTTGCATACGAACCAAACACTTTGACATTGACCGCCTCCGTTTGAAGCAGGTATGACGGATTTACATTCCAAACAAAATTTTCACCGTAATCACTATGGATGTTCAATCGCCCTCCAAGCTGAACTGAAAGATTTGAAATATCATAGATGACAGTTGCATACGGATCGAACATATTGAAATCAAAAGTTTCAAAATCAGGCTGCTCAGCATATTGAAAACGCTGATAGTTTGCTCCTCCAATCAACTTGATTTGATCAGATAAATTTTGATTGATGACCACATCCGCCTGATGGCTTTTTGCATCATAGTCTGAAAGTCCAAAATCTGTCAGGAAGAAACGGTCGAGTTTATTGATGAAGATTTTGCCTTGAATGTTTCCACCTTCCCATCTGTATGACGGCCTGATTCCTCCTCTCAGCTGGCGGTATTCGGAAAAATTTGTCTCCGAATCAGCGAATGCACTTGCGTCGAAATCGGTCTCGAAGAAATCATAGGAAACCGTGACCCCAAGTGAAAATCGCTCAGTAAAATCAATATCATACTTACCCAGCAGATTGAAACCTTCGAACCCATCATCATCAAAACTTCCACTTTCATCCTCATCTTTCGCAGCAGAAAATCCATTCGATTTTTTATACCCTCCATTGAAGACAAACGAAGAATTGCCCTGCGTTCCCGATACGCCAGCATTGGACTGAAAGGTATTGAAGCTACCATAGCTTGCTCCCACATTTCCTGAAAGCTGATCTTTTGAAGCCTGTTTGAGACTGATATTGATAACTCCCGCGGCAGCTCCCGTACCATAAAGCGTACTTAAACCTCCTTTTAGTATCTCAATGGACTCCACCTGATCCAGATCCAGCAACCTGAGATCGTAGGTTTGATCAATCCCGGAAGCGTCATTGAAAGGAACCCCGTCGATCAAAATCAATGTGCTTTTGCTTCTTGCTCCACGAACGAAATAATCAACATTAGTTCCAAGCGGACCAAAGTTGCCATCCATCTGAACACCCGGAACCTCATTGAGCAGGTCAGCAACAGATCTTGAGGTGCTTTGCTCAATATCCTTTCGTGTGATTTTAAAAATGGATTTCCCGGATTTTTCAACAGAAATTTCTGATTTGGTACCTGTCACTACCACTTCGTCCAATTGGACGGTCTTGAGGGTGTCCTGTGCCTTGACAGTCCAGCCCGTGCATAATAATGCAATGATTAATTGTGTTTTTCTCATAGAAATTTTAGTCACTATGAGCCTCGTAAGAAAGAATGGAGTAACCCCCTTCCTCTGCTTTCACCCGAAGCTAGAATGTTTAAAAAATGATATGGCAGGTCTCCTGGCTTGTCCGGTTTTGGCTTCCTTCCCATTCCGCCGGAGCGGAACAGTGGACTTAGATCAGGCCAAAACCCTAGATATGGACTTACAGTTGCGGGGACAGCTCCCGATTTCTAACCATGTTAGTCACGGGATTCCCATTTTAATCCAATGCTGTTGTCATCAGCACCGGAACCAATATCATCGCAATATTAACCAACTTCGTTTTGATCAGCTACTTTTGAGTGTATGAAAGAAATTAGCCTCATTTTTATCCTGCTTTTTGTGGCTTGCGGTCCCATTAGAGAAGAATCCGGATATGAGAACACGCGGCAGACTAAATATGCCAAAGGCTTTCATTTTGAGCTAAAAGAAGGGAAAAAGCTGCTGGTCGTAGATGAACCCTGGCCTAAAGCGGAGAATTCAATCTCATATTCGCTGGAATCCCCTATCGAGCGGTTGGTTGTTACTTCCACTTCCCATCTCCCCTACATTGAAATGCTGGGTGCTGCCGATAAAGTCGTTGGGTTTCCAAACCTTAAATACATAAGTTCTGAGACATTTATTGATCGTGGAGAAAAAGGCTTAATCACAGATCTTGGCCCTGACGGGAAAATCAATATGGAATTGCTCCTGGGCGTAAACCCGGACGCAGTGGTTGCTTTTGATATGGGGGGTGAATCAAGGGTGTTGGACAAAATCCAAGAGGCCGGAATTCCGGTTTATTATAATTCAGATTTTTTAGAGCAGTCCCCTCTTGGGCGTGCAGAATGGATCCGGTTTTTTGGAGCACTGCTCAATAAAGAAGCTGAGGCTGACTCCATTTTTGAAGCCATCGAAGAGGAATACTTACAGATGCAGAAACTTGCCTCGGAAGTAGAGGAAAGGCCCTCTATTCTTAGCGGAGTGGTTTACGGAGACACCTGGTTTTTGCCCGGTGGGAACAACTGGGCCGCTACCTTTTATCGAAACGCGGGCGGTGAATATTTGTGGGATGCTGATACCACCTCCGGCTGGTTGGAATTGAGCTTTGAAGTAGTTTACGAAAAGGCGCATAATGCTGATGTGTGGATCGGCACATCGACCCTGAATTCCAGAAATGAACTGATCAGCCAGGAAAGCAGATACGCAGACTTTAGGGCATTCTCCAATGATCAGGTATATAACTATAGCAAAAAAATAGGTCCGAATGGGGGATATGACTTTTTCGAATCCGGGTACTCCAGGCCTGATCTGGTTTTATCAGACTTGATTAAAATTTTGCATCCTGAGTTGCTCCCTGATTACGAAACGGTTTACTTCGAGAAGCTGCCATGATTGAATCTCAATTAGATGAATCGCGAAAAAAGTGGAAAGGAGTATTCTTATTACTCCTAATTCTACTTGCTATGGGATTTGTTCTGAGTATCTCAATTGGTTCAGTGAATATTCCGTTTGGTTACATCTGGAATTATTTTTTTAGCAATACTGATAATCAGGTTTGGGACAACATCATCCATAATTTTCGCATTCCAAAAGCTGTCACCTCCATTCTTGCCGGAAGTGCCTTAGCAATCAGTGGTTTGCAAATGCAGACACTATTTAGAAACCCATTAGCCGGACCATTTATTTTAGGAATCAGCTCAGGTGCTGGTCTGGGAGTGGCACTGGTCATTTTCCTGGGGGTGTGGCTGGGTGGGTTTTTAGAAATGACCGGACTTGGACGAAGCTGGTTGCTTGTTGGCGCATCTGGGCTCGGCTCATTTACGGTTCTATCCATCGTATTAATTGCTTCCTTCCGTATCCGGTCAGGAATTTCTTTGCTCATCATCGGGCTAATGTTTGGCTCAGCTGTAAGTGCTATCGTGAGCATACTTCAATACTTTAGTCAGGCTGAAAATATTCAGGCTTATGTGATCTGGACATTCGGTAGCCTGGGTAGTCTTTCATGGAACGAGCTTTATGTGATGCTACCAGTCATCTTATTATCACTATTGTTTTCCTTTCTACTTTCCAAGCCTCTGAATGCGCTCTTGCTTGGAGAAAACTATGCCGAATCACTCGGTTTGAATTTAAAGCAAGCACGTATGCTAATTATCATCAATACCAGCTTGCTGGCAGGAACAGTGACTGCTTTTTGTGGCCCCATTGCTTTCATTGGATTAGCTGTACCGCATATTGCACGAATGTTATTCAATACCGGCAACCACCTTCTACTCACGCCATTGGTTATTCTCCTCGGTGGAATTATGCTGCTCTTTTTTGATATCATCGCTCAGCTACCCGGAATGGATGAAACCCTTCCTATTAATGCGATCACTTCGTTGTTTGGGGCCCCATTCGTAATCTGGCTGATTTTGCGACGATCTAATCTTAACTATAGATTCTGATGGCACTATTAGACATATCAAATCTTGGTATTGGATATCCTCCGGGTAAAAAGCTGATGGAAGAAATAAATCTGTCTCTGGATCATGGTCAGTTAATTGGTTTGGTAGGACAGAATGGAGTGGGCAAATCAACGCTTATTCGTACCATCTGTGGTCTCCAGCCGAAATTATCAGGGAAAGTGTTTCTGACCGGTGACCAAATTGAAGAACTACCGGCTAAGGAGATCGCGAAAAAAATAAGTGTTGTGCTTACAGGACGTCCGGAATCGCTCAATCTGTCAGTACTTGAATTGGTGGCGCTTGGAAGACACCCCTACTCAGGCTGGCTTGGAAATCTCAAATCATCAGATCGGGAAAAGATTGAAGAAGCAATTTCACTCATGGAAATCAATTACCTGGCAAAAAAGCGTTTGTATGAGCTGAGCGATGGGCAAATGCAAAAAGTAATGATTGCCCGCGCCCTGGCTCAGGAAACCGACCTGATCATCCTGGATGAACCTACCTCCCACCTCGACTTAAAGAATAAAATTGATGTTCTTCAACTGCTTCAAAAAATTGCAAAGTCCGGAAAAGGAGTATTGATATCTACTCATGAAATTCAACTTTCGGCTCAAGTATGCGATCTTTTCTGGTGCATGGATTTTGGACAAAAAATGCTCGTAGGTGAGCCTGAAAAAATAATTGGGAGCGGTGAATTGCAGGATTATTTACATATCCCAAAATCTACTTTGCTGTAAAGAATTACGAAAAAAGAAAGGGACCCTGGCGGGTCCCTTATATATGGGTGAGATAATCGTAACCTAACCTAACCGAATAGAAACGTGCCTTTGCACGCTAACTCACCCATTTCACCTAATCACCAATATGTGGTACGTAAATAACCGAAAATAGATTGAGAAGGTTTAAATATTTTTTTGTCAACCCTTTGACAAACGGCCGACTATCTGGTTAACTTCAATAATCGAGGACGGAATAACACCGTATTATTGACCTTACAAGTGCATTAAATGCAAAAAATTATCATCATTGGAAATGGGGTAGCAGGTATCACAGCCGCACGTCACATTCGAAAAAAATCGGATGATCAGGTAACTGTTATATCCGGGGAGACGGACCATTTCTTTTCCAGAACAGCACTCATGTACATTTACATGGGCCATATGAGTTATGAAAACACCAAACCTTATGAAGATTGGTTTTGGGAGAAAAATCGAATCGACCTAAAAAGAGCGTGGGTGAAATCGATCGATTTTGATGGTAAGAAGGTGCATTTTGAAAGTGGTGAGTCTCAGGAATATGATAAGCTGATCCTTGCCACTGGAAGTCAGTCCAACAAATTTGGCTGGCCTGGTCAGGATCTGGAAGGTGTGCAGGGACTCTACTCCTATCAGGATTTAGAGCTAATGGAAAAAAATACCGAAAATATTGATCGGGCGGTCATTGTTGGAGGTGGTTTGATCGGTGTGGAAATGGCTGAAATGCTTCATTCCAGGCACATCCCTGTTACCTATCTAATTCGCGAAAAACATTTTTGGGACAACATGCTGCCTCAAGAAGAGGCCACTTTAATTGATCGACATTTATTTAAGCATGGGATTGATCTCAGACAAGAAACAGAATTAGCAGAAATTATTGATGATGGAAGCGGTCGGGTGAAGGCAGTAAAAACGAAGGCGGGTGACATTGTGGAATGTCAGTTTGTAGGACTGACCGTTGGAGTTCACCCTAACATTGATCTGGTAAAAAATTCCAAAGTAGAAACTGACAGAGGGATTCTTGTGGATGAATATCTTCAAACCAACATTCCTGATGTTTATGCGATTGGGGATTGTGCGCAATTAATAAACCCACTACCCCACCGACGAGCAATAGAGGCAGTATGGTATGCCGGACGCATGATGGGCGAAACAGTGGCTCAGACGATTACCGGAAATAAAACAAAGCACAAACCCGGCATTTGGTTCAACTCTGCAAAGTTCTTTGATATAGAATATCAGAATTATGGGATTGTCTTACCTCAATGCCCCGAAGACTCTGGTTCTTTTTACTGGGAGTCTGATAACCATGAAAAATGCATCAAGATCATTTATAAAAAAGACTCTCTTGAAGTACAGGGAGTCAACTTATTTGGCATTAGAAACAGACATGAGGTTTGGGATAAATGGTTAAAAGAAAAACGACCACTTGATTACATCATTTCACATTTGCCGGAAGCCAATTTTGATCCCGAGTTTTATACGCATTGGGAGAGTGAAATTCAAGCCAAATTCAATGAGCAGTTCCCTGAGAAAAAAGTTGGGGTGAGAAAGAAAGGATTTTTAGAAAAGATTTTTAGCTAAAAAAGACCTTTCAGGTTTCTAAAACCTAAAAGGTCTAAATATCAAAATATGAAAGCAATCAGATATACAGGACTCATTTTATTTCTCTTCTCACTAGGGTTATTTCTGGGAAGCTTTTTAATGTCTAGCTTCAGACTAGATGAAAAAACATTCAATGCAGTTGTTAAAAAGGAGCATCAGAAAGTATTAAAGCCTGAAATCCAGACCCTGTTCGGAAAGGAGTACAAAAGCAGCATTCCATTTGTAAAAGATATCAATCAAGCGATTGAAACTGTTAATAAGGAAGCCAGATCCAATCAGGAGTGGGACAAGGTGATCTACGATGATTATGCGGGTTCACTAGCAAGGAGTTCTGCGACAGGACTTGTACCGGAAAATAAGCTGTTCTTCTTCATTCTCATTTACATCGTGGGTGCGATTGGTGCGCTCATGTTTATTGTTCCTCAGGTGAAATTGAATGGTCCTCCGGGAATAAAAAACAATCGGATTTTTCATCATGCACTCAATAACCGGGGGTGGATGGGTATTCTGACTGGCGCCTTACTTATTGTGTTCTACATTCTTCTTTACTTCCACCCTGTATACATCACCAACTGGATTATCATTGTTGACCCACTTCAGAAATGGATCAACCCTTCAGCGAATTCCAGTCAATGGTTTTTATATGGCTTCTTGTACACTTTCGCTGTATTGGTCATGGGTGTACGCATGATCATCAAATACCGTCACAGCAAATACCAGATCTTTCGTACCTGCTCGGTCATGTTCTTTCAGCTGGCTTTTGCTTTCCTCCTACCTGAAATCTTAGTGAGACTCAATCAGCCCTATTTTGACTTCAAAAACATGTGGCCACTGGATTACGACTTCTTTGATGCCTGGCACATCAACACCCTCACCTCTGCCGGCGGTTTAGGTGTTTTCATGTTTGCATGGGGCATTTCACTCTTCGCAATAGGCGTTCCCGTATTTGTCTACTTCTTTGGCAAAAGATGGTATTGTAGCTGGGTTTGCGGATGCGGTGGACTGGCTGAAACTGCAGGTGATCCGTTCAGACAGCTTTCTGATAAGTCCACTGAGGCGTGGCAGATCGAGCGGTACCTGGTTCATGGTGTATTGGTATTCGCTGTAATCATGACCGGACTGGTACTTTATAACTTTTTCGGGGGAGACTTTTACTTCACTTTTCACAAGTGGATCGTATTGGGAATTGTTGCTTTGGTTGGGGTGACTCTGTACGTTCTTCACAGAAAGTTTTATTCATCCATGTCTGGAAAAAAGGTCAGAAATGTGGTTGTAGGGATTGTGGGGTTCTTTGCACTTGGAGTGATCCTTAGTGAAACATCAGTTTTTGCAAAATACATGCCCGTAGATGGAGATGATTTTGGTTTCTCTAGCGGCAATATCCGTACAGTATACGGATTCATGATCGGTTCTATTTTCTCAGGAGTGGTTGGCACAGGATTTTATCCTTTGATGGGAAACAGAGTATGGTGTCGATTTGGATGCCCGCTCGCGGCGTACCTGGGGCTGGTTCAGCGATTCAAATCAAAATTCCGAATTACGACGAATGGAGGTCAATGTATCTCATGTGGCAATTGCTCCACCTATTGTGAGATGGGAATAGATGTCAGATGGTATGCTCAAAGAGGACAAAATATCATTCGATCCAGCTGTGTTGGGTGTGGTGTATGCTCCGCCGTTTGTCCGCGAGGCGTCCTTAACCTCGAAAATCGAGACGAAGATGGACGGTTTAACCAACCTATTTTGCTGGGAAACGATAGTATTGAGGTTTCAAAATGAGTATTCATGAAAAAAGCAATCACACTAATCACATTATTTATTTTGGTAGGGACTGCAATGGCCGGTGGCGGATGGACCAAGAAAAAAGGAACAGGTTATTACAAAGTATCACACTGGTGGGTAAATGCGGCGAAAGAATACACCTTCGATGGAAATACACAGACTTCACCAAAAGAAGGCATTTTCAATACCTCCATTTTCGCAGAATATGGAATCACAGATCGATTCACCGGAATCATCAATCTTCCGTTTAGTAAATCAGCGAACAATCTAGAATCTATCTCTGGTATTGGCGACACAGATATCGCATTTAAGTACCGCATTACTAAGCCTGAAAGCAAATTTGTATTAGCATCTACATTACTATTTGGATTACCTCTTGGTGAAGATTCTGGCGGGTCCAATGGTACGTTACAGACCGGAGATGGAGAGTTTAACCAACTCATACGATTGGACTTAAGCAGATCCATCCCTCTTGGAAAGGTGAATGCCTATGCTAATGTTTATGCCGGGTATAATAATAGAACCAATGGTTTCTCTGACGAAGCAAGATTCGGAGCTGAAGTTGGTGCTGGTTTTTTAGATAGCAGAGTCTGGACGATTCTTCGTATTGATGGCATAGAGTCATTTCAAAATGGAGATGAGTCAACTGCCGCTAGTGACGGTGCAACCGTTTTTGCCAACAATACAGAATACATAGCCACTACTTACGAAATAGCAGGTTACATAACAGACAAAATCGGCGTTACCGCAGCGTATGGGTCAGTTTTAAGCGCTTCTTTGATCTTTGCCAGTCCCTCCTATTCCCTGGGTGTATTTCTAGATCTTAAATAGTTACTCATAGCAAGAAAAGTGAAACTCATCTCTTTTTTGGTGATTGACTATATGTGTGAACAAATCAAGTAAAATGCATAGTTTGCATCTATGCATTTTGAAAGTCTTCAGCCTTCAGATCGTTTAAAAAGTCTGGTAAAAGAGTACTGGATTTATGAAAATGAAGATGGCTTAATGACTGAGCAAAAGATTATTCCTGACGGGTACAGCGAAATCATCATTCATTACGGCGACTTGTATCAAGTCAATCTACACGGAGACTGGGAAACGCAATCACGTATCCTTTTTTCCAGTCAGATCACTAAATACTTTTATTTAAAGAATATCGGGAAATCAGGAATGCTAGGAATCAAACTTTATCCTTCTGCATTCTATTCTCTTTTTGGAATCGATTTGAGTTCCACTATTAATCAGGTCCTTCCTCTTGAGCAATTACTCTTTAGCGACCTTAGCGAATTACATGAAATCACGAAAGAAAATCTTGAATCCATTGATCGAGTGAATCAGGCTGAAGAATGGCTTCAAAAACAGCTTTTAAAACATGAGCCTCAAGCTAAAACTGATCGATGTATCCATAAGATTTTTGAAAAAAAGGGAATGATTGATATAGCTGAGTTAGCTAATGATATTCAATTAAGTACTCGCCAGCTAGAGCGTATGTTTAAAAAAGTTATTGGCCTGACACCAAAGTTTTATTGTCGGATCATACGATTCAACCACATATTTGAAGTGATTAAGAATCATAAGGATTCCTGGATACGCACAGCTCTGCAATCTGGCTTTTTTGATCAATCTCACTTCATAAAAAACTTCAAGGAATTCACAGGAGAAGAACCCTCGAACTATGGTTTTGATGAGAAAAATCTTGCTAATTTCTTTCTGAAAAAGTAGGTGTCGGTTTTTTACAATACCTGAATGTTTTCCTTATCTATCATTGTTTTAAAAAACGATGAAAAAGATCACGCTCTGCATTTTTGTGTTAGCAATCACTCAACTAACATTTGCTCAATCAATCAAAGATTTAAAATGGCTGGAAGGGAAATGGGAACGTCAAAATGTCAATCCTGGAACCAGCGCTTTCGAGGTTTGGAAGAAAACCAAAGACGGGTATGAAGGCTGGGGCGTCTCCATGAAGGGAACCGATACTACTTTCGTGGAAAAACTGAAAATCGTAAAAGAAGATGGTAATATGTATTATGTGGCAGACGTCAGTGCTAATGCCGAGCCCACCTATTTCAAAATCACCTCGGTTTCGGAAAATGGATTTGTGAGCGAAAATCCTGAACATGATTTCCCTAAGAAAATTGAGTACATCCTCGAAGGAACCCGAATGACTGCTATCATTTCGGCAGGTGAAAAAAAGATGGGTTTTGTGTTTGATAAGGTGGAGTAAAAGCTACAATTCCCGCCACATCAAATAATGCATAGTTCCATATTTAACATTGTGTTGGTCCATCAGTACCTATCATTTACAATCATAGCTCAGTAAAGTGATGCCTGATTCGGTGATGACGTTGTTTAGGCGCAGGTCTGTCCTTCGCTCGATCCCGGCAAAGAGGGGTTTACCCTGACCCAGCACCACCGGAAAGACGGCCAGTAGCAACTCATCAACCAGTCCAAGGTTCATAAAAGTGGTGATCAGGCCGGATCCACCGTAGAGCCAGATATTTCTGCCTGGTTCTTCTTGTATTTCCTTCACCCTGGTTTCCAGGTTTCCACCAATAACCTCGGCATTGGCTGATAATGGGCTAAGCGTATTGGAAAAAACATATTTCTTTTTGCTATGTACTGTTTCCCATAGCCTTCTGTCAGCTGATTCAGCGTCGGAAGCCGGCTGAAACTCACCCCATTTTTCATAGCTTATCCGACCATAAAAAATAGTGTCAATCTCCTCCAGAAATTGAAAGAGCTGTGAACTACCATTTGAGCTTTTCTCTCCAGTGTCCAGCCAGTCTATTTCTCCATTGGGTCCTTCTATAAATCCATCCAGGGTTACTGCCAGATTTAAAACGATCTTTCTCATATACTTTGATTTTTATTTATCCATTCTTTTTTATTGATAGTCATATTTAAGGCGGTCCATTCCCGACTCCCCACCCGAAATATTGCATGTTTTTCAGCGTTGAATTGAAAGCCGCATTTTTCATAGCACCTGATCCCTGCTAGGTTCCATTCAAATACATTAAGCTCCACGATAGAAGCTTTGTGCTCTCCAAAGGCAGTTCGAAGCAGTGCTGCAATCACTAATTGGCCGATCCCCTTTCCACGATTTTTGGTATCACCAATAACTAGCTTATCAATTTTGTATATGCGTGGACCAGTCTTTTTAAGTTCTGCGTGACCAATGCATCCACCCTGTGTTTCAATGATAGAAAGCGAATGGCTGCTAGCATCTTCGAAATATTTCCAGAGTTGTTCTGTCGTGAGTGGATAAGTGAAATCAGTTCCGGCAATGGTTACCAGCAGCTCTTCATTATCAATCCAGGCAATCAACTTTTCAAAATCGGACGGTTGGAATGTTTCCAGTCGAATCATTGGTTTTTGTCGTCAATAAATATTGCAGCAAATGTAGAGGAAGGAAAAAGCTACGAATTGGATAAATCCGAACCCGATCAAAATGAAATGAAGTGATCGTTGATGATGCCAGGTTGTAGTAAGAGATCGGAAGGCGTCTTCCCGCTAATTTGTCTCGATTGACGAATCAGATGAGATTGGTCGTAAAAATCAGCTTCATAAGCTATCGAAGTAAGAGGCTTTTCGGGCTGATTTTTTTGAATAGAAATAAAGTGGTTGTATCTGACCATATTGCTAAACTGCTTGGGACCAATCCCTACGTAGTGTTTAAATCCTTTTTCAAGAGAGCGGCTTGAAACACCTGTATAATGCTCAAGTGAAGAGATTTTCATGGCTCCATTCACCTTCAAAATTTTATTTATTGCAGCATCTACGTATTTGAATGTACCGGAATGAGCTATTCCGCTGATTTTTTTGAACAGTACTTTCTCAAATCGGTGAAAGGTTTTTTCTGCAGATTCAGAGATGCAGGAACATAATTCATTGCAAGAGGATATATCTGAGAAAGGAATTGGATAGTCGGTACTAAGTGAAGCCTCAAAATCATATAGCAATGCCTGAGTATGAGGATAAAATCGGATGCCGTAAATGATGGCTCCAGATTGAAACTTTTGTTTATAACTATGGCTATTCTGTCCGGCAAAATAAATAGTTGGATTCTTCACCCAGCTATTTTTATGTCTTCGGTATGAGGAGGCATTTATCTCAAAAATAATCTCGTGATGAAGATCAGGTATTATTTCTTCGATGTATGGATCCTTAATATTTTCCGCAACGATCAGACACCAAAAGGATTTAATAATGCCTTTTAATGTTTCAGGATGATATGTTTTAATAGAAATCAATACACTCCACTTATTACCAACAATGTAACAAAATAGAAATTAATCCTCCACGATTGCTTCTTACTTACAATTCCCGCCACATCAAATAATGCATGATCCCACATTCGTCAAACTGATCACCTTTGGTCTGGAAGCCAAATTTTAAGTAAAGCGGTACCGCGGGTAGCTGGGCATGCATGTAGAGGTAGGTTCCTTTATCGGCTTTTTCTGAGATGTCATCCAATACAGCTTTTACTATGGCGGTACCTAGTCCTTTGCCTCGCCATGTTTTTTTAGCAGTAAATCGTTCCAGTTTGATGCCTCTATCTGTGTATCTCCAGCGGGCGGAACCGATCGGGTTATCGTTTTCATCTAGTGCCACAAAGTGGTGTGATTCTTCTTCAAATTCGTCAAACTCCTCTGCAGCTGCCACCTGTTGCTCCACCACAAATACTTCTTCACGAATGGTGAAAGCTTTCTTTTTCAACTCTTCACTTGTTGCCGGAACTACTCTGAAGGTCATATTTATCGTAGGCTTTTATGATTGCTTTTACCAGTTTATGTCTCACCACGTCCCGATCATCCAGTTTCACGAAACCGATCCCCTTCACATCTTTCAATACCTGCATGGTTTCAATCAGACCCGAAATCTGCTTTTTAGGCAAATCTATCTGTGATTGATCACCGGTAATGATCACCTTCGATTGAGGTCCCATCCGTGTCAAAAACATTTTGATCTGCATGGGCGTGGTATTCTGTGCTTCATCTAACAATACATAGGCATCATTAAGGGTTCGCCCACGCATGTAGGCCAGTGGTGCAATTTCCACAACCCCATTTTCCTGGTAATATCTTAGTTTCTCTGCAGGGATCATGTCCCGAAGCGCATCGTAAATAGGACGCAGGTAAGGATCAATTTTTTCTTTCAAGTCACCCGGAAGAAACCCAAGGTTTTCACCGGCCTCAACAGCCGGACGGGTGATGATGATCTTTTTTACTTCCTTGTTTTTAAGTGCTCTCACTGCCAACGCAACAGAAATGTAGGTTTTACCCGTACCTGCCGGACCGATGGCAAACACCAGGTCATTTTGCTCCACTGCAGATACCAGCTTTTTCTGATTGACAGTTTTGGGTGTTATCTTAAAGCCCCGGGTGCCATGTACCAGTGCTTCTGAGTTTTTATCTGCCTCAATCGTATTTTCCTCATTGTCCACAAAATCTTTTACGTTTTCCTCGGTCACTTTGCCGTATTCGTGATAATGTGCCAGAAGCGAATTGAGGATCTCATTGATTTTAAGGATTTGGGGTGCAGATCCTTTGATTCGAATCTCATTACCACGGCTGACAATTTTGCTGTCAGGAAAGGCCGAAGCAATGGTTTTGATGTTTTGATTTTCAATCCCCAGAAAGTCTACCAGGGAAACGTTTTCAAGTGTAATTATTTTTTCCAGCAATCGATTTTTCTGTTAATCCTTCAAAGGTAAATGACGAATGGAACACCATACTTTATTACCTGTCAAATAGCATCTTTTTTTGTGATAAACCCTAAGGTTTTTAAACCTCACTGTGTGAGTAAAATATATAGCTTTGTGACAACAAATGTAAGCTGAATTCCCTCAAATGGCGTTAATCACCTTCATGTCTGATTTCGGGACGGTAGACCACTATGTGGCTGCAGTGAAGGCCGCTATTGTGTCTGAATCGCCCAATCAACCTGTCACTGACATTACCCATGACATCCGTCCGTTTGACATCTCACATGCTGCCAATGTGCTTCGTAATGTATACAAGGATTTTCCAACGAAAACGGTTCATATCGTAGCAGTAGACGCGATGCGTGAAAAGTCCAGAGCGATGGCTGTTGAAATTGATGGGCACCTATTTGTTGGCTTTGATTCAGGTATATTTAGCCTACTTTCAGATAAAAAGCCGGACGCAATGGCCGTATTAGAAAATGGCCAGTCTACCTTCCCGGCGAAGGATGTGTTGGCTAAGGTGGCATTAAAACTGGCAAATGGGAAATCGCTAAAAGATGTAGGTGAGTTGGTGGATCAAATGACGGAGCTCTATGCTCGGCAGCTGAAAGTGACCAAACGGGAAATCGCCGGGCATGTGGTAACGGTTGATCACTATGGAAACTTGATCACCAACATCAATAAGACGGAATTCGAAAAGATTTTAGAAATCAACGGAGCAGGTGTAAGATATGCGATACGATTTGGGCGTGAACAGTTTCAAAACCTGCATGGCTACTTTAGTGACGTAGAGTCCGGTGACTGCTATGTGATGTTCAATTCTTCCGGGCAGCTTCAGATTGGAATTAATAAAGGAAATGCTTCTGAGCTGTTAGGTTTGTCTATAGACTCCCCTGTACTCATTGAATTTGCAAACGGATAATTATGCTGCTACGAATAGTACGAATGGATTTTGATCCAAAGAAAGTGAATGACTTTCTTGAATTGTTCGAAAACGTTAAAGAAAAGATCGTCAACTTTCCTGGCTGCAATCACCTGGAGCTGTGCAAGGACGCTAAGTTGGATCATGTCTACTACACGTTCAGCAAGTGGGAAAGTGAGGGTGATCTGGAAAAATACAGGCACTCAGAACTATTTGAAGATACCTGGGCGAAAACGAAGGTTCTGTTTGGAGGTAAGCCGCTGGCTTATTCGCTTGATCCACAATAAAAATCCCCTGCTCGACCAAAAGCAGGGGAACCAAAACCTAAATGACAGAGCCAGTTAGTTGACTCGCGACCAGTTAGATGTTTTTAATCTCTTTTTATTGAGCTAAGTCCGTTGCTGTCAGATGACACGCGGGCATCTCCTCGATAGCGAATACTGCTGGCACCAGATGCATCCGCCTCCAGCTCATTTTTTACATAAACTTTAGCAGTCGAAGCTCCCGAAGCTGTGATGTCTGCATCCTCCACGATAAAGTTGAACCCATCTAATTCGGAAGCCCCTGTCAAGTCAGCTTTCAGGTCATCCCCATTGCCAATAAGGGTCAATTCGGAAGCGCCGGTAAGGTCAACCTGTAAATAGCCAACATTTACGTCTGCCCACACATCAGATGCTCCTTCGATATCAAACGTCATTTCCGTACCGGAAAAGTCCCGGATCTCCCCCACACAAGCACCGGTAGCCCGAAGGTATTCGAGCTCTGGCATCCTAATGAATACTTTGATTTTATCCCTTCGCTTTCGGTTCTTCCACCAGTCAGTATTCCTTCCGTACCTGATTTCCAATTCATCTCCTGTCTGGCTTAGATAAACTTCGTCCAACTCGTCATCATCACCTTCCAGCCTTACAGAATACTCATCTCCTCTGGTGATTTCAAAGTCGAAAAGTGAGATCAGCTCCACTTCATCAAAATCAGTAAACTGATACTCCTGACTATCTCCACCAATTGAGCTTCGATTATAGGATGAGCTTTCCCGATCTTCCTCTTTGCAGGTCAGACACTTCAATCCACTTTCATCAAATACCCATTCATTGTTGCCTAAATCGCCGGCATCATATCCGTGAATCCACAGCGTATTTCTAAGAATATCTCTAAGATCATAGTCCATTTTGAAGACCTTGCCATACGGGATATAAAAGGTAGCAGAAACATCCTGGAACCTAAATGGTGCATCTCCGAAAGTGATTTCAGAATCGAAGTAAATCACATTCCCATCCTGAGTAACTATATAGTCAACTGCGTCACCATTTTCCCTTGCGTTATCGCGGGAGTAACCTCTTGAGTCGAATTCCATTTCAAGCAAGAATGCTGTGGAATCTTCATGACCTCTAATTTTAAGATCAACACTGTGATATGAATTCCAGTCAAGATCATTGAGCTTTAGCTCTGCGATTCCATCGCTTACCGTAAAAGTCTTCTCTTCCTTAAAAGTGCTCTCAACACTGTAATCACGTATGATAGTAGGCACTGCTATTGCAAGACCAATCAGTCCGAGCAACCAGAGTCCAAACATTCCCCAGGCAACAAAGGCATTTGTTACTTTCTTCTTTACAATGATCACCAGACCTAGAAGAAGCAATGCCAGTGATGGAACTACCGATGTGATATAAGCTGAGACAATGGCTACAGTACTCATGGAGCTGAACAATTCTCGAGCCGGGAAGTCTCCAAAGTGAACCCAGGATTCCATTGCTCCGCCAACGCCCAATAGTGTGGCGAGTGAAATCGTGAAGGCTACCATTAAAACAAATCCAAGAAACACAAGGAATACACCTACAGCTACACGGAGAACCTCTACCCCCACCTTCAAAAGTGGGCCTAAGATTTCTCCCAGTGCTTTGAAAATCATAGCTATCAAACGGAATGGGAAAAGTAGAATTTTTACGAAAACGCTCTCTTCTCCTTCTTTCACATTCAGGCTTCTTTTCACATTTTCCTCAATGTTGGAAATAGTGACAGGCTCTCCCTGCATCTGCATTTTCTCAGTAATGGATTTAGCCTCTGGTGTTATGATCCACATAATCAGGTAAACCAATAAGCCGGCTCCACCTAAGAAGATAGAAACAACAAATATTACTCGAATAACGACCGGGTCTGTTCCAAAGTAAGAAGCTATGCCACCTGCAACTCCTCCTAACACGCGATCATCGGTGCTTCTGAATAGCTTTTTGACAGCTTTGTCATCTTCCAGTTTATCACTACCAGGTACTGCAATCCATAAAATGATGTAGGCAAGGAAAGTAAATCCACTCAAGCCCCAGAAGAATATATTGAAAAGGAAAGCAAGCATTAATAGTCGTACCCAGATTGGGTCGATACCAAAATAATTGGCAATTCCTGCTGCTACTCCTCCTATGACTTTTCTCTTGTTATCACGATAAAGACGCCTCGCTTTTTCGTAAGAACTTTTAGGCTCCTCCTGCTTTTCTTCTTCGGCCTGCTCCTGCTTCTCCTCAGCCTTTTCAGCTTTCTCATCTGGATCAGGGGTAATCGATTCCTCAAAATCCTTTGTGGTGCCCATTGTGGCAATCAGGTCATTCACATCTTCTTTGGTGATGATTTGTTTGCCTTCATCCAGCTTTGAAAGAAATATTTCGGCAATTCTGCCTTCTATATCGTCAATAATTTCCTTGCTATCCTCAAAAGAAGAAAAGTACTTATTGACCGAATCGAGGTAATTTTTCAGTTTATCATATCCATCCTCTTCGATGTGGAATATGATGCCGCCAATGTTGATACTTATATTCTTTTTCATTTCTTCTTCGTGTTTTTATTCGCGATGATTTTTTTTGTGGATCCAACCAGTTCTGTCCAGGTCTGATCTAAACCTTCGAGGAATTTTTCTCCATCTTTGGTTAGGGTATAATACTTACGTGGAGGTCCTGATTTTGATTCTACCCACTTGTAATCTGCCAATCCGGCTTTTCTTAGTCGGGTAAGCAGTGGGTAAAGGGTTCCTTCCACCACCATTATTTTTGCGGAAGTAAGTTCTTCCAATAAGTCGGAAGCATAAACCTCTCCTCTGGAGATAATGTGCAAGATGCAGAACTCCAGTATCCCTTTTCTCATCTGAACTTGTGTGTTTTCAATATTCATTTGTTGCTCTCATTTCAAGTCAAACTTTTCATTATGCATGGATAGGTTTTCAGTGCTATATACGTAAAGGTACTTTGCATGGCCAAGTACTAGACGAAAAAATCTACTTAAGGTTATATTTTCTTTAAATTATTATATGATTTCTTTAAATAGTTATGAATAATTATAATATTACCCTTTGTCGTTTATAAGCCAATATTCACCGAATGAGGTTCATATCAATCGGGACGCTATCACTAAATTGCCATTGATTCGAATCTATATGAGGTATTTGCTAGCTGGTATTTTGTGTACACTTGGAAGTGTGAGTCTGGCCCAAAACGAAGGGGATTCCAGAGACAATACACCGAAGTACAGCAATGAATTCATGAACATAGGTGTGAGTGCCCGTTCATTCGCCTTGGGGTTTACCGGTGTTTCATTTATAGACGATGTAACAGCAGGTTACTGGAATCCTGCGGGTTTGAATAGAATGGCTAACACACATGAGTTGGCGCTAATGCATTCATCGTATTTCGGAGGACTGGCAAATTATGATTACGTTGGGTTTGCTACCTCAGTGGATGAGGAAAGTAAGATTGCCATTTCTATTATCCGATTTGCGGTAGATGATATTCCTGATACACGCTTCCTTGTAGATGTCAATGGCTCTATCAACTACGATAATATTGAATTCTTTTCCTCAGCAGATTATGGGTTCCTTGTATCCTATGCCAGAAAACTCCCTTTTTTAGGAGGACTAGACGCGGGTGGAAATTTGAAAATTATCCACAGAACCGTCGGCAATTTCTCAAAAGCTTGGGGCTTTGGGTTTGATTTTGGTGCCCAAAAACAAATCAATCAGTGGAAACTTGGCTTAGTAGCCAGAGATATGCTCGGCACGTTTAATGCCTGGTCGCACAATTCAGCTGAGGTTGAGGAAATCTATGCACTAACAGGAAATGATGTACCAGTCAATTCAGTTGAAATAACGCTTCCCAGGCTAATCATTGGGGGATCCAGGAATTTTAAAATCACTGAACAATTTGGAGCTATGGCCTCAGTGGATCTGGATATGACCTTTGATGGAAAAAGGAATACTCTTATTCGGACCAGCTTATTATCCATAGATCCAAAAGCCGGTGTTGAGTTTGATTATAAAAAGCTGGCCTTTTTGCGATTCGGAGTTAATCAGTTTCAAAAAATCAAAGATTTCGATGGTTCCACATCATGGACTTTTCAGCCCAATCTAGGTGTAGGAGTAAACATTAAGGAACTCACTATCGACTATGCGCTTACTGATATTGGGGATTTAGCACCTGGACTTTTTTCTCATGTTTTTTCAATAAAAGTGGATTTCAATGTGGAGAAATAAGCTCATACCGATTTTGCTTTTATGCGCATTCACATCCTTTGGACAGGTTGGAAATGAATGGATTGACTTTACTCAATCATACTACAAGTTGAAAATAGGCAAGGATGGTTTTTATCGGATCACCCAGGAGGAACTCCAGGCCATTGGTTTTCCTATTTCCAGTGTACCCGCCAGTCGAATACAGCTCTTTAGAAGAGGACAGGAGGTTGCTTTGAATGTAAATACAAATGGTGATGGCACGTTGAATTATTTTGAGTTCTATGGTCAAAAGAACAATGGAGAAAGTGATTCTCCTCTTTACGATGCAGGAGACCAGCCACACAAGTTTTACAACCTTTTCTCAGATACTGCCAGCTACTTCCTCACCTACAAACTGGGAAGTGAGAATGGCAAACGAATGACTTTTTCATCGGACAAGAACACCACCGGACTGTCAGTTGAACCTTATCACATCAAAGACACAATACAGCTCTTCACCACTAATTATGCCGCCGGAGTTAGGTTTGGCTCAGGGTCGGCTTTTAGTCTGAGTAAATACGACAATGGCGAAGGTTGGACAGGAGGTTTTCAGTCGAAAAATGTATTAAAAGACTTCAATTTCAATCTGGAAAACTATGAATCATCCGGGGTTAATCCTGTGCTGGAAACTGTCTTTATAGGTGGCAACAGCCTCTTGCATAACGTAGAAATAAGTATCGGCCCAAATACAAGTTCACTAGGTGTGATGGCCAATGTAGAATGGGACGGCTGGGGCAAGGAGTTCTTTTCAGGATCTGTAGCTAGTTCAAGTATTGGTGCGGGAGGTGAATTTGTGGCAAGAGTCACCCCCATTGGAGAAGCAGGGGTTGCTGAACGTATCTCAGTGGCATTCATGCAACTGAAATATCCGCAAACTATTCAAATGGCAGCCAATGAAAACAAGGTATTCACCCTATCAAATCCATCAAGTGCCAAAGCCTGGTTGCAAATTGGAACAACAAATGCCTCAGGCACCAGGATTTTTGAAATTTCAGACCCTTTCAATGCGGTAAGATTAGCCACTACCAATTTTTCAGACCGAGTAGAAGTAGTAGTTCCAGGTACTTTCCCGGGACAAAAAGTTTTAGCCGTAACAGCCCCACTTTCTGTTCCAACCATTGAGCCGGTAAGTCTGCCAAATTATAATTTATCCAATAAGGATTATCTAATTGTAACTCACCCCGATCTAAGAAAATCGGGTGACCCAGTTAAGGATTACGAGGTATATAGGGAGTCTACAGCCGGAGGTTCATTCAATGTTCAAATTGGAAATATCACAGACCTTTTCAATCTATATAGCTATGGAGATCCGTCTCCTTTAGCCATTCGAAATTTCATTATTGATGCTAACAACCAGAACCCTGTCGAGAATGTATTTATTATCGGAAAAGGCTTCACCCTCAACTACGATTACTATAGAGGTGTTCAGGCGGATGTAAACGTTCCAACTTACGGTTTGCCAGGAGGTGATCTTATGTACACCTTGGGAATCAATTCAGACCCACAACTCCCTGGAATCCCGATTGGGCGACTAAATGCACTCACCACTGCTGATGTCACTGCTTATCTGAATAAAATTATAGAGATGGAAGCTCTTCCGTTTGATGAATTATTTCGAAAGGATTTTCTTCAATTAAGTGGTGGGATCAATCAGTTCGAGATTTCGAATTTCATTGACGTTGTGCAGGAATTCACTGATGTACTGGAAGAGGATTATATCGGAGGGCGAGCATTTAATACTGGGAAAGAGACCAGTGATGCCGTTGAATATGTAGATGTTACTGACAGGATCAATCAAGGCGTGGGATATGTAACATTTTTTGGGCATTCAAGTGGTACAGTTACAGATATTGAAATTGGAAGAGTGAGTGATCCTGCCTTTGGTTTCTCAAATAAAGGCAAGTATCCGATTTTCCTGGTGAATGGGTGTAAGGCCGGCGAAATCTTTGGCACTAATTTCACATTTGGTGAGGACTGGCTTCTTACACCGGATTTAGGAGCTGTTGGCTTCATCGCTCATACTGATGTTGCGATCGCCACGACACTGGAAAGATGGAGTGACCTCTTCTATGAGCTGGGGTTTGGAGATGATACATTTATTGGTGAGTCTGTTGGTACTGTCATGCTGGAGGTTTCCAATAGGTATCTCAGTCAATATGGTAATAGCAATACCAACCTCACTCAAATACATCAGATGACGCTTCAGGGAGATCCTGCCTATCGTGTGTTCGGGGCAGACTATCCTGACTATCATATCGATAATAACTCTCTAACTGCTTCTGCCATAGATGCACAAGAAATTCTCTCCACCCAGGATTCGTTCAAAATTGATGTTATCGTGAAAAACTTTGGGCGAACAACACTGGATTCGCTCATTTTACAGGTTAATCGTACCTATCCTGACGGAGGCCAGGAGGTTTACACCAAGGAGTTTTTACGGCCATTGAGGCAAGACACCCTTGCTTTCTACATTCCTATGGAGCCTACACAGAATAATGATGGATTAAATTTATTTACTGTGCTTCTGGATCCTCAAAATACTACTCAGGAGCTAAACGAAACAAATAATTCTGCCACACTGGAGGTTTCAATATTTAGTGGTAGCACAGCAAACCTCTATCCGATTGATAACGGAACACAATCGAGTAATGAGGTAGAGTTTGTTTGGCAGTCAAGCAATTTACTTGAGGATAATCGTTCTTACGATCTAGAAATAGACACTCAGCCGGATTTTAACGGACCAAACAATCGGCAGTTTAGTGTTTCTGGTGAAGTGCTCATTGCCCAGTCATTTGACTTCTCTGCTTTCTCCCTACTCGATTCTTCCACCATATATTGGAGAACCAGATTCTCAAACCCTGAACCGGACGAAACCAATGAATGGGTTGAGTCTTCTTTCACTTTAGTAAACAATATTGGTGAGGGGTGGGGACAATACGATCCTGAGCAAATAGAAAAGGCTGTCGTTACAGGAGTCCAATATAATCAATTAACCAACTTGTGGGAGTTTATAGAATCCACCACCTCAATAGACATATTTACTTTCGGAGTAGATAACGCTACCTATTCCTATGATGATTTGGAAGCGATCATTGGTGGGCTCAATTTCTTTGTTACTTCAAATACCATTGATCCGGTTTGCGAGACAAACACCTTTAACGCGATTGCATTTGACAAAGAAAGTGGTGACCCTTATCGGCCGATTGAAACCACAGAAATTGACGTTTTTAATCGGGAAGTATGTGGTCGGCTTCCTCAGCGTATTTACCAATTTAGAGAGCAGGATATGAATGATCCTGATAGTCGTTTTCAGGTTTTGGTAAATAATATGCGAGACGGTGACCCTATAATTATGTTCAACATTGGTAATGTGGATTACTCAAACTGGGATGCAGGAGTTGAGACCACACTCAACTCATTAGGAGTGGACAATGCCACGATTGGCTCATTAGTTGATGGGCAGCCAGTCATATTCTTAGGGCGAAAGGGTGACACGCCGGGTACGGCTATCATGGTCACCAACAATGGATCTGCCACCCCCGTGCGAGAACAAAGCATAGAGCTGCTGGATGATGTAGAAGGAAAGTTTATAAGTGGTGAAATAAGAAGCAGACGAATCGGACCGGCCAGGAGCTGGGATGAGTTTTCGTATAATATCGCGGAAGAAGTAAACGACAACATTATGATCGATGTGTATGGTGTCGATCCAAATGGCAACCTGACAAGCCTGGAGTCTCGGGCAAGGGCAGAATCTATCAATATTGCCGGGACAGACGCTATTCTGTACCCTCAACTGGAACTCTCATTCTCCTTTGAGGATGAAGCAGATCAAACCCCTTCGCAGCTCAATTTTTGGGAGGTTAACTACGAATATCCTCCAGAAGGAATTCTGCTGCCAAACGGTAAGTCAATCACATCCGTTTTAGAGGGCGCAGAAATCACACGTGATTTCTTTTTCTATAACACATCTGGACTGCCATTCACAGACTCCCTGACCGTGATGACAACCCTGATCAACCAACAAACAGGTGGAATTGAAGAGTCTAGCTTTAAAATCGGTCCACCCAATTCCGGAGATACCACCTTCTTTTCAGTTGAATTCCCGTCATTTAATATGGATGGGTTGAATAGTTTGGTTGTGGAGGTGATGGCGAATGAAAATGAAGCGTACGAGTTTAATAACAGACTAACATTGACAAATTTAATAGAAGTACAAGCGGATGAAACCAACCCGGTACTGGATGTCACATTTGATGGATATCACATTTTGGATGGTGATATTGTATCACCCAACCCAAACATTGTTGTGAAAATGCGGGACGATAATCCTTTTGTAAACAAGACGGACACTACTGGAATAAATCTTTCCCTTCGTCTTCCCGGAGAGACCAGTCAGTTTCAGCGAGTCAACTTCTCCGATCCTCGATTGTCTTATACCCCTGCCAGTGAAAATCAGGATTTTCAAATTGAATATCAACCCGGTCCATTGGGAGATGGGGCACACGCCCTACGCATCCAGGCAGAGGATGAAGCCGGAAATGAAGCCGGAACCGAGCCATACGAGATCAATTTTGAAGTTATTAACGAATCTACTGTCACTCACTTTTATCCATACCCGAATCCCTTTTCGACAAGTTGCCGCTTTGTTTTCACGTTAACCGGAAGTGAAATACCCGATCAAATTAAAATTCAAATCATGACGGTCTCCGGAAGAGTGGTTCGAGAGATCACCCAAGATGAGATTGGTCCTATTCGAATTGGAAATAACATCACGAGCTATGCATGGGATGGCAGGGATGAATTTGGTGATCAATTAGCCAATGGGGTGTATTTCTATAAAGTTTTTATCAACTCAAATGGAAATGCAGTGGAACGAAGATCTACAAGTGCTGACCGGGCGTTTAAACACGGATTCGGCAAACTATATATCTTGCGTTAATCCATGATTAATCACCTAAGAAACATCCAATCATTCTATCTATCTTATCTGTGCCTGTTTGGGATAGCGGTGATTTCTTTATTTTATCAAAGTCATGGGGATTTTGTAATTCTGCTTAATGAACTCCATAATCCGATCTGGGACTTTTTCTTCAAATACTGGACTCATACCGGAAGCACTTATTTTTTCATAGCCGTCATTTTTCTTCTCATTTTCCTAAGAAGAAGATATGGTTTCGTTCTTTCAATAGTTGGAATCACAGTGATTCTGGTTTCTTCTTTTTTCAAGTTTGTTCTTTTTCCTGATGTGCCCAGACCTTCCATCTTTTTCGAAGGGCATAAAATCCTGGCATTAGTAGATGGGGTGCAAATGCTGGATTTGAACTCCTTTCCATCCGGTCATTCCATAGCAGCATTTGCGCTTGGGACATTCATTTCTCTTATGCTCCAAAAAAACAGCTATTCCTTGATGCTTCTTGTGATGGCCAGCCTCACTGCACTATCTCGGGTTTACCTGGCACAGCATTTTTTGATAGATATTATGGCAGGATCACTGATCGGAATAATAATCGCAACCGCCTACTACATCGGATTTGAGAGATACCTGAACAAAGAGATCATCACAGAAACAAATCCTGATCGTGATTTAGAGCAGTTAGACTTAAATGATGAAGGGTAGCCAACCTTATTTTAAGTCCGCTCCTTCAATAATTTCTTCGACCACTTCAGGATTTAACAAAGTAGAAGTATCCCCCATATTGGAGATATCCTTGCTTGCTACTTTTCTCAGAATTCGACGCATAATTTTTCCAGATCTTGTTTTAGGCAATCCAGGCACAATTTGTACTTCATCAGGGGTCGCAATAGGTCCAATAATTTTTCGAACGGTATCTTTTATTTCTTTCTTGAGGTTCTCTTCAGTCCTTCCCTCCATATCACAGATCACATAAGCATAAATACCCTGACCTTTGACTTCATGTGGAAAGCCAACAACCGCAGATTCTACCACTTTAGGGTGCTCATTAATGGCATTTTCTACTTCTGCCGTACCCATTCTGTGTCCGGAGACATTAATTACATCATCTACTCGTCCTAAGATTCTCAGGTAACCATCGTGATCTCTTTTTGCTCCATCACCCGTAAAATACATGCCTTTGTAAGCAGAAAAATAAGTCTGCCTGCACCGCTCATGATCCCCGTACGTTGTTCGAAGCATAGAGGGCCATGGAAATTTGATGCAGAGATTACCTTCTACATTATTCCCATGAAGTTCATTGCCTTCAGTATCTACAATTACCGGTTGTACACCAGGCAAAGGGAGTGAAGCATGTGCTGGTTTATTTGGCGTGATTCCCGCAAGCGCGGAAATCATGATACCCCCGGTTTCTGTCTGCCACCAAGTGTCAACCAGCGGGCATTTTCCTTTGCCTATATGGTCGTGATACCAGTGCCATGCCTCTTCATTGATTGGCTCACCTACTGAACCAATTACTTTGAGTGATTCTAGTGAATAAGGTTCCAACGGTTCCAAACCATAGACCTGAAGTGCCCTGATAGCTGTTGGTGCAGTATAAAACTGATTGACCTTGTACTTATCGACAATTTCCCAAAACCGTCCCGCGTTCGGATAAGTCGGCACACCCTCAAACATCAAGGTTGTAGCTCCGGCCAAAAGCGGGCCATAGACAATGTAAGAGTGGCCAGTGATCCAACCCACATCCGCAGTACACCAGTACACATCTCCCTGAGCGTATTGAAACACATTCAAAAATGAGTAGTAAGTGTAAACCATGTAACCACTGCATGTATGAACGACACCTTTAGGTTTTCCGGTAGATCCGGAGGTATACAGAATGAAGAGCATATCTTCAGAATCCATTTCTACCGCCTTAAAATCTTTAGATTGGCCATCGATGGCATCATGCCACCAGATGTCCCTCCCTTCCTTCATGGTGACGTCATCACCTGTTCTTTTATAAACGATGACTTTTTCAATAGAGGATGTTTTCTCCAATGCCTCATCCACTACGGGTTTGATGGGAATTTGCTTTGCTCCACGATAGTTCCCATCAGAAGTTAATACCATTTTAGCTTCACAATCATTGATACGATCGGCGAGTGAGTTGGATGAAAAACCGGCGAAAACCACAGAATGAACAGCTCCAACCCTTGCGCATGCCAACATGGCGACTGCAGCCTCCACCACCATAGGCATGTAGATGATGACACGGTCACCTTTCTTAACTCCATTGGCTACAAGCGCATTCGAAAACTGGCATGTCATTTCATAAAGCTCCCTGTAGCTGATCGTTTTATTTTCATCATTCGGCTCATTGGGCTCCCAAATGATGGCAGGATCATCTCCTTTTGTAAACAGGTGTCGATCCAAAATATTTTCAGTGATATTTAATTTTCCGTTCAGGAACCACTTCACATCCGGACCATCAAAATTCCACTCCAACGTCTTATTCCAGGGCTTTTTCCAGTAGAAAGAATCAGCAATGCGTGACCAGAATTCCTCTGGCTGTAGCACACTTTTTTGGTACTCGTGAATATATCCGGAGAGGGTTTGAATTTTATGACTCATGCTATCGTTCGATTTTCCCTAAAAGGTAAAAAAGCTAATGGTTTATTGAAAGGCAGATGCAGGGTTATTCCCGAAATGATCCGTGAGATTAAATGCAACAAAAAAAGCCCTGGTCTTCCAGAGCTTCTTACTTTAAATCAATTTTTATCATTTAAAAGAGTGAAGTCAACTTCATGGCTGCACCTTTATCGCCTTCTATCTTTAGCTTTCCTGACATAAATGCCATCATGACGTTTAAGTCCCCAGAAAGGATTTTGTTGAAATTATCCGCAGACATTTTGATGGAAAATGGAGCCTCTCGCTCTTCATTCACTACGACTGTAGGAGATACGGTATCATCCAGGTGCACCACTCCCTCCTCAAATTTGAAGTTTGCTTTTCCCTGAAACTGTCCACTATGTCTATCTGCAAGCTTTTGAATTTTCTCAGTTATTTCTTCTAAAGTCATCTATTATATTGGTTTTGGTTGAAAAGTCACTTCAAATAATTTGGGCCACCACTTACCGGTAATGTAGATGCGGCCACTATCAGCATCATAAGCTATTCCGTTCAGTACGTCAGCACTTTGAGCCTCCTCTTTTGAGAGGATGCCTGTAAAATCAATTTTTTTCAAAACCTCCCCGGTTTCCGGATCAACCACAACAATGAAGTCTTCCTGATATACATTGGCATAAATTAATCCATCGATCACCTCAAGTTCATTTAGTGCATCTATTTTACCCGTATTATCAAAGACCTCAAGTTCCCGTTGAATGGTAAAACTTGCGGGATCTACGAAGTACAATTTTTCAGTCTCATCCGTCATCACCAGTTGATCACCAAGAGTCGCAAGTCCCCAACCCTCGACCTGATAGTTAAAGGTCCGAATTTGTTCCATATCAGCATTGTAAACAAACCCTCGACCTGATGTCCAGGTGAGTTGGTAGAATTCATCATTGATCGTAGCGAGACCTTCTCCAAAGAGGTCTGCAGCCAAATTCACCACTTTAAGTGTTTCTCCTGTGGTTAAATTCTTCTTTTTGAGCGCCGAACTTCCACGCTGACCAGTACTTTCATATAAAATTCCATCCTTGACTAGTAGCCCCTGTGTATAGTCATCCGTTTCATGAGGATACGTATTCTTTATTTGATAGGTCAACTCTTCAGGTGCATTTTCCGGAAGAATCACAACCTTTCGAAAATGAGTTTCAGATTTATCTCCGCTATATGCTTTAGTTACTAATCGTCTGGTTCCCACCCTTCGATCAGGAATGGTCAACTGAAAGGAATTCGCTTTAAAAGTATAAGTCTTTTCGTCTACAGAAACTACAATGGAATCAATCGGAAACTCTTCATTAGTAGCCACCGAAACATTTATTGCAGAGCCTCTGACAAATATTTGATTTTGAGAGGGCTGCTCAATGGAAGTGTTTTTCCGTATCCGGGGAGATGAATTCTTTTCTGTTTCTTCCTTGCCTTCTTTGCACGATACAAAAATCAGCAAAAAGAGAATCGCATAGCTTAGTCTGAACATGCCCTAAAATTAGCAAATACTGCTATATGATTATGCTTCCGACTTTGGACTTTCTCCAGAGGATCGCATAAGTGTTGGTACTGTCAGCCCCTGATAAAGTACCGAGCAAACTACTACGATATAAGTCATCGTTACAATCACTTCCTTTCCATTAAAATCAGTAAGGGACAAGGAAAGTGCAATAGGTAAACCTCCCCTCAAAGCCCCCCAGGTAAGAACAGATATCGTATTGGGAGCAAAATGGTTTTTCACCGACATCATTTTTATTGGGATAAAAACACTTGTCCACCTTCCGAACAATACAATACAGATAGCAAAGAATCCTGCAGCAATAAAATCCAGGCGAAGATCTAAAACCAACATCTCCAAACCGATGAGCACAAACAGCATGGCGCTAAAAGTCTCTTCCAGCAACTTCCAGAATTTGAAAACATAATCTCCTGTTGCACTAGCCACATGTGTGCTTTTTCCCTCATTCCCTACAACGAGCCCCATAACAACAGCTGCTTGCTTGGCAGAAACGTGAATAAAATCTGCTAGCTGAGATCCAACAAGTACTAAAGCTAGTGTGATCAACACTTCGACCTCCACCGCATCATTATCAACGTACTTTAGCAGGCGATAGCCGATATATCCTAAAAGTAATCCGATAAATATTCCACCACCTATATCTGCTATCACAATGTAGGCGGTTTCAATAATCGTCAATGTATGATCCTCTCCCGCATGGGCAATATCCAATAACGTTAGCGCCAGAACTACGGCAATACCATCATTAAAAAGAGATTCACCCTCAATCTTGATTTCCAGATCTTTAGACAGATTGAACCGTTTGATTGTGCGTGTTACAGCAATGGGATCTGTTGGTGATATCAGGGCGCCAAAAACAAGGCAGTATAGATAGTCGAGGTGGATACTCATTGCATCCAACATGAAATAAACACCGGTACCAATTACGAAAGTGGAAATCAATACTCCGACAATGGCCAGCACCAAAACCGAACTCCGTTGGCTGCTTAATTTTCGGAAATCAATGTTCAGAGCTCCAGAAAAGAGCATAAAACTCAGCACGATCTGGTATAATACCTCTTCGAATTCATATTCCTTCACATGCTCAGCGAGGTGTAACTCAGGAAAAACACTTCCAATAATCAGGACGATTACGGAAAGTACAAGTGCCATAATCATCAACCCAATGGATGATGGTAGCTTAAGGTAAAAAGTGTTTATAAAAATAAACGCTCCCGATAGGAAGATAAACAAGGCGATGATGTCGAGAATACTCACTTCCGTGCAATTTAAAAGGTGATTCTACGCAATATTAATTTTAAAAACTAACAGTACGAACTTTAATACTAGCGTTTGAGAGTATGAAGAAGTATTGTCGCATCCTTCTGAATTCATCAGGGGATTGAACAAATACTTTATAATTTGGTACCTCTTTTAGTACCTGTCCCATTTCTGGAACTCTTTCTGGTGGGTTATACCTTTATAAAAAGGCTGAATAACAGGAACGAAGATAACTTTTTTTATATTTTCTAGCAAAAAATGAATATTGGTGAAAGATGCGATAAATAACAAGCTAAAAAAGCTCAATGCTGACACAGAATCAATCTACTCCTCATTAGAAGGAATTTCAGAGGAAAAGCTTCAGGATCAGCGTTATGGGTGGAGCATTATACAGGTGTTATCACATTTGAATGATGCGGAGACTGCTTCACTTAAATACATGCAGAAAAAAGTGAAGGCTGGCGATAAAATGCAAAATGCAGGTTTGGGTAGTTCGCTTAGAATGGGGCTTACCAATATGGTCTTGAAAAGCTCATTAAAATGGAAGGCACCCAGTTACATTTCCAGTCCTCCTACTTACACACTAAATGAAATAAAATCGAAGTGGGGAGAAACCAGAAGCCAAATTCATGAGTTTGTAAATGAGTATCCGGATAAATGGCTGGACAAGCTTGTGTATAAGCACCCGATGGGCGGAAGACAAAATCTTGAACGAGCAGTTGACTCGTTTATATATCATCAGGTTCACCACGTGCATCAAATCAATCGAATCAAAAAACAACTGGGACTTTAATGCTACAGATCAAAGGACTAAAACACACCTACGATGGTGCTGCTGTTATTTGCTATCCTGACTGGGAGGTGAAAGAAGGGAATCACGCGATTATATTGGGCAACTCCGGCTGTGGAAAAACCACACTGCTTCACTTGATTGGTGGGCTAATGCCTCCAAAAGAAGGAACGCTGGAAGTTGCAGGTGAAAATCTTTCAGAAAAATCGAAAGCTAAGCTTGATCGATTCCGAGGAGAACATATTGGAATCGTTTTCCAGAAACCACATTTAGTTCGATCACTTACAGTGAAGGAAAACCTAACCTTGTCTCAATACCTGGCTCACAAGAAAACGGACAGTAAGCGAGCAGATGAGGTTCTGGAAAGACTGGGAATCAAAGAATTGGCCAACCGTCGCGTCCACCAGATTAGCCAAGGACAGGCTCAGCGAGTTTCAATTGGAAGAGCGGTGATTAATAATCCTAAACTGTTGCTAGCCGATGAACCGACAGCCAGCCTGGATGATGAAAATTGTCAGAAAGTCATTGACTTACTTAAATCTCAGGCTGAAAAGACAGGGGCAACATTGATTGTGGCTACTCATGATCATCGGGTGAAAAGCGAATTTCAAAACGAGCTGGACCTATGAATCTATTTTCACTAAGCATCAAAAACGTTTTTGCCAAGCCACTTAGCTCGTTGCTGAGTGTTCTTTTGTTTGGGTTTGGTGTAGCAATCATCGTTTCTATTCTTCTCACCAGCACATTTTTGAAAAATGAGATCAATAAAAATGCACAGGGCATTGATTTGGTGGTTGGCGCGAAAGGCAGTCCGCTGCAGATTATTCTGGCTACCATTTTTCACATTGATTTTCCAACCGGAAACATCTCACTCAAAGATGCCAATGACCTAACACGAAACAGGTTAGTAGCTTCTGCCATCCCGCTTTCTTTAGGAGATAGCTATCAGGGCTATCGTATAGTCGGCACGACCAAAGCTTACCCCGATCTCTATGAGGTCAAGTTGGCAAAAGGAGAATGGTTTGGAGATGAAATGACAGCCACAGTCGGGGCTTCTATTGCAAAAACCCTTGGAATTGAAATCGGAGATCAATTGGAGAGTGCACATGGGCTGGCGGAAGGTGCTGGTGGACATGAAGAGCACCCATTTAGGGTTGTTGGCATCATGGAGGCTTCAGGATCTGTTATGGATCAGTTGATTTTAGTTTCTGTACAAAGTGTGTGGGAAGTGCATGGAAGCCATGAGGAGCACGATCATGAGGAAGGGGGTGATCATCATGAAATTGTTTCGTTGGATCGGCTCGGGTTGGAAGTCACAAATGAACAGTTAGAGAATGAAGACATCACCTCCCTACTGCTAAAGTACCGGTCACCCATGGCGGCTGTACAATTGCCGCGAATTGTCAATGGAACCAGCAATTTGCAAGCTGCTTCTCCGCCCTATGAGACCGCTCGCTTGTTCAATATCATCGGCGTGGGAGTGGATGTGGTGAATGTGCTAGGGCTGGTCATTATTGTTTTGAGTGCCACCAGTGTGTTTATTGCTTTAATTAATTCACTCAAAGAGCGAAAATATGAGTTAGCAATCATGCGCTCGATGGGAGCGAGTCAGGTAAAAATCTTTGTATTGATTTTAACCGAAGGAATCGTTCTGACCATCATCGGAAGCATCTTTGGTTTTGCGCTGGCACATCTGGGTTTTGCGATTTTGGCTGACTCGATGGAACAAATTCAGACCAGCGGTATGTTTTTTGTAACTGATGAATATAAAGTAATGCTGGGGAGTCTGACCGTTGGTATTTTTGCCTCGATCATTCCGGCATTTCTTGCGTACAAATCAGATATTTCGGAAACGCTTTCAAAAGCATAATTATGAAACAACTTATTTTTTCTTTTTCCATTCTTTTTTCAATCGCAGTAAGTGCACAGTATACTGACTCCAACAAAAACTGGGAAACATTAGCTGATGTGAAGTATGAAAAATCGCAGGATGAATACGGAGAGATTTACGTACCAAAGTTTGGTGATGACGTGCAAAGGATGAATGGTAAAACAGTTTCATTAAAAGGATTCATCATCCCTTTTGAAGGCATGTTTGAGCCAAAGCATATCATCATTTCCTCGCTTCCTATTGCCGCATGTTTTTTCTGCGGAGGCAGTGGACCAGAAACAGTAGCTGAAGCTTATTTAAAAGAAGAAGTGAAATACACAGCCAAGCCTGTGACAGTAACCGGAAAGTTGGTGCTCAATGACACAGACTATGATCAGCTCATGTATATCTTAAAAGACGCTGAAGTAAAAATCGATTAGAAAAAAATCCCCTCTTACAGTTTCCCCCTTGAGGGGGCTAGGGGGTGACGAAGAACCAAATATACTATATGAAAAACCTAACATTACTAACCGTAATCATCTTTTTAGCCGCATGCGGTCCTTCTAAAAAAGAAGAACTCCAAACGCTAAAAAGCGAGGTAATGGCTATCCATGATGAAGTGATGCCAAAAATGGGCGAGCTCAGAAGAACCCGAAAAGATCTATTGCTGCAGGCAGATTCTTTGATGGAAAGCAATCCCGATAGAGCAGCTATGCTTACAACCGTAGCAGACGAAATAGGAAATGCGAACGAAGGCATGATGCAATGGATGCGTGCCTACGAGCCGGAATTTGAAGGCACAGATGAAGAAATCAAACAATACCTGGAAGATCAGAAAGTAGCTATCCAGAAAGTGAAAGATGAAATGATAGAGTCACTGAAGAAGGGGAATGATGTTTTGAGTGAGGAGAATTAGTTCTCCTCACATTCCTCTAACCATTTATCTACGTCTTTTACACCGACAAGACCAGCATCATTACCCCAGGCGTTTCCAATGTAAGTAAGTACTTCTGCGATCTCTAAATTGGTTATTGGGTTGCCAGGCATCATTTGGTTATACGTTTCTCCATTCACCACAATCTCTTTGCTCTGGCCATTTTTAATGATACAAGCGGCTCTTGGAAGATTTTCGAGTAAATAATCTGCTCCGGCAAGTGGCGGATATAAAGAAGCCAGCCCTTTTCCATCTTGTTGGTGGCAGTTGGCACAATAGGTAGCATAAACTTTAGCGCCCTCCACCTGATATTGTTTCAGTCTAACCTCATCTCGCGAGCTGAGTTCTGATTTCTTTTCTTCTTTTTCCTGCCCTTTTCCTCCACCACATGCAAAAAGTGTCATGGCCAAAAGCCCAATTAGATAGTTACTTCTCATCCGAATATTCTTTTAATAGTTTTTCTATGTCATTCATAAGCACATCCACTTGTTCAGGAAGCGTTCCATCATAAACCCCTCGAATGCGCCTTTCTTTATCTACCAACAAAAAAGCACCAGAGTGAATGTATCCTCCGGGAGCATCTGAGTCTTCATCTGCAATAGACATGTAGCTACCTTCCGCCAGATCATAAATGTAATCCTGATCTCCGGTTACAAACTTCCATTTGTCCGAACTAACACCAAGCCGCTGAGAATAGTCTTTCAACAAAGCCACGGTATCATATGTTGGATCGATGGTATGAGAGAGAATGGCTACTTCCGGATTGCTTTCAAATTTCTCATATATACGCAGCATCTGAGCTTTCATCTTTGGACAAATGGTTGGGCAGGAAGTAAAAAAGAAATCCGCTACATAACCTGACCATCGAATGTCTCATTTGTAACAATACTACTATCCTGATCTACCAGTTGAAAATCCTGAATGGTATGATAGATGGTATCATTTTCCTCATAAATAGTATTGCCCATGAAAGGCAACTTATCAGATCCAGACTGCTGCTGGCAGGCCATCAAAATGATAAAAGGTATAAGTAGTTTTTTCATCAGTCTTTCCGAAATCGTTTATATAATTTGATCGCTATCATTAACACAATTGCGAAGCTAATAAGTCCCATCGTACCATAAATCCAACTGATTTCATTTTTCAAAACAATAAGGAAAACAACCGCGAAAAGTATCAGGGTAGCTGCCTCATTAAAAACGCGTAGTTGAGTGGATGTATACCTCGCCTTCCCTTTTTGTAGCTGCCTGAATATACCGTGACAGCCGAGGTGATATAAGAAAAGAAGTATCACAAACCCTAGTTTCACGTGCATAAATGGCATTTTTAACCATTCTGGCTGTACAACCAAAAGAGATATGCCAAGTATCAGCGTAATCACTGCAGAAGGCCAGGTGATGATATACCATAATTTTTTACTCATTAAATCCAACTGATCGGAAAGGATGGAGCGATCCGGCTCTTCTTTGCTCAAGGCCTCAGTATGATAAATAAAAAGTCGAACGATATAGAACAATCCGGCGAACCAGGTAATTACGAATATGATATGGAGAGCTTTCAGATATAAATAATCCATTCGGGAGCTTTTTAGTTATAATTGTTGTTAACCCGTGGTTGTTGCAAATTTGATTTAAATCCTGATATCACACGATAATGAGCGCCGAAAGTAATCTATGGTATTTTGAGGATGTAGACCTGTTTAAGGTCTTGTGTCCATCCAAAACTCCGACAATGGAAGATAAACACACTCCCGGAGTTTACAAGAAAGATGAATTTATCTACTTCAAAGATCAATCCTCCGAAAATATTTACATGGTCTCAAATGGACGTGTGAAGATCGGAACGTACGGTCCCGATGGCAAAGAGATTGTTAAAGCCATACTCACAAAGGGAGAATTGTTCGGTGAAATGGCCCTGGCCGGTGAAGATACACGTCAGGATTTCGCACAAGCTATGGATAATGATACGCGCGTTTGTGCGATGACCATTGAGGATCTGCAAAACCTTATGGTAGATAATAAAGAACTGAGTTTTAAGATCCTCAAAATCGTTGGGTTTCGTTTGCGTAAAATGGAGCGAAAAATTGAATCCTTGGTCTTTAAAGATGCCCGAACACGCATTGTAGATTTTCTCAGAGAAATGGCAGAAGAAAAAGGCCAAAAGGTGGGCTTTGAAATGATGATCAAAAATCATTTGACTCATAAAGATATTGCCAGCCTTACCGGTACCTCCCGACAAACTGTCACCACGGTCATGAATGAACTTCGTGACAGTAATCTCATCACATTCGACAGGAGACGGATCTTAATCAGAGATCTGGAAAAACTAGCCTAATCGACCTATCATATCCAGCTCAAGTTAATTTAACGTGAATATCGCATAAGGTGAAAGAAAAGAGCCATTATTCCCCTCCCTTGGAGGGGTGGTGGGGGTGGGTTCATTTAAAAATGCTTTTCTTTCACACGTAAAATGACCCAAAATGATTGCTTTTAGAAACCCACCTCTCTCTCCTCCAAGGAGGAGACTTTAAGGCATCATTTTGGATCATTTTAGTTTCCTCTTATCCAATATTCATGTTAATTCCGGTTAAATAATACTTACAAATACGAAGTTAATTATTAATTATACTTACATTTACGAAATTAATGTTCAAGTAGTAATATGAAAGGAACGAATTTAGGAGAGTTTGAAGAGCTAGTTTTGCTGACTGTCGGCATCTTATATGATAATGCTTACAGCGTGGCTATTCAGCAGGAGCTTAATAAGCAAACCGACCGAAAAGTAAGTATCAGCTCGGTTCATGCTGCAGTCTATCGTCTGGAGGAAAAAGGACTTTTAAACTCCAGAATGGGCGAAATGTCCAGTGAGCGTGGTGGCAAAAGAAAGCGGATTTTCACCATTTCACATGCTGGAAAAGAAGCTCTTGAAACCGCTAACGAGTTGAGAAACCGCATGAGAAATCAGATTCCGGAAATAGCATTTGAACATCTGGGATGAAAGGACTTGAGCCACCGAAACTTCCACTGAAACTATTCCGCCTCTATTGCAGCGATGAGCGGTTAGAGGAGTTGGAAGGGGATCTCTATGAAGTTTTTCAGGAGCGAATAGCAGAAAAAGGGACACGATTTGCTTCACTCTTCTATTGGTGGTTAGTCATTCGCAGTTTTCGATCATTCGCACTAAAAAGGACTAAAATGAAAAACAAAGGACATCTACTCTCTGTGGCCTCTTTGGCACACAACATCAAGATCGCGTGGAGAAATATAATCCGAAGAAAAACCACCACGGCTATTAACGTTACCGGGCTGGCCATAGGCATTGGTGGATTTGTGGCTATTTACAGCCTTGTATCATATGAGCTCAGTTTCAATAAACATCTTCCCGATAGGGATCGGATTTACCGGGTTTATACGGAATTTGGAGGGGCTTTTTCAGGAACCAACCCTGCTGTTGCAACCCCTATTCCTGATTATCTGGAGGAAAGTGCAAGCATTATCGAATCACTGGCCCGTGTATATACTTTCCAGACCAAAGTAAAAACCAAAGGAGATGAGGGGGAGATAAAAAAATTTGATTGGAACAATAAAATAGCCTTTGTTGATCACCGGTATTTTAACGTCATCGATCAGTATGAATGGCTTGCCGGGACAGCTAATAATTCGCTTGATAAACCCAATCAACTGGTAATCACCAAGGATCAGGGTGAGAAATACTTTGGAGGAATACCACCTCTGGATATGATAGGAAAACAAGTTATTTACGGAGATTCACTCAACGTCATTGTTTCCGGGGTAGTTTCACTCAATTCTTCAAAAACAGATTTTAATTTTACCGATCTCATTTCCTTCAGCACGATAGATGCAACCTGGGTAAAGGAACAATTTCCCAAAGGTGAATGGACAAGTGTAAACAGCTCATGGCAGCTTTATCTTAAGTTTCACAGTCAGGCGACTGAGGATCAAATTGGAGAAATACTCGAGGACCTCAATAGAGAGATGGCCTCTCATGAATCGGATAGTGAAACATGGCATACAGAGCTTGCTCTTCAACCCGTCGATGACATTCATTACGACTTGAATGTGGGGATCTTCGATCATTCGAGATCGGCCACCGATTTAAAGACGTTAAACATTCTGCTGGGTGTAGCAATCGCCCTTCTCTCCATTGCTATTTTCAATTTTATCAATCTTGAAACGGCACAGGCAATCAACAAATCAAAAGAAGTAGGCCTGAGAAAGTCCATGGGAATCTCAAAACCTTCTTTGATTGGTCGCTTTTTAACGGAAAGTACAATGGTCACCTTTTTAGCTGCTATTGTTTCACTCCCAGTATCATTCTATGGGGTTAAGCTGTTTTCAGATCTAGTGCCTCAAGGATTTTCTATCGAATGGACTAATCCTTTTTTCTGGATCTATCTAATGGCATTGGTGTTAATTGTTGGTTTTCTGGCCGGGGTTTACCCGGCATTTATCGCCTCCTCTTATTCTCCTGTTCAGGCCTTGAAATCTACAATTAAATTTTCAGCTAAATCAGGAGGTAGTCAAGCCATCAGAAAAGTATTAATCACTTCCCAGTTCGTCTTTTCACAACTACTGGTCATCTGTACCATTGCCATTGTATGGCAAGTATCCTATATGCTGGATAAAGAAATGGGGTTTAAGGATGAAGGGGTGATCTACTTTGAGACACCACGATATGAAAATAAAGAGAAGCAGCAAGTTCTACTGAACGAGATTCAGCGTATTCCTCAAATTCAATCAATGAGCGTTCATCAGAGTCCGCCCGCCCGGAATGGATGGTCGACCTCCACGATGAAATTTTATGATCAGGATTCCACCGAGACGGTGCAGTCGGTGCATCAAAAGAGAGGAGATGAACATTATTTTGACGTTTACCAGCTTGAGCTTTTAGCAGGAAGAAATATAAAAGAAAGTGATGGGAAGCTAGAAACGGTCATTAATGAGACGTACGCTAAAATGCTTGGTTTTGAAGTGCCTCAGGCAGCAATAGGTGCTAAGGTATCAAATGGAGAGCGCGTGTATGAGGTAGTAGGGATTCTTAAAGACTTTCATTTCCAATCCCTTCATGTTGCTATCGAGCCGCTGATGTATTCGTACGATGAAAAATATTCCAGATGTATTGGTTTATCCTTAGCAACAAAAGATTTACCGTCTACGATCAATGAACTTACGGATGTCTGGAGTAACATTTATTTGGATGAACCACTTGAAGTGAAATTCATGGACGAAATGGTCGAGAGCTTTTATGAGACAGAAAAGCGTACCTCAAAAGTGGCAGGAGTTGCTACGGTGATTGCTATACTCATCTCCTGCCTGGGACTATTTGGCTTGATTTCGTACAACATCATACAAAAATCCAAAGAAGTAGGTATTCGTAAGGTGCTGGGAGCATCGGTCTTAAACATTGGGACAATTCTCTCTAAAGAGTTCTTGATACTTATCCTGATCGCTTTTTTAATCGCAATTCCGGTAGCGTACTTTCTTATCAATAGCTGGATGGAAGATTTCACCTACAAAACCACTATTTCCTGGTGGATTTATGGTTTGGGCGGATTCATATCCATTGCCATAGCATTAATGTCAATTGGGTTAAAGATATGGAGGGCTTCTGATGCAAATCCTGTGGATTCCCTCCGATATGAGTAATCACTGAAAAGTAAATTTTGTTTAACAAAATGGTGATTGTCTGCTGGTTGACTGTTGATTTAGGATGATTCCCCGTTCTTTATGCTGAAATAATTGAATATGCGAATCATCCTATTACCTATCTTCATCCTTTTAGTGAGCCTATCCGCCTTTGGTCAAAATAACCTGCAGAATTATACTCCCTCCATTCTTTTCAAAAAAGGAGATTGGGAGTACAAAACATTTCAAAACCTATATACACAAACCAAACTGTTTGATACAGATGGTGGTAAGGTAGCAACCGGTCAGCGGGAGACTTTCTTTACTTCCATCAATCAGTTTCTGTACGGCCTGAATGACCAGGTCAATATTGGCTTAGATGTATGGGTAAAATCATCTAATAATTCCATTGATAATTTTAGTTCATCAACAGGATTGACCGGTATTGGGCCCAAAATAAAAATCGCTCCATTCAAAGATCTTCCTCGCCTGTCTATTCAAAGCACATTTCTATTCAATACGGTTGATGACCCTGAGGGAGTGAATGGATCCAGGTATTTTTTGGAGTGGGATGCCAACTTATGGCTAAACCAGATTTACTTCGACCTGCCTCTCAACAAGAAATCTCAGCTTTTTTTCCAGCAGGCCTTTTGGTATCGAATGACAAAGGATGGCTCCTCAGTTGATAATAACTTCCTGGAGACACAGACCAGTATTTTTTATAGTTACTTTCCTACATCCCGATGGACGATTTACGGAATGACGGAGTATTTTCCAACACATTATGATTTTGGTAATGATCGTAGCGAAGCTTTCTTTGCCTACTTCTTACAATCAGGACTTGGACTTAAGTATCAATTAATACCCAACCTTATTGAATTGGAAGCCCTGTATACCAACTTTTGGAATGGCAGTGAATTTAAAGGAGCAGGAGAAACGATAAATTTGGGTATCCGAGTGATACGCCAAAAGTGAGAAGAGTTCTATCAGCGATAATATTAACAACTTTTTGTTCCTTCTTAATTGATGCTCAAACAATTAAGACCATCAACTTTGAAGGTCTTCAAAAAACCAAGCCTACTTACCTGAATCAATTCCTATCTTTTGAAGAGGGAGATGAGTTGGATTCTGCAAAGCTGGAGGAAACGAAGCAACTTCTGGTCAATTTGGAAATGTTTGCTGATGTCAGCTACGAGGTAGAACAAAGTGCCAAAGGTGTCACAATTGCTTTTCACATGGAGGAACTGTTTACCCTGCTCCCTATTTTTAATTTTGGTGGAATTAAAGAAAATTTTTGGTTTCAAATTGGTGCCAGTGAGGTGAACCTCAGCGGTCGTGGAAACAAACTGACAACCTACTACCAATATTACGACCGAAGCTCATATGCAACTCATCTCACCTTTGACAGAATCAAACAAAGTCCATGGGGTGTAAATATCAACTTAATCAAATGGTCAACATTAGAACCGTTATTCTTTAATGGCAATGCGGTTGAGTATGAATACGATAATTATACGCTGGGGGTGGATGCAATCCGTCATTTCAATTTTAGAGATCGAATTGAATTCGGAGGGGCCTATTTTACTGAGGATTATAAAAAATTCACTGAAGGACCTTTCGAAGGTGCACCTGAAAGAGTCAATAAACACAAGGTCCTCAGCAAGCTTAGGCTCATCCACAACCGAGTGGATTACCACTTTTTTTACCTGAATGGGTGGTATAATCAATTGAATCTTCAAACAGTACAATCGTTCGATAACGATCCTGCCTTTTACATCATCTTCAACGACCTAAAGCGATTTATAAGAATTAGTGAGCATGGAAATTTTGCTTCCAGATTACGACTTGGCCTAAGTTCCAATGAGGAAAGCCCCTTTGCACCATTCGTGCTGGATAGCTATGTTAATATTCGTGGAGTAGGCAATCGTGTCGATCGTGGAACCGGAGCAATCATTCTAAATGCAGAATATCGCTACAGCTTCATCGATCAGCGCAAACTAGCGGTACAGGGAGTGCTTTTCTCCGATTCTGGATCCTGGAGAAAGCCAGGAGGCGACTTTTCTGACTTTACTGATTCAAAAAATTTCGTGCTGTTCGCTGGCGGTGGGTTTCGATTTATACACAAGAAAATATTCAACGCGATCTTTCGAGTTGATTATGGGGTCAATTTACAGCAACCAGAGGTCAATGGATTTGTACTGGGGATCGGTCAGTATTTCTAATATGTCTCACTTTCATCATCCACCTCGGCATCTGCTCCCAGCTTTTCCCATTCAATGTTTGTCTCTTTCAAATCTTGGAGTGTATCAATATCATTGAGCTCGGGTAGTTTGTAAACAGATAACTCAAGCTCTTCAGCCTCTTCCAACAATTCTTTTAGAACAGTATCCGTGCTGTATTCTTTATCCTGAAAAAGTTGTGGGAAGTACTCACTCATACCTAGTAAATAATAGCCACCATCTTTGGCCGGACCAACAACCAGATCATACTCTTCAAGCATTTCAAAAGCCAATTTGATCGTCTTGGAATTGAGATCATAGCAGTCGCTCCCGATGATCACCACTTTCTTGTAAGAATCAAACGCCTCGTCAAAAGCAGTCGACATTTTTTGCCCTAAGGTCATTCCCTTCTGCACATGGAGCTTATATTCATCTGTGTCCCAAACATCTTCGATTTCCACATACTCAGAATAGTAAACAGCTTTATCAACCTCTATTTTTCTGGTGATCTTATTGGTGTGATGAACCAATTCATTGTAAACATCGAGTGCTTTATCTATCCCTATATCTTCAGCCAGACGTGTTTTTACCATTCCCGGGATCAGGTTCTTCACAAAAATCATCAACAAACTGTCGCTCATAGCTTTCATTTTCTCTTTTAGTGAACTTTTATTCCGTTAAATAGCCATTTACCCCACAATCGGTTGTACGTATGGACACTATCTGTAGGTTGATCGTTTGGTCCAACTACAACCTCATTGCCTTCATTCTTCCATCCAAAAATACCGCCATACAGATTCTTGACATTGGAATAACCGGCCTTTTGTAATTTTTCTCCTACACGCTCACTTCGATATCCAACGGAGCAATAAACGATGACTTCCATATCCTTCGGAATATCCCTGACTTGCTCGACTTCAAAGTCATCATAATCGACAAAGCGTGCTCCTTTGATATGGCTTATCTCATATTCTTCTTTGGCCCGTGCATCCAACAAAACCACATCATCGAGTTTTGGTTTCAACGAATCTGACTTAATCAATGGAACGGTCTTTTTATAGAGACTTTCCATTTTCTCATCAAAGGTTTTTTGCCCACATGATGTAAACGTGGATATGATAATTAAAATAAACGGAGGTAAATATTTTTTCATTGATACAATGCCAGTAAGCGCTCTAGATCCTTAGGATTCTGTCTCGAATCCCAAAATAGAAGAATATAAAGGGTGTCCTTTGTCACTTTATAAATCAATAGATAGCTTTTGATAATTTTTACTCGAACATCCTTCAATTGAGTTTTGATTCCAAGTCTGGGGAATTTTTTCAAGAGATCAATGGCAGAATTGATGTTACTCTCGAGGCTTTGACTAAAATTCGTTGAATCATTTCTTAGATTCCAATACTCAAAAATTTCAAGTTTTTGAGTGTAAGCCGTCTGTGTCCAAACTACTTTTTCAACCATTTCGAAGTTTGATCCTTAACAACCTCATGATCAATCACTCTTCCGTATTTAATATCATCTTCTGCTGCAGAAATGCCTTTAAGTTGCTCATCAGAAAGATTATAGATTACATCAGAGTCCGACAATTCAATAAGTTTCTTCACCTCTTCCAACAAGATCGCATCATTGGTATTGGCTATTTTATTGATCAGTTCGAGTTTAATCTCTGTGTTCATTTTTTAAAATTAGTCATTCTCAATCTAAGCTCTAAAACAATTGTCATGAGCAAGATCATATACTCCACAACAACGATATATACCGGAAGTTCAAACCCTTCCCTGGTATAGCCGACATACGTAAGAAAAATAAAAAAGGACCATACTATGGTGTACCAGTAGCCTGATAGAATACCTAAGGCGGTCAAAGGAATAATGTACCAGGGGTGTACAGTGGTGGCAAAAAGCAAGTAAACAGTGAGAACATAAAGTAAACTTCTCGATATGTCCCACTTTTTTACATAGGCCAGAATTGAAACTGATAGGATTGATAGAAATGATAAGATGGATAGCAGAGGTCCAATCAAAGCAATATTGTTGTATCCGTAAAACCAGAAGCCGATTTCCCTTGCAATGAAATAAATGCTGGCATTAAACTCGAACGATCGGAAATAGAGGTCCAGACTCGACCGCATACCTTGAAGAAAAGTTGTATCTAACATTGGGATGAGGGTGATAACAGCGATACACCCTCCGGCTATGGAAATCCACCACTTTTTATTTCTGAGTCCGATCATAAATACAGCCGGCAGGTAAATGAGCGGGAGAAGCTTGGTGCCGATTGCTAATCCAAATCCAACTGAAGACATGAGGTTTTTACTTTTTTGAAATCCATATATGCCCAAAAGAAGAAAGAAAACCACCAGCACCTCAAAATGTAGATTTCCTACACCCTCAAGAATTACCAATGGATTGAGCCAAAACCAATGGGCAAGAAAAGAGGGCTTGCCATTCGATTTTAATATAGCCTTTAACAGGAAAAAAGATCCCGCATCGGCGGCAAATAGTATTAAGCGGATAACACTAGCAGAAACCAGCCAGTCCCCATTGCCAATCACCGCACTCAACCAAAAAATGGCCTGATTAAGAGGTGGGTAGACCGTGAAGTATTGTGGAGAATTGAGCAATGCATAAAGCTCGTGAGTAATACCTGGTATTTCTTTATCCAGATAGAAGTCCGGTAATGCTTCAAATGGATGAATCCCATTCTTTATCAATGTCCCGTCCCAGATAAATCGATATAGATCATCAGATAGGGATGGCAGGCTAAAAAACATGAGAACCCTCAGGATAATCCCGGCATTGAACAGGGTTTTTGCACTTTCTGAATTTTGAAGCAAAAAAACATAGGCCATAAAACCACTTCCATAGGCCAGCATCAGAGAAAGTGATTGGTATCGCTCGATCCAGTTGCTAATTGAAAAAACAGCAAGGATGTAAACAATCAGAAAAGTGTAGTAGCCTGTTTTTGCGTGTTTAATTCCCATTATTTATTTGCGGCCAAAACAATCTCGGAGATGAAATTTTCTCAATAAATACCACCAGAATCATTCAGGTTAGGCATGTTTCATCGGTTTCACCGACAAGATAAAAACGTATGCAAAACCAATCGCAAGCATCGCATGGAAAAGCATCAGTCCGTAATCCTCCAATTTAAACCCTGAGAATATCCCATAGATAAAATACACAGAAAGGAGGCCTTCCATAAACGTCACAGGGGTGAGCACATTGTTCAAATAAATATTGCCTTTCCATGAGTCACCTTTCACATTGACATTGAATTTGGGTGTCCGCACAAATGGTGTTTTGATCCCTAGATACCCCTCCACAACTGCTACCGAATTATGCAGCGCCATCCCCATGGAGAAGGCCAGGAAAACCGGAAAATTCCTTAAAAAATATTTCAGGGTGTACTCCGGGTGAGTTGCTTTAGCCGCCACCCAATAAAAGAAGCCCATAGCCAAAAATCCAATGATAAATATGCTTCCCAAATCAAAAACCAATGCCAAATCTGGGTTGTACTCTTTGATATAAAGCATTGGTATACTTAAAACCGCAGCGATCAATAAGAGCAGAAATACCGAACTATTAAGTAAATGCATAGCAGCACGCACCTTGTGTTTCCATCCAATGTTGGATGTGAGTACCTTACCCAGCGTTTTTCTTGCTGTCTCAGCTGCACCTTTATTCCATCGATACTGCTGGGATTTTACTGCCGGTATCAAAATCGGAAGCTCAGCCGGTGACTCAATCTCCTCGCGGTATACAAACTTCCAGCCTTTTAATTGAGCTCTATAGCTCAGGTCCAAATCTTCTGTGATGGTATCATATTGCCATCCTCCGGCATCTTCAATACATGCTTTACGCCACACACCGGCAGTTCCATTAAAGTTGATGAAGCTACCTGCATGTTCTCGTCCCTTTTGTTCTACAGTGAAGTGTGCATCCAGCCAGAAGGCCTGAATCTTAGTCAACCAGCCATAATCCGTATTGAGGTGACTCCATTTGGTTTGTACCATCCCCACTTTGCCGTGGTTGAATTTTGGTAAGGTCCGAAGGAGAAACTCCGGATTAGGCACAAAGTCCGCATCAAAAATGGCGATGAATTCGCCTTTGGCTTCTTTAAGGCCGTAAGCAAGTGCACCTGCTTTATAACCCACCCTGTCTGGACGTCTGATTTGATGAATATCCCACCCATTTGCCTGATAAGCACTTACTTTCTTTTCAATGATCTGGATGGTCTCATCATTAGAGTCATCCAGAATCTGAATCTCAAGCTTGCCTTTTGGATAATTGATCTTTGTCACTGCATCGATGAGACGCTCCACTACATACCGCTCATTAAAAACTGGCAGCTGGATGGTGACATAAGGATATTCTGTAAGGGCTGCTGACTCTTTCACATTATCCTTTCTTGATTTTAAATAGTGCCAGGTAAGGTTGAACTGGCCCAAGCTAAAAAGGCAAATGATCATCAGCGTAATCCCATAAAGCACGATAACTAACCACTCCACCCCTATAGATATTTAAAAATTGTATAGATGATTTTGTATCCGGCACCCAGTGTTCCCTTTACCGTACCGCTCACCTTTGAAACACCGATTCTTTGTCTGTAATCCACAGGAATATCTTTCGTATGCAAATTTAACTTGGCAGCTTTTAATTGCATCTCCACGGTCCAGCCATAAGTGCGATCTTTCATATCGATTGTCAGCAGACTTTCATATCTAATCGCCCTGAATGGTCCTAAATCTGTGTACTTCTTACCATATAGCAACTTTATCAGGGTAGTTGCCAGCCAGTTGCCAAACAATTGCTGAATCGTCATACTGCCCTTTTCTTTTTTACCCAGCGCACGAGAGCCGATCACCATATCAACATTTTCTTCTATGATGGGCTTTATCAGATCCACCAGCTGTTCCGGATAATCTGAGTGATCTCCGTCGAGAAATACCACGATATCCGGTTTAGAAGTCGAGGAAGCAATGTGAGCCATTCCTTTAAGACAGGCATTTCCATAGCCTCTGTCTGGTTCTTTGAGAGCTGTGGCTCCCCTTGATTTTGCCTGTTCAAACGTATCATCGGTTGAGCCATTATCCACTACTATGACTTCCGAAACCCAATCTTTAGGAATTTCATCGATAACCAGGCCAACGGCATTTTGCTCATTAAAGGCCGGAATAATCACACGGATATCTGGTTTATTCAAAAGAACGCTCTTTTATGAGGCGGCAAAGGTAGGTGTATGATCGGACTAAAACTGACTCTGTGATGACACTTACATTCAAATCTATTTTTAGTTTTATGAGCCATGAATCACTATGAAGTTTTAGGAGTAGCTCATTCTGTCAGCCATGTAGAAATAAAAAGAGCTTATCGAAAGTTGGTTAAAATTTATCACCCGGATCTTAACCCGACCACTACTGCGGCAGATCAAATGATCCTGATTAATGAAGCCTATGAGGTTTTATCCAATGCTACTTCACGCAATCTCTATGACCTCTACCTTCAAGGAGTTCCTGTTAAAACGGATATTGAAGAAGTCACCCCATATCAACGATATAAGGAGGAATATCGAGCCAAAAGAGTGAAAAAAGAAAGGAATAAAATCATCTATCTCCTCAAATTAAAAACACGATTTTATCGGTACGAGCGAATGGCTAATATGGTCTTTTTTGTACTGGCGGTGATTTTTACTGTTGACTATTACTATCAGCCTAATCAAGTGCATGAGAGAATAGAAACAATTAATGAAACCAGATTTGAAACGAATATTTTGTTAGAAAATGGTAAGCGCATTTTTGCCTCAAAGTCTCTTTATGATCTTTATAGGGAGGGTGACGTTGGTCGAATTAATGTAAAGTATTCTCTTCTCTTTCAGATACCAGCCAGGGTTCAGGTCATTGGGACACAAAGGGATTTCATTATTAATGGATCCATTTACACCTTTCGAAATGTGTTCTCTGTCATCATTCTTGTATTTTCTGCTATCGTGATAAGAAACAAGGAATACACAGATTTTCGGCTATCCTGCGGCTTAGTGCCTGGCTTTTTTGTCTTGTTTCTGCTGCTATTTATTATTTCGGAGATATAATAAAGGATCAGATCCTGTCATTACGAATCGCTAAAACAATTTTTCTCAATTAAAAAATTTTATAAAACCGCTTTTTGCATTTTAATAATTTGACTTGCATCTTTACTGCACAACGGCATGTACTTCTGGAATACATACCCTTTTGTGCGATTTACAATTGCTCTAATCCTTGGAATCGTTTGCTTTGACCACTTTACGACAATGGAGCTATGGTCAATCACTGCCCTCTGTATTCTGATAGGTTGTTATTCCTTTTCCCTCTTCATTTCTCATAAGACCAGCTTTTACAAACTTAGACACATCAATGGTATCCTTGCCTTCAGTATTTTGTTAATTATTGGCGGCAGTATTGCAAAATATAAGTATCAAAATCATCCATCCCACCACTACACAAACCATCGAATAGAAATTAAAGGTTTTTCGGGCATTGTAACCAGTCCGGCAAATGAGAGAACCAATCATTTTCGATACGATTTTAATATAAATACCCTATACTCAACATCTGATTCCATTCACGAAGCTGCCGGCAAAATACATCTCTATATCAGGAAAGATAGCCTCAACACTCCTCTGAAATATGGTGATCGATTAATTGTGTATGGAAAATTTTATCCGGTTTCCGGCCCGGATAATCCAGATGAATTCGATTATAAGAAATACCTGGAACGTCAGAATATCTATAGTCATGCTTTTGTCGAGGAAGCACGAATAAAAATAGTAGGGAACAATCCACCAAACATATTCAAGGAGTGGGCTTTTTCACTTAGAGAGTCAGCTTCAAGAACCATAGATAAATACATTCAAAATCCCAGAGAAAATGGTATTGCCCAGGCTTTATTATTAGGCATCAAGGATCATCTCGATAATGATGTAAAAAAGGCATACTCTTCCGCCGGAGCTATGCATGTATTGGCTGTATCAGGTCTGCATGTTGGAATTATATTCCTGTTAATCAATCTTGTATTTGGCAAGTTGACAGAATCGGGAAAATGGGGCAACTATGCCTTTGGCCTTATAAGCGTATCCACTATTTGGTTCTATGCCATGGTTACAGGACTAAGTCCATCTGTTTTAAGAGCAGCAACCATGTTTTCATTAGTTGCTTTCAGTCAGGCTTACGTTCGAGAAGGTAATATCTATAATACGCTTGCTTTTGCAGCATTCATTTTATTGTTGTTTGATCCCTATTTAATTTATTCGGTCGGATTCCAGCTTTCATTTGCTGCCGTTGTTGGAATCGTCTATTTACAACCCAAATTCTACAGGCTGTTTGACTTTAGAATTTGGCTACTGGACAAAGCATGGGCCATTACGTGTGTCTCCATCGCAGCGCAACTCGCTACATTCCCTTTGTCAGCTTATTATTTCCATCAGTTTCCGACTTACTTTCTTGCTTCAAACCTTATTGTCATTCCTTCCTCTTTTTTAATGTTGGTTGGTGGAATTAGTATGTTGGTAATTGACCCAGTCATTTCGTCGGTCGGAGCATTTATTGGTCATTGGCTAAGTCAATTCATATGGCTGATCAATGAAATAATCAGCTATGTGCATGTCCTGCCCAATAGCTTAATAGAATGGATTTACATGGATCGGTTTGGTTTAATCATGACATACCTTATCGTATTCACTCTAATTGCTGGCCTCCATTATTCATCGTTTAAAACATTGGTTGTCTCGTCGTGCTTTGGAGTAATCTTTATGCTTTGGGCTTGGATATCCAATGAGAAACAATCGACCAGGGAAGAGCTTGTTTTCTATGAAATCTCAGACAAGCTGGCTGTTGATCACATCAGTGGCCATCATGGAAAACTTTACATTGATGACTTTAAGAAAAGTGAGTTAGAGTTGCTTTCCTTTCAAATAAACCCACATAGATTATCCTCACACCTTCCACCCATCAAAGAGTCTCTTGTAAGTCTCGAAGAAGCAAATTTCCAGCAAAAAGATGCGGTTCAACTTGGTCAAATTGCTGGAAAGAGATTTTTGATTTTTGATTCTACCACATTTCACCTCGACTTTAAAAAAGTAATCCATGCTGATTTTGTAGTTATTAACAACCAGGCTGTGAAAAGTATGGAATGGCTTAAAGAACATTTTTCATTCCAGCACTTAATTATAAGTAATAAAAATTCTCGATTCTATTCTCAAAAAATGAAAACTCAAGCCAAAAAACTTGGTCTTCGCATACACAGCATGAAAGTGGATGGTGCACTTAGGGTACCCTTAAACGAGGGCATAAAAAAAGAGCGGACAATGTTGCCCGCTCTGTTCACCACCAATCCCGACTAGCATCGGGAAAAAACTTACTACCGCCTAGTAGTATCACAAATGTATATACATCAGGCTATTCACCAAAACTAAAATCTGAAAAAGTTCAATTAAATTTCCCATTTAACGATAGCGCCCGCAAAAGTCAATCCACCACCAAACCCAATCATCAGAACCGTATCTCCCTTCTTAATCCCACCATTTCTTTTGGACTTTGCAATAGCCAGAGGAATGGAAGCTGAGGATGTATTTCCAAATTCCGTTACACTCTCCGGTACCCTTTCCATTGGATAATCCAGATCCTTAACAATAGCTTCGATAATTCTAAGGTTGGCACTATGAGGCACGATATAATCAATGTCATCCAATGTCATTCCAGCTTTCTCTACCAGTTCTCTGATCTTCTTAGGGATATTCCCAACCGCCCATTTAAATACAGACCGGCCATTTTGGACAATTTTCCCGTGTGGGTTAATCCCAACACCATTGATGCTGTTTTTCTTATGACTCAGGTATAAATCATGTCCAAGATCTCCATTTGTTCCAGAATTAAAAGCGATAAAATGCTCACTATCACCCGGCTCAATCAATGCCGCTCCCGCAGCATCACCAAACAGGATGCAAGAAGTTCGATCCTCCAAATCCATGATCTTGGTCAGAGTCTCTGACCCTATCACCAAAACTTTCCTGTAAATTCCGGAATTCACAAAACCGTGAGCAATTTGTAAACCGTAAACAAATCCTGCACATGCAGCATATACATCATTACAGCCACAGTTTTGAATACCAAGCTTATATTGCACCCTTGAGGCAGAATTAGGCATAGGCTGATCCGGAGAGGTTGTACAAACGATAATGAAGTCCACATCTGAAATATCCTTTCCGCTGCTTTCCACCAGGTCATTTACTGCTTTAACCGCCAGATCACTGGTGTATTCTCCATCTTTCGAAAAGCGACGGGTCTTTATCCCTGTTCTGGAAATGATCCACTCATCATTCGTGTCAATAAATTCTTCGAAGTAATGATTGTCCACGATTCGTTCAGGTACATAGGTACCAAATGCTGTAATTTGTGACATAAGAAATATTGGGGATTTAATTCGAAATAGATTAATCTTTGGGTGTGTCGTCTATTTCAAAAGCAAGTTGAATCAGGAAGGGGTCAATTCCAAAGAACTACTTGTTTTCTTTTAGCATTTTCTCTGCTTCCTGTAATTCATCCCTTAACCGTGCAGCCTCCATGAAGTCTAGGTCTTTGGCTGCCTTCTCCATTTTCTTTCGTGTTTCATCTACCAGCTTTTTGAGCTGATTTTTATCCATGTATGCCACCACCGGATCGGCGGCAAGATTCTGCTCTTCCTCAATGTAATATTTCCTGTTCCCCTTCTTCTTATCCGCTACTCCTGTCTGACGCAGAATCTCTTCTCTGTTTTTCTTTAATGAGACCGGCGTAATTCCATGCTTTTCATTGTATTCCATCTGAATACTTCTCCTACGGTTGGTTTCATCAATAGCCATTTTCATCGAACCAGTCACTTTATCAGCGTACATGATTACTTTGCCCCGATCGTTTCTGGCAGCCCTACCGATGGTTTGCACAAGGGAACGTTCATTTCTCAAATAGCCTTCTTTATCTGCATCTAAAATAGCTACCAAAGAAACCTCCGGAAGATCAAGACCCTCACGTAATAGATTGACTCCCACTAACACATCGAAAACTCCCAGTCGCAATTCTCTCAATATTTCTACACGATCCAATGTATCTACCTCAGAGTGGATATATCGGGTTTTTACTCCAGCATTGAGCAAATACTTAGTTAGCTCTTCAGCCATCCGCTTTGTTAACGTGGTGACCAACACACGATCCTCCATTTCGATTCGCTGCTGTATCTCTTCCATTAAGTCATCTATCTGATTATGGCTTGGCCTTACATCAATGACCGGATCCAACAATCCGGTTGGTCGGATTAATTGTTCAACAATAACTCCATCAGATTTTCTCAATTCATAGTCGCCCGGAGTGGCACTCACAAAAACGACCTGATTGAGCATATCTTCAAATTCATTGAAAGTCAAAGGACGATTATCCATGGCAGACGGCAGCCTGAACCCATAATCTACCAGATTTACCTTTCTTGCACGGTCGCCACCCCACATACCTCTTACCTGTGGTATGGTCACGTGACTCTCATCAATAATCATAAGAAAATCATCCGGGAAGTAATCCAGTAGGCAGAAGGGCCTGCTCCCGGGAGACCTTCTATCAAAATACCGGGAATAATTTTCGACTCCAGAGCAATATCCAATCTCACGGATCATCTCCAGATCAAACTCAGTTCGCTCCTTCAATCGCTTCGCCTCGAGGAATCGACGCTCATCCTCAAAAAACTGCACCTGTTCAACCATGTCATCCTGAATCTCCTTTATCGCCACCTGAAGCTGATCTTTTCCAGTCACAAAAAGATTCGCCGGAAATATGGTAATGATACGTTCATCCGATTGTTTTTCCCCCGTTATGGGATCAATCCGCTGGATCGATTCTATTTCATCACCCCAGAAAATAAACCGATAGGCGAAATCCGCATAGGCCACAAACACATCTACTGTGTCCCCTTTTACACGAAAAGTCCCTCGCTTAAACTCAGCCTCTGTCCGGCTGTATAGGATATCAACCAAGTCGAAAAGAAATTTATTTCTTGGAATATTATCACCCTCCTGTAATCGGATTACATTTTTTCCGAACTCCTCTGGATTACCTATACCATAGATACATGAAACAGAGGCCACTACAATCACATCTCTCCTCCCTGATAATAGAGCGGAAGTGGCGCTTAACCTGAGTTTTTCGATCTCATCATTGATTGACAAGTCCTTTTCGATATAGACATTACTTGTTGGAATATATGCTTCAGGTTGATAATAGTCATAGTAGGAGATGAAATACTCTACTGCATTTTCAGGGAAAAAGCGTTTAAATTCACCGTAAAGCTGTGCAGCAAGTGTTTTATTATGACTTAGTACAAGTGTGGGTCGCTGCACCTGATTTACCACATTGGCCATGGTGAAGGTCTTACCGGAACCGGTCACCCCAAGTAATGTTTGAGCTGCCTCCCCATTGTTTACACCTTCTACAATCTGTCTTATAGCCTCAGGTTGATCACCCGTTGGACTATATTCTGAGGTAAGTTCGAAATCCATGAATTAGCTTGTCCAAATGTCCCAAGAATTTTCTGCCTGAAGCTCCAACATCTCCAACCCATTTTTAGTTTTTGCTCCATACTTTTTACCCATTTTCATGAATATAGTTTCCTCAGGGTTATAAACCAGATCATATAAATAGTTTCCCTTTGATATTCGTTGATAAGGAATCTCTGGCTTTGTTTCAATATTGGGATACATCCCAAGAGGAGTGGTATTTACAATCAGCTTAAAACGTTCAATCACTTCTGGATTTGCCTTCAGTTGGTCATATGTATAGTCTCCACCCTTAGAGCTTCTGCTTACCTGATTGTATGGTATATTCAGATCAGTCAGCCCCGCCTGAACAGCTTTAGATGCTCCTCCTGAACCGAGAATTAAGGCCTCTCCTTTAAAAGCTCCAATCCAGGACTTTAATGATTTTCTAAAGGCCATATAATCAGTGTTATAACCGATTAGCTTCCCTCCCTTTCTGTGAATCACATTTGCAGCACCAACCTTGATTGAACTAGCGTCTTGCTTATCGATGTACTTCAGTACCTGCTCTTTATACGGAACTGTCACATTCACTCCTTTTAGATCATTGTGCTTGAGCCATAAAGCAGGAAATTCATTTAAAAATTCCATCTCGAACAACTCATACGAATGATCCTTAAGGCCAAGTTTTTTGAACTTTTTCTGAAAAAAATCCTGGGAGTAGCTATGCTCTACAGGATAACCAACCAATCCGTATTTTTTCATGGGAGACTAAAGTTAGGGCGAAAAAATGAAGGGCGAAGAAAACAGGAAATTATTCTGCAGTTCTTCCTATTCGTTCAAGGAGAAAAACAACCCCACCACCAATTATGAAAAAAATAATGGCCGCCATTAGTTGATTTGGCTCACCAGTGGATTCAGTGAATTCAGATGGGGTAAGATTGGTAAAGCTAAAATCAGACTCCAATTTCCACGGCCATATTTTATTTAATGATCCCAACATAAAACCGGCCAAGGCAGACATGGTGATGGACTTGTGATTTTTCAAAAGCCAATGGATCAATTTGGAAAATGAAAGTAGCCCAACCACACACCCCACTCCAAACGTAAGGATCACCTTAACATCAAGAGTCTTAACCGCATGTAGGATAAATTCATACTTCGCTAATAAGATCAGTATAAAGGAACCCGAAATACCTGGTAAAATCATGGCACAAATGGCAATCGCTCCAGAAATGAAAATGAACCAAAGCTGGTCACTTGTAGCAGACGGGGTAAGTGAGGTGATCAGGTATGCTGAAAGCATGCCAAGTATTGTAAAAAAAATTACATCCATGCCTCTTTTTCTGGGCATCACATAAAAAGCCGAAACAAGGATAAGACCAAAAAAGAATGACCAAAGTGGGATTGGATGATCATGTAAGAAATAAGTAATGAGACTTGAAAGTGAGAAAATACTAAGAAGTATTCCAGCAAAAACATGGAGGAGAAATGGACCATTCACATGGTGCCATAACTCTTTTAGTTTAAAACTGGATAAAAGCTTTAGTGCCTTCGCATCAATTGAGCGAATGGAGTCGATCAGTTCCTCGTATATCCCTGTAATCAATGCTATCGTTCCTCCCGAAACTCCCGGGATGAGATCGGCACATCCCATGGCAGCACCTTTTAGGAAAAGTTTGAAATTGATCATTTTAAAAAATACGACCTACAAAAAGTGGCTAAATGTATCTCCTCTCAGTCCTAGTCGAATGGTCTCCAATGGAATTACCTCATTTGGTGCAATGTTTCCAAGATTCACATTGGGCCCACTAAGCTTAATGAACCAGACTTGCTGGGCTTTTTGAGGTGCTTCCCACAAAATTTTCTCTGATGGAATTTGTGTTAAAATCTCCTCAACCAACCCTTGGCGTACTTCGCCTGAATCCCTAAAAAGACCAACATTTCCACTTTCACGAGCCTCTCCGATCACTTTCCAGGCACCCGCTTCCAGTTCTGTTCTCATTTGCTCAATCCATTTATACGGAGGAATGATCTTAGCGGCATCTTTTGATCCCACCTCGCTCAGCACTGTCACTTGCTTGGCTAGTGTATGGATATACTGACATTTTTCATCGTGATCCATTTCCACTGATCCATCGGAGACCTCAGCGTATTCTAAACCGAATTCGTCCAGCACCTTCTGGTAGTCCTCAAATTGATTTCTAACCACAAAGGCCTCAAATAATGTTCCGCCAAAGTAACAGGGTATTCCTGCTGACTTGTATAGAGCAATCTTTTCTTTAAGATTTGGATAAACGAATGAGGTGGCCCATCCGAACTTCACTATGTCGATGTAATCACCACTTGACTCAATCAAATCTTCAACTTCACGTAAACTAAGGCCTTTATCCATGACCATGGTATAGCCTTCAGTTCTTGGTTTTTGTGTTCGCTCGGGTAGGTTGTTTAGATGATAATTCATTTAGGATATCTGGTGCTTATTTCAAAACAAGCCCCAAAAATCACAAATTATCTTTAGACGGTCAAAGTTTATTTATTATCCTGTCTAAACTGATCAATAATTCGGTACAGTGCTTTTTGTGTCGGAAGGTTTGGGAAGAAATCAAAAAGAACCTCATGCCCTTCAAAATCCAACATTAATGCAGTCTCAAGTCTATTGATGGCATTCTTGTAGCTACCGGATCCAATGAGGTACACTACTCCTCGATAGTACATTTCTGCATTGTCCGGACATTCGTCCAATCCATCTTCCAATATGGCAATGGCCTGAGCAAAATCACCTTGTTCATAATACACCATAGACCAGTCAAGCCAAATATTTGGATCTTCAGCATTCATCTCACTGGCTTCCTTGTAGGCATCCAATGCAGAGACCAGATTACCGGTTTTATATTCAGCATCCGCAACTGCTTTCCAATAGTGGGCGTTTTCAGAGTCGATCTTGAGGGCCTTATTCAAAAAATGGATAGCTTCATACCATTTATCCTGAAGAGCGAGACAAACGCCAACACCATACCACGCTTCATGGTACAACTGGTCTAGTTTTGTAGCTTTTTGATAATACTTTATAGCCAATTCGTGTTGCTGAAGTTTTTCATAGGCCGCACCAATATGACAATAAGTCTCCGGGGAAGCTCCTTCCTGATCATAGGTTTTCAGGTATGCAGCCAAGGCCCTGTCGTATTTCCCCAGGTTCATAAGGGCGTTACCCATATTGAACCATGCACTACTAAAGCCTTCATCTATTGCGGTGGCATATTCATAGGCATCTACCGCTTCGTCAAACTTGGCTAGCTTATTATAAACGATTCCCAGATTGTACCACGCATACTCCGAATAAGGATCTTGATCAATGAATTTTTGATAATACGATAAGCTGCTTTCCAATTCTCCAGAGACATCCAGGCAATAGGCTAGTTCATATAATGCATTCTCATTATGCATGTTTATTTCAATGGCCATTTTGTACTGCTCAGCAGCTTCCTTGTATTTACCCAGTCCCTGATAAGCCATGCCTATACTAAAATACACTTCATCCTTCTCATCCACATTTAAAATGGCATTCTCATATGCCTCGATTGCCTCCTCAAACTCAGAGAGCAAACAATGGATGGCACCTTTTTGCAGAAGCAATTCAGGATCATTAGGCTGGATATTTAACGTTTCGTCAAGCAGATCAATGGCCTCATCCGATCTCTCCATTTTAACGAGCACATCAGATTTCTCTATTGTAAGATCTACCGAGTAAGGAAATTGCTCCAAAGCAATACCAGCAGCCTTTAGTGCCTGATTTAATTTATCATGTACACTGTAGTAACAAATGATTTGAATGAGTGACTCTTCATCAAAGAAGTGATTTTCCCTGTTTTTAAGGAATGCTTCAAACTTTCTTATCAACTCTCTCTCTTCCTTACGTTTATGTTCTTCGGCCATGGCAAAAGATTAAATTCGGTGGTAAATGATTTAAGGAATTTACGCGAAAATGTACTTAAAACCCTTGGGTTAGGGGCTAAAAAGTTTTCCACACCCTCATAAAAGATCCTTATTTTTAAGTAGATCCTTTTTAATTAATCGTTGTATTTCTTTGGACTTCAATCCTTTTTCAAGATATGGCAGGTGATTCTGGCGATGTAAATCAGAACCCAGAAAATCAACCATTTCTTTAGCTATTAATTGTTTGCCAATTTGTAATGGTTTTTCTCCATAATACCCCCCCAAAGAACCCAAAGTAACCTGAAACATAACTCCCATTTCTTTTAGTTCCTCAAGCCAACGAATACTTCCTTCCAGGAACTGATATCTTTCCGGGTGAGCAAGTACAGGTCTGAACCCTTTTGCAAGGAGGTCGAACATGACAGTTTCAAAAAAGATTGGCTTATTCACAAAAGAAGATTCCACAAGAACAAACTTATCTCCGAACGATAGAATACGATCACCTTCCCTTACTTTGGAGTAAAAAGACTCATCTACATAATATTCAGCAGCCGCTTCTATTTCTACCTGTATTCCTCTCGAAACGACCTCTGCCTGAAGCGCCTCCAAACCGGACATTATCACATGCGGAGTGTTAGGATACCTTGGGTGAATGTGTGGCGTTGTAATTACTTTACTAAAGCCGAGTTCCATTAAGCTCTTAAGCATATCAATGCTTTGTTCCATAGATTGAGAGCCATCATCAATATTCGGAATAAGATGTGAGTGTAGGTCAACCTTTAGCGGATGAATGCTTTTCTTACCGAAAAGGCCCATTTAGAATAAGTTTTTAATGCTAGTGGCTACTTTCTTCCGCTTTGATTCTTCATCAGTATAATAACCATGACCATAGCCATAACCGTAACCATAGCCCGGGGTAGAATCAATCGCATTAAGAATTGTCGTCATATTTGGGAACTGGCCTGTTACTTTCAGATCATTCATTACTTTGATAAAGCTTCTTCTAGAATAATCAGCACGTACAATATAAAGCTGAATATCACAGCTTTTCATTACTAAACGCCCATCGGTAACTAACCCAACAGGGGGGGTATCAAGGATAACCACATCATAACTCTTTTGAAGATCCTCCAGCATTTTAGTAAACCCCTTTTGGAGTAATAGCTCGGATGGATTAGGAGGTGTAGGCCCGGCCGAAACAAAGTCCAACCCCTCAATATCGGATTTTTGAATGCTTTCTTTTACACTGCTTTTCCCCGAGAGAATGGTACTGACACCATTATGCGTGCTGGCAACACCAAAAGCAAGGTGCACTTTGGGCTTTCTCATATCAATATCTACCACACAAACCTTTTGCCCGGTCATGGCCATGATCGCTCCCAGATTGGCAGCAACAAATGTTTTTCCCTCACCTGAAATTGTGGATGTAACACTAATTGATTTTGACCCACTCTTAGGGTGAATGAAATCAAGGTTGGTCCGAATCGTACGTAGTGCCTCACTCAGCGAACTTTTGGAATCTTTGGTAACAACAAGGGAAGTATGATTCAATGAAGCTTCTTTATACTGAGGAATTGCACCCAGCACAGGAACTTTCACCAATCGTTCCAATTCCCTCACACCTGCAACTTTGTTGTGCGCTAAGTATCTGATTAGGAGATAAACTACACTCATGATCAAGCCAACCATAAAGCCTGCTCCTACTATTAATGCCTTTTGAGGTTTAATCGGTGCTTGAGGCAGTGAGGCCGGAGAGAGAATCACATTTTTGGTTACAGTACCTGCTCGGGTGATTTCCAGCTCCATTTTTGAGGTTTGAAGCGAGAGCATAAATTCCTCCTGCAACTCATAAAAACGTCTGTTCTTTCCATATTCAGTGCCCATTGATGGCATCTGCGAAAGGTTATTTTCCAGAATGTTTCGCCTCCTGTCAATCTGATCCATGCGATCCTCAAGTGTTTGATCGTAAGACTGTAACAGTTCGGTCAGGAGATTTTTTGATTTCTCCATTTTCACATCGAGCTGCTCCACGATGTAGGACGTTTCATTATATGACGCAAGCTTTAGTTCCCGCTCCTGTTGGAGATCCGAATACTCTGAAATCGCCTCCGAAAGAGATTTAGGCAACTGCTCAAGCATAAGTGGGTTGACAGCAATGGGGCCTTTCGTGTTGACTTGATTCTGAATCACATTCAGATCATTGATATTTCTCCTTAGTGAAAATCGCTGTGAATCAAGGATGCTGAGTTGTTCGATTGTACGGCTTAAATCTTCATCTAGGTTGGTGGTCCTGTTTTCTATTGTAAACTGCTCAAAATAATCTTCGTATTCCTCCAGTTTATCCTCTGTGCTCTCTATCTGTCGATTCAGGAATTCTATTTTCTGTTCAATAGCTGCATTCTTTACTTCTCTCGTGTAATCCAAATAAAGTGAATCCACCAGATCAACTAAATCCCTGGCTTTGTACTTATTATGATCTGAATATGAAACTTTAATTGTTTTCGCATTAAAATTTTCCGGGATAACCTCAAGGTTATTTTGAAGTGTGCTAATTAACGCATCCCTATTAGAAATGATAAAAAAGTAGTTATTCTCATCCTTTGGATTAAATAACTCTGTTCGTTGAACTAGTAGATTAAAATCCTCTGTCTTGATTTCCTCCCCAAAATTGTAAGTGTTCTCTACTTCTTCATCATTGATTTGACAGGATAGGCTAAAAGAATCCTCCGCACCAAATTCAATATCAAATGGCCTGTTATAATAATTGGCATTGTGGATTTTATAAGAAACGATGAAAGGAGAATTCCTATATCGCTCATCTGTGAGGTACCTTCCATAAACGTGGTACGAAACGTCCATTTTAGCAGCATCAGCAACTCGATTCAGGAAGAGCTTGGACTTGATAAGCTCTATTTCACCCGAAATTTCATTTCTTTCCTGAGTATTTACGACCTCCACCAGTCCCAAGACGTTTGCCTCACTCTCAAATTCCAATTTGACAATGGATTCTGAATTGTAAAGCGGCTTTGTATACCTCACATATACATATGACAAGGACGTGGTGAGCAGTACAAATCCGATAAGCCAGAATTTGCTTCTTTTCAAGACATACCAGAATCGCTCGAGATCAAAAGATTCGAAAAAATCCTTTTCTGTGTCAGTTTGATTTTGTGTTTGGATGTTGCCTTCCATTATATATTCTGAACAACAACGATTAAAGTTAAGACACTGGAAATAAGGCTGAGAGCCGGAGAGACATCTCTCAACGTTTCTAACCATGGTCTTCTCCATGGCTCCACATAGATGACATCACCCGGAGCTACTTTCATATTTGTTTCCCTCATACCACTGATGGTGGCAAGGTTTATACGATATACCTCTTTTCCTCTTATCAACTTAATATTCTGTGCTTTCGCTCCCATTTCAAGTCCCTCTGCTGAGGCCAGCACCTCAATGATGCTGGTGTTTTCATTGGGTATTGGTACCACCCTACCCCCTGGAGCTCCTAGTACAAAAACCCGTCGGTTCGTTATTCTCAGCTTCACAAAAGAGCCTTTATAAACACTATTGAAACGTTCCGCGATCGCTCGTTCAGCTTCGAAAAGAGTCATTCCTTCCAATTGCATATCTCCGATCATTGGAAAAGTGGCTATTCCATTAGCCTGGATGATATATTGAAATCGATCTCTAAACTGTTGCTGCTGTTGCTGTCCAGGATTGGTCATTAACTCCTGATTGGGATCGATGAGACGCTCTCCATCATTGGTGAAAACATCAAGCAACAGCGCATCATTCGGTTTCAAGACATAGTTGCTTTCGATCTCTTCAGTCACGACTGATAAATCTTCTTTAGTGAAGTCATCATCCAGCCGGAACATGATGTCTTGCTTGTAGGCTTTGCAGCTACTTAAAACAGCGATTAAAACAATTAATACTAAACGGTTCACAGATAAGTATTTATAAGTCGTAAAAATAGAAGAAATAATCTATGAAGGCTTGATGATTCGACGTATTGTTTGATCATACATATCAATGACAATATTTTCATCAAAAGTCTCCTCTACCAACTTACGAGAGTTAGCTGCAAGTTGCTCTCGCTCCTGCCTACTTAGCGATAGAAAAAGACGAATCTTATCAGATAAACTCTTCGCATTTTTAACCTCAAATAAAAAACCATTAAAGCCATCTCTTACCACCTCTTTGCAGCCCGGAACATCAGATGCCAAAAGAGGTCTCCCCATTGCCGCTCCTTCCAGCAATGTCCGTGGTGTTCCTTCCCGATACGATGGAAGTATAAGCGCATCTGATTCAGCGATCAGCCTGCTGATCTTATCTGAATGTGGTAAATATTCAATAATTCCATCCGAAACCCATTGCTCCAGTTCAGCTCGTGAAACGGATCTTGAATGACCTTCATCAAACTTTCCAACCAAAATGAACTCCACTCTCCTATCATCTTTGAATTGAACAGCAGCCTCCGCGAAATCCTGAACACCCTTTTCCACAATAACACGAGAAATCATGAGGAACTTAATCACATCCTTCTCAGGAATAGGAACGGGAGTGAATTGCTTCAGATCAATTCCTGACCCGGGAAGGATTCCAATCTTATTTTCAGGTAATCTCACATGTGATATGAAAAGCTCCTTATCATCCTGATTTTGAAAGAAAATATGACCGGCAGATCTGAAGGCTATTTTGTATAACCACATTGCTACCTTGCCAACCAATCCTTTGACAAGAAAGACGGTACCCAGTCCACTTACATTGCAGATTACCGGAATGGAAGCAAACCTACCTGCCAATGCGGAGTAGATGTTCGCCTTTATAGTGAACGCCAGAGTCACATCCGGTTTTTCCTGACTGAATACTGAACGAAGCTTTCTGAAATAACCAATGTCATTTATTGGATTTGTACCGGTTCCCTGCAGCGGAGTATCTATCCACCTAAGCCCCCAGTCTTCAATCCTTTCTGTGTATTCATCTCGAGGAGCCAGCACAATTACTTCGTCACCCTTAGATAGAAAGTGATGAACGAGACCCTTCCGAAAATTGTAGATATTCCAACAAGTATTGGCAACAAAAGCGACCTTCACAGTGTAAACTCTTTGGATAGCAAACTTTTGTAAGCTATGCTTATTTAGCAAACTTTGCGAAGAATATGATTGAAACTGCAAAAAAGAATGAGCGAGGAGTGCTCGTGGCTGTCGGCTCTAAATCAGAGTCTGATGAGCGTATGGAAGAGATGATGGATGAACTCGAGTTCCTCTCTCAGACTCTGCAGATAGATATTTTGGGGAAATTCACCCAAAAACTGGAGCATCCTGACCCCAAAACTTTTGTTGGTAAAGGAAAACTTGAAGAGATCAAGATCATGTGCCAGATGGATAAGATCGATGTGGTTGTATTTGACGATGATCTCTCTCCGTCACAACTAAGAAATCTTGAAAAGGAGCTTAAAGTCAAAATCTACGATCGTAGTTTATTGATCTTAGACATCTTTCTTAAGAGAGCAAAAACCGCTCAGGCAAAGACGCAGGTTGAGCTTGCTCGTTACCAGTATTTACTCCCTCGTCTTACCCGAATGTGGACTCACCTTGAAAGACAGAGAGGTGGAACAGGTACTCGGGGTGGTGCAGGTGAGAAGGAGATTGAAACAGATAGAAGGATCATCAGAGATCAGATCAATGTGCTCAAGAAAAAGTTAGAGAAAATTGAAAAACAATCCAATACACAGCGAAAATCCAGAAGCGGAGTCGCCAGGGTGGCTTTAGTCGGTTATACCAACGCAGGAAAGTCCACTTTGATGAAGTTGCTGAGCAAGGAAAAGGTATATGCAAAAGATGAGCTTTTCGCCACAGTTGATTCAACTGTCCGTAAAGTGGTTTTGAATAACATTCCTTTCCTACTTTCGGATACGGTTGGGTTTATCAGGAAATTACCTCACTCGTTGATTGAGTCCTTTAAATCAACGCTGGCAGAGGTGATGGAAGCCGATATTTTGCTTCACGTAATTGATGCTTCGAATCCTTCACATGAAGATCACATTCGAATTGTGGATGAAACACTAGCGGAAATAGGTGCTGCAGATATCACTACGATCAAAGTCTACAACAAAATTGATAAAGTAGAAGAGCCGGTGGCCCAAAATGGAAAAGGTCTATCCATTCAAATTAGTGCTAAAACAAAGCAAGGAATCCCCGAACTAAGAGAATTGCTCTTTTCCGAAGTTAAGAAGGTGCATATGAGAATCTATCCTAACTACATGCAGCAAGAGGTTTATTGAGGTTTTATATTTTTGCTTTTTGTTTACATGGCCTCTTAGTTCAAGGGATAGAATAGGCGTTTCCTAAACGCTTGATCCAGGTTCGAGTCCTGGAGAGGCTACTACTGTCGGTGTGCATAATTAAAGTTTTCTAAACTTTTGATACAGACGGTCCGCCGCTGCGGTTCGATTCCTGTCAGGGCTACTTAATACTCTAAAACGCTTGATCCAGACGGTTCGCCGCTGTTATGGGATTCTCCAGAAACCATGTCTTATCCTCTTCCAAAGGGTTTTTCTCTCATTATAACACTTATCTTCTCATTTTGAGAAATCCCATTAAATAGTAACCGATCGATTTATCCCATTCATCTACACATGGTGTGTTTTCATCCAGAAAGGAACCGTTGGCACGGGCTTAGTACATCCTTAGGCGAAATAAATGTTGAACCAAAAATTTACTCGTAATGAATAAGTTTAGATTAACATCAAAAATTTTAGGAATACTATTACTATCAGGTCTCTTCGCCTGTAGCGACGATGATTCAAGTGTTGAATCGCAGGGACAAGCCAGTGTTGCCATGACCGATGCTGCAGTTGATGCAGAAAATGTAAGTAAGGTTATGCTGTCTATCAGTGAAGTTCAGGCCACCGCAAATGGTGAGACTCGAACAGTAGCCACATTTGATACACCTAAACAATTCAACTTAATGGCGTATCAAAATGGTGAAACTTATGCTCTTGGTGAAGGTGATCTTGAGGCTGGAACCTATTCTGACTTAAGATTTATAATCTCTGGCGCCTCTGATTCATACATTGAAATGAATGACGGAACTAAAGAAGAACTAGAGATTCCAAGTGGGACAACTTCCGGCTATAAAGTAAATGGAACATTTGAAGTAGTAGCTAATGCCACTACCGATATAGTTGCTGACGTAGATTTAAGAAAAGCTCTCGTATTTACCGGTGAAGGGACTTTCATGCTGAGACCTACAGCCAGACTTGTTGAGGCTGATGCTACTGGTACAATCGAAGGTACTGTAGATGGTCAATCAAGTTCATCGGAAAGACTAATTGTTTATGCATATGAAGAAGGTAGTTTCTCAGCATCTGAAGAAAATGAACCTGTTGAAGGTCGAACCAGATATGAAGGATCAGTAAACTCAGCGATTGTTGCTGAAGACGGATCTTACATGTTGGCCTTTATGGAAGAAGGTGATTATGAAATAGTTGTAGCATCATATTCCAATACAGATGATGATGAGGAACTTGAGTTTGAAGGAAGAGTTTCTTCAGAAATCATGATCAACGGATCTTTATTCAACACAATTGACGTTGAATCTAATTCTGCAGTAACGGCTAATATTCTATTGCAATAATTAGAACTATCAAAGGGGCCCTGTGCCCCTTTTTTAGTTACCACAAACTATCTTCACCTTTGTCTAAAAGAACATCTTTGAAACGTAATCGATTTCCTTATATACTAGGAACGTCACTGCTGGTATTAACCATTGGTGCATCGTTCCTGGGATTTTTTGCATATAATAACCTCAATCAGATTATAGGGGCATTGGAAAGCGAAGTAGAACCCAATGTCAACCTTCTCTTGCTCAATAATATTGATATTGAACTTCAAGAAGTCGAGCATGCCATGGAACGCTATGTGTATACAAATGAGGAAATACACATGCAGAACTTCAGAAAAAGCATTGCCCAGACCGTACGAATAATTGACACACTGAAAGAACAAAATGATGATCCGGAAATACTTAAATCCATGGATCGGCTACAAGATCTGGTATTAAACAAAGGAACAGTCCTTTCCCAAGTTGCAGATCTGGACTATGAGTCCATGGAAGAAACCTTTGCCAACCTCAAACTTCAGCTGAACGATATCCAAACCAAACAAATACTGGAAGATACGCTCATGCGAAAAAAAAGAGGGTTTCTTCAAAATCTTTTTGGAAAGGAAGAACAGGTAATAACCTCTGACACCATCGACATCTATAATTCTACGGAGTATAAAAACCTTATTAACAGCCAACTAGACTCGATTGCCAACCAATCGCAACAAAAAGCATACACTCAAAAGCTAAAAGAATTCACCCTGCAACGTGATCACCAGCAAATACAAGCTGAAATATCCGAGCTGCTATCATCACTCGAAAAGTGGGAGCTTGAAAGAATACGAAATCACGCAGCAAATGCGCGGGAAATCGCCCGATATACAAACAAATATGTCACGAGATTCAGTATAGTTGTACCCCTCCTCCTATTAATCACATTTTCTGTATTGGTCATTTACATTCTTAGAACCAAAAAGCATCAACAGGCATTAGATTCATCGAGAAGAAATGCATTGAAACTGGCCAAAGAAAAGGAACAATTTCTCGCCAATATGAGCCATGAAATTCGGACCCCCATGAATGCTATTGGTGGTTTCGCTAAGATTTTACTTGAAAAGAGTAATCTCGATCAGGAGCAAGAGGAATACCTCCACATCATTGATAAATCCACCGAGCACCTCACTCACATTCTAAATGATGTACTCGATTTTTCCAAGCTGCAAGGCGGCAGGATAAAATTGGAAGAGAAGCCATTTAGTCCTGCTGATTTGGTAAATGATACCATCAAATTGTTGGAGGATAAGGCTACAGAAAAACATCTACGGCTGGAATATGAAACAGAAAATCTGCCCGATATAGTGATTGGTGACCCTTACCGTCTGCGACAAATCCTTCTGAATCTGATTTATAATGGAATCAAGTTTACCGATAAGGGCGGGGTATATGTGACAGCCAAAAGAGAAAAAGAAACCAAAAAAGGAATCCAACTTTCATTCGAGATCATGGATACCGGAATCGGAATACCAGCAGATCGGAAGAAACATATCTTTAATGAATTTGAGCAGGTAAACAGAGAAGATAAGCGGAAGGGAACCGGTTTGGGACTCTCCATTACTAAAAAATTGGTGACGATCCATAGAGGGAAAATAAAACTGGATAGTACTGTCGGTAAAGGAAGCACATTTACAATTTCACTTCCCTTCAAGCTTGCCGATCAGGACACAAAAAACTCTGCTCTCCTCACTAAAAAGACCCCTCAACTTGATAGCATGCATGTGCTGATTGCCGATGATGAGGCATTTAACAGAAAGTTGCTAGAGGCCATTTTAAAAGATCAGAGTATAACATACGACATAGCAGCGGACGGAAAAGAGGCCTATGATCTTATGCAGAAAAAAGATTTTGACATAGTACTCATGGATTTTCGAATGCCGGAGATGGACGGTCCACAAGTGGCTGAAAAAATCAGGAAAGAGAATAAGCGAAACGCCGAAACTCCAATCATTGGCCTCACTGCAACTGTTTCAGATGCTGATATGAGAAATGCTAAAAGCTCTGGTATCAATCAGGTACTAAGAAAACCATTTGACACAGACGAGCTTCTTGGCCTAATGAATGAAGCTATACCTTCTGACTCAAGAAAATCTAAGGACATGGAAATAGATAACAACGCATCGTTTAATCTGGAAGGGCTTTCCAAAATGGGAGATCCTTCTTTTGTTACAGATATGATCGAAACCTTCATCACAAGTACAAATGAAAACCTGCGATTGCTTGACCAACATGCAGGGAATGAGAACTGGCAGGATGCTGCAGAAGTGCTCCATAAAATCATTGCTCCCGCCAGACACTTAAAAGCAGACCAGGTTGTCAGCCTATTGAAAAAACATGAACTAAGTGCCAGGGACGGTCACCCTATCCCAAAAGATGAGTATAAAGACATCAAAAAATCAACAAAAGAGCTCGTTGAAGCACTTCAATTACATTTACGGAAAAACAAAAAATAAATGAGCGATCAGTCTTTCAAAATATTTGTCGTTGAAGATGATGATTGGTATCGGAAACTTCTTGTACACACGCTAGAACTAAATCCTGACCATATTGTAAAGGCGTTTCCGGATGGAGAATCATTGCTCAAAGAATTAAAAGAAAAGCCTCAACTCGTCACCCTGGATTTTCGACTGCCGGACTATTCCGGATCAGAGTTGTTTGATAAAATCAAGTCATTTGATTCTTCCATAGAAGTTATCATCATCTCTGAACAACAGGATATAGAGACAGCAATCAATCTGCTAAAAAAAGGAGCCTACGATTATCTCACCAAAACCGATGACATTCGTGACAGGCTGATCCATGTGCTGAACAAACTGGATAAAAATAAGCAGCTGGAAGCACGGGTGGAATCACTTCAGGAAGAGGTCGAGAAGAAATACGACTTTTCAAGCAATATTATCGGTCAAAGTGCCGGAATAAAGCGTGTCTTCAAACTTATTGAGAAGGCAATCCAAACCAATATTACAGTAATGATCACCGGTGAGACTGGTACCGGAAAAGAAGTGGTGGCTAAATCCATTCACTACAATGGAAAGCAAAAAACCAAACCTTTCATACCGGTCAATATGAGTGCCATCCCAAAAGACCTGGTTGAAAGTGAACTATTCGGACATGAAAAAGGCTCATTCACCGGAGCTACCGGCAAGCACATTGGGAAATTTGAGCAGGCTCAGGGAGGCACGCTCTTCCTCGATGAGATTGGCGAGATGGATATTTCTTTGCAGGCTAAACTCTTACGCGCACTCCAGGAAAAAGAAATTACACGTGTCGGCGGTTCCTCCCCCATCAAAGTAGACTGTCGTGTAATTGTAGCAACCCACAGAAATCTACAGCAGGAAGTAAAAAATGGAAACTTCAGAGAAGACTTATATTATCGGCTCTTCGGATTACCAATTGAATTACCACCATTGCGTGAACGTGATAAAGACGTTATTATCCTGGCAAAACATTTCGCAGAAGCTTTTGCGCGGGAAAATGATCAGGAATTAAAATCCTTTACAAAGGAGGCACTCCAGAAATTGATGAACTACCCTTTCCCTGGAAATATCCGAGAATTAAAGTCCATTGTTGAGTTATCCATGGTCATGTCAGATGGAGATATGATCGTTCCGGAGGATATCACTTTTGCACAGAAAGATGTGCTTTCTGATATTCTGACAGAGGAGATGACCATGAAAGGCTATCAAATGCGAATCATTCATTCCTACCTGAAAAAGTATAATGAGGATATAAAATTAGTTGCAGATAAGCTTGATATTGGTCAATCCACGATTTACAGACTCCTGAAAGAAGAAAAAGAATCCTCTCAGTAAGATGCATTTTCTCAAAATGAGAAAATGCAGAACAAGCATAATTTTATAACACATTGATTTTCAAGTAGTTATTTATAAGGCACATCGATTGAATATTCATAGTCAAACGACAATTAGAAATGACTATGAAATTCATAAAATCAATATCTGTTGTAATTCTAAGTATCCTACTCGCTGCTCCTGCATTGGGTCAGCAACTGAAAACCGGCACCACCTATAAAACCGCAGTGGGTGTTCGTGGACTTGGAACTTCAGGATTGACAATCAAACATTTTACAGGAAACAATCAGGCACTGGAAGGAATAGTGGGATTTTACCCAAATGCCTTCTCAGCCACTTTATTGGTTGAACGTTATGCCCCGGCATTTTCTGAACCGGGACTTAACTGGTACTACGGGATCGGTGGTCATGTAGCCACTCAGTCAGACGTGGTAAGCAACGAAGGTCTATACAGAAGGGAAACATCTGAAGTTGGGTTTGGTATAGACGGAATCTTCGGTATCGAGTATAAAATTCAGGAAGTACCCATCGCAATGAGCCTGGACTTCAAACCTTTCTTTGAAGTAGCTACTGATGGAGACGCATTCATCGCTTTAGATCCTGGGTTAGGCATTAAAGTAACCTTTTAATAAAAACATTATGGAACTAGTAGCAATCGCATACATTCTTCTCGGAATTACCGTCTGTAGTATCGCTCACCTTAGCACTTATGGTGATGAATACGAAGAAAAAGTACCGGTCATATTCCGGATGGAAAAACTAAAGCGCTGGATTAAATCAATTATAAACCAAGTGAAAATTTAAATATAAACCGTTATGAAAACCCAAACTAAATACATACTAGCCGTGGTGATTGGATTAGTTATCACCGTAGGTCTTGCAGCGGCATTCATTTCCATGCAAGAAGAGAAGGAAGAATTGACTGTACAGTCTGTTCAATTGGAAGAAGAGTTACAAAAACGTGACTCAGCTTACAATGAGATCATTGACATCATGTATGGAGTCGAAAGCAAGATTGAAAAAATCAAAAAGAGAGAAAACCTACTCTCTAATGTAAGCAACACCAATGATTTCACAACTGCTGATAAAAAGCAAATGGTTAAAGACATGAGTATGATTGACAGCCTGATCGTTCAAACCAATGAAACGGTTGCTCGATTAGTGTCGAAGTTGGACAATGCTAATATCAATCTCAACTCGTTCAAAAACCGTGTAAATCAACTCTCCAAAGAGTTGGAGGACCGCAAGCAGTCTGTCGCTTCCCTGAGAAAGGAGCTGGAAGAAAAAGATATCGAAATAGCCGAAATGACGGCTGATATCAAGTCATTGAAGTATCGGGTAGATACACAGGAAAAAACGTTAGATACTCAGATGGCTGAGATCAATATGCAACAAGAAAAGCTTAATAAAGCATTCTTCGCAATTGGTTCTGAAAAGTCACTTGTGGAAGATGGGCTTGTCTCTAAAGAAGGAGGTTTCTTATGGTTTGGCAAGACAAATGAGTTAGACCCGGATGCATCCAAAGACAAATTTAGTGAGATCGATATCAGAACAACGAATCGTCTAATCGTAGATTCTGAGAAAGTTGATTTGATTACAGAACACCCTTCAGACTCCTATGAAATAGTGAAGGAAGGAGATGTTGTCAAATACATTGACATTAAGAACCCGGAAAAATTCTGGGGGATTTCGAAATACCTGGTTGTAGCTGTTAAAAGCTAGGATCAGTTATGGGTTGTGGTGACTCTTAGGGTCCACGTCCTGTGGACCCTTCTTTTTAAAATCATTTTAATCACAAAACGAAATAGATACAATGAAGACTAAAAGTATATTAATAAGCATATTCATTCTAGCATCAGGACTACTGATGGCACAACGCAGTGGTATCAAAGGTGGAGCCAATTTTTCCAATCTATATGTAGATGACGTGAGTGACGAAAATATGAAAATAGGACTCAATCTGGGGTTGTGGCACCAAACTGCAAATGGAGCATTCCAAACAGAGTTGAATTACTCCAACAAAGGCGCGGAAATCGTTTATGATGGAGCGCTGGGAAGCGGAAAATACCGCTACAATTTAAACTACCTGGAATTGCCTGTCTTGTTTGTAGGACATGTAGGAAGACTCAACCTCCAGGTTGGACCATATGCAGCATTTCTTGTTGGTGCAAATATTAAAGATGTTGATTCCGACGGTGACATCAATCAAGTTGCTCAATTAGATAGAGATGATTTTCATACGTTTGATTACGGATTAGCAGGTGGAGTAGGGATTGATTTCGACGCTAGCCAGATTGGGTTAAGATACAACTACGGTCTGAGGGAAATCGGTAAGTCAGGATCCTTCGCGGGAGAAGCTGTGGATAACGCTAAAAATTCCGTTCTTCAACTCTATGTTGCTCTAGACTTTTAAGACTTGTCTTATTCCTCACCTAAAGGCCTGCCCGATTTCGGGTAGGCTTTTATTTTTTATTGTTTGTTATACGATTAGGAAACTAATCTAAAATAACTCCGTATTAGCTTTTCATGAAGCACACACAATTAGGTGAATTTGAAGAGCTGGTCTTGCTGGTAGTGGGATCATTGCACCAAAATGCCTATAGCATTTCCATTAAAAATGAATTGCAGGACAAAACAAGTCGAAAGCCAAGCATTGGTGCACTTCATTCTGCACTCAACCGACTGGAAAAGAAAGGATTTATAAACTCTCATGAAGGAGGTGCCACATCCGAAAGAGGGGGAAGAAGAAAACGATTTTATGAAATTACTGCATTCGGCAGAAAAGCACTTGACCAGTCTTATGAACTAAGATCCTCACTCTACCACACGTTACCACAGGTTAATTATGTCGGGGACTAATTACACCAAACCAAGGAATCCACCCAGGTGGCCCGATAAATTTCTAGGCTGGTTTTGTCATGATGATCACCTGGAAATTCTGCGAGGAGATGTCTATGAACTCTACGAAGAACGAATCGAGAACATGAAAAAATGGAAAGCCGATTTGTTTTTCATTCTCGACATTCTGGGACTCTGTCGCCCATTTGCTTTCAAAAAAAGAAGTCAAAACTCAACTCAAATTACTATGCTTAAAAATTATCTCAAAATCACTTACAGGACATTTATCAAGCAAAAAGTCTATTCATTTCTAAATGTTAGTGGGTTGGCAATCGGGCTGGCTTGCTGCATCCTCATCTGTTTCTATATCTACGATGAATTAAGCTACGATACTTTTCATTCTAAATCCGATCGTATCTATCGGGTGTTGGAGAAATTCGAGAGTGAGGGAGTAGGTGAACACTCTGCCAGTCTTCCTTTTCCAACAGGTCCTGCCTTAAAACTTGATTTTGATCGGCAAGTAGAACAGGTCGTTCGCTTTTTTAACTTTCAATCGCCTTCATTGGCTTTGGCAAATAAGGCTGCAGACAAAGGTTTTAATGAATCAAATATCTTTTTTGCTGATTCGACTCTGTTTGATGTCTTTGATTTTGAGTTGATAGCCGGGGACAAAGAGTCAGCTCTTGACGAACCTAACTCCATCCTCATCACCCGCTCGATGGTGAAAAAGTACTTCGAGGACGAAGACCCGATGGGTAAAATTTTAGAATTTCAGGGTAATCAAAATTTGCAAGTGACCGGGGTGCTGGAAGATACGCCCACTAACGCCCACTTTAAGTTCGACTTTATCGTGTCGTTTTCAACCCTCAAACAATCATTCGGTGGTGGATACCCAACCACCTGGTACTGGAATCCCTGCTGGACATACATAGTCCTTGAAGAAAACACCAAGAAAGAAGACCTCCTGGCACAATTTCCAGATTTCGTTTTGAAATATTTCCCGGATTTTGTGAAGGAAGATATTACTCTTGAGCTCCAGTCGATTGAAGATATACATCTACACAGTAAACTGGACTATGAAATCACAGCAAACAGCGATATCAAAAACGTCTACATTTTTGGACTGGTAGCGATCATTGTATTGATCATTGCCTCCATAAACTTTATCAACCTCAGCACAGCCAGGGCCAATAAAAGAGCAAAAGAGGTTGGTGTACGGAAATCACTGGGTAGTGCTAAATCTCAGCTGATCAATCAGTTCATTTTCGAATCTGTCCTTCTGACGTTCGTTTCGCTTTTCGTTGCGATTGCAATTGTAGCCTTGGTGTTGCCTGGTTTTAATCAATTAACGGAAAAGGCCGTTTCACTAACGATTTTACTTGAGCCCATCTTTCTTTTTGGATTGTTAGGAGCTGGATTGGGCATTGGTTTACTATCCGGTTTTTATCCTGCATTTGTCCTGTCATCATTCAAGACTGTTTCTGTCTTAAAGAACAACCACCTGAAAACAAGTGGATTGAATTTCAGAAGGCTCTTGGTTACCACTCAATTCGCGATCTCCATCATGTTGATCATTGGTACACTGATTGTCCTTAGTCAGCTCAATTTTTTACAAAACAAAGATGCTGGTTTCGATGATGAAAATATTGTAATGGTCCCGGTGATTCAGTCTCCAATGGGTAATCATTATGAAAACTTTAAAACAGCTGCTCTGCAAAGTCCACACATAAAATCAATGACGGCTGTAGAAGAAATAGTGGGTGCAAAGTTCCAGGTTGGCAACTACACTTTTGAGGGTATGGATAAATCGAAACCATTCCCACGCTTCAATGTCCGGCATGACTTTGTCGAAACGATGAATATTCCGCTGGTAGCAGGAAGGAGTTACGATCAGACCATCCAGACTGATGATTCGTTGGCTTTGGTTGTAAATGAGACTCTGGTCAAAAGTATGGGATGGGAAAGTGCGGAAGCTGCTGTAGGTAAACGATTCAATTTTAGAGGAGAACTCAAAGGCCAGATTATCGGGGTGGTAGAAGATTACAACTTTGCTTCAAAGCACCATCCAATTGCTCCTCTTGTTATCACGCTTAATACCCATCCGGGTGCATTCAACCTGTTCATTAAATATGTGGCAGTCAAAATTGAGGGGACACAAATGCAGGCCGCCATATCTGATCTTGAAAATGCCTGGGTTTCCGTTCTTCCTCAGCGACCTTTTGATTTCTTCTTTTTAGATGATCGACTGAATGATTCGTACAAATCAGAACAAAAACTCAGCAGCGTAACATTAATTTTTTCAGTACTCGCGATTCTTGTGGCTTGTCTCGGACTATTTGGATTAGCCACCTTTAGCGTAGAACAGCGAACCAAAGAGATCGGCGTAAGGAAAGTACTTGGTATCAACACATCTCAGATTTTGATGTTACTGTCCAAGGAATTCATGATGTTAATTGGAATAGCGTTTTTAATCGCAATTCCGCTTTCATACTATTTGGTTAACGAATGGCTAGCAGGATTTGCATTTAGAATTGACATGCCATTCTGGCCATTTATTCTTGCAGGGTTAGTCACGTTTGTGATTTCTATGGTTACCATCGCTTATCATGCCATGAGAGCATCCTCAATTAACCCTGTGGAGACCTTGAAATATGAATGATCAATAGTCGGTCTTGATGGATTTATTAAATGGAAGTCCAAGTTGATACTTGATGTTTTCGTCCTTGCTTGGATCTGTTACATCAAGACCATATTTGATTTTTGAGGTGTCATCATAGGTGAATGTCCCAAACATTCGATCCCAAATGGATAGCACATTTCCAAAGTTGGTATCTGTCCACGGACGCTCAAAATGATGATGAAATTTGTGAGTATTTGGCGTGATAATTACATAACTCAGCGCCTTATCCAACCATTTTGGTAAGCTGATATTTGCATGTGTCCAATAGGTGAAGAAAATAGTGATAATTCGATAGAATAGATAGTAAGCAACTGGCATACCGAACAAGATAAAAGTGCCCAGTGCCAGAGCTTCCCTCAACACAAACTCAATGGGATGTTGTCGCACGCCTGTGGTTAAGTCCACTTTAGTATCACTATGATGAACCAGATGCAGCTTCCACATCCACTTAACCCGGTGAAGTAAGAAATGGGCAAAATATTGTGATACCAAATCCAGCGCAACAAACGAAATCAAAAGCCCAAGCCAAACAGGCATCTCAAACCAATTGAGAATGCCGAACTCTGCCTGGGATGTCCATTTGGTAGCGCCCACGAGCGCAACTCCATAGATTACATTGATGATCATCAGAAAGACGAAAAAGAACATATTGACTCCATCATGCCGAAGGCGCTTGTAATCATGTTTTACAAGAGGAATGATATTCTCCAGTACAAAAAAGAAAACCAAACAAATACCTACCCAAAGAATTTTTTGGATGGTTGTCAGTTCAGCAAAGTAATTCAGAAAGTTCTCCATCACTTACAGCTTAATCCATAACGAATATACTACAGCAAGCGATAAATTGTTTGATACTAAAATTCGCAATTTCCCGGTTTAGGTTGTTGATGAAGAAATTACTTCAATTTATATACTTCTGCTCCAATAGCATAAATATGATTCTGTCCTGGTAAAGAGTCTACCCATTTACTAAAGCTAGTACTGCGAACAAGTTGTTTTTTAGAAAAAGTATCAGTTTCCCAACAAACAATCGAAAAATAACCAACTGTTGGTTGCCACGATACATTTAAAAATTCAAAACAAACAAAGAAGTCTTTGGTAAAAACCAAAGACTCTTGACTTAGATCAATCTCAACCCATCCCTCCCGGAGCGAAATGTCCATAAAGGTTCCCATAAATACATCTGATCCCGGCAATCCATTTTCGTCTTTTTCCATCACTCGAACTCTTATTTTCGCTTTTTTCAGGGTGTTATCTCCTATTTTTATTTTTGCTTTGGATAAGACAACCGGATAAGCACTGGCTTCCATCAATTGAGCTATTTGTGCTCCTCCCTTGAAGTTGGCATAGCATGACCCCCAATAAAACATTGGCTTAACACCTAGTTTTTCATACCTTCTTTTTTCTTTATCGACAGTAACCTCAACTGTTCTAAGCTCCATGACTGCTTCTTCAAGTGCAACAACAATTTCCTCAGTACTTAATAAGTCAGTAATGGATAGCTTCTTTGGCAAATGGACTACCTCAGAAAAAGTCAGTGAGTCGTCTGTGTATTGTGAAGGAATGACTAAACGAAAGAGGCCATCTTCTGTAGATACTGTTCCTATATTTTCACCTACTATCCCTATAGCAGCATACGAAATCGGCTGTCTGGTCTTGGCATCCAAGATAAGTCCCTCAATAACCCGATCCTGCGAATGACATAGCGCACCAATACATAGGAGCAAACAGAAAAATAGCTTTTTCATCTTTTTTCAATCAATACATGGATGACTGAAATGGGAAGGAAAAAGTTACGATTATATACTGTTTTTCAAGGTAAGTCATCTGTGCTTTGGTCACGTCTAATTGCTTGAGCACAGAGTATTAAAACTCACAATTACCTGGTGTGCGTGGGAATGGAATCACATCTCTTATATTACCCATACCTGTCACAAACTGAATCATTCGCTCAAATCCAAGTCCATATCCACTGTGAGGTACCGTTCCAAACTTTCGGGTATCAAGGTACCATGAAAGCTCCTCCTTTGGAATATTCATTTCCTCCATTCGTTGCTCCAGCTTTGGTCCTCGCTCCTCTCGCTGAGATCCTCCTACAATTTCTCCTATACCCGGGAACAACACATCCATAGCCGCAACGGTCTTATTATCATCATTCTGACGCATGTAAAACGCCTTGATATCTTTCGGGTAGTTGTAAAGAATCACTGGTTTTTTGAAGTGTTTTTCTACCAAAAACCGCTCATGCTCCGATTGAAGGTCTGCACCCCATTCTTCAATGATGTATTGAAATTTTTTCTTCTGGTTTGGCTTAGATCGCTTCAGAATTTCGATAGCGTCCGAGTAAGAAACTCTTTCAAAATCATTATCAGCTACAAATTGCAGACGCTCGATTAAAGACATCTCGCTACGCTGATCCTGAGGCTTCTGTTTTTCTTCGTCTTGTAAGCGTTTGTTTAAGAATGCTAAATCATCCTTGCAGTGCTCCAGCGCATGACGAACCATGTATTTGAGCATTTCCTCTGCCAAATCCATGTTATCCTCCAGATCATAGAAAGCCATTTCAGGTTCTACCATCCAGAATTCCGCCAGGTGTCGAGTTGTATTGCTATTTTCTGCTCGGAACGTAGGACCAAACGTGTATATCTCTGAAACTGCCAATGCAGCTAGCTCCCCCTCCAATTGCCCTGAAACTGTCAGGTTCGTTTCTTTTTCAAAAAAGTCTTGTTTGTAATCGACTTGTCCATCCTCAGTCTTCGGCACATTAGCCAAATCCATGGTGGTGACTCTAAAGGTCTCTCCTGCACCTTCAGCATCTGAAGCTGTCAAAATCGGCGTATGGAGATACAAAAATCCTTTCTCATGAAAGAAAGTGTGCAAGGCATAAGCCATCTGATGCCTTATTCGGAAAATAGCTCCAAAAGTGTTGGTTCTTGGTCTCAGGTGAGCGATCTCCCTCAAAAACTCCATCGAGTGCTTTTTCGGCTGGAGTGGGTATTCGTCCGGGTGAGCCTCTCCCAGCACCTCAATTTGATCAACTAAAAGCTCAACCGACTGGCCTGCCCCTTGTGATTCAGCGAGTTTTCCGATTGCAGAAATGCTTGCTCCGGTAGTGATTTTCCGCAAGGTGGTTTCCTCCATTTTAGACACATCCAAAACCAATTGCAAATTATTTATAGTCGAACCGTCATTAAGCGCTACAAAAGCCACATTCTTGCTTTCGCGCTTTGTCCTCACCCAACCTTTTACACATAATTCTGCTCCCGATTTTCCTTCATCCAGAATTTGCCTGATTTTTGTTCTTCTAATTTTATCCACCATCGTTAAATATTTGCGCGGCAAAAGTAACGAATGTGATATTTTTGACTGACATAGTGAGGTCTTATGCTTTTGGACTTGCCTCTAAGCATAGACTTTATTAACTATAAAGCCTCTTGGTTATTCTAAGAGGTAGATTTTAGGACTTATATAATGCAAAAACTCTCATTAACTCAATCACTTCAACAGAAGCTGTCTCCTCAACAGATACAGTTCATAAAGCTTCTGCAGGTGCCAACAGCTGAGCTGGAAGCACGTGTAGAGGAAGAACTGGAGATAAATCCTGCTCTGGAAGAAGGCAAAGAGGAAAAGGAAGCGGATGAGCAGGCAGACGAATATGAAGATGAGTATGAGAGTGCAACCGAGGGGATAGAAGATTACCTACAGGATGATTACGCCGGATATAAGATGCAGGGAGATGGGAGAAGTCCTGACGAAGAAGATAAGGAAAGTCCAATCTCCGTCGGAAAGTCCCTCCATGAACATTTGATCTCTCAACTGGGCTACCTCAAGTTGGATGAACGTCAGGAGGTATTGGGTCGCCAACTGATCGGAAGCATCGATTCTGATGGATACATCAGAAGGGAACTCGAGGCAATTGTTAATGATCTGGCTTTTTCGCAGGGTGTTGAGACGGACGAGGAAGAGCTGGAAAGCCTCCTTTATAAAATTCAGAATTTTGATCCGGCTGGAATTGGTGCAAGAAACCTACAGGAGTGCCTGTCATTACAGCTAGAAAGAAAAGATGAAGACAGTGATATTGTCCAAACTGCCAAAAGAATTATTGACAGCTGTTTCAATGAGTTTTCGAAAAAGCACTATGACAAAATAGCCAAAAAATTAGGGCTGGAAGATGAGGAGCTACTTCGTGAAGCGATTTACTTAATAACTAAGTTAAATCCTAAACCCGGAGGCACTGGAGACGATGTAGCTAAAACGCAGTATGTTATCCCTGATTTTATTCTGATCAATAACGACGACAAACTTGAGCTTTCATTGAATTCAAGGAATGCACCTCAATTAAAGGTCAGTAGATCCTACTCTGAAATGCTTCAGGCTTATGATAAGAGTAACAAAAAAGACAAGAAGCTCAAAGAGACCGTTTCTTTCATCAAGCAGAAGCTTGATTCTGCTAAATGGTTTATCGATGCAATTCGTCAACGTCAGCAAACGCTTTTGAATACCATGCAGGCGATTGTGGACTTCCAGTATGAGTATTTTCTTGAAGGTGATGAGAGTAAGCTCAAGCCTATGATACTAAAGGATATTGCTGAGCGAATCAACATGGATATCTCCACTGTTTCCAGGGTTGCCAGCAGCAAATCAGTCCAAACAGAATTTGGTGTTTTCCCTCTGAAATACTTTTTCTCAGAAGGTATTTCTACAGAGTCAGGTGAAGATGTAAGTAGCAGAGAAGTGAAAAATAAACTCAGATCGTTTATTGAAGCTGAGGATAAATCCAAGCCACTATCTGATGAAAAACTTGAAAAAGCACTAAAAGAGTGTGGCTATAACATTGCCAGGAGAACGGTGGCAAAATATAGGGAGCAGCTAAACATACCTGTGGCACGCCTCAGAAAAGAACTTTGAAGATTTTGATGAAGATAGTATCGGTGGTTTTCCACCCGTTGCTGATGGCGACTTATCTGAGTGCCATCCTTTTCACTGAAGCTCCGGAATTATTTCCTCGAGTGATGCCACAAGTTATTCCTCAGTTTATTTTGGTGGTCTTTATTACAACATGTTTAATGCCTGCTCTTAGCATATTCCTGCTCAAATCTTTTGCGTTTATAACTAACCTTGAGTTAACTAAAAGAGCCGAACGAATGAGGCCGTTTATTTTCATTGCATTCTATTATGCAGCCTCCTCCTATCTTTTTGCTGATAAACTCGAAATGGGGCCGGTCTTCATGACAGTCATGATTGGTGTAACTGTCTTAATTCTGGGGTTACTAATCATTACCATTTGGTTCAAAATCAGCATTCATGCTGCTGCGACATGGAGTGGGGTGGGATTCGTTAGCGCCTTAATGGTAACAATGGCTGTGAATATAGGATGGTATTATTTTGGCTTGATCATCGCGGCAGGTTTGACCAGCTCGAGTCGGCTCTACCTCGGCTACCATCAACCAAAAGAAGTGTGGGCAGGAGCCATACTTGGATTTGCATACAGCTTCCTGACCATCATTATTTTTCTTTAGAATCCTGTTATGTTGATTCCGATAGTTGTCATTCTTGGATTAAAGAATTTCTCCTCAATAAAAAGAGGTTCGGCTGATAAATCATTGAATGGATCTCTTGAAAAAGACAAAGATCTAACGTCTGAATCAAAAAAGTCAGAGAAATATTGCTTATAGAATATATGAACTCCTTTGAATCCAATTCTGAATTGGATACCGTACCTGAAGTTATTCAAGCCCTGAATCCCAATATCTTTATTCTTCTTTTTATCACCGTTCAATTCTATCACAGTTTTATCGTAAGCCTTTACTAAAACACCCCCTATTAGACCAACTCCCAAAAACAAGCCTTCTCCATCGGTTGTACCCATTGGATGATAACGCATCTCCAGAGGAACTTCAATATGAGTCGTAGCAATTTTATATTTTTTTGGAAGTTGGTCTTTATCCTCAAATGCAACCTCGGCAAAGGCATAGTTATTTAATGAATCCACTAATTGATATGGTATCCATTTATTGTTATCAAAACCAACTTTATCAAAAGCTAGTCCTAGTCCATACAAAAATCGAAAATTATCACTTAACCTAACGTTTCTTGAATAGGATATACTAATAGATTTGGAAGGCCAACCTTTTTGATCCATGTTACTCCCCACCTCATCCCAATAATTTAATCCAACATCCACCATGAGCTCACCCGGTATATCCGGTCGTTTCATTCCACCTTCCTGTGCGCTTGCCTGAACGATTATAAATGCTAAAAGTGCTCCAACTAGATATTTCATGTGTGTTTTATGATTTGCTGCAAAGAAGCGGCTTTTTCTTCGTTTTTGTTCTTAATGAATGTTAAATGATAAAAAGCCTAATCTGAAAAATTTCGGCAAAGATAGAATCATGGAGCACTAACGAAAATTTTCAAGCATAATTGTTACTTTTGCGCTCCTGTTGGACTCGTAGCACAACTGGATAATGCACCTGGTTACGGCCCAGGAGATTGGGGGTTCGAATCCCTCCGAGTTCACGAAGAATAGCAAAACCCGATGCGAAAGCATTGGGTTTTTTTTGTGAAAGGCCGAGTCAAACTTTGTTTGAACGAGAGCCAGGAGTAAAAAAAACCAATCGAAGATTGGGTTTTGCTATTCGAAATTCTGACCTTCAAGGGATCATGTAAATAATCCCTCCGAGTTCACTGAAATAGAAAAGCTGGCTTTTAGTCAGCTTTTTTTTATTTCATCGAGGTGGGATGAGAACCCTATGGGGTTCGAAATAGAAGGAAGTGTGATTCACGTGTGGCTGTGCTAAGGAGGTGTGCATGGGTAATCCAGACTATGCCAAATGTTCTTTTTTTGAAATTCATGCGGACTCAAAAAGACACTCACTAACCAAACCCCATTGCTCCTCAGAGTAATTTTCTTTCGGAGCACAAAGTCCCATAAAAGTATTTTGACCTATCCTACTAAGCTTGAGCATTGAAGTATCATCTTCATGATTATAGTAATCATTGCTTCTGGTCAATGTATCTATGCCATAGATTTTATCAAGAGATATTACACGCTGTTCACAATCCGGGCTTTCCTTCGATTTAAACAGAAAGGATCTATCCGTGGTATCCAGAATGAATACAAAGCTATCGGGCACTAAATCCCTTAATGTATTGATTTTTTGGTGAGTCTTTGAAATAACCATATCCTCTTCTTTTCTGAAACAAAACGGTGGTTTTATACTCAGAAAGCTCATTCCTAATCAAACCTAGAAAAGGAAGCAATAAAACCATATATGGAAAATACGACTCTTTATTTAGTCATAATCACTAAGAATCAAGGCTTAATAAGGCCCAGATTCATTGCTTTTTTGATGAGTTCAGCCATGTTCTTTGCATGTAATTTCTTCATGATGTTTCCACGATGTGCTTCCACAGTTCTTTCACTGATAAATAATTTTTCAGCTATTTCCTGACTCTTAAGACCATCAGAAATATCATTCAAAACCTCTATTTCCCTCTTTGTAAGTTGAACACTCTCCGCCTTTTTCTTCTCCTTTTTTATCTCTTTGTAAGAATTCAATGCCGTATCAATCACTTCACGACTAAAGAATTTACCCCCATCATTTACTTTTTCAATTGCCACCAGGATTTCATCAGCAACACTGTCTTTTACGACATATCCGGCAATATTAAAATTCAATCCCTCCATCACATATTCCTCATCCTTGTACATACTTAGTATGATAATTTTCACATCCGGATACTTCTCCCCAATCATCTTGGATGCTTCTAACCCGGTCATTTCCGGCATGGATATATCCATCAGAATAATATCAGGGACATCACCTTGATCCATTGCATCAATCGCTTTGGCGGCCCTGTCATATTCACCAATGATATCTATAGACTGATCCATATCTATGATGCTGCGGACGCCTTTGCGTACCAACTCGTGATCTTCAACGAGAAATAGTTTAGTCTTTTTCATTTGCGTTCATTTCATGAGGAATCTTTAAACTAATAAAAGTGCCTGAACCTTTCTTGGCGTCAATATTACACTCTGCATTTAAAACTTCAGCCCTAAAAAGAATATTCTGTATCCCGTGATGACTGGTATCGTCTTTATAATCCCCCATTTCAAAGCCTTCACCATCATCTTCAATGGTCATTTGAATGTGCTTACCAAAACCATAAAGTTGAATTGAAGCAGTTTTTGCGTTTGAGTGCTTGATAATATTAGAGATATTTTCTTGAGAAATTCTATAAATATTCACCTTATGCTTCATATCCAACTCAGGAAGGTCTTCAGCATGAAATTCAAATTTTACATTTGAACTTTTATTTGCCTGATCTACGATTTTCTTAATACACACATCAATAGGAAAATCACTCAGTAGCGTTGGAAGCAAGCCGTCAGTCACTTTTCTCATTTCATCCAAAAACTGATCCACCATATCGGCAAGGACATCTTCAGATTCTCCTTTTTTAACCGCAAGCTTGATCATATTGGCTATTTGGCCTACTCCGTCGTGCAAATCTCTTGCGATCCGCTCTCGCTCCTTTTCCTGTCCTTCGATGAAGGAGAGCAGCCTGCGGTTTTTCATGTCCTCATTGGCCTCTCTTATCTTGACTCGCTCGGTTATGTCTTTGAAAAAAAGCAGCGTGTAATCCTCGTCTAGAGAAACTTTGTGGGAATAGAAATCACCAAATATTTTTTCGGTATCCCCCAAAATGAGTTCCTGTTCGGAATCATTTTCCATCGTCAGAATATCATTCTGTCTCACTCCACTATTGTCTGAAAAGCTGAGAATCTCATTGATATTCCGATCCATGAGTTGATCAAAAGAGCGGGAGGTCAGGGACTCTACCACTGAATTAGTGTATTTAATATTTCCTTCTGCGTCAAGCAGAAATATGGCTTTATCAATCGAGTTGATAATCGCCTGAAAGAGTTCACTGTTATCCTTTATTTTCTTTTCTGCCTGGGCTTTGTAAAGCGCGACATCAATATTAGACAGTAACTCTGCTTCATTAAATGGTTTTACGACATAACCATATGGCAAACTAAACTTAGCCTTTTCAATGGTTGGCTCGTCCGTAAGAGCCGTAAGAAATATGATCGGAATATCCAGACTCTGTTTGATCTCAAAAGCTGCATCTATCCCATCAGAATTCGTCTCCATCATGATGTCCATCAGAATCAAATCAGGAATTTCCTTTGATGCGACGGAAACAGCCTCTTTTCCGGAGTAAACGGAAAGCACTTCATGATGGCCCGATTCCAAAGCGTGCTTGATGTGTTGGTTGACAATAAGAGAGTCTTCCGCAACTAAAATTTTTCCCATAGGTTCGCGTCGATTACTATCAATTTATAAGTTTTTGTGAGATATTACAATTGCAAGTGACCAGAAACACCTTATAAAATGAAAGAGATTTTCATCGTATCAAAGAATGCATCACTGGCCAACTACCTTTTTCTACTACTAGACGAAATTTGCCCCCGAACTCTGTCTATGGCTCCAAATTTCAGTCAGAAAATAGATTTGATCATTATTGATGTTGAAACAATTTCTCCCGATGAAATGGAAAAATATCAATCTGGGAAACCAACCATACTTTTTGCATTTGACCTGAGACCCTTATTGATTCAATACACCTCTCGTTTTGATGTGAATGGCATCATTTCGCTTAATATGGAAGCTGATGATATTTTAAAAACAATCAAAGTGGCATTGAGCAATGATATTTTCTACAATGAGACAATGATCAGCATGCTTTTTTCTAATAAGGCAAATGAAATGGCTGAAAAAGTTCGCTCGCTCACTGAGAGAGAAAACGAGATATTACAACTCATGATGCAGGATATGACCAACGAAGAAATTGCTACGAAGCTTGATTTGAGTGTACGAACCATCAATGCTCACAAAGGAAATATCATGAGAAAAATCGATACCAAAACAACCAGTGGGCTCATTCAAACCCTGTTTGATTATTCAGCTACTTTTAAAAAATCACTTTAAGCCCGTTTTTCTCATCATCCACCAACAGAGTACCTGAGAGCTGCTTTGCAAATGTCTTAATCAGTGATATACCTAAACCTGTATTGTTTTCCAGGATATCTTTGGCCAGCTCCTTGCCATCGTTTACTACGCCCAATAATAGCTTTCTATTCTGCTTGGTAAATTGGATGGTGATGTGTCCTCTTTGATTTTTTTCATACCCATGCTTGATGGCATTATTTACCATCTCACTGACCATCAATCCAATCAATAGCGCTTTCTCAACATCCAAAATGACTTTTTCCGCTTTGACTTCAATCGCAATTTCAGCAGATCCTTGTAACACTTGAAGCTCACTGGCAATATGTCTTAAATATTCACCTATATCAATTTCTGAGACATTGTAGAAGGTGTAAAGCTTATCATGGATCACAGACATTGCTTTAATGCGATTATTCACCTCATTGAAAATAGATTTTGAATTCTCATCTTCAAGGTCATATGATTTGAGGGCCATGATGGAGGAGATCAACTGCATGTTGTTTTTCACCCGATGGTGCACTTCTTTGATTAATATATTTTTTTCTTCTAATGAAGTCTCCAATTGCATCTGGAGTCGCTTATCGCCTGTAATGTCATAGACAACCCCTATCATCCCCTTCACTTTGGAATGGTTGTCTCGTAAGATTCTGGTAAAAGCTCTTAAGTACTTTTCTTCTCCTTGAACACTCACACGAAAATCGGACTCAAGAAAATTGATGCCCTTTTTAATCAGTCGCAGGCTATCATCAATCACTTTTTCACTATCACTCAGAAAATATTCACTGATTTCCTCTATTCCCAGTGGTTTCTGTGCATCTGAAAAAATCGAATACATTTGATCTTCCCAGAAAATTTCCTGTGTATCACGATCATATTCCCAAACTCCTAAGTTGGCTATTTCGGCTGCCAATAGTATACGATCGGTCAGCCGCTTGATCTTTTCTTCAGCATGTTTTTGCTCAGTAATATCCTGTACCGTACCAATCATTTTCGATACTCTGCCTTTTGTACCCTTGATCATTTTTCCACGACCTGAAATCCATTTTATTTTCTTTGTCCTCAAGTGGTAGATGCGATAGATGTGGAAAAAATCCTTTCCTTCCCGGATACACTTTTCAAGCTTATGCACAAATTCTGGCAAGTCTTCTGGGTGGATAAGCTTTTTTATTACCGAAATATGCTTGTCAGATTCCGACAAACCCATCATAGATATCATTTCGTCAGAAGGGGTAACTAAATCCGAAGTAATATCATATTCATAGTTGGCTATCTTAGAAATTCGTTGAGACTCCAAGAGCTTAAATTGGCTGTCCTGCAATTTTCGTTCTGCGGCCTTCAGGTCAGTGACATCAAGCATGCCAGTGATGGATCTTTCAAAATTTCCTTCTTCATCATACTCTGAAACTGCCGATAATAGTACATCCATCACTTCACCTGATTTCTTCACATATCGATACTCTACATTCCTCGCCTCACCCTTCTGAAAAAGTTCTTTCAGGTTTGTTGCAATAGATGCCAGTGAATCTTCAGTCATAAAATCAATGGGGGTTTTACCAATGACTTCATTTCTTTCATAGCCCATTTTCTCGAGCCAGAAATCGCTGACGCTTATAATCTCCAGTTTGTTGTTGATGGAGTGCATCATTACGGGAGCTTTATTATAGATATTCCGATATTTTTTCAGCGAACGTTCAAGTGCTATCTCAATCTCCTTTCTGGTGTGAATGTTTTGCCATGCGATCACAGCACCAAATGGATCGCTCAATGGTGTTGCTCTTAAATTGTACCACTTTCCATCTGTAAGCTTCATCTCATGATCCAACACCTTGGACTTCTGTGTAAGAATGGACTCTAGGCCCTTTTTTAAATATTCCTCTTCATCAAAGTATTGTATAAAATCAAAGACCGACTTTCCTATCTCTAATTCAGAATAAGGTTGATTTTTCACATAAATCTTCAAATTCCGATTAACGCCAATAATCTTCCCTTTTTCATTCACCACTAAAATTCCCTCATCCAAAGCATCTAAAACGCCTTGTTTCAATGTCTCCTCCTGTTTGATTTTTCTCTCAGCCTGCTTGAGATCTGTGATGTCTTCGGTGAAATAAACCACGCTCTCCAGCTCCCCATTGGCATCAAACAAGGGATAATATTTTAAGTGATAGTTTCTGGTAGAATCACCAGCATGTATCAGGGGGACATTGGCTGTGATCTCTCCTTGTCTTCCACTAAAAGCCTTCTCAATTTCAACCTTTTGAGAGTCCTTGATGAAAAGGTCATTGTTAAAAATATTGAACTTGCCTATATAGTCTTTCAGGTCAACCCTCCAATATTCAGCACACTTTGAGTTTGCCGCAATCAAAGTGCCCTCTTTATTATAAATCGTGATTGCGTAAGGTGCCTCCGAAATCATTTGCTTGTAGCGCTTCTCGCTTTCTCGCAGGAGTTGCCTGGAAACATGATTATCTGTAATATCCAGTGTAATACCTCGAAGCAGATCAGGCTTTCCTTTGCTATCCATTACCACCTCTACTAGGTCTCGCACCCATACAATGTTCCCATTCTTATGTACTAGTCGATATTCAAGTTGATAATTGCTTGCATCATCAATCTTTTGCTTCTCATAAGCCAGCACACGTTCCTTATCTTCTTCGTGAATTCGTGACTGCCAAAACCCCTCTTTTACCCACTCATTTTTAGGAAACCCAAGCAAATCCTCAGCTCGTGGGCTGATATATGAAAAAGTTTGGGTTCCTAGCTTTGTCTCCCAAACTACCCCATTTAGATTTTCTACAAGAATCTTATAGCGAGCTGATTCTTCATCCTTCTTTTTCCCTTCCTCTACTTTCGTGGTAACATCAGCAAAGTTTGAGATGCCACCTATGAGTTTCTTTTCATCATCATATACAGGAGCCGCGTTCACAGAAAACCACCTTCGCTTACCATCAACATAAGTACCCTGAATACTTGAAGTAACTTCAACTTCGTCGGTCAAAACCTTATACAAAGTATGATCATCAGAACCCAGTGATACTTCATTTTCCCCAAATTGATCCCAAGCAAAATCCTCATAATGGAGACCGAGCAAGTGACCTTCTGATTTAACTCCCAGCAATTCATAAGCTGATTTATTTGCATAAATCACTCTACCATTGAGATCTACCTGGATCACGCCAAAAGGCATGCTCTCCAAGACATTTTTGTGGGATATGTGAAGTTGAGTATCCAAAATAGCAAGCTGGTATGCGCTCTGACCTATTTACTTAAATTTATCAGAAATCAACTAAAGGTGAGATGAAAAGATTCAGAGATCAGGAAATAAGCATTTTAACTAAATCAAATTCCTCATTACCACCAACGATTAAAATATCCATTTAGTAGTCTCTTTGTATCAGATAAGTATTAAGCATGCTTATCGAAAAAAAATAAAAAAGGGATGAGCGTTTAGCTCTCTTTAAAAAACAATGCGTTCAGCAGTGTGATTAGGTGATTAGGTGCCTCGGAGGAGGTACCTTTTTTTATGCCTTTAATTTTTTATCTAGAAAACAGTGTTCACTCTCTCGATTTACATGTTCGATCATGTACACTTAATAACACGTATTCTAATATAAGTTATTGAATTAAAGATAGTTACGTGTTTTGGCACAGCCTTTGTAAAATAAAAAGCAATGGCAACCAACCGAACACATTCAAGACTTAATCGCACGCTATTGATTCTACTGGGAATCATTTTAGCTTGTCTGCTTACGCTCAATGCCAAATCGCTGTACTCAGCGGATTTATTGAGCGAACCGACCAAAATGCAGAATCTGGATGCCAAAACTTCCAAAACCTTTTTAGACAAAATTGGCAAGATCAGTTTTAAAGATTTTCACAAAAAAATTACATCTTTAAACTAAAGAAGTATGGAAATGACAAAACGATTATTCAGATCAAACGATCGAATGCTAGGTGGTGTATGTGCTGGTCTCGCTGAATATCTTGGCTGGGATCCTACACTGGTTCGAATTGCGTATATCATTCTCTCAATAGCCAGCATCGGTTTTCCCGGCATTTTGGTTTATATCATTTTGTGGATCGTAATGCCTCCACGCTACTAAACTTTATTGTAAAAGTTCATCCACCTGTCTGGTAATTCTCCTTTTAGAGCCAGGTCATAGTCGCTGTAATTGCAGGCAACCATTCGGTTTCGATTGAATAGCCCTTCAGCTTCAGGGTTTGGCACCTCCATCCACCAACGCTCCGATAGTTTGCTTTTATAAAAACGGATGGTCTCCGGTTCTCCACCCAGGTGAACTTCGTACATGAGGTAATCATTAGATTTGAAGTTTTTGTCTCCCTTTCGATGATAGAAGCCTTCAATGAAATACCAGATCATCGTGCCCATCACAAAGGCAGTTTTACGATCTTTTGAATCAAGCGAAGCGTCGTAGTTGTAAAGCCCAACAGAACTCATTTTCTCATTTTGCCCTGCATACCATGTCAACTGACACGCCTCTTCCCCTGTCAAACCATATACTTTGGAATTTGAAGCGGCTGGCGCATAGAAAGCCTGAAGTGCGGACATATCAAAGGAAAGCATATCAGCATCCCTGACAATAGGCTCAATTTCTTTAATATTCTCCTTTACGACACCAAGACGTGCCGCCTCAAAAGAAAGCCTTTCCATCAATTCAATGGACTTCTGATCGGTCAGATAGCTCTGGTATGCGAGATGATAATAGCTAAACAGGTAATTAGGGCTATGTTTTAACATAGTACCTAGATGACCTTTTGCCGGTGAATGGTCATCATCAAAATCCATGGAGTTGTCGATATTCAGCACTGAAACCAGCTTATCAGCAGATTCGTAACCGTAATATTGCCCTAAATCCAAATCATGACTTCCTCCAAAAAGTACAGGAATTATATTTTTCTCCATGAGGTATCCACACACCTCCTTTAGTCTCAAGTATGTATCTTCCAGTTTAGGTCCATTTCTAAAATTTCCCAAATCAATGATGCCATAATCACCAAAGCCTTTTTTCAGTCCATATAATTGTTTGCGGACCTCATCCGCTGAGCTAGAATCTGCCTTTTCATTTTCACCTCGATACTCACATAACCCTATCAAGGCTATGTCCATCCCGTCATGATCTGGCATTTTATGCCTGTTGATGTAAATCGAAGATTGGAACGATGCAGCATCCTTATCTACATCTACTTCTGTAGGATTGAAAAAAAGCTTTAAGTCCATGGAGCTAATTTAGGCAGAAACAAAAAAGCCCCGCATCTCTGCGAGGCATTTACTTGCTCTTAGTAATTTTTTTATCGGATGGTAAATCCAAATGCTTCCTCAAAATCCTTTCCTTTCACAACAACTGTGTAAGTACCTTCTGAAAACTCGATCAGCGATGAAAGGTTGATTTGTTTCTTAGACACCTTGGCATCTACTGCATCATTGATTATAACTCTGACAGAGCCACCTCCCTGAACATTCAATATTGCATTTGTTTTTTTTGAAAAAACAGGCTGGCCACTTTCAAAATCAATTGCTGAATTTGAAAACTCAATAACAGGTAATTTTTTGGAATTTAATAGGTTGTCTTCATTATCGACAAAAAGACCTGAAAAAGCGAGTGTAATAATTAGGATAATTTTTGGCATAACTTAAGGCGTTTGTTCTTTTGACTACACTACAAAATTGCCAATTACAGACCTCTTAAAAATTAGTGAAATCCCGAAATCGAACTAGGTGAAATGCGTAATTTATCCACCAACAAAAAAGCCTCACATTTCTGCGAGGCTCATAGTTATATTTTTAATAGCCGGATTACCCTCCGAAATCATCAAATCTGATGTTTTCATCAGGGATTCCGAAATCCTCTCCCATCTTCTGTACGGCTTGGTTCATTAATGGCGGGCCACAGAAGTAAAGCTCGATCTCTTCAGGCTGATCATGTTTGCTCAGATAGTGGTCAATTACTGCTTGATGTACAAATCCAGTAAAACCATCACCTTCATCATCCATGCTCTCCTTCGCTTTCCAATTATCTTCTTCAAGAGGTTCAGAAAGCACAATGTGGAAAGAGAAGTTTGGAAATTTCTTCTCTAAATCATAAAAGTGATCCAGATAGAAAAGCTCTCTTTTGGAACGTCCCCCGTACCAATAGCTAACCTTTCTTCCTGTTTTCAATGTCTTAAATAGGTGATAGAGGTGTGATCTCATGGGTGCCATTCCTGCACCACCCCCAACGTAGAGCATTTCTGCCTCTGATGGATTGATAAAGAATTCGCCGTAAGGACCAGAAATAGTTACCTTATCACCTTTCTTCAGGCCGAAGATGTAAGAAGAAGCAATTCCTGGGTTAACATTCATCCAGGAGTTTTTGGCACGATCCCACGGTGGTGTTGCAATTCGAACGTTGAGCATAATTTCTCTTCCTTCCGCAGGGTAAGAGGCCATCGAATAGGCACGCTCAATCGTTTCATCGTTCTTCATCTTCAAATCCCACAGACCAAATTTATCCCACTCCAATTGAAACTTATCAGGGGCGCCAGGATGCTCATCCGGGTGAGCAGTAATGTCAATATCTTTAAAATCTACTTCGCACTTCGGCACCTCTATTTGGATATACCCTCCTGCTTCATAATCCATCTCCTCTGGCAACTCAACAACAAATTCTTTAATGAATGACGCCACATTGTAGTTTCTTACAACTGTAGCTTCCCACTTCTTAATTCCGAAGATCTCTTCCGGAATTTCGATTTCCATGTCATTCTTCACTTTTACCTGACACGCCAGTCGAACATTTTCCTTCTGCTCTGTTCTACTCAAGTGACCGACTTCAGTGGGCAGCACATCTCCTCCTCCTTCTATCACTTTGCATTTACACATAGCACAGGTTCCACCTCCACCACATGCCGATGGAAGGAATACACTTTTTTGTGAAAGAGTGGAAAGCAAGGTTGAGCCTGCTTGTGTTACCATAGGGTTTTCCTTATCACCATTTACGGTGATTTTAACAGGTCCTGACTGAACTAACTTGGACTGTGCCACTAACAGAATTAAAACCAATAGAAGAATTAAAACTGTAAAGGCGATGATTGAAGTAATGACAATAGAAGACATATGTCTAAAACCTTTTTATTTAAAAATCAGGGCAAATATAGTTGATCTATGACACCATATTCACCGATAAACAGAACCTTTTTTTGTTCTTGTTTTTTTAACACCATGATTAAGGAAAATGTTGTTTTAATCCAACATTTTTAAGAGTGTCGTAAGTCTTGTTTTGAGCTGACGCCTATCCACGATGAAATCGAGGAAGCCATGATCCAGAACAAATTCAGAACTTTGAAAGCCTTTAGGTAGATCTTTACCTATGGTCTCTCTGATTACCCTCGGCCCTGCAAATCCTATAAGCGCCTCTGGCTCTGCAATATTAAAATCTCCCAGCATTGCATATGAAGCAGTTACCCCACCAGTAGTCGGGTCTGTCAATAATGAGATATAAGGAATTTTTGCCTCCGACAGAAGCGCGAGCTTAGCGGATGTTTTGGCCATTTGCATTAGAGAGAAACCCGCCTCCATCATTCTGGCGCCCCCTGACTTGGAGATCATCAAAAATGGAATTTTATTCTTCAAAGAATAGTCAATTGCCCTTGCTATTTTCTCTCCAACCACAGAACCCATCGAGCCACCAATAAATGAAAAATCCATGCAGGCAATTACAATGCTGATTCCATTCATTTTACCTGTTGCACTACGAACGGCATCTTTCAGTTCTGTCTTTTTCTGGGTCGCTTTGATACGATCAGGGTATTTCTTGGTGTCCTCAAATTTGAGTGGATCACCGGATGTCAAATTCTCATCAAGCTCAGTAAACTTGTTGTTATCAAATAATATTTCAAAATACTCTTTGGAGCCGATTCTTACATGGTAGTCATCATCAGGACATACGTATGAGTTGTTTTTCAACTCTCTCATATGGATGATTTTACCACTAGGAGTTTTGTACCAGAGGCCATCAGGCACCTCTTTCTTATCTTCTGTTTTTGTGAGTATTCCTTTGCTTTGTCGCTTAAACCACGCCATTCGAATTCTTTCTCAGTGAATCAGCAAAGCTAAATGATAATTGCGAAAATGAGCCCATTAAACAATCTTCCATTTTTGCTATCTTGAATCTAAATTCATCTGATTATCATCAACCTTCATTACCGCCATGAAGTCCATTTTTTACTTGTGCTTTTCTATTATCACCTACACATCAGTAGCCCAGAATATCCTTGACAGCCTTAAAATAGTTATCCAAAACTCATCCGATCCAGACGTGAAAATTGAGGCACTGAGCATCATTACTGATCAATTTCAAAACCCGAATGACAAACTGATATATGCTCGCCAGGCATACAGACTCGCTGAAGAAGCATCCGATAAAGGAAAAATAATAGCCTCGAATGAAATGGGAGTCTGTCATGGCATGCTGGGTCAAATTGACTCCTCAAAATTTTACTTCACCAAAGCTCTTGAGGCAGCTTTATCCAGCCAGGATAGTGCCTACATCTCCAGAGCTTACAATGGCCTTGGTAATCTTAGCCGAATTACCGGTGACATGGAAGGATCACTGGAGAACTTTTTAAAAGCATTGGATTATGCAAATGCTGTAAAGAATATGCAATGGTATGCCGATATTTTAACCAATATATCCGGCATACATTATGATCTTAAAAATTATGAAGTGGCTCTGGAAAAAGTGCTTCAAGCACGAACCATATATGAAAACCTAAACGATAAAGAAAACATCTCCTATTCAGCAAACCTTCTCGCTATAGTATATCAGGCATTGGGCAATTTTGATAAAGCATATCAGTATAATCAGGAGGCGCTGGAGATGCTCCTCATAAGCAAGGATACCTCACAGATTATTTATAATTACATTAATACCACAGACATCCTGATTGAAAAAGGGGAACTCAATAAAGCAGTTGAAACCGCAAGCAAAGTGGTGAAACTGGCTAAAAATTTCGGAGATCTTGATCCCCATATTTCCAGCTTATTCACTTTATCCAGCATCTATTTCAGACAAGGCAAAATAGGAGATGCAAAGAAATATGCAATTCAAGGGATTGAGATAGCGAAAGCCAACGAATTTAGAGCCAAACTACCACGAGGGTATCTGCTCTTATCTCTAATAGAATCTGCAAACGGCAATTACAATCAATCACATGAGTGGATAAAAAAACAAGAAGCAACAAATGATTCAATAAGAAGCAAAGAGGTAGCTGATAGAATTTCTGAACTAGATATTAGGTATGAAACTGCTAAAAAAGAGAATGAAATAGAACGGTTAAATGCTGATCAGGAAATAAAAGAATTAGAGCTGGGAAAAGCTCAGACAAGAAATTTTTTCCTTTCGATAATAGCCCTCCTTCTAATCCTTATAGGCGCAATAATCTTTTATCTGTATCGCCAGCGAATGAGAATAAATAGTCAATTGAAAGTAGTGAATAAAACCAAAGACAAGCTCTTTTCAATGATTGCGCACGATATTAAAAACCCGCTTAGCGCATTTAAAGCCATTGCGAATGCCCTGGATGAAAACTATAAATCCATGTCAGATGAAGAAGCTCAGGTGTTCATTTCTCAACTCGACACAACCTCAAACAAGTTATTGGAATTACTTCAAAACTTGATTGAGTGGTCCATTACAGAATCAGGCAATCTTCGATTTAATCCTGAAAAAATAGTGGTTAAAAATATTGTGGGTGAAACATTTGAACTCTTCCAGGGAGCTATTGATGCCAAGAACCTGAAGATTGAAAATAAGGTACAAGGAGATGCTGTTGTGTATGCAGATTATAAAATGCTCTTTTCTATTATCCGTAACTTAATTTCCAATGCGATCAAATTCACAAAATCAGATGGAACCATTTCCATTGAAACCAAACCCAATGGTGACCTAATAGAGGTGGTTGTTTCTGATAATGGAATAGGGATGACTGAAAGTCAAAGAGAAAATATTTTCAATAAAAGCTCAGTTACCGATAAAGATGGAACCGGGCTAGGTTTGATTATTTGTAAAGAATTTATTGAGAAAAATGGAGGGAGCATTTCTGTTGAAAGTAAAAAAGGAGTTGGAACAACTTTCAAGTTCACCGTAAACAGAAACAAAGCTTGATTTACTTCACTTCTTCAAAATCCACATATTCACCACCTCGATAATCACCATCTTTCTTGGATCGATTGCCGGGCACATTATCAATGTTCAGATTGGAATCAGGAGCCTTTCTGGACTTCCGGGTATACTGCGACTGGCTTTGACCGAAATGCTGTTGCCTGTTGAAGCCTCCAAAAAGTCCTGAAAAAATTAATGAAGTAACCCTATAAAAAACATATCCAATCAGGATCAGTATGATTATAATCTTCAGCATGTCTATTAAACTTATCGACTCAGATACAAGTTTCGTTCAGCGTAAATTTCCATGAAATAATCGTCCATTAAATCATCGATGAAGTAAATCGCCTCACCAGTCGATTTCATTTCGGGACCCAACTCCTTATTTACATTTGGAAACTTGTGGAATGAGAAGACCGGCTCTTTGATTGCATATCCCTTCTTGTATGGCTTGAACTCAAAATCAGATAGCTTTTTCTCACCCAGCATAACCTTAGTAGCATAATTAACATATGGTTCACGATATGCTTTACAAATGAAAGGTACCGTTCGTGATGCTCTCGGATTTGCTTCTATGATGTATACCTTGTCATCCTTAACTGCGAATTGAATATTAATCAGTCCCACAGTCTCAAGTGCAACGGCGATTTTCTTTGTGTAATCTTCAATCTGGCGCATCACCAAGTCGCCTAGATTATAAGGGGGAAGAACAGCATAAGAATCACCGGAATGAATACCGGCTGGTTCAATGTGCTGCATTATACCGATGATATACACATTCTCTCCATCACAAATCGCATCGGCCTCAGCCTCTATCGCACCTTCAAGGAAGTGATCAAGCAGAATTTCACCATCTGGTTTATCCTTCAAAATATCCACCACATGCTGCTCCAACTCGGTCTCGTTGATTACGATTTTCATGCTTTGCCCACCCAGCACATAGCTAGGTCGCACAAGTAGCGGAAATCCTAATTCTTTGGATAACTCAACCGCCTCCTCTGCACTTTCGATGGTTCCATAAAGTGGGTAAGGAATATTGTTTTCCTTCAATAAGTCGGAGAAACGACCCCTGGCTTCTGCCAAATCAAGTGCTTTGAAACTCGTCCCCAGAATTTTGATTCCGTATCGTTCAAGCTTCTCCGCAAGTTTCAGAGCTGTCTGCCCTCCTAATTGCACGATCACTCCTTCTGGCTTCTCATGTAGAATAATGTCATAAATATGCTCCCAGAAGACTGGCTCAAAGTAAAGCTTATCCGCCACATCGAAATCCGTAGAAACGGTCTCCGGGTTACAGTTGATCATGATGGTTTCATACCCACATTCCTTGGCTGCAAGCACTCCATGCACACACGAGTAATCAAATTCGATTCCCTGACCGATCCGATTTGGCCCAGAACCAAGAACAATGATTTTCTTTTTATCAGTAACAACCGATTCGTTCTCCTCTTCGAATGTGGAGTAGTAATAAGGCGTTTGTGCTTCAAATTCCGCAGCGCATGTGTCTACGAGTTTGTAAACACGCTTAATTCCTTCATCATTTCGTTTCTTATAAACTTCACTCTCCAAACAGCCCATGAGGTGGGCGATCTGCCGGTCAGCATATCCCTTTTGCTTAGCCTCCATCAGTAAGCTTTTAGGAATATCTTCAACTTTGTATTTTTCAATTTCCTTTTCCAGCGTAATAAGTTCTTCGATCTGGTTCAGAAACCATGGATCAATCTTAGTCAGCTTATGAATGGTTTTGAAAGGAATTCCTAGTTTGAAAGCATCATATATATGGAAGAGTCTGTTCCAGCTAGGATGCTCCAAACTGTGGAGTATAGCCTCCTGATCTTTCAATTCACGTCCGTCTGCACCTAGTCCGTTTCTTTTGATCTCCAGTGACTGGCATGCTTTCTGAAGCGCTTCCTGAAAATTTCGACCAATTCCCATGGCCTCACCTACCGACTTCATCTGAAGGCCTAACTTTCTATCTGATCCTTTGAATTTATCAAAGTTCCATCGCGGAACCTTAACTATCGTGTAGTCAATTGCAGGTTCGAAGAAAGCGGAAGTCGTTTTCGTGATCTGGTTTTTCAACTCATCCAGGTTGTAACCGATCGCCAGCTTGGCAGCAATTTTTGCAATCGGATATCCGGTTGCTTTTGATGCAAGTGCTGATGAACGGGATACACGAGGATTAATTTCAATCCCAATAATGTCTTCCGTGTCAGGATTTACTGAGAACTGCACATTGCACCCTCCGGCAAAGTGACCAATTCCATTCATCATCAGCTTGGCCATATCACGCATCTTCTGATAAACCGTATCAGATAATGTCATGGCGGGAGCTACGGTGATGGAGTCACCAGTATGAACTCCCATCGGATCGAAGTTTTCGATCGAACAGATAATAATGATGTTACCCAGATTATCTCTCAGAAGCTCAACCTCATATTCTTTCCAGCCAAGTATACTCTGCTCTACCAACACCTCATGAATAGGTGAGGCTTGCAACCCTGCGTTCAACGCATTATCAAACTCATCTGCTGTATTTACAAATCCACCTCCGTATCCACCAAGGGTATAGGAAGGACGAATAACTAGCGGGAAACCAATCTCCTGAGCAATCTCCTTTCCCTTTAGGAACGATGTGGCTGTTTCTCCCTTACAAACGCCTATCCCAAGCTCAATCATTTTATGCCTGAACTTCTCCCGATCTTCTGTGGTCTCTATGGCTTCAATATTCACCCCTATCATCTCCACATTATACTTCTCCCAGATACCAGCTTTGTCACAATCTATCGCAAGGTTCAAAGCAGTTTGACCGCCCATGGTAGGAAGTACCGCATCAATTTGCGGATGCTCTTCCAGTATTTCGCGTATCGACTGCTTGGTAAGTGGCTTCAGATAAATGTTGTCCGCGGTTACCGGATCCGTCATGATCGTAGCAGGGTTGGAATTGATCAGTGTTACTTCAATTCCTTCCTCTCGTAATGATTTGGAGGCTTGAGATCCTGAATAATCAAATTCGCAGGCCTGACCAATGATGATGGGACCGCTTCCGATAATTAAGACTGATTTAATTTTTGGGTTTTTAGGCATGAGATAAGTGTATTTCCTGTGAGTTAATCAGGTTAAAACAAATTCCGGCAAAATTAAGGTATGAACGATGGGCGGCAAAGGAATTTCTTAATTAGTAATGCGGTTAATTGGTAGGTAAGATAGAAGGCTGTTTTTTTGCGAAACAAGAAATCTCGATAAGAATGAAAGAAGCATACATCATAGACGGAATCAGAACACCCATTGGAAACTTTGGAGGCACTTTAGGAGCCGTTCGTACAGACGACCTTGCGGCTCTGGTGATTAAAGAATTGATGAATAGGAATTCCGAACTTGATCCTGCTTCCATCGATGAAGTGATCATGGGCTGTGCTAATCAAGCAGGGGAAGACAATCGAAATGTTGCGCGTATGGCTCTTCTACTTGCTGGATTACCTTTTTCCGTTCCGGGAGAGACGGTAAATCGATTGTGCGCTTCAGGAATGTCTTCCATTGTTCATGCAAACCGTGCAATCAAAACAGGAGATGGGGACCTTTTTATTTCGGGTGGAGTGGAAAACATGACCCGTGGACCATGGGTGATCTCTAAGTCTGCCAAGCCGTTTGGAACAGATGCTAAAATGTATGATTCCAGTTTCGGGTGGAGATTCATCAATCCAAAAATGGAAGAGCTCTATGGAACAGACGGCATGGGTCAAACTGCAGAAAACCTGGTAGAAATTCACAAAATCAGCAGAGAAGATCAGGATGCTTTTGCTTACCGCTCTCAAATGAAAGCGACGGAAGCACAAAAAAACGGAAGACTAAGCGAAGAAATTGTTGCAGTAGAAATTCCTCAGAGAAAAGCAGATCCGATCATTTTTGATAAAGATGAATTTGTGAAATCAACAACCAGCATGGAGATATTAGGTAAGCTTCGTGCTGCATTTAAAAAAGATGGATCTGTCACTGCCGGTAATTCATCCGGATTAAATGATGGAGCGGCAGCTGTTTTGGTTGCTTCTGAGAATGCTATAAAGAATCATAACCTCAAACCAATGGCAAGAATTGTTTCCTCAGCAGTGGTAGGTGTGGAACCACGAATCATGGGGATCGGTCCGGTTGAGGCATCAAAAAAAGCGTTAGCAAAAGCCGGGCTTACACTGGATCAGATGGACATCATCGAATTAAATGAGGCATTCGCTGCACAATCACTTGCATGTACTCGTTCTTTAAGTCTTGCTGATGATGATGAGCGAATCAATCCAAATGGAGGTGCTATTGCGATTGGCCACCCCCTGGGGATGACAGGCGCTAGAATAACACACTCGGCTGCACTTCAGCTTCAAAAATCCGGAAAGAAATACGCACTCTGCACCATGTGCATTGGTGTGGGTCAGGGATATGCGGTGATTTTGGAGAGGGCATAAAAAAGGGGCTTTCGCCCCTTTTGTTTTTTACATGCACAATGGTTAGTCTCTGCTTAGAATTCGAACGCCCAGCATAAACTGTAGATAGTTTAAATCTCCGGCAATATTATAGGCTACACCCAAATTCATTCTTCCAATGAAAACCCCTGCTCTCGGTGCAAAGCCAAACTCTGAATCACTTGTTCCCTCTACTGTTCCACCCCCTGCGACAGAAACATCTCCCGACTTAACAAAGTACATTCCCAATCCTAAACCAGCATAAGGAGTAACATTATTAGAAGAAAATCTGTAATGTCCAGTTGCCAAAACCGGTGTGATTCCGGCTGCAGAAACATCACCGCCACCTCCAGCTAAATCCCCTCCGGCAAATGCACCGAATCCAATATGCAATCCAAGATCAATATTCTCCGTCATGGCATATCGTGGCTCTAAATAAACCCCAGCCCCTAAATCATAAGAGTCGGCAAAATCCCCCTGCGGTAAATTAAAACTTGGCCCTAATTCAATGTGAAACTGTGCATTTGCCGTGTAAGCAAACAGGGCAATCGCGCAAATACTTAAGATTAACTTTTTCATAATAGTATTAGTTAGTGATTTTTGTATTGTAAGGTATAGATATACTAAAAGAAAGTAAATACCATAAACATGGTATTTTCATAAATAATTAATTATCAATGATTTACGAGTTTAATAACCTTAAACCGGTCATTCATCCCACTGCATTTATCCACCCACTAGCTGCGGTTACGGGAGATGTTATTATCGGCAAAGACGTATATGTTGGCCCGGGAGCCGCCATCCGTGGTGATTGGGGCAGGATCATCATTGAAGACGGTTGCAATGTGCAGGAAAACTGTACCATTCATATGTTTCCGGGGATTACTATCACCTTAAAAGAAAGTGCACATATCGGACATGGGGCCATTGTTCATGGGGCTAACATCGGCAAAAACGTGCTGGTCGGTATGAATGCAGTCATCATGGACAACTCTGAAATTGGTGATGAATCAATTGTAGGAGCTCTGGCATTTATCAAAGCTGACTCCAAATTTGAACCACGCAGTTTGATCGTTGGCAATCCTGCTAAGAAAATGAAAGAGGTTAGTGATGACATGATCGCCTGGAAGACAGAGGGAACCAAACTCTACCAGCAACTACCTAAAGAATGTTATGAGACACTAAAGGGATGCGAACCTCTAAGAGAAGTGGAGCCAAACCGTCCTACTGCATCAGCGGCATATAAAACCTGGAACGAAACAAAGAAATAGATCATTTCAACCACATGGCAGATCAGAACATGCACATTGCAGTATCCGGCAATATCGGCGCGGGAAAAACGACACTTACGGAGATGCTTGCAAAACATTACGGCTGGCAGGCAGAGTTTGAGTCTGTAGAGGATAACCCCTACCTACAGGACTTTTACAGCGATATGCACAAATGGTCTTTTCATTTACAGGTCTATTTTTTGAACAGCCGATTTGAGCAGCTCAGCAAATTGAGAGCAAGTGACAAAACAATTATTCAGGACCGAACTATTTATGAGGATGCCTACATCTTTGCGGAAAGTCTTTACAAACAGGGGTTTTTCAAAGAGCGAGATTACCGAAACTACCGTGCTTTATTTGATTCAATGGTAGAATTTGTGAAACCACCCGACTTACTTATTTACCTCAAGTCAGACATTAGTAAACTCGTGAAAAACATTGAAACGCGAGGGCGGGATTATGAAAATCTCATTCGAATAGATTATCTGAAAGGGTTAAATCAGCACTACGAAGATTGGATAGCAGACTATAATGCGGGGAGGTTATTAGTCATTGATGTCACTGAAATTGATTTTGTGAAAAACACAGAAGACTTTTCGGATATCGTATTCAAAATAGACACAGAACTTCATGGGCTTTTTAGTTAAGTCTGCTTCTTATATCTGCTTAACTTTACATCTGAACTTAGAACGAAACAACATATGTCAATACCCAAGATAAAACACTACATCGCAGGAAAATGGATTGAAGGAGGCGGAGATGGAGAGGTGCTTCATCATGCCATCACCGGGGAGCCGGTAGCAGCCCATACCATTGAAGGCATTGATTTTAAGGATGCATACGATCATGCGAGAAATGTTGGGAATCAGGCACTGCGTAAAATGACCTTTCAGGAAAGGGGCCTAATGCTCAAGGCACTTGCTTTCCACTTGCTAGATAAAAAGGAGAAGTTTTATGAGGTCAGCAAAGCAACCGGGGCAACCCGTGTGGATAGCTGGATCGATATTGAAGGTGGGATTGGCAATGTGTTTTCCAATGCTTCTTTAAGGAGGCAATTTCCTGACCTCCCTTACCATGTAGATGGAGAAACAATCGGCTTATCAAAGGAAGGAACCTTCGTAGGTCATCATATTATGGTGCCGAAAGATGGTGTTGCAGTGCATATCAACGCATTCAACTTTCCGATCTGGGGGATGCTGGAAAAAGCCGCGGTAAACTGGTTGGCCGGAATGCCCTGCATCGTGAAGCCTGCAGAACAAACCTGCTACCTCACCGAAGCAATGGTCAAAGAAATTATTGATTCTAAAATTCTACCAGAAGGAGTATTGCAACTTGTTGCCGGCTATGGGAATGGGATCCTGGATCATATAGACTCGCAGGATGTGGTCACTTTCACCGGATCGTTTGAAACGGGTAAAAAACTAAAAACGCTCCCACAGATAGTAGAAAACTCCGTTCCATTCAACCTGGAAGCCGATTCACTGAACTGTGCCGTACTTGGAGAAGATGCTGTTCCCGGAACACCAGAGTTTGACCTTTTCATCAAAGAAGTTCGAAAAGAGATAACGGTAAAATGTGGTCAGAAATGTACCGCGGTAAGAAGAATCATTGTACCTGAAAAGCTGGTGGAAGATGTGCAGATTGCACTGGGGAAAGCATTTGAAAAAACAACCATCGGCGATCCGGATGTGGAAGGAGTGCGAATGGGTGCCCTGGCTGGCAGAGAGCAACTTGAGGAAGTAACGAAGCGTGTCGCTGAATTAGCAAAAACCTCAGAGCTAGTGTATGGTTCATTAGATAATGTCGGTGAAGCAATGGGTGCCGATTGGAAAAAAGGAGCCTTCATGTCTCCGATGCTCTTCGTTAATCAAAATCCACTAAATACCGAAGAAGTACACAACATTGAAGCATTTGGTCCGGTGAGTACCATCCTGCCTTATAAAACCATGGATGAGGCCATCGCTATTTCCAAAAAAGGTAAAGGATCACTTTGTTCTTCCATCACCACGGCAGATGATAAACTTGCCCGTGAATATGTGGTTGGAGCTGCGACACATCATGGACGAATTTTGGTACTAAATGAAAAATGTGCCAAAGAAAACACAGGTCATGGATCACCCCTACCCATGCTCGTTCACGGTGGACCTGGACGTGCCGGAGGTGGCGAAGAAATGGGTGGAAAAAGAGGTGTACTGCACTACCTGCAGCGTACCGCCATCCAAGGATCACCAACGACGCTTACAGAAATCACTCAGCAGTACCAATATGGTGGAGAATATAAAGACACTGAAACACATCCATTCTCTAAACACTTTGAAGATTTAGAGGTAGGTGATACGGTAATAACGGCAAAGCGCACGATCACTGAAGGAGACATTGTCACGTTTGCCAACGTGAGCTGGGATCACTTCTATGCTCACACCGATGTGACTTCCCTGGAAGGAACAACCTTTGAAGGACGAGTGGCCCATGGATACTTCATTCTATCAGCAGCAGCAGGATTATTCGTTCAGGCTAAGAAAGGTCCGGTTCTTCTTAACTACGGTTTGGAGGAATGTCGATTTACCAAGCCAGTATATCCGGGTATGACCATCGGTGTTCGGTGCACAGTAAAACAAAAGGTAGATCAGGAAAAGAAAGATGATATCGCGAAAGGAATCGTGAAATTCCTGGTGGACGTCTATGACGAAACCGGGGAGACAGTAGCTATTGCTACAATTTTAACGATGATTAAAAAGCGGGATCAGGGTGATAGCTAAATCAACTTCTCTCCTACCATTCCAATCAAAAAACCAACGCTAGCACCAAGAGAAGTGACATATGAAGTCTTTAGTTTGCTCTCCGGGATAATATCCTGGATGAGCAAATAAAGGATGCCGCCACTAGCAAAGCACATCAGCCGGGCAGTGGTTTCAGGATAGTCACTCAAAACCAAATAGCCGATTAGAGCACCTACTATTCCTGCGAAGCTTAAGAAAAAGAAAATAATCAAAGAGCGACGAGTTGAGAAGCCGCTTTGAACTAAATCCCTGAACGCATTAAAAGCTTCTGGCAAATTCTGCAATCCAATAAATACGGCTAACAAATAAGCCACATTGGTCTCTGAAGCAAATACAGCACCCAGCGCAATGGATTCGGGCACAAAATCCATCATCATTGCGAGTAAAGTAGCTGTGCTTCCTCCTCTTTTCCCAAGGTATCTGTCCAGATAAAAGAACAAAACTGCGCCCAGTAGAAAATAAAAAATCAGTGAACCTAAGCCCAGTCTTTCCATAGATGTGGGAATCAGTACCAGGGCCAATGCAGACAGCATAACCCCCGCACCAAACGACATAAGCGAATGACTAATTTCATATTTGATCGGGCTTTCATCTAAATGATGATCGAAGACATTTGCTAGAATTCCGCCTGCAATGACCGTTACACCAGCCAATCCTGAAAAAATGAGAAGATTGATCATTCAACCAATTTAATTAGAGTGCACTTTGAATAAAAACACTTCAGTCACCCAATCATACGCTCCATAAACTCATCACGCTTTTTAGGGGAGATGCTGACTGTGGAGTCATCGTTCATCAAAATGTAGCCTCCTTCTGACTTCACAAATTTCTTCACTTCCCGGAGATTGATTAGGTAGCTATTGTGTACACGCATGAAATGAGCAGGGGGTAAAAGGTCTTCATATTCCTTCAGGTGCTTGCTCACCATAATGCAGCTTCCATCTTTAAATTTGAAGTCTGTGTATGAGCCATTTGCCTTACAAAACAGGATATCACTTTCCTTCACAAATTCCATCCCATCAGCTGTTGAAAGACAAATGTTTTTATCTCCATCCTTATGAGAAAGTTGGCTCAACAACACATCCATCTGCTGCTTGTAATTGTTTTCGCCCTTCTTGTGATGACACTTTTTTACGGCTTCCTGCAAGTCATCAATTGAAATAGGCTTTAGCAAATAATCCAAACTGCTGAGTTTGATGGCCTGAATGGCATATTGCTCATAGGCGGTGGTAAAAATGGTTTCAAAATCAACATCACCTACCCCCTGAAGTACTTCAAACCCGGTTCCCGGCTGAAGTTCAATATCCAAAAAGACCACATCAGGCTTCACATTTTTTATCGCTTCAATTCCTTTTGTAACGGAATCTGCCTCGCCTTCCACAGTCACTCCTTCACAGTATTCGCTTAGCAAATTCTTCAAGGTTTCCCTACTGTGTTTTTCATCTTCTACAATTACTGCTCGTAACATAGTTATTCGTTTTTTGGTATGGCTACAGTGACGCGTGTACCGGCCGGCCGGCCATTATCTTTTAAGTCCTCAATAATCACCATCTGGTAGTTGGTTTTTTCCAAAGCCTGAATGCGCTGTTCAGTGACCGACATTCCGCGGGAAATATGTTCTTCATTTGAACCTGATTCATTTCTTCCTACTCCATTATCCTGAATAACGCATTTAATATACTCTTTGGAGTCCTCAAAAGCGATAAGCAAGTGCTTTTTACCACCCTTTGGAATCAATCCGTGAATAATGGCATTTTCAATGTATGGCTGTACCAGAAGAATTGGTATTTCATGAGAATAGGTATCTAATGACTCATCAACCTTAAATTCATAGGTAAAAGTCTCATCAAATCGAAGAGCTTCCAGTTCCACATAAATTTTCAACAGCTTGATTTCATCCTCAAGTATCACATTGAGATCGATTGAACTTTCTAATACCTGACGCAATAGCTTTGAAAATTTTGTCAGATAAGTAAGAGCTGCAGTTTTATCATTGGTGGTGATGAAGTGCTGTATGGAATTAAGTGAATTAAAAATGAAATGTGGGTTCATTTGAGCTCGCAGCATCTTTTTCTCCAGCTCTGCATTCATTTCCTGAATTTGTGCTTTTTGGTCAATGATTAACTGATTTTTTTGTTTCAGCAAACTATTGGAGCGCTGCTTACGCTGATAACCATAGACCAACAATGCCACAGAAAAAATTGAGAGCAAGGCAATTATTCCCAGAAGAATTTTGCGTCGATTTTCCAGTTCTATGCGTTCATTGAGCAGCTCCAGTTCCAGATCTTGCTTAGCGATTTCCTGATTCTTGGTGAAAATGTTATGTTGAAGCTCCATGTTTTTAATCTCCCGCATCTTAGATTCATTAAATAGGCTGTCTCTATAGATAATCGCTTTTTGTAAGTGAGATATCGCCTTTTCAAATTCTCCTTTCTGTTCATGTATCTGAAATGCAAGTTCATGTACCTCTTTTTTCCATTGATACTGTCCATATCCCTTTAGTTTTCCTAACGCACGTTGATAGAATCGCTCAGCCTCCACCAACTTCCCTTGCTTAAACATCAATTCAGACTTATTTCTCAGAACTGTCATTTCCTCTTTCTTCAGCTCTAATTCTCGGGCTGTACTCAGCGCCTGATCAAAATATCGTTCAGCCTCTACCCAGTTTTTAAGTTGCATATAGCATAATCCAATATTTGAATACGAGGTGGTAAGTCCAATCCGATCTGAAGAGTCCATTGAGTTTTTGAAAAGCAGCAACGCAGATTCATAGTTCCCATCGGAATATTCCATCACAGCAATATTGGCTTCAATGTTTCTTTTCAAATCATCCAATCCCGGACCAGTATGCACCTCAATAGCTTTTTCATAAGCTTTAAGTGCATTTTCCTTTTCATCCATTAAATCATAGAGAATCCCCAGGTTGCTGTAGAGCGAAGACATATTCACGGTAAGGTCCAATGAATCTGCCAACTTAATATTCTTCATATAGTAAGCCTTGCTTGCCGGATAATCTCCAAGTCGCTTATAGATAATCCCACGGGCATTGTTGGAAAAAACGACATTTTCATAATCTCCAATCTTTGTGGCTGACTCTTCGCATTCACTTAAAGCCGCAAGTGCTTCAGCATAATCGCCCGTCATCCCGTAGGTAAGTGCTCGAGCATAAAGGCCTCTGGAAATACCTAACCCAAATTCAATTTCTTTTGCTTTAGCTACACTTTGATTGATAAAAAGAAGTGACGTGTCTTTGTTGACTCTTCTGTATGCCATACCCAACCTACGGTATGTATTGACTTGATTGGAGTCTGGAGGTGTATTGTCAATAACCTTCCGCAAACTATCAATTTCCCGTGTTTGCCCCATTGAGGTAAATACAAAAACCAGCAACAGTAAAAAACTGCAGTACCTAAAAATCATCATTGGGGAATTGTGATAGTTAATTTACTCCGCTTTTTCTGTTCGGTTATCTCCACCGAGGAAACCGAGTATTTAATTGATTGACCTTTCAGCTCATTGAAATAATCAACCTGATCTTTCCACGATACCATATTCTTTCTAAATCCTGTAGACGATCTTTGTTCATCTTTATATTCATATTCAAAGCTCAGTAGTAGCGCGTCATCTTTGGATTCTGCCTTCACCTCCACCTTCAGTTGACCGTTCTCAGATAAATGATGTTCAATTATTTCATCCGTGGCAGCAATCAATAAAAGCGGAGGAATGCTGTCTTCTTTCGAAGAATTGAGATTTGTTTTTGAAACATGATAAGAGAACCCCTTGTCATATCTGAGCTTTTGGAGCATCAGATAATTACTCACAGCATCCAATTCCTGACTGACATTTATCAGATCATTTTCAAAATTCCCCAAATAATATCGTATGATTTTGCTGAATAGCGTGAGATAATCAAGTGCCAATTTCCTGTTATCCTCTGTGAGAAAGTACTGAATGGAATTCAGTGTATTAAAAACAAAATGAGGATTCAGGTGTGATTTCAACACCTTCGTTTGAAGCTGTGCCAACTGCAGTTTCACCCTGTGTGTCTCCTCCAGTTGTGCTTTTCTGGATCTTTCGGCATCCAGCTGAGCTAATTTGATTGCACATATTTTTGAAATGACCGTGAGAAAGTGCAGATGATCTTCGGTAAAAAAATAACGCTCAGAGTGTTCACAATCAATCACTCCGATCACTTGATTATCAATCATAATAGGAACACATATTTCTGACAATCGCTGGGCATCATCCACGATATACCTTGAATCTTTGGAAGTATCGTGTATAATCATCGCCTCTCCGGTTTTTGCAACACTGCCTGTAATACCCTCACCCAGAGGGATGGTAATCGGCGATAGAATTCTCTCTCCATCCGGGTTCTTTGGTCCGTGAGCTGCTCTCTGCTTTAAATTTTTTCGTTTCTCATCTACAAAGTAGATCACACAATCCTCAAAGTCTAATGCTGAAATGCAGTCTTTTACTAAGCTCCAAATCACTTCCTCTTCTGTTTTCTTTCCCAGAATGGATAGGGAGAAAGAAGTGAGGATATCTTCTATTGATACCAGTTTATTTTTTACTTCAGAGGAGCTCATTGCATGGTTAATTTAAATAGAAAGGAGTGGATGATCACTCACCCACTCCGGTACATAGCTGGCTTATTTTTCTACCAACACTAGTATGAAAGGAGAACCTTCAGGGTCATGTGAACTTACAATCAGCATTTTACTGCCGTTGCTCTCAAGCATTGCTGCAACGAAGTTGGTTCCTAACCCATTCGAATCGAATGTTAAATCCCCATCTAATAATCCTTCAGTTATGCCATCTACTCTCATCGTCACACCTTCAGGATCCAAGGATCCGGTATAGATATCTGTGATCATATGTCCATCACCCAGGATAGCATCCCCGGTATCCTCAAAAGTGAATTTTATCGGCACGGTCTTTTCATCATTATTGTGAGGCAGATAGGCCAGCCCGATCATCTCAGCTCCTACCAGGTCATTGAAGTCATATGATGCAGACTTTTGGAAAGCTAAAACACCACCATTGCCTTGGCCTCTGTCGAGCATCATTACACCTGCAGAAGTAAACTGACCTACCACCTCAGTTTCATTATCATTACTTGAAATCACTACCGTGCCACTTTCACTACAAACAGCAGTAGGGAGCCCGGTGATTGCTGAGTTGATCGTGCAGGCACCTTCATTAGCACAATCCAGGGAGTATTTGTTTCCCGATATTCCGAAGTTTCCTCCACCATTATCAACAATGGTTACTTCTCCATAAGCCTCTTCAGTTGCAGGATCATATAGCTCACCGTTACCCGGTGCAGTCAAGATATAATTGTATTCTCCTACAACATCTCCACAGTCACCGGCAGCAACAGTTGCGATTAAGTCGCCCTTAATGCTTCCTTCTGGCTTTACCATCATCGCAACATCCGGCAATTGCATTGCATAGAAATAAGCAGATCCATCAGCAGGAATTTCCTCATGTGACGGATTTACGCTATTAATCGTACACTTCAGATATCCACTTGCTAGTGTTTCATAGGTGCCTTCAATAGTTATGTCATCAGTCACATCATCAAATGTGCCATAATCCCAAACTGTAGTGAAGGTGTTTTCGTCGTGATTAAGTGTCCAGTCCCACACATCACCGGGACTTTGAGTTCCTTTGTAAACGCTAATATTAGCATCTCCTTCAACCATAGTGGTCGAATCATCATCGCTACATCCAATCATTCCAAATAGAAGGGCAAGCGTAGTAAGTTTTAAAATTGTCTTTTTCATGGTCGAAATAAAAATTGTTTTGATGCAATACTGCCTGAAGCAGGACACTCCAAGGCCAGTCAATTGATGGATGGTGCTTTTGAGTTGATGGATATTAATTGTGAATCAATTCTCCAAAATTGATGAAATACAAAAGCGGTTATTGACTGATACTTCTATTTTTGCGCCATGAGCAATTACGTGAACCTTAAGATAACAAACGGGATCGGTACCGTTGAATTCTTTACCGAGCAGAGCAACTCCCTACCCGGAGATATTCTGAAAAAGCTAGCTGAGACAATCACAGAAGCAGGAAAAAATCCGGATATCAAAGTAATCATCCTCAAAAGTGGTGGTAATCGCACGTTCTGTGCAGGAGCCAGCTTTGATGAGTTGATTGCGGTAGATAGTGCTGAAAGAGGGCATGAGTTTTTCATGGGCTTTGCAAATGTGATCAATGCAATGCGGGAATGTCCAAAGTTTATCATCGGTAGACTCCAGGGAAAAGCTGTGGGTGGCGGAATAGGATTGGCCGCATCCGTTGATTATTGTTTTGCCACCAAGCACTCAGCAATTAAATTGAGCGAGTTGGCTCTGGGCATAGGTCCGTTCGTAGTAGGCCCGGCTATCGAGCGTAAAGTAGGGCTTTCCGCTATGTCACAAATGGCATTAAATCCGGACGAGTTCTTTGATCCAAAATGGGCACACCAAAAAGGCCTTTTCGGAAAACTTTATGATGATGTAGAATCCCTGGATAAAGCAGTGAATCAATTAGCAGAAAAGCTGGCCGGCTACAATCCGGAGGCCATGGCTGAATTGAAAAAAGTATTCTGGAAAGGAACAGAGCACTGGGGCGAACTGCTTTCAGAAAGAGCAAAGACCAGTGGAAAACTGGTACTGTCTGACTTTACCCGAAACTTCATTCAAAAGTTTAAAGACAAATAATCAGTTAATCAACAGCATTTATAAAAGACCTGATTGTCTCAGCCAGAGCGATCAGGTCTGTTTGTTCAATAGGATGCTTGCTTTCCGCTATTGATTGGATTCTGCTATCAGGAAGCCAGTTAAGCACCTCTTCCGTTTCCTCATTTGAAACCATTTGATCCTGATCTGCCAAACAAAGCTGAACTGGAATGTTAATTTGACTCATGCGTTCTTTGGTAATTGGTGCCTCCTCACCCAATATTTTCATATAGCCAACTGTGCGTCGTAAAACCTCCTCCCAATAGCTCCCATGTCGCTTCTCTAAGGCACTGGCAAACGCTGGCACTTTTTCCCTGATCTTTTCAGGGTTTAAATGTCTGACCTCTTGCTCAGCAATTTGAGGGCTCCATTTCATTTTGGTCCCAAGGGTGGTAATGGATCTAATCTGACTATTTCCATTAGCTGCGGACAGCAAAGCAATAAAACCACCCATGCTGTATCCAAAAATGTGGACAGGTGCTCCAATCCGGCTGATCAATGCTGTCAGTTCCGAAATAAATTTTGAAGTACTAAAGGCATCCGACAAATGTGACCCACTTCCGTGTCCTTCAAGTTCCAGAATATGAACCTCAAACTCATCCTTCAATAGCTCTCTCAACGGGATCATCTGGTCTGCTGCACCAATCGCACCATGTATCAGAATCAATTGCTTCATGGATTAAATTTATATTTTTACCTAAAACCAAACCGATGTTTCTACGCAAGCTTTTTAATTCGAATAATAAGTTCACCTGGGTACTTATCGACTTATTGATTGTAATTATTGGGGTGTATTGTGCTTTTTTGATTCAGAGCTATGCTGAGCAGGATAAAACCAATAAAGAAAAAGATAAGATTTATACGGCACTGAAATACGAACTTGAATCTTTTAGATTTCTTGCTTCAGAAATTGCGTTAGGTATCAGCGGAACAGTTAAGGAGTGGGAAGATAAAATATCGAACGACACATATCATGATTTTTCCGGGGGAAGGTTTATAGCCCCACAATTTGATTACCAAATCGTGGAACACGCCATCAATACCAATGATAGTGACATCATTGACTTTGAATTATATGACGTATTGCAACAATTGCATGTAGGAATAAAAAAAGCGGAACACACAGAAAGATTGCTGACTGAAATTGCCCTGAGATACCGTCTGATACCTCCAACACTGGATTCCAATAGTAAAGAGGTAAAACTGATGAGCTATGAGAACTTCAATAACTTCAGGCGATATGTGATGTTTACCAAGGATCGGGGAAGCATCATGCAACGTATTATTGTCAGATCTCAAAATGCGCTTGCCATTTTAAATGATCGTATTGATCCAGCAAAAAGAAAAGAAATAGAACGCAATCTGATGAAACAGAAAATGCCTGAGTTTCCTGTTAAAGAAGTAGCGGTTGGAGTTGGAAAAAAGTATTTTCCTAACTGGAGTGAAGAAGAAATTTTAGAAATATATGATGAGGTACATGGTGTTAAAGAGAACAAAGCAGACTCACCTCAATAAATTTGAATTAACCTGAGACATTATGAAGAGAATACTTAAATCATTTGCAATTGTTTTCCTTACGGGACTATCACTGAGTGGTTTTACGCAGAAGGAAATCGAAGTTGAAAACATCACAGATGGCACCTTTCGGCAGCAATCTGTAAGGAGTTTGAACTGGATGAACGATGGGCAGTTCTACAGCGCCATGTCTGATAACAAAGTCATCAAATACAGTGTGAGAACGGGTGACGAAGTAGAGACCATCGTTGATGGAAACTCCCTTGATCTTGAGATTGACTCTTACAGCTTCAGCGATGATGAGTCATTAGTGCTGTTGATGACCGATCGGAAAAGTATCTATCGCAGATCATATACGGCCGTTTTTTACCTGTATAATCGAAGTACTAATTCAGTTCAGAAGCTCTCTGACGGACGCCAATCTTATGCGACCATTTCACCTGATAATTCAAAAGTGGCTTTCACCAGAGACAATAATCTCTTTTACGTTGATATCGAATCCAATGAAGAAACCGCAGTAACAACGGATGGTAAATTCAACTACATCATTAATGGTAGCACGGACTGGGTGTACGAAGAAGAACTATACCTCACACAAGCATTTTCCTGGTCTCCTGATAGCAAACGAATCGCTTACTATCGTTTTGATGAGTCAGATGTGAGAGAATACAACATGCAAAAATGGAACGAAGGAGCGCTTTACCCAGAGGATTATCGATATAAGTACCCAAAAGCGGGCGAGGGTAATTCTGTGGTGGAAATCTATTTATACGAACTGGGATCTAAGAAAAAGGTGAAAGCTGATATTGGTGAGGAGACAGACATTTATATCCCACGCATCTACTGGACAAAAAATCCGGAATTATTAGCGATTCAGCGATTAAATAGACTGCAAAATCGTCTTGACATTCTTCACGTGAATGCAAAAAACGGTGAATCAAATACCATTTTAACTGATGAGAGTACAACATACATCGACTTCACTTTCTGTGATGACCTGACTTATCTGGATAATGGAACACAGTTTCTTTACAGCAGTGAGCAAGATGGATACAAGCATTTCTACCTCTACAATATGGATGGCTCTTTGGAAAACCAGATTACCAAAGGCAGCTTTGAGGCCAGCGATTTAGTGGGTCTGGATCAACAAAAAAAGAAGCTCTACTACATGAGCACAGAAGACTCCCCATTGGAGCGTCATTTGTATGTGGTTTCTCTTTCTGGAAAAGGAAAGAAGAAATTGACTGATAAAGCCGGTATTTCTACCGTTGATATGAGCGATGACTGTAGCTTTTATATGAATTATTTTTCTTCTGCAGACACTCCAATGACTGTTTCCTTGTATCAAACCAGCGGGAACAAACTCATTAAAGTGATGGAAGACAATCAGGAGTTAGCTCAAAAAGTGAAAGAATATGGGTTTGCAGAAAAGGAATTCTTCCAGCTGACCATCGAAACCGGAAGCACTTTGAGTGGCTTCTTTTTGAAGCCTTCCGACTTTGATGAAAACAAGAAGTATCCGTTACTCATCTATCAATACAGTGGTCCGGGTTCTCAAAATGTATCTAATCGGTGGGGAGGGAGTCACTTTATTTGGCATCAATATCTGGCTCAGGAGGGATACATAGTGGCAGTGATCGATACCAGGGGAACTGGCTACCGGGGTGAAGCGTACAAAAAACTTACATACAAGCAGCTTGGAAAATATGAAACAGAAGATCTGATCTTCTCTGCAAAAACATTGGGTGCATATGATTTCATCGATCAGGATCGAATCGGTATCTGGGGCTGGAGCTATGGAGGTTACATGTCCTCTTTGGCTATCCTGAAAGGCAATGATGTGTTCAAAGCTGCCATTGCTGTTGCTCCGGTAACTACATGGAGGTACTATGACACCATCTACACAGAGCGATACCTGCAACGACCACAGGACAACCCTAGTGGGTATGATGACAACAGTCCAAATAGCCATGCTGAAAAATTAAAAGGCAATTTCTTGCTCGTCCATGGAACAGGTGACGACAATGTGCATTTCCAAAATGCCGTAGCTCTTCAGGATGAACTACTGAATGCCGGAAAGCAATTCGATTCATTCTACTATCCTGACCGGGCGCATAGTCTTGGTAATCGTAGGGGACATCTTTATCAGAAAATGACCAGATTCATTATGGAAAAACTGTAGTAAGAATTACAATTAGAATTGCTAAAGGAGGCACCTAGCCTCCTTTTTTTATGTCTATTCCGAAAGTATCCGAAACAGCTCCAGATTCAAATAGTAATGATGCCCGGAAATCGTGCGCTTCTCTAAAATTCCTAAGTCTACCAATTCATTCAAATAGTTTCTGGCTGTATTCTCAGCATAGATTTTCGCATCTGTCAGGTGACTCACTTTAGTCAATGGCTGGGTAAAAAGCATCTGCACCAAAAGCTCCGGCTTCCTGATCTTCGTTTCCTGTTCGATGGTTTCCATTATTCCCTCCTTCGCAGCGAGTATGTCATTGACCTTATCGAAGGTGAGATTAGCCGTAGACTCTACTGCCTTTAGCATAAACAGAATCCATCTTTCCCACATGGCACGCTGGGTTACACTGGCCAGGTGTGAGTAGTAGTCATTCTTATGATCAATGATGTACTTGCTCAGGAAAAGGATCGGTAAGTCCAATAAACCTTTTTGGGTCAGAATGTTGATATTGAAAATTCGTCCGGCACGTCCATTTCCATCCCGAAACGGGTGAATCACCTCAAATTGATAATGGGCGATCGCCATTTTGATCAGCGGATCAACCGGATATTTTTCATCATCATTGACAAATTCCAGAAGGTTTTTAAGTTTTTGCTCAAGAATCGCCGTTCCTCGCGGTGGTGTGTAGATCGCCGTTCCGGCATTTGGTCCGGTTCCTCCCTGTTTGATGTAAATGCGAGCACTTGGAGGTCTTAATCCATCATTGGTTTGCTTCACGATACGATACAGGTTGATAAAATAATCCATATCAAATTGTCCATGGGTCATCAGGTGCTGATGCCCGGCCCAAAGAGCTTCCCGGTATCGTAAAACTTCTTTAGGTGCCCCTTTGATGTGCATGTCTTCCCCCTCCTCACTATACGCCTGATATAGCTCATCATCGGTCGTAAATATGTTTTCAATCTCACTGGATGCTTTGGCCTCCTGCAGGGAAATGGTATTTATCAAGACTCCCTGATTAGGAATAGCTACCGAACGTCCATGCAAACGTCCCAGAGCTGCTTTAGCATTGGCCAGCTGCTCCATGATGTCCACCGTGCGATATAAATCCGGATGGATAGGCAAGTCCGGGAGGTCATTCCAGGGTTTGTTTCGGTCCGGGTTTATGTTGAAAAGGGGTTGTTTCATAACAAATATTCTTCGTAAAGTCTAGTTGATATCTCAACTAGACATTTGTGTCAAGTATTTTTAAACACCCCTATAATCCCCGCTTCCGCGGACGGCTCAAGGTGATATTCCCCCTTTGAAGGGGGCTAGGGGGATGTATTAAACGTTTCTTCTTCGATTGCAATGTTTAAAGGTTTACCTTTCACTAAACATCAATTATTGTATTTTTTAATGTTTACCCGAAAGTAAGGCATTATTTTAAGGCCTACAAATAAGTAGACATTAAATTAAATAATTTTTAATGTTTACTATTAAAGCAGACCTTAAAATGATTGGTTTGATCTGATAAACGGTTTCACCACAAAACTTTGCCTTTGTAACTTAGCGCCCCCAAATAAAGATTATGGCGAAAACAGCAACTGCACCGAAAAAGAAGACGAACATAGATATAAACTGGAGAGAGATTGCCCTGAAAATGCTCATCTCCAGAGCCATGGACGATCTGGAGGAAAACAAGCTGGTTCCGGAGAAAAAAGTGCTTTATCAATTCTCCGCCAGGGGTCATGAATTGGGGCAGCTGATCCTTGCACATTTACTGGACAAACCAAAAGATTCTGCAAGTGCGTATTATCGCTCGCGTCCGCTGATGATTGGACTGGGACTTTCTGTTGAAGATGCGCTTTCTGCTCCCCTCACCCGCTCCGGAGGCTACAGCGATGGACGTGATATCGGGGTGGTGTGCAACATGCCGAAATCAGACAGAGGATGCGTGGTTTTGCCCATGGCTGGTGATGTGGGTTCTCAGTATACACCTGCAATTGGATGGGCACAGAGCATTGAGTACTATGCAAAGACATTAAAAGACAAAAGCTACAAGGATTCCATTTCTGCCATCCTGGGTGGGGATGGATCGGTTGCTACCAATGGATTCTGGTCAGCCTTGACGATTGCCACTACACAAAAACTTCCCGTCCTTTTCTACATCGAGGACAATGGCTATGGAATCTCAGTAACGAGCGAGTATCAGACTCCAGGAAAAAACATTGCCGAGAACTTAGCTTCATTCAAAAACCTGGACATCTGGGATGGGAGCGGAACAGATCCGGAAGAAGCTTATAAACTACTGAAAGCAGGAACGGATCACGTACGATCTAGAAAAGGACCAGCTCTTGTACGACTGACTGTCCCTAGATTGAATGGTCACTCCTACCAGGACAACCAGGCATACAAGGATGAAAAGCTGGTAAAGAAAGAACAAGCCAACGATCCCTTGAAGAGCGTAAAAAAAATGTTTTCCGACAAAGAGTGGAAAGCACTGGAAAAAGAGGCACAAAAGATTGTAGACGAATCAGCAAAAGCAGCACTGGATCGCCCATTACCTGATGCATCCAAAATCAAGAAATTCGTTTTCTCAGAAACCAACGAAGTTCAGGGAATCGGTGGGTTACGTCCATCGGGGCATGAATTCCCAGCCTCCTCCGAGGAGCCAAAGCCTGACAAGCGCAGAATCAATATTGGTGAGGCGATCAACCTCGCACTGAATTATGAGCTAAAAACCAATCCAAAAGTCCTGGTATTTGGTGAAGATGTCGGAATGAAGGGTGGCGTTCATGCCGTGACCATGGGCTTGCAGTCCAAATACGGAAAAGATCGGGTGTTTGACACTTCGCTATCTGAAGAAGGAATCATTGGTCGTGCGGTAGGTATGGCCTATGCAGGACTGATGCCGGTGGCAGAAATCCAGTTTAGAAAATATGCCGACCCGGCGATGGAGCAACTTAACAACTGTGGTACCACACGCTGGCGAACGGCCAACCGGTTTGCAGCACCGATCGTCGTGCGGATGCCCGGAGGATTTGCCAAGGTAGGTGACCCTTGGCACTCGGTGACCAACGAAGTAATGTTTGCCCATGCCATTGGCTGGCAGGTGGCCTTCCCGAGCAATGCACAGGATGCCGTAGGGCTGATCCGTTCGGCTATGCGCTCTGATAACCCAACCATGTTCTTTGAGCACCGAAACCTGAACGACAACCGCTACGCTCGACGACCATATCCGGGTGATGAGTTTGTGGTTCCGTTTGGCAAAGCGAACCTCCTCCGAGAGGGGAACGACATCACTCTCGTAACCTGGGGAGCCATGTGTGAGGCCTGTGAATCTGCTGTAGAAGAAACAGGCATCTCAGCGGATGTACTCGATTTGCGCACCATCATGCCGTGGGACAAAGAAGCTGTACTCAACTCCATCAGGAAAACCAACAAGTGCCTAATTGTTCATGAAGATGCACTGACCGCAGGGTTTGGTGCTGAGATAGCAGCGGTGTTAGCTTCAGAAGGATTCAGCTATCTGGATGCCCCGGTTGAGCGAATTGCCATGCCGGATATTCCACTGCCGCACAATGTGCCATTGATGGAATCGGTAGTGCCGAATGCAGAGCGAATTGGGGAGAAGATGAAGGAGATTTTGGCGTTTTAGATATGGAGAATAAGGGGACTTTATTTCTTAGAAATGGCCTCTTTGGAATTTCAAGAAATTATGATGAATTAAGTCATCTAGAATCATCAACATTTGAAGTTTTAGATGAGATTGATACCTGCATAACAGTTGCATTCTCGAAAGATTCAATTAATAGGTTGGCTAATCAGAAAATCATTAATGCTGATCTAAGCAACCAATTAGTCAAATTCGGCGAGTTTGTAAACTCAATTGATCCGAGCCTATGGAATCCAGTTGACTTTGATGAAAGTTCAGATTGGGATTTGGCCAGAAAGTGGGCTCAAAACTTAATGTCAAATTTAAATTTAGACCAAGACAAATGGGATTTGTCCGGATCGACAGATATCTATTTAGACGACTAAAGTACTTTGATGCACAGAAATAAGAACTTCAATCCTGACGAAGCGTAGCGGAGATCATGAATCTCTTTAGATGCTTCCTCACGTCAGCATGACAGCACGGAAATAAAAGTGCAAAAACATCCCCCTGCCATCGCATGGGCAACCACACCCCAGAAACGTCTGAGTGCCTTCAAAGGGGGATTATAGTGCTAAATTTAGATCGGAGCTGTCATCCTGAACGCAGTGAAGGATCTCTACCATAAGTAGATTCTTCACATTCGCTCAGAATAACATTATAGTTATGTTCCACTATACCAAAAACTCCTGCACCGTCTTCACAAACAACCGCATGTGCTCAGGCTTGCCGATGCTTACCCGTATGTGATTGGTCATCGTTGGCCATTTGGTAATCAGTATACCCTTGGCTCGCATCTTGGCTACCAGATCCCCTTCGAATCGATCATCCCGAGCATAAATGAAATTGGTTGAGGATGGGTTGTATTTCACACCCCATTTATCATAAGCATCATATACGATTTGCTTTCCTTCAGCATTCTTCGCCACACATTTGTTGATGAACTCCGGGTCGTCCAGGGATGCACTCGCCGCAACCAATGGAGGCCATCCTGCCGATATCTCAGCACCCAGGTGACGATCCCTCAGAGCCTGAATGTTGCGCAAATTGGAAACTGCATATCCCATTCGTAACCCTGCCAGTCCATAAGCCTTGGAAAAAGTACGGCAGATCACCAGGTTGGGCAGCTCATTAACTAATGAAATCATGCTGCCTTTCAATCCTGCATTAGAATATTCAACATAGGCCTCATCTACACAGATCAGCACATTTTCAGGTACCTTTCTACAGAAAGCCTTGAGGTCCTCTGTTTCCAGTTCTGTACCCGTTGGATTATTGGGATTGCAAATGAAAACCATTGTGGTTTTGTCCGTAATAGCATCAAGTGTCTGATCCAAATCAATGCGATCATCGGCATCCAGGTCCACTTTTTTAATAGTAGCGCCGGCTCGCTCACCAAAACGGAGCGCTGTTGGAAAGGTCGGAAATGGAGTAAGTATCTCGCCTTTTTGCAATCCAACGTGCTGACCTAGCAAGCTCAGCACTTCAGTGGAACCGGCAGTCAATAAGTAGTTAACGGGCTTTAATCCATGCTTTTTGGCCAGCTTTTCTTTCAACTCATTCAGTTTCTCGTCCGGATATCGGTTGGCATATTTCATGGCATCACTAACAGCCTGTATCGCCACATCCGATGGACCATACGGATTCTCATTCCAGTTCAGTAGAATGAAATCATCTTTTCCCGTAAAATTTTTCGGCCGCTCGCTGGCGCAACCCTGTGCTACGTGAGGTCCAGCCACCAGCATGGTGGCTGAAGCCAATAAACTCTGCCTGATCCAGTCTCTGCGTGAAATGCTCATAATGAAATTATTTAATGGTACTGGCTGTATTTGGATTACTCAACAACTCCTTGAAAACCTCCCAACGTTTTTCAGGGTTATCTGCGGTACCTCCTTGTGATTCCACGTAATTAGCCACCAGGTCTTTGCCCAGGTTATAGTTGATTACATAGCTTCGATACTGATCAAAAAAGCGTGTGCGCTGAAGTGTTCTTTCCGACTCATTCAGCTGATATTTCACCAACCAATCTGCAGCTTCTTCCCTGCTAATCTCATCGTTCAGGTATTTTCTGGCTGCTTCATTTCCAGCGTAGCTTAGCTTTCCAATAAGTCCCTGAACCTCATAATAGGTATCAGCCAGTGAAGCATCCAGTCCGGCTAGCGGAAACAAAACCTCCTTTTCGTAATTCACCCGTTCTTCTCCCGGAAAGGCGACATCAATCCCATAGTTGGCGCTCCCTTCTGCAATCAGTGACTGAGGAGAGAAAAGCGGATACACCGAATATTCTTTCCATCCCTTACCATTTACCAGGTTTTGCTCCAAAAGTGCATTGAATACGTGGTGACCGGGATATCCTTCATGACAAGCCAGGTCAATGGCTCTACTTATTTTGATAGGAAGATCGGTATTTATCTGAATCAGGCTCTGACTATTGCCTTGATAGTAATTGTAGCCGGACCAGCTTTTATCGGTCACGTATTCCAATAGAAAGTTTTCGTTTTCAGGCAAGTCATACCTTGACATGGTTCGTTTTCTTGCTTCGGCAATGGCTGTCTGAAAGACCGTGTCAAGCCTGTCTTTGGGAATGATGAATTGGTTAACAAATTCATTGTATCGATCGGCTAGCTTTCCTTCTCCCGGAAGCACCTTTTCCAAGTCCACAAGCAAACTATCAAAGTACGATTCAGGAAACGACGGTGGTTCAGCATCATACAAAAGCTTCGATTCTTCATCGAACGAGTAGACTTTCCCGTTCATCATTTCAACTTTGGTGCGCGCAGCTATCAATTGCTTCACCAGCATGAACTTTCGATCCTTATCGCCCTCTACAGACTGAATTTGACTGATCAGGTTATTAGCTCTGCTGATGAAATCATCGGCTGGTAGCGAGTCTGCTTTGGAATCTGGTCGCCATTCCTCAGGCCCGTAGTATGCATCCACAAAGTCAGCATTATACTGACCAATTTCCAGCATAAGTTTTACGTACTGCTCAGCTATGTTATCCATCGTTGGTGGCTCTTCGGGTTGCGTGCACGCGATACATACAGCTAAAGAAAGCATCCAAATACTAGCTTTTTTCATAGTTGATTCAAATTAGGTTGTCTTGTAATTTACTGAATTGGAAGATTAAGTAGATCGAATCAGATCAATCTATGCCAATAGTATTGCTAAAGATTTCTCACTAGGCCTGCCTTTGCCGGCAGGCAAGTTCAAAATGACATTAAAAAACGGCTCCCCCCTTGTCATCTCGACCGGAGGGAGAGATATTTACTTTATGTCCTCAGATGGATCGATACTAACCTGTAAATCTTGCGGAAATAAATTCTCTGGCAACTATTGCAATAATTGCGGGGAGAAGGTGATTCGCAGAGAGGATCGTAAGCTCAAATATTTTCTTGCTGATTTCATTAATGCATTAACCTTTGCTGACAGCAAATTATGGCGGTCCCTAAAGTTCATTCTGATACGTCCAGGAAAATTCTCTAGAGACTTTGTTGATGGGAAACGGAAAGGTTACATGAAACCGATATCTCTCTTCTTCCTCGCCAATCTCATTTACTTTCTATTTCCTCTGTTTAATACCTTCAATTCTAACCTGCAAACACAAATAAAATCTCCCAGCTATATTCACTCAGGGTTAGCTAAAGCTTGGGTCAACGAAGAAGTTGCGAAGCAGAAAATCACTTTCGAGGAGTATGAAATGATCTACAATGCGAAAACCAATGAACTCTCTAAGCTATTTCTCATTACGATGGTATTTTTTCTTGCCTTCTTTTTCGTTTTGATTCACCCAAAACAAGACCTATTCGCCGACCATGTGACTGTTGGTTTAGAGTTAATGACATTTACCATTTTGTCTGCTGTTCAACTTCAGGGAATACTCATACTGATCATTCACGAATACAGCGAAATTCTCCAATCTGAATTCGTTGGAGAATTTGCCATTTCATTAATCAGCTTGGTACTACTTTTCTATTTCTTCTTTGGTGTGGAGAGAAATTTCTATGGGTCTAAAAAATGGAGGGCAGTGATTAATTCAATTCTGTGTCTGGCCTCCTTTACGATTGTCCTCTACATTTACCGGGCATTACTATTTTTCATCACTTTTTGGTCTATTTGAGCAATGAAAAAAATCTACTACTTGTCTACCTGTACCACATGTAAGCGCATCATGGATGAGCTAGGTGATTTAATCGCCGATTTTGAAAAACAGGACATCAAAACTGAGCAGATGACTTTCGAACAGATTGATGAAATGAAAAAGCGCAGTGGATCCTACGAATCCCTTTTCTCCAGAAAAGCAATGAAATACCGATCAATGGGGTTGGGTGATAAGAACCTAACCGAAGATGACTATCGAACACTCATCCAGGAAGAGTATACTTTTCTAAAGCGTCCGGTCTTTATCGTGGATAATGAGATATTCGTAGGTAATAGTAAAAAGGTGGTCGAAGCATTGAAAAAACACCTTAGCTAAACACCTCATAAAACAACTTAAAACTTAAAGCATCACTTTAAGTGAAAGCATCTAGAAGGCATTAGGAGTAATGCTTATGTTGAAATATGCGTAACTAAGGAGGTTTTTAGGGTTATTGACCCTCTAAGTTTGTATCATACCAAACTACACCGGTATGCGACTTATTACACTAATCACGCTAACGCTCATTTTCCATTGGGGAATGGCAGCCACCAAACAGAACGACACTTCTAAAAAGGCAGTTGAAACAGGCTCTTCTATAATGAGAGAAGTGTTCATTCGCTTCCACTCCAACTATGAGATGAGTAGGCTGCACAAAATGGGTTATTACCAGGAGTCTGTATCGGATTCCAATTCCATTTATTATCTGGCAGAAGGAATTATAGATGTCTACATACCCAGCAATCTTAATCATTCAGATAATGCTAGCGTATACCCCATTAAAACACGAAAAAAAGCATTCAAAGAAATCGATGTAAATAAATTGCTATTTGGAAATGCCAGTGATATGGCTCGCTCATCTATCTGGAGACCAAACTCATTTTTGAATGAAAAAAATCGAGACAGCTACACTTATTCCTATGCTGGAGAAACCAGAATCAAATCCGATGATGTGAAGATTATTGAATTTGAGCCGGCCGAAGGCTCACATGGTAATGTGAAGGGCAGAATCTATATTGATCCATTGTATTATGGTATCATCAAAATAGAGTATACACCACTCACCACTTCCTCAAAAGTTTGGGAGGAGGTTACATGGTCAGAAAACTTTGAATTTCGAAATGGTGCCTACGAACTGGTAAATGTTACCTTCAAAGGAAAAAGTACGGAGGATAACTTTCACTATGAGGCCTTTCTAGCCATGGATCAACAAGAAACCCTCAGTGAAATCCCGCAGCATATGGTCTTTATCGGCGATAATGTTCCGCTTTTTGATACGGCTACCGAAATTAGCACAGATTCGTTTTGGGAGGGGTTTGAGTTTCTAAAAAACAGAATTCCCGTAGACACAAATTATCTGGTGGCTGAAAATCATTAAACCAAAATGATGCGATCACGTGAGAGAATTTGATAAATTTCTCTTATGAATCGCATCGACCGACTGAACGCACTCCTTATTCACCTTCAGGGAAAACCACGAGTACCAATCATTGAACTCGAAGAACGGTTTGAAGTAGGACGAAGAACGATTTTTCGTGATGTGCGATCGCTCATTGATGCTGGTGTGCCTATTGGAGGAGATGCCGGAGAAGGATATTTCATCGTAGAAGGCTACCATTTACCTCCTGTGGTATTTAATAAGGAAGAAGCCAGCGCTATTTTAATGGGTGCCAAATTCATCGAGCGTAGTGCCGATACTCAGACCATCGATACATTCAACAAAGCGATGTACAAAATCAAGGCCGTCCTGAAATACTCTGACAAAGAATTTCTGGATAATCTGGAAGATCGTATTGCCATAAGGCCAAGCCCGGTTCCAATGCAGAAACCTGATTCTCATTTAGCTGAAATTCAATTGGCCATCGCAACTAATCGGGTCATTTCGATGACCTACTATTCTCATTATAGTGACGCTACAAGTCAGAGAGCTGTAGAACCCTTAGGTATGGTGTTTTACTCCAGTCGATGGCACCTGATCGCCCATTGTCGACTCAGAAATGATTTGCGCGATTTCAGAACAGACCGTATTCAAAAAGTTAATGTGCTGGCTGAGGAGTTTGACCCTGGTTTGCACCCAAATTATCTGTCATTTTTGAATGACACCTTGATTGGAACAGACGCCAAAGAAGCAATCATTCATGCGACATCCATGGTGGCTCGTTTTATGGGAGAGCAGAAATACTATATGGGTTTTGCTGAGGAAAAGAAAATGGAGGACGGACGGTATGAGATGAAATTTGTGACCCCTCATTATGACTATTTCGCTCGTTGGCTCATGATGTATGGAGAAGAAGTAGAGATAATTTCACCTTCAGAGCTTCAAGGCATAGCTGCAACTCATGCCAAAAAGCTGCTGGAACACCACAGCACACCTTTCTTAGCTAAAACATAAAAGATATGAAAACCACAATTGCTTTATTTCTTATTACACTTTCGCTTTCTGGTTATTCACAAAACACTCAAAAAGAGATCGATGAGCAGGTATGGATTCCATTCACGAAAGCGTGGGAAGCGAATGATGGTAAAGCCTACAACGCAGTTCATACTGATGACGTCTGGCGTATAAATCCCGGCAGATTGTTAGTTGGTGATGAATACAGAAACCGAAATAAAGAGCGAATGTATGGTCAGTCGAATAAGAACATCATTGAGTTTTCATTCGAGACCAGAACTTCCAATGGAAACAATGCATACGAAGTTGGCTACTACCGTATCACTTCTCCATCAGATTCAGGAAATCAGTATTACGTTGGCCGATTTCATGTCGCATTGAAAAAAATAGACGGAGTATGGAAGATTGCCCAAGACTGGGACACAGGGGAAATTAATGGAGTAAAAATCACCCCTGAAAGCCTTGAAACCAGAGAATTTATTCATCTTCAATAATTTTTTTAACTCTTCATTTCAGAGTGACATAGGGCTGTCACTCATCTCTTTTTCTTTGTTTTCATAATCATAAAACTCACACAAATTATGGAAGCAACTATCGAAAAACTTGATCTCCAAAAGGCAGATCCTAATTATTACAAGGCAGGGAACAAACCGGAACTGAAAGACCTTGAACCCTACTATTACCTTTCAATCAGCGGCCGGGGCAATCCTGAGTCAGAAATCTTTATAACTGCCATTGAAAAGATATATGCTGTTGCATATGCCATTAAATTCACCTGCAAGGCAGAAGATATGGATTTTGTTGTCCCGAAAATGGAAGCGTTCTGGTGGATAGATGGTGGCCTTGAAGCTCAGCACAAATTCACACAAACACCGATGGAAGAATGGAACTGGAAAATCGTTATTCGGATGCCGGATTTTGTTGAAGGTGATCATTACTACCGTGCGGTGCAGAAGGTAAAGGTCAAAAATCCATCACTGCTCGGTGATAAAGAAGTAAAATACGAACTCCTCAATGAGGGGAGAGTTGTGCAGATTTTGCATATCGGCAGCTACCATAAAGAGGAACCATCAATCATGAAAATGCTGGAATTCCTGAAACAAAATGGATTGGAAGTAAGTGGTTATCATCATGAAATCTACCTTAGCGATCCAAGAAAAACGCCTGAAGAGAAGCTGAAGACTATTTTAAGGTATGAGGTAAGAAATATTAAAAATGGAAAATAACATTCTTGGTCTGAGAACAACCATTTATATGGTTCCGGACATTGCAAAAGCAAAATCATGGTATTCCAAGGCATTTGGTCAGGATCCATATTTCGATGAGCCATTCTATGTTGGGTTTAATATCGGTGGCTATGAGCTTGGTCTGCATCCGGAAAAGAAGGGGCAAAAAAGAGCGGATAATGTAGAATCATATTGGGGAGTAGAGGACATCAGAAAAGAACACACCCGACTCCTCGAACTTGGGGCTAAAGAACACACTGAAATTAAAGAAGTAGGTGGAGGCATAGAAGTGACTACTTTACTGGACCCCTGGGATAATGTAATTGGATTGATTTACAATCCCCATTTCAAACTTCCATGACCGTAGAGAATTTCATACTTGGACTCGATGGTCAGCAAAAGGCCATCGTTTCTTTTTTGCATCAACGGTTAGTAAATCATCATGATCTTATTCCCAAAATAAGATTCAATATCCCGATGTATTACCGAAAGAGCTGGGTGTGCTACCTCAACCCAATTAAGAAAAATGGAATAGAATTAGCTTTCCTGAAAGGACACCAGTTATCGAATGATCAGGGATTATTGAGAAGTAAGGATCGCAAAATGGTAGCTGGAGTAGATCTCTTCGATGTATCAACCATTCCAGAAAGGGATATAGATGAAATTATTCAGGAGGCTCTCCTTTTAGAAGAAATAACCAAACACAAACATTAAGCAAATTACTTATCAAAATGATAGGTGTATCCACCTAAATATTCATTCAAACGCAGTATCGTTACCTAAAATCACTTAAAAAATCTGAGGTCTAAATTATCTTTCAAGATTACATAGTCATCAAAAACGTTTGGAAACCTCACCATCACTCACAAACACCAAGGTTCTTGATCTGCTGGAAGAAGCTTACAAAAAGCGGATCAATGATTTAAAAACGAGTATCCAGCTCGCAGAAGAGGCTTTGCAAATAAGCAAAGAGCTGGAGGATATGGCATGCATTGGAAAGTCGCTCTCTCAGCTTTCCCTTTTTCATATGATTATCGGTGATTTTGACTTGTCCATCAATATGGCCAAGGAAGCGATTGAAATTTTTGAACAAACTGGTGACGACAAGGGCATTGCCGATGCAAAGTACACCATTGCGGGAGCGCTATACAAAACAGATAACTACAATCTGGGGCTCACATATCTGGTGGATTGCTTAAAAACGTACCAGAAGCTTGATGATTTTCACAACCAGGCACGCGTTGAAAAATCCATGGGTACCGTGTATGAGTTCTTTGGTGATGAAGAAAGTGCCATCAAAATTTACAGAGCCTCGATTGAGTCGGGTAAAAAAGCTGATGATCTGAACCTACAATCAAACGCATTCAATCCTTTATCCGGAATTTATCTCAATCAGGGAAAAATAAAAGAAGCATTGGAGCTAATTGAGAAATCCATCGCTTATAAAAAAGAGTCAAATGACGTAAGGGGACTTGCTTTTGCACTATATGGAAGAGGGAAAGTTTATACGGTAACCAGGGAGTTTGAGAAAGCTGAAGCAGATTTTCTTGAAGCAGAGAAGATCCATAGGGAAATGGGTGAAAAGCTTGGACTTGCCATGTGCTATCATAAAAGAGGTGCACTTTACATAAAAATGAACCGGCTTGATGAGGCCGAAGAAATGCTTGTTGAAGCACTACAGTACAGCAATAAAAATCGCATTATACTAATCAAGTTCAGAGCCAACTTATTACTCCACGAAATAGCAAAAAAACGAGGCAATTATGAGCTGGCATTGAAATACTTGCAGCAATACATTGATGAAAAAGAGAGCGTAATTAACGATCGTACAGCCAAGGTAATAGAGAGCTATGATGTGATCAATGAGATGCATCGCCTGGAACAAGATGCCAGGGTACAAAAAGAAAAAGCTGACCTGATCGAAAAGAAAAAGATCGAGCTGGACTCCTTTTTCTATCGCATCTCGCATGACTTGAAAGGACCTATCACTTCACTCATGAGCCTCAACTATGTAGCCAAACTAGAGGTTAAAGATGAAACTGCATTGAGGTTTTTAGATGATTACGAGAAGCAAGCCAACCGACTGAATACGATTTTGGACGGGTTGCTAAATCTCACCAAAATGTCTTTCAATGAGGACAGTAAGCAGGAAATTGACTTTGAGAAGATCATCTACGATTGCATTTCATCTTATAAATTTCTCGCTAACTATGATCAGGTAGAATTCAAAATCGATGTAGATCCTAGCATAAAATTTGAAGCTGAATGGGCACTGATCAATACGGTGATGCAAAACCTGATCGAAAATGGAATCAAGTATGCACGAACGGAAGATAATCAGCCTTTTATATCAATATCCGTAAAACAAAAGACGGATAAAATCCTGATAGATGCCACTGATAATGGAATTGGTATGGATCAGGAAACAGTAGAAAAGATTTTCACCATGTTTTTCCGGGTTAACCGAAAAATTGAGGGAACGGGACTTGGACTTCACATACTAAAAAGAGCCATCGAAAGACTCAATGGTGAAGTAGAAGTGAAAAGTGAATTAGGGAAGGGAACTACCTTCAGCATCTCCCTTCCCAAATAATTTTACATATGGATCGGTCTGTTCTCTGTCGCAGCTAATGCTGCTTCTTTGAAAGCTTCCATATAGGTTGGGTGTGCATGAGACATACGAGCTACATCCTCTGCAGAGGCACGATATTCCATTGCCGTTACACCAGCTGCAATCATATCCGCAGCTCGAGCACCTATGATATGTACTCCTAAGATTTCATCGGTCTCCTTATCAGCAAGGATCTTCACCAATCCTTCCGTATCCATACTTGCTCTTGCTCTTCCGAGCGCTTTGTATGGAAATTTACCTGTCTTATATTTTTTACCCTGATCTTTCAACTGTTCCTCCGTGTAACCGACTGAAGCAACCTCCGGCCAGGTGTAAACGACTCCAGGGATCAGGTTGTAATTGATGTGCGGTTTCTGACCAGCAATGGTCTCGGCCACAAAAACTCCTTCCTCTTCAGCTTTGTGTGCCAACATCGCACCTCTTACCACATCTCCAATTGCATAAATATGATCAACATTGGTTTTCAAGTGATCGTCTACCTCCACTCGACCCTTATCGTCCATTTTCACGCCAGCTTTATCCAATCCTAGCTTATCGGTATATGGTCTTCGACCTATTGAGACAAGACAATAGTCGCCTTTGATCTCTACTTCCTCCCCTTTCTTTGTTTCTGCCTTTACGGTCACATTCTTGCCTTTCTTCTCCACTCCTGTCACTTTGTGCCCCAGGTAAAAATCAAAACCCAGTCCCTTCAAGGACTTCTGAAGCTCTTTACCCATGGTTGAATCCATGGTAGGAATAAGACTGTCTAAGTACTCCACCACAGAAACCTTCGCTCCTAATCGTGCATAAACTGAACCCAACTCAACACCGATTACTCCCCCACCAATCACAATCATGTGTTTGGGAACTTCTTTCAATTCCAATGCTTCTGTACTGGTTATTACACGCTCTTTATCAAGCTTGATGAAGGGAAGGTTTGCTGGTTTAGAGCCCGTTGCAATAATGACCTTCTCAGCAGTGATTTTTTTCTTGTCTTTCCCTTCGATCTGAATCGTATTCTTATCTATGAAGCTCCCCATCCCATGAAAAACATCAATCTTGTTTTTCTTCATCAGGTAATCGATTCCCTCTACATTCTGCTTCACAACATCAGCCTTCCGGTCGATCATTTGCTTCAGGTTGACCTTAGGTTTGTTAATATCAATTCCATGCTCCTTAAATGTGTGTTCTGCTGCATGAAAATGTTCCGATGAATCCAAAAGTGCCTTTGATGGAATACAACCTACATTCAAACAGGTACCGCCCAAGGTGTCATATTTTTCAATGATGGCTGTTTTCATTCCCAGCTGCGCACATCGAATGGCTGCAACATATCCACCAGGTCCGGAACCAATTACTACTACTTGATAATCCATATTTACAGATTTATGATTGGGAGATTTTGAATTTTGATTTAGACACCTAATAATAGTCTTGTAGGGTCTTCTAATAATTGCTTAACCCGTACAAGGAAGCTCACAGACTCTCGTCCATCAATAATACGGTGATCGTAAGAAAGCGCTACGTACATCATCGGTCTGACAACCACTTCTCCTTCCTCAACTACCGCACGCTCCACAATGTTGTGCATTCCCAGAATTGCTGACTGAGGTGCATTGATGATTGGAGTTGACATCATCGAACCGAACACGCCACCATTGGTGATAGTAAAGGTTCCACCTTCCATTTCTTCTATGCTCAACTTATTATCACGTGCTTTGGTTGCCAGTCTTACGACTTCTTTTTCGATCTGATCAAAGCTTAATGCCTCAGCATTTCGGATCACAGGCACAACGAGTCCTTTTGGAGCTGATACCGCAATAGAAATGTCACAGTATTCATTAAAAACCATTTCATTTCCGTCAATCTGAGCATTTACCGCTGGCCACTCCTGCAGTGCCACGCAAACGGCTTTGGTGAAGAATGACATGAATCCAAGACCTACTTCGTGCTTCTCTTTGAACTGCTCTTTATATTTTTTCCTCAAATCCATGATTGGCTTCATGTTCACCTCATTGAAGGTGGTGAGCATAGCCGTTTCATTTTTCACAGATACCAATCGGCGAGATACAGTCTTTCTTAATGAAGACATCTTTTCCCTTCGCTGCTCTCTGCTTACTCCCCCACCGAATGTCGGAGCTTCGAATTGAGGCTTGGAAGGTGTATCCTGAGAATCAGACTTCTTCTGCTCTTGTGGTTTTGATTTTTCGGCTTTCATGGCATCCTCTTTTGTGATGCGACCGTCCTTACCAGTTCCTTTCACATTGTCCGGAGAAATTCCCTTCTCATCCAAAATTTTAGCTGCTGCCGGAGAAGCATGCCCCGTGGCATATGTTTCCTTATCCGATGCGGAACTTCCAGAAGATTCTGAAGACGAATCACTTGATGATGAACCTGAAGATGGAGCTCCACCCTCCATTACTTCAATCTTACAAATCAGAGCACCAATTTCGAGCGTATCCCCTTCCTGAGCTACAATCTGTAATTTCCCCTGAGCCTCTGCCGTAAGCTCAAAAGTGGCTTTATCTGACTCAATCTCTGCAATCACTTCATCCAGCTCCACAAAATCACCATCACTCTTCGCCCAGTTTGAAATAGTTACTTCTGTGATAGACTCACCAACTGCCGGAACTTTCATTTCCAATACCTCGCCAGTGGCCTTGCTTTCGGAGGAAGAATCGCCCGAGCTATCATCCTTTTGACCGGAGGTATCATCGCTTGAGCCAGAAGAGTCGCCCCCTTTGGCACTATCGTCGATTTCACATAGTACTGCTCCAATTTCCAGGGTATCACCCTCTTCAGCTTTGATACTGAGTTTACCGGCTGCTTCGGCAGTAACTTCAAAAGTGGCTTTGTCAGATTCCAATTCGCAGATTACCTCATCCATCTCTACAAAATCCCCATCACTTTTTGTCCAGGATGCAACGGTTACCTCTGTGATTGACTCACCAACCGAAGGAACTTTCATTTCAAGACTCATTTTATTCTTGTTTTAATGTTTTTGTATTCTTTTCAGATCTATCTCAAATTTCGAATGCCTGCTTCACCAGTGTTTCCTGCTCTTCCTTGTGAATTTTAGAAAACCCGGTGGCAGGTGAAGCGCCTATTCGTCTGGAAATCACATCGAAATCCATATCGATTCGCATATTTATAAAGCTCCAGGCTCCCATATTTTTAGGCTCTTCCTGGACCCACACTAACTTAGGATTATCATATTTCTTAAGAATGGCATCAATCTGTTTTTGTGGCCATGGATAAATCTGTTCTACCCTTACGATAGCAATATCTTTTGCTTTCTTTTTCTTCTGTTCTTCCAGAAGGTCGAAATACACTTTTCCGGAACAGAAAAGCACTTTTTTCACGTTCTTGTTGGTTACATAATCATCACCAATCACCTCCTGGAATCTGCCAGACGTAAAATCTTTCATTGGAGACACCACACCCTGATGTCTTAACAGTGACTTAGGAGAAAACACAACTGCCGGTTTTCTGAATTCCCAGGACACCTGTCTTCGCATCAAATGAAAAATGTTTGCAGAGGTGGTGAGATTCGCAATAATGATGTTCTCTCCTGCACACATCTGAAGAAAACGCTCCATTCGAGCACTTGAATGTTCAGGTCCCTGCCCCTCATAACCATGAGGAAGTAACATCACTAATCCGTTCATTCTTTGCCATTTGCTCTCGGCACTGATAATAAACTGATCAATCATGATCTGTGCACCATTCGCGAAATCGCCAAATTGAGCTTCCCAAATGACTAATGCATTAGGGGTAGCCATGGCATAACCGTATTCAAACCCAAGTACTCCGTACTCTGATAATAGTGAATTGTAGATTCTGAGCGGCTGCTGACCCTCCTGAACATGGTTCAATCCACAATAAGGCTCATTGGTGTTGGAATCAAAGAAGTAGGCATGTCGATGTGAGAACGTACCTCGCTTCACATCCTGACCGGACATCCTTACAATATTCCCATCAGCTAGCAACGACCCATACGCTAATAATTCAGCATCAGCCCATCCCAGCTCTTTTTTCTCGAAGAAATTTGTCTTTCGATCTTTTAATAGCTTTTCAATTTGTCGCAGCGGCTTAAACCCTTTCGGCACCTCCGTAATCGCCTTTGCAACCTTTTTTATTGCTTCCTCGGAAATAGATGTATCCGGTGATTTTTCAAAGTCTTTTGGGTCAGACCGCCTGAGGTGATCCCACTCTTCTTCTATTTTCTGCGGCTTATATGGAAGTGGTCGCTCTTTGATTTCGTTTAAGCGATTCTGCAATCTTTCCTTAAAATCTTTATCTAATTTCTTGACTTCTTTATCATCCAAATCACCTTGTTCGGTCAGGTATTTTACATAGACTTCTCTTGGATTTGGATGCTTTCCAATTGCATTATAAAGCTTTGGCTGAGTGAATTTTGGCTCATCACTTTCGTTATGACCATGCCTTCTGTAGCACAGCATATCAATGAAAATATCTTTCTTGAATTTCTGTCTGTATTCTACTGCAAGGTTGGCACAGAAATTAACTGCCTCAGCGTCATCACCATTAACGTGAAGAATTGGAGCATCTACAATTTTAGCAAGGTCTGTACAGTAAATACTTGATCGGGCGTCAGCGAAATCAGTCGTAAAACCTACCTGGTTATTGATCACAAAGTGGATCGTTCCTCCAGTCTTATACCCTTCAAGTAAAGACATCTGCACACACTCATAGACAATTCCCTGACCTGCTACTGCCGCGTCTCCATGAATAAGAACAGGAATCGCTTTTCCCATGTCACCTTTGTACTCATCATCAATCTGAGCACGAGCATATCCTAAAACAACAGGATCCACCGCCTCGAGGTGAGATGGATTAGGAGCCAACTTGACATACATCTTTTTGCCAGCGGTAGTTTCCATGTGCGAGGAGTAGCCCAGGTGATACTTCACATCACCGTCACCCATGGTCAGGTCCACCTCCTGGTTCCCTTCAAATTCGCTAAAAATCTCTTCGTAGGTCTTACCCATGATATTGGCAAGCACATTCAGCCTGCCTCGGTGAGCCATACCAATCACAATTTCAGCTGCATCTAACTCGGCAGCTTTATTAATCACTTTATCAAGCGCCGGAATCATGTTTTCACCACCTTCAAGTGAAAACCTCTTCTGACCTAAAAATTTGGTATGCAAAAAGTTCTCAAAGCCAACTGCCTCATTCAGCTTTGATAGGATTCGGTGCTTTTCCTCTCTCGATGGATTAATCTCAGCACCTCCTGTTTCGCACTTCGTTTTGAACCATTCCTGAATGTCAGAATCGCGAATGTGATTGTACTCAAAACCTATGTGTCCGGTATACACCTTTTTAAGTCGCTCAAGAATTTTTCTCAGAGAAGCTTTCCCAAGCCCAATCTCACCCCCCACCTCAAACTCGGTATCAAGATCACTGTCAGATAGACCAAAATCCGAAAGCTCCAAACGAGTTGAATGTTTACGTCGCTCGCGCACAGGATTGGTATCAGCTACCAGATGAGCATAGGCCCTGTGATTATAGATTAAGTTTCTAACAGCCGTCTCTTTAGGTGTAGCTAACTGCTCTGCCCCACCGGCTTCATATTTTTCCTGCCCAAACTCAAACCCCTCGAAAAACTTTCTCCAGGATTCATCAATACTTTCAGGATCTTCTTTATAGGATTTGAAAAGCTCATCCAAATAATTGCCGTGGGCGTTGGCGATGTAAGAATATTTATCCATATTCATTTTAGTTGTGAAACAAAGGTATATCCATTTGAGTTTCTTTAAAAACTGTAAAATCGTTTTAGCGAATACACATATGTAATTACACTGACTGTTAAGTCGTTAATATCTCACCAACCCTCATTTAGAAGGCTTGGAAAGGATAAAAGAAGTTGGAACGAAAGTTTATCCTAATAAAGTAGGAAAACGGTTTATTGCTTCTTTTCTGCACAATCTTCTCACTACGGAAAAAATAGACTACATTTGCGCTCCATTTTTAAAACTTTTGATGGACGAGTTCCATAAACAAAAAGAATTATGTCAGTAAAAATTAGACTAGCGCGTCGAGGACGCAAAAAACAAGCCCTATATGATGTAGTAGTGGCTGACAGCAGAGCACCACGAGATGGTCGCTTTATTGAAAAGATTGGTACTTACAACCCAAACACAGATCCGGCATCCATTAATCTGGATAATGATAAAGCGTTTGATTGGGTAATGAAGGGTGCGCAACCTACAGATACTGTTAGGGCAATGCTTTCATATCGTGGCATCATGATGAAAAAGCACCTTCAAATAGGTGTTAATAAAGGAGCTATCACACAGGAAGAGGCTGATAAGAAGTTGGATGCCTGGATGAAAGACAAAGAAGCTAAGATTCAAGGCAAAGTAGACAAGCTTGCAAAAGCTGCAGCAGACAAGAAGAAGGCTGCACTTGAGGCTGAGAAGAAGGTGAGCGAAGCTAGAGCTGAAGAGCTTAAGAAAAAAGCACAGGAAGCTGAGGCTACTTTGGTTGAGGAAATCAAAGAAGGTGGAGCTGAAAGTGATGAAGATGTAGCAGATGATGCTGCTGAAGTAGAAGAAGCTCAGGCTACTGAAACGAAAGAAGCTCCAGCTGAAGAGCCTAAAGCTGAGGCAAAAGAAGAAGAGTCTAAGGAAGAAGCCAAGGACGAGCCTAAAGCTGAGGCTAAAGAGGAAGCTCCTGCTGAAGAAGCTAAAGAAGACGACAAAAAAGAGGGTTAATCTGCCATGAAGCAGGCTGATTGCTACCAACTTGGGGAAGTAATCAAGACCCATGGTCTGAAAGGAGAAGTATCCATCCTTTTGGATGTTGACTTTCCTGATGAATATCAAAATTTGGAATCAGTATTTCTGGAAAAATCCGGAAATCTGGTTCCTTTTTTTATTGATACCATTCAAATAAATGGCAATAAAGCATTGATCCATTTTGAGGATATATCCTCGTTGGACGATGCAAAAACCCTGGTAAAGTCTAAACTATTTTTACCTCTTTCCTCTCTGCCGAAACTTAAGAATGGTCAGTATTACTTTCATGATCTTGTGGGATGTGATGTTTTTGAAGCAGAAGAGCACTTGGGTCAGGTTAAAGAGGTCATCGATCTCAACGGCAACCAATTACTGGCTGTCTATACAGGTGAGAAAGAAATCCTGATTCCATTAAAAGACGAAATACTTACCCTTGTTGACCTGGACAACAAAAAAGTGACTGTTGAACTACCAGACGGCCTTTTGGATGTCTACAATGATTAACTTCAAGTCATGCGGATAGATATTATTACTTGTTTACCAGATCTCTTCGAAGGGCCACTTACTCAAAGCATTGTAAAGCGATCCGTAAATAAAGGCCTTGTAGAACTGGAAATCCATAATCTACGGGATTATGCTACCGGAAAGCATCAGCATGTAGATGATTACGCTTTCGGTGGTGGGGCTGGAATGGTTTTAATGATTGAGCCTATTGACAAATGCATCTCCCAGCTAAAGAAGAAAAGAACGTATGATGAAGTTATTTATCTTACTCCCGATGGAGAGACCTACAATCAATCCATAGCCAATCAACTTTCTTTGAAAGAGAATTTCATCTTTCTCTGTGGTCATTATAAGGGTGTGGATCAACGAGTACGGGATCATTTAATCACCAAAGAGATAAGTATTGGAGACTATGTGCTATCCGGTGGAGAATTGGCAGCCATGGTTTTGGCCGACTCCCTCATAAGACTCGTCCCCGGTGTACTAAACGACGAAACTTCCGCGCTCTCTGACTCCTTTCAGGATAATCTGCTAGCACCTCCAGTCTATACACGTCCAGCAGATTACAAAGGATGGAAAGTGCCTGAGGTGCTGACTTCTGGTCATGAAGCCAAAATTGAAGCCTGGAGAAATGAGGAGGCGTTAAAAAGAACAGAAAATAGAAGGCCAGATCTACTTCATTGATCAGTTGTTCTTCACTAAAAAATACCCCTAAGTAGGTATTTTATATCACCCCACTAATACGTCTTTTTGGTGAAAAATCATATTATAGCCATGAAGACACTTTACAATTCAATTAAGATTCTAAGCCTTTTTATAGGCTTTTCAACTTTAATACTCATCACCAGCTGTGGTGGTGGAGATGACGATGCAGCACCCGCTGAAGTAGATCCATCAGATGCTGATGCTTTAACCGGGGTATTGGTTATTCCAGGGAGCCAGAATGTAGGCGGACAGCCACCTGCACCAAGTACCGATTCAGATGCACCTAATGTATTTGGTAATCAAACCTCAGCTACTGTTGTTTCAGACAATACATTGTACTTACCATTCAATTTTGAGTCCGTTCAGGGATATGGGGGGTGCTATGTTCAGGTAAACGGAGCAACCAGTTATTTTGATATTCCTGACGGTACATCAACTCAAGACGGCCTGCTAGTCGTTCCGGTTGGGATTCCAGCAAGCGTACAGGAGGGAGATTTCTGCCTGACTTATTGTATTTATGATAATAGTGGACGAGTTAGTAACCTGCTCACCACCTGTGTTACTGTGGGACCAATTCAAGAATGCCCGGCATTTACAAGTGGTAGTGACGGGCTAACCATTGCCACATATGACCTGGGTGATTCTCCTGGAACTGCTACAATAAGCTATGACATGTACTCGATTCAGGATCGTATTGATGTTTTCTATAACGATCAGTGGATTGGAGGTTCTGGCTCAAGTCTTGGTAGCTCATCTTTCCCGCCTGTTAGCAGCTGTGGAGATGGCCAAAATGGGTATGTAAGTGGTACAGGTACTATAGACGTTAACTACAACCCATCTACTTCAAGAACTGTCACTGTCTACATGAGTGGATGTATTGGCGGTGGAACTGCATGGGATCTTGGAGTTAGTTGCCCTCAATAAGAGAATAATTTTAACTTCTTAAAAGCCCTCCTTGGAGGGCTTTTTTATTTATAAATACCCCCAGATAGGTATTTCACATTATCATTATCGTCATGATCTTTATCAAAGAATAAAGTGAATCATCCGTTTGATTCCATATTTTTAAAGAAACCAATTAACTAACCTAAACTTAGAAAAATGAAAAAGACATTTATTTTGATCATCGGCATTTTAATAGGAGTTGTTGCTTGTTATTTTTATCTTAAACCAAGTGATGATAGCTCGAAAGAAAATTTCTTGGGCTTGACACCTCCAACCAAAGAACAAATCGCACTCGTTGATACTCTTGAGGCTCAATTAAGAAGAGACAGAAGAGTGTCAAGAGGTCTTGGTACAAGAATTTCTAAAATAGAAGCTGAAAGGCACATAAACGACTTCAAATCAATTAAGCTAGCCTTAAAACCTGCGATGCAATCACTTGATCTTTCAATGTCTACTTCTTATTCTTTTGGATTAGATGAGATAAAACAGCTAGTGAATGATATCGATTCATTAAATAGATATAGGACTTCAGCAGATAGTTTAACAGGAATCAGAATTCACCTTGGCAAAAGTTCACGGGAAATTAATCGTAAAACAGTTTTCTATGTTGATGCATTCATCACGCCAGTAGATAAAGAAGGAGACCACATTTTCAAAGACTCAAGGATCGTTTATCAGGATATTCCTGATCGTAATTTAAAATCTGAAGTGAGTGCTCAGAAAGACGGAACCGTTTCTCTTAACAATTCTAACCCTTGTCCAGACGTTTGTGAATCAGGTAGTTGATATTTTAAAGTACGGTTCTAATTTCTCTCCATTGATCCCACTTATTACAAGTATATTTTTGATGAGGGAATCCATGAATCGTACTTTTATCTTTGCTTTCCTTCTAATTCTTAACTCAGCATTATCCGATTGGATTTCTTTTTTATTTGCAAAGCTCTATGGAGTAAATTACTTTGTTATCAATACCTATTTTTTATTGGAAATAATTTTTCTCTTCTTTTTCTATAAAAGGGTAATAAAGAGCAAAATCCCGCAAATAATCTACTTAATTCTTCTCCTTTACTTCCTCCTTACAATTACAACCTTAAATTTCAACTTTTACCTAACCAGATATTTCTCTATTCATGCTCTCGCTAACATTCCTATATGTATCCTATTCCTTTATGAAATTTATCATAAGGAGCAAAATCTCCTAATTGAAAGGCTACCTGATTTCTGGTTTGTAATTGGATTATTGTTTTACTTCTCCGGTTCAATGTTTACAATAGTTTTGAGCCACGAAATTTTGAATGGTCCATTACCATGGTCATTCACTCACCTTGCTAATATTCTCAAAAACTTTTTATTCGCGATGGGTTTCATCGTTGCTCTAAAAAAATATAGATATGACAGGGGAGATTGATACCGAATATGTTCTTTTTTTTGGCTCTTTTGGTATGCTCTTTTTAGCCTTTTCGGTGGTTCTATTCATTTATCTCTACCAACGAAAGCTTATTAAGAAAAATCTGGAAAACCAACAGATTCAAAATTTACTCAGTGAACAAGAAGCCAAAACCACCTACGCCTTACTGGAAGGTCAGGATAAAGAACGTAAACGAATCGCAGCAGAGCTACATGATAATCTTGGCAGTATCCTGGTAACACTCAACATGTATGCAGACGCTCTACAAACGAAGAAGCCGGAAGAAATGAAGAGACTGGCGGAAAAAATCGGGGAAACAACCCGACTAGCCAACGAAGAAACCCGTAAAATTTCCCATAGCCTTGATTCAGGCATGCTCAACCATTTTGGTCTTGAAGCCGCAATCAAACAACTATCAGAAGCGGTCTCATCCATACGAAAACTCACATTCAACATATCCATCCAAATTGAAGAAAATCTGGGTCCAGAAATTTCACTTGAAATCTATCGCATGATCCAAGAAATGGTTAACAACACTTTAAAACACGCCAAAGCCACCAAAATCCACCTTGAACTAACCCAGATGGATAAATCACTCAACCTGATTTTTGAGGATAATGGCATAGGGTTCGATAGAAATGAAATCACCCGTGGAATGGGGCTAAAAAATATTGAAAACAGGGTGCAAAAGCTGAACGGGGACCTTACTATAGATTCCCGTATCAGTAAAGGCAGCACCTTTATTATTGAAATCTCAGAACTATGAAAAAGATAAAAATAGTGCTCGCAGACGATCACCAAATTGTTATTGATGGCCTCAAATTGGTCTTGAGTTCGAGAGAAGATTTCAACGTGATCGGAGAGGCTGCTAATGGATTGGAGGTACTGGACTTCTTAAAAAACAACAAAGCAGACGTGGTTGTGCTTGATATTAATATGCCTGAAATGGATGGGATCAAGTGTGCAAAAAGAATCAAAGCCACTTACCCTGAAGTGAAAGTCATTATCCTCACCATGTACGCCCAAAAGTCATTTGTTGAAGAAATTGTAAAAATTGGCATTGACGGATGCTTGCTCAAAAACAACACAGGAAAAGAATTGTCAGATGCAATCGCTCGCGTTCAAAGTGGAAAATCGTATTATGATCAAATCCAAAACTTCTCCAAAGAAGAATCAAAGCAAAACTACACCTTGAGTGACCGTGAAATTGAAATTATTCGAAAGCTTGGTGACGGTATGACCAGCTCACAAATTGCAAATGAGCTTTATATCTCTGAACACACCGTAAAAACCCACCGAAAAAACATCTTAAAAAAGCTAGATTTACACAGCAGCTCAGAGCTCATTCAATACGCACTCAATATTGGAATTATTTAACTGAATTCCTTTTTTTCCGATACTTATTTCTATATTTGCACTCCTTTTTCAAAACACTCAGCAAAGAGTACAGAAATGAGCACAGAATTATTGAAAGTAGTAGAGGAAGAGTACAAAGAGATTAAAGCTAAGTATCCTTCATTCGCACCAGGTGACACCATTAATGTTCACTATAAAATTAAAGAAGGAAACAAAGAGCGTGTGCAGCAGTTCCAGGGAACTGTAATGTCTATTAATAATCGAAACACAAACGGTGAAACCTTCACTGTAAGAAAGGTATCCGGTGATATTGCGGTGGAAAGGATCTTCCCTATCCTTACTCCTAATATTGAAAAAATAGAAGTGTTGAGAAAAGGAAGCGTGCGAAGAGCTAAACTTTACTACCTAAGAGGAAGAAAAGGAAAAGCTGCTCGAATCAAAGAGAAGCTTTCTTCAAAATAAAAAATTCAGTCCCGATCTTAGTATCGGGATTTTTTTTGCCCATTATCCGGTTAATTTAGCCTGATATGAAGCTGCAATTCTCCAAATATCAAGGCACGGGTAACGACTTTATCCTGATTGACGATAGAGATCAATCCTTCCCAACCAATACTGAGCTAATAAAAAAACTATGCGATCGAAGATTCGGGATAGGGGCTGATGGGTTGATTCTCATTCAAGATCACCCAGAACTGGACTATCGCATGGTCTACTTCAACTCTGATGGATCTCAAAGCCTTTGCGGTAATGGTTCTCGCTGCGGATTTGCGTTCTCACAAACATTAGGGATAGTGAACAATGCTGCCACGTTTGAAACCACAGACGGAATCCACAAAATCAAAGAAGAAAACGGAAATATTCATTTCCAGCTCTTTGATGTAAAAGAAATTAAAAAACTCAATGACCGTGAGTGGTATATTAACACCGGGTCACCTCATCATATCGTATTAAGTGAGGATTTAGAAGACCTTGATGTTGTCGGAGAAGGACGTAAAATCCGCAATCGTTCGGAATATTCCGGCCAAAATGGCACGAATGTCAACTTCGCACAGCTTTTGCAAGACAGGGTGAAAATCAGAACTTATGAAAGAGGAGTTGAAGATGAAACACTAAGTTGCGGGACCGGTGCAACTGCTGTAGGAATCATGGCTGGAAACCTTGGGTTTCCAAGTCCGGTTCAGATACAAACACAGGGAGGAACACTTAACGTTTCTTTCAAGAACGAGGATAGCATCTTCACTAACATCTGGCTTGCAGGACCGGCTGAAAAAGTGTTTGAAGGAAGTGTAACAATCTGACTACTCTTACACTAAACCATTATAACTTTAAGGCCTTTTAATAAAAGGCTAATTTGGAAACAAACGATCCTCGCAGGATCTACAAATAAAAATTTTCAATGCTAAACTCGATCACGAAGGGAATTGCCAAAATTTTTGGCACGAAAACAGAGAAGGACTTAAAAGAACTCAATCCTTACGTTGGACTTATCAACGCTGAATTTGAAAAGCTTAGAGATATCTCTGACGATGAGCTTAGAGGAAAAACCACAGAGCTTAAATCAATCATTAAGGATCGTCTGAAAGAAATAGATGATCAAATAGCCACGCTACATGATCAAGTGGATGAAGATAATTCTCTGGATGTACATCAAAAAGAAGAAATCTTCGCCCAAATTGATAAATTAGAAAGCGACCGTGATGAAGAGCTGGAGAAAGTGCTGATGGATATTCTTCCACTGGGCTTTGCTGTTGTAAAAGAGACTGCAAGAAGGTTTGCAGAAAATGAAAAAATAGTTGTAGCTGCCACCCAACATGATAAAGAAATAGCTGCCAAAAAAGACAATGTAGAAATTAGCGGAGAAACGGCCACCTGGAAAAACAGGTGGATGGCTGCCGGCAATGAGGTGGTATGGAATATGGTTCATTACGATGTTCAGCTGATTGGTGGCGTGGTACTTCATCAGGGTAAAATTGCTGAGATGCAGACTGGAGAAGGTAAAACGCTCGTAGCTACACTACCTGCATACCTCAATGCACTGGCAGAACGAGGCGTTCATATTGTTACGGTAAACGATTATCTGGCGCGAAGAGATGCTGAATGGAATGCGCCAATTTTCGAATTCCATGGGCTAAAAATCGATTGTATTGACAATCATCAACCTAACTCACCCGAGCGAAGGAATGCCTACCTCGCGGATATCACTTATGGCACCAACAACGAATTCGGTTTTGACTATCTGAGGGACAATATGTCCAGAAGTCCGGAGGAGCTGGTGCAGAAAAAACACCATTATGCAATGGTCGATGAGGTAGACTCGGTACTTATTGATGATGCAAGAACACCACTGATCATTTCCGGTCCTATTCCTAAGGGTGACGAGCATGAATTCTATGACCTAAAACCAAGAATTCAGCGACTGGTAGATGCTCAGCGAAAACTAGTGAGCGATTACCTGAATGAAGCAAAAAAATTAGTCAAAGAAGGAAAAGAGGCAGAAGCAGGCCTTCCCCTATTCAGAGCTTTCAGAGGTCTTCCAAAGAATAAACCACTCATTAAGTTTATGAGTGAAACAGGGATCAAACAAATCCTTCAGAAAACAGAGAATGTATATCTGGCTGACAATCAGAAAAGAATGCCTGAGGCGGATGAGCCACTCTATTTCACCATTGATGAGAAAATCAATAGCATAGACCTGACTGAAAAAGGAATCGACCTGATCACGGGAGAAGGAGAAGATGCGAATTTTTTCATACTACCGGATATCGGTGACGAGATCGCCAAGCTGGAAAAAGATGAAGAACTCTCTGAGAATGATAAGCTTCAGAAAAAAGAAGTCATCATTCGCGATTACAATGTGAAGGGTCAACGAATTCACTCCGTCAATCAATTATTGAAAGCATACTGCATGTATGAAAAAGATACGGAGTATGTGGTGATGGACGGAAAAGTGAAGATTGTAGATGAACAGACCGGTCGTATCATGGAAGGTCGTCGTTATTCGGACGGATTACACCAGGCTATTGAAGCGAAAGAAAATGTAAAGGTTGAGGACGCTACACAAACGTATGCTACCATCACCCTTCAAAACTATTTCCGAATGTATCATAAGCTCGCCGGTATGACAGGAACAGCCGAAACAGAGGCTGGTGAGTTTTGGGACATCTACAAGTTGGATGTGGTTGTGATTCCAACCAACAAGCCAATCGCGCGACATGATGAAAATGATAAGGTTTATAAAACCATTCGTGAAAAATTTAATGCTGTAGCAGAAGAGGTTGTGGAGCTAACCCAGGCAGGCAGGCCTGTGCTTGTGGGTACAACCTCAGTAGAAATTTCCGAGCTTTTGAGCAGGATGCTCAAAATGAGAAATATCAAACATCAGGTTTTGAACGCTAAACAACACGCCAGAGAGGCCGATGTAGTCGCTGAAGCCGGTAAGCCCGGGGCAGTAACCATTGCCACCAACATGGCAGGTCGTGGTACCGATATTAAACTAACTCCGGAAGTAAAAGAAGCAGGGGGTCTGGCCATCATAGGTACAGAAAGGCACGAATCCAGGCGAGTAGACCGACAACTTAGAGGTCGTTCCGGACGTCAGGGAGATCCGGGATCATCTCAGTTCTACGTTTCACTTGAGGATAATTTGATGCGACTCTTTATGTCGGATCGTGTGGCTAAAATCATGGACCGATTAGGTCTTCAGGAAGGTGAAGTTATCCAGCACTCAATGATTACCAAGTCAATTGAGCGTGCACAGCGAAAAGTGGAAGAAAACAACTTCGCTATTCGTAAAAACCTCCTCGAATATGACGATGTAATGAACAGTCAGCGTGAAGTGATTTATAAGCGAAGAAGAAATGCCCTTTATGGGGAGCGATTAGAGCTGGATATCCTCAATATGCTTCTTGAAACATGTGAAGACATTGTATTTAATGCGAAGGGTACAAACGACCTTGATAGCCTGAAATTGAATGCAATCTCAATCCTTGGCCTTGACTTCAACCTAACTCAGGAAGAGCTGGAAAAAGGGGATGAAAACACGCTGGTAAATAAATTATATGAAGAAGCGCTGAAGAGTTATCAACAAAAAAATCAGATCATAAAGGACAAAGCGCTTCCGATCTTAAAACAGCTTAATCTGACAAGAGGAGCTACACTGGAAAATGTGCTTGTTCCGTTTACTGATGGCAAAAAACAAATAGGCACATCTGTTAGCCTGAAGAAAGCTGTTGAAACAGAGGCACGAGAAGTAATCCTTGAAATGGAAAAAATGATCGCCTTGGCAACCATTGACCTTCTATGGAAAGAGCACTTAAGAGAAATGGATGATTTGCGCCAAAGTGTTCGAAATGCGCAATACGAGCAAAAAGATCCGCTTTTAATCTACAAGTTTGAAGGGTTTGAAATGTTCAAACGCTTTATTGGACGAGTAAATGAGGAGACAATTTCATTCCTGATGAAAGCGGAAATCCCGGTTGAACAAGCCGACGATGTTCAAGCAGCGCAAAAGCAGAAAACTGCTCGCAACTACAAAGAACAAAAAGAAGAAAGTCGTTCTGCCCTGGCAGGGCCACAAGGAGGAAACAGACCTCCTGTTCAGCAACAAACGCAACCAGTTCATTCGCAAAAAATCGCTAGCAGAAATCAGCGAGTGAATGTGCAATATGCTGATGGGTCAGTGAAGAAAGATGTAAAATACAAAACAGTGGAAGACGACATTAAAAACAATAAATGCGTACTTATCGACTGATCATATTACTTTTTTTGGTAGCCTGTAAGGCCTCCACACCTACTTCAACCAGTGTGTATTCAGAAGATCTGAGCATACACAGGCCGGTTATGATTGACGTAGAAAAAGACAGCACCGAAGTTGTGCAAGAGGTGAAATCCGAGCCCTATGTCCCACTAAGTGGTCATATAAAAACGGAACTAGATAGCATTAGCAGGGTGGCATATCAGCAAAACAAAGCCGGTAGGTACGTGGATGGTTACGTCATTCAGGTTTACTCCGGCAACAGTCGTCAGGATGCTAATGACGCGCGATACAAAATGAATGAAATCTTTCCCGAACTCGAACCAAAAGTTTCATACCATCAGCCCAATTTTAGGGTGAAGGCTGGAAAATTCACGAATAGACTCAAGGCCAACCGCATCCATCAACAAGTCAAGAAAGAGTTCCCGAGAGCTTTACTCATTCCAGAAAGGTTCCTTCAAACATATGAGTGACCTGATTCAGCAAATAAAGTCCCTCTCGGAATCTTATTTTGAAGAAATTCTTGAAATAAGGCGTCATATCCACGCCCATCCTGAGCTTTCATTTGAAGAGCACAATACGGCAAAATTTATTGAAGAAAAACTTCATTCTTTCGGCATAACTAACACACAACGAATCGCAAAAACAGGTGTTACTTTTTGTCTTGAAGGGAAAGAAAAGGGAAAGACCATCGCCTTGAGAGCCGATATTGATGCGCTTCCGATAACAGAGGCTAATGATGTTTCCTACAAATCGAAAAATGAGGGTGTCATGCATGCATGTGGGCACGATGTTCACACCTCCAATCTTTTGGGGGTGGCAAAAATCCTCTCTCAACTTACCGATCAATTTAGTGGAACGATCAAGTTTATATTTCAACCCGCTGAAGAAAAGTCTCCAGGTGGAGCTTCTATCTTAATCAAAGAAGGTATCCTGAAAAACCCAGCACCTGATAGTATTCTAGGCCAGCATGTAATGCCATTGATCCCTGAAGGAAAAGTAGGGTTCCGCCCTGGAAAATACATGGCGAGTGCCGATGAGGTTTACTTAACGGTGAAAGGAAAAGGTGGCCATGCGGCAATGCCTGAAAATTTCGTCGATCCGATTGCTATCGCGAGTCAAATCATCGTGGCACTTCAACAAATAGTGAGTCGGATGGCTAATCCCAAAACACCATCAGTTCTTTCTTTTGGAAAAATTGCAGGTGGAAACATCAATAATGTCATCCCGGATGAAGTAAAAGTTGACGGGACATTTCGCACATTTGATGAAGAGTGGCGGAAAGAAGCTCTTCAAAAAATTAAAGACATCTCCACCTCTATTGCCTCATCCATGGGCGGGTCTTGTGAGGTAGATATTGCTTCAGGTTATCCATTTCTGGTTAATGACGAAGCGTACACCATGAGAAATATAGAAGCAGCTAAAAATTACATGGGAGAAGAAAATGTCGTAGAGCTTGACCTATGGATGGCTGCTGAAGATTTCGCATTTTACTCCCATGAAGTCCCGGGATGTTTTTATCGATTAGGTACCCGAAATGATGAAAAAGGAATTACTTCGGGCGTCCATACACCAAACTTTAATATCGATGAGAGTGCACTCAAAACCGGAATGGGATTGATGGCCTTCTTAGCCATCAATGAGCTGAATAGCTAAAATTATAAGGCAATCTCTGTTTGGAATCTAAAGATCAGGTACTCCGTCGTTTGTCCGGGGAAACTTTGATAGCTAATATCACTCTGAAACTTTAAATCGTGACCCGAAATGTACCTCGAGACTCCTAAAGTATACTCTTTTTGATCTGCAAAGACAGTATTCGTATCATCAGCATCGATATTGGTGAATCTACCAGCGATCTCCCAATTTGACGGCATCAGGTAGCCCGCCTGGAAAACGAATCCGGTCCCTGTACCATATCTTCCTTCATTATTCCCTGCTGAACGCTTCACAAACTCAGACATGGCAGAAATTCCATTGTACTTAAACATCATGTCTGCTATAAAGGACCTTAAATCGGTAGGTAAATATGTATCATCCGTTTCGGAGACCGTCACAAAACCTCCAAGATTTCCTCTTGAACGAACTGCGTTCGTATTCAAATCACCGGTAATGCCAATAGACAATTTTGGTGAGGACTCTCTCTCCAAATCAGAACCAAAGTAATCTCCTTTTCCTTTAAAGCTTCCCATAGGAAGAAATTCGAGCCTTCCTGTAACTTCATAGCCTTCCGCAGGGTTTCTATCAATTACGTTTCTCCCCTGCCCCATGGAAATAGCCAAAATCTGCCGGAATTTATCATTAGCACTCTTATGGCGCAGCTGTATTCCTACATCCCTGTCAAGGTTGAAGCGGGCATTTACCAAACTTCGATCTACAAACTGCAAATCCTGAGACGATATTACACGTTCTCTGTTGCCGGGCAATTTGGTTTGACCATACCAGACGTACCAATTCTCTGCAAAATTCCATTTTATAACGGCATCCAAAACAATGTTAGCAGTATTACCCGACTCATTATTGTGGCCACTTCGTTGATCCCTGTTTGATACCGCCAACTCCAGCTTATACACAATTCGCGGGTCGATTGCCCACCCGTCAAACTTTAATCGGGTTCTCCTAACCATCAATGCATCTTCATAGATATCATCCTCCAGATTGTATCTGCCGTCATACAAGGTTTGAAATCGAAACCCAAATTTGAGAAAGAATGAAGAATCTTGTGCAGCGAACTGCAAGCGCTTACCCCAAGAACTTGTGGTCGTATCCTGAGCACTCACCGTTGTTGCAAGTAAAAACACCAGAAAAGTCCAATATTTAGAAAAATTCATAATTTTTTAATGGTTCTCTAAATTAAGCCGCAATGTTAGGGCTTTAGTATTACCCAATTATTTCCCCTATGTTAAATAGTTAACAATAGGTTAACATGGAGATAGGGACGATTTTGGGTACCGAAAACCTGAGACCAACCTCAGATTCAACATTCAGACTAAACAATTTCTTAACATATACGAAACATTGAGCGGATACCTTTGCAGAACTTAAAAAATCTGAAAGATGCAATACGGACTGTTCGAATTACTTAATCTCCTTGGTGCTCTTGGTTTTTTCATCTACGGGATGAAGGTGATGAGTGAAGGGATTCAGAAAGTGGCTGGAGCTAAAATGCGTAACATTCTTAGCTCCATGACATCCAATCGTTTTAAAGGAGTTTTCACAGGGTTCACCATTACCAGCTTAGTTCAGTCCTCATCCGCCACCACCGTTCTGGTGGTGAGTTTCGTGAATGCCGGCCTGCTCTCACTTACAGAGTCAATCGGGGTAATAATGGGTGCGAACATTGGAACCACGATCACTGCCTGGCTGATTTCAATTGTAGGGTTCAAAGTGAAAATAGCAAGCTATGCGCTACCCATCATCGCATTTGGATTTCCATTGATGTTCTTCAACAGGGAAAGGTTAAAGTTTTGGGGTGAAGTATTGGTAGGATTCGCCCTACTATTTATGGGATTGGCTCTATTAAAAGATTCCGTTCCGGACTTGAAATCCAATCCTCAGATTCTTGAATTCCTGGGTCAGTATACAGATTTGGGTTACCTATCAATCCTTCTTTTTGTTTTGATAGGAACAGGAATTACAGTTGTCGTTCAATCTTCAAGTGCAGCGATGGCGCTAACACTGGTAATGGCCAATAATGGCTGGATTCCTTTTGAACTAGCTGCTGCCATGGTTTTGGGAGAAAATATTGGTACAACCATCACGGCTAACCTTGCTGCTTTGGTGGGTAATGTTCACGCAAAGAGGGCAGCTCTGTCTCACTTCATCTTTAACATCTTTGGAGTTATCTGGATCCTTATTCTCATCAGACCGGCATTGAATTTGGTAGATTGGTATCTCGTCTCCAGCGGCTCTGCTTCTCCATTTGTTACAGCAACAAGCATCCCTGTTGCGCTTTCCATCTTCCATTCGGCATTCAATATATTAAACACGCTTTTCTTAATCTGGTTTGTGAATTTCATCGCCAATACGGTTACTAAATTCATTAAGTCTACAGGTGATGATGAGTTCCAGTTAGAATACATCAGTACCGGAATGATGAATACCGCAGAGCTTTCCATTGAAGAAGCCAGAAAGGAAACAGTGCGTATGGGTGAAATGACTCAGAAAATGTCGAAGCAATTTCAAAATCTAATTGTTGAAGAGAAGCCCAAAAAACAGAAAAAGCAACTTAAGAAGATCAGGGATTATGAGATAATGACTGACCGAATGGAGCATGAGATCTCTGAATATTTAATGAAAGTTACTTCGAGCGGTACTTTGAGTGACACAAGTACTATTAAAGTTACCAGCTTATTAAGTGCGGTAAATGATTTAGAGCGTATTGGAGATATATTTTTCCAAATGTCTCGTGATGTGGAGCGCATTCTCAAGAGTGATAAAAAGTTTAAGAGCAAGCAGATAAAGAATCTTCAGGAAATGATGGAGTTGATTGATGAGGCGCTCAAGATCATGGCTGAAAACCTAAACACGACGAACGGTGATAAGAGCTTAGAACCTGCAATGATCGTTGAGGAAAAAATTGATAGCCTGAGAAACTCTTTAAGAAAAGATCTAACGAAGGATATCAAGAAAGATAAATATGACCCTCAACGGGATGGATGGTACAAGGACCTTTTCCACTTATGTGAGAAAGTTGGCGACCATGCCATCAATGTTTCAGAAGCAATGACTGGTGAGAAAGAAAGGGTATTAAAAGAAGAGATGGAAGCCGAATGATGAGTGACGCATTCCTGTCATCCGACATGGAAAAGAATACTTACCAATCCATACTTACCCGGACACTCGTAATCATCGTGTCCGTTTTATTCTTTTTGCTCTCAATTGAGCTATTAGGATACTCTATTGCAAAAATCGCTGGGCCATTAACAGAGAGCATTTCGGTTGTTACAGCCAATCCTTTCATTGGATTATTTATTGGTTTACTTTCAACTGCCTTGCTGCAAAGTAGCTCTACTACCACCTCTATCGCCGTAGCTGCCGTAGCATCCGGGGCAATAAGCCTCCAAAATGCTATACCAATAGTCTTAGGAGCCAATGTTGGGACGACCATCACAAGCACAATCGTTTCCATGAGTTATATCTCAAAACAAAAAGAGTTTAGAAGAGCGGTAGCAGCTGGTACCTCACATGACTTCTTCAATATTCTTACAGTGCTTCTACTCTTCCCATTGGAGGTTAACTATCGGTTTCTGGAAAAAATAAGTGCTTCAATTTCTTCCGTCATGCATATTTCAGGCAACTCCAGCTTGGATAATTCAGGAAATTATGGATTCACTTCCATTTTTGAAACATGCTCTGAGTGGCTTGTGTCAGGTCTCGGACCCATCATTTCACTACTTATTGGAGCCGTCCTGATATTCACATGCATCAAGCTCATCTCCAAGTGGCTGTACAAAATCCTTATAGGTCGTACAAAAGACCGATTTGAGAAGGTTGTATTTAAAAATAAATACAGAGCCTTTAGCTGGGGGCTTATCATTACTTCCGTTGCACAGTCAAGCTCACTCACTACCTCTCTCATTGTACCGCTTGTGGCAACAGGAAAGGTGAAAATTAAAAAAGCATTTCAGTTTATTCTAGGTGCAAATATTGGCACAACCATTACTGCATTGATTGCAGCAATGTTCCAATCAGAAGCTGCAATCAGCCTGGCGCTTGTACACTTACTCTTCAATCTTATAGGTGTTTTGATATTTTTCTTAATTCCTTACCTCTCCCAAATTCCTGTTTATCTAGCCAAGAAAATGGGAAGAATAACAGTCAAAATCAGGCTGGTTGGGTTTGCTTATATATTCATTGCGTTTTTTCTGTTGCCTTTTACACTTATTTATTTCTCAAAGTCAACCGAAAAACAATCTGATCCTGTAGAAGTGACTTCTGAGGATTAGCTTTGTAGACAAACGAAGCTAATATGGCCTCATCAGCAAGAAAGGTGATCGATAATATCGTGGAATTCATTGAGGTGAAAACCGAGCAGATCAAGCTCAGGATCATTGCCAGGGTGGCTCGTATGCTTTCCGGGGTATTGGCTCTTTCCATGCTGGCCATTTTAACCTTCTTCTTTTTATTCTTTCTCAGCTTCGCATTCGCCGAAATGATTAATGCCGCTCTTGACCACACGTATTATGGTTACCTGATAATTGCCAGCGTTTATTTTCTGATTATTATTTTGGTGGTCATTCTTGTGAAAAGTAGAAAGCTGCAAAAATGGATTGAATTACTCATTGTTAAATTAGAAGAAGCCAAGTATGAGCAAGAAAGAGACAATTGAAAGTCGTGTTAAAGCTCTCGCCGAAAGAGAAGAAAAAATAAAAATGCAGCTGGATAGCAATTCTGATGAAATGAAAGAAAAAGCTATGCGAGTAGGGAAAATTGCTTTGATTGCGGGATTGGTTGGACTCGCTGGATACTGGATTTGGAATGCTTTTTTTCAGGAGGAAGAGGAGGAAGAGGAAAAACCCAAAAAGAAGAAAAAGAAAAGACACAAATACTCCAGCGGAAGTACATCCAGAATTACAGCACTACTACTTCCCTACCTAAATAGAGTACTTGACGGAATTTTGGAAGATGAGGGAATGAGTGAAAAAAAGAATACAGAAGAAAAAGGAGATTCAGAAAAAGAAGACTAAACGTTCATCAACGACTCTCTTCTTCTCATCTTGCCTGCAGGTATCCCAAACATCATTTTAAACCTTCTACAGAAGTAAGCAGTGTCTTTATAACCAACCTCTTTACCAATATCCCGGATGCTCTTCTTACTTGTACGCAAAAGATTGACGGCTGCCTCCATTCGCTGATATTCTATGTAGTCCTGAGGATTGATCCCTGTCAGCATTTTGAAATACTGTCCAACATAATCCTCTGAAACATTGGCCACATTAGCCAAGACCTTGTTAGAAAGGTCGTCAGATAAGTTTTCTTTTATAAATGTGAAGATATCTATGAGTCGTGGGTCTTTGAAGTAGGTACTGTTTGTTGCCAGCTTTTCTACAAAAAGACTATTGTTCAAAATATACCTGATCAGTTCAATAGTCATATTCTCGGTCAGTACCTTCACGATTCGGTCTCTGCCGGGCATATTCGCCTTTATTTCATCATTGATCTGCTTTATAAGCCCTGCCAGCTTATAGTTTTCCTGTATTTTAAAAGGTGGAATGTCTAACGATGAAAAGAAATTAACTGAGTCAAACGCTTTGGCATCAAAGGCAACATAACAATAGTGCTCATCACTAATGGAATGCTCACCAAATGATTTCAAAAACTGATCTTTATTGGTTAAAAAATCATCTTTTGAAAGTACTGTTGGGTCGCCCGATCCATAACTTATAGAAACTGGTCGTCCACCCGGAACAAAGATCACATCACCCTCGGAGGCTACCTCTTTCTCTTTACCAAACTTGATTTCGCCACCTGTCACGAGGATCAGATAGTTTTCAACCTCGTAGTTATTGTCGATAGTTACCGGCTTCAAAATATTAATATTTTTAGCCTTCACATACCTTATTTCCAGTGACTCGATAATCTTATTGTAGTCCTCCATTTATAAATAAAGCAGGTTAATCTATTAATAAATAGTAAAATAATAGGACGAATCTAATAATATTCGTCTTTAAAACCTAATAAACGAAGGGTGACAGGTTTTTCAGGTATTGAACTATTTCAATAAACCACGAGAAATTACGATTCGTTGTATTTCGGATGTTCCCTCATATATCTGCGTAATCTTGGCATCCCGCATCAATCTTTCAACATGGTATTCTTTCACGAATCCATATCCACCATGGATTTGCACAGCCTCAACCGTTTGCTTCATGGCCACTTCAGAAGCATACAATTTGGCCATAGCACTAGCTTGAGAAAAGTCTTCACCGGCATCTTTTATCTGCGCTGCTTTTAGGCAAAGAAGACGAGCTGCTTCAACCTGTGTAGCCATGTCAGCCAGTTTGAATTGAATAGCCTGGTGTTTAGATATCTCCACGCCAAAGGCTTTTCTTTCCTGTGAATATTTAAGTGCCAGCTCCATCGCTCCCGAAGCTATTCCTAAAGCTTGTGCGGCAATTCCAATTCGACCACCATTTAATACATTCATTGCGAATGTGAAGCCAAATCCATCATCACCAATCCTATTTGATTTTGGCACTTTTACATCCTGAAACATCAAAGAGTGTGTGTCACTTCCACGAATACCCAGTTTGTCCTCCTTTTTACCTACGGTAAATCCCTCCATGTCCTTCTCCACAATTAAGGCATTGATACCTTTATGCTTTTTCTCTGGATCAGTCTGAGCGATTACGATATAATACGATGCAGAATTACCATTTGTAATCCAGTTTTTTGTCCCGTTCAGTAAGTAATAATCCCCCTTATCCTCAGCTGTCGTTCGCTGAGATGTGGCATCTGATCCGGCTTCCGGCTCTGATAGACAAAAAGCTCCTATTTTCTGACCACTAGCCAATGGCTTCAAGTATTTCTCTTTTTGCTCCTCTGTTCCATATTTTTCAAGTCCCCAACAAACAAGGGAATTATTTACTGACATACAAACAGAGGTAGATGCGTCTACTTTAGAAATTTCTTCCATTGCAAGTACGTACGAAACAGTATCCATTCCACTACCACCATACTTTGGATCCACCATCATACCCATAAATCCCAATTCTCCAAGTTGCTTAATTTGCTCTGCAGGAAATTGCTGCTTCTCATCTCGTTCAATTACACCTGGCAAGAGTTCCTTTTGCGCAAAGTCTCTGGCTGCATCTCTAACTGCTAATTGCTCCTCAGTTAAGTTGAAATTCATCTGTCGTTGGATTATGGTTTAAATAGAATTGGCCGCAAATATATTCATTGTTATGCATGCAGACTATTAACCAACAAAAAAGCCCCAATGTTTGGGGCTTAATTACTAGAATGATTGATTTTTTTAATCTCTGCTTCCCAGGAATATCATCACGTAATACAGCAATGTAGCCAGTGCACCAAGTGCTGCTACCAAGTAAGTAGAGGCCGCTGCATTTAGCGCATCTTTTGCCATTTTATGCTCTCGGTCATCTACAATATTTCGATCCTGAATCCATGCCAGCGCACGATTACTTGCATCGTACTCAACAGGGAGTGTAACAAAGGCAAATAGTGTGAATACACTGTAACAGCCGGTAATCACCAATAAAGCGGTGCTTGTTCCAAGCATATTGAGACCAAATGCACCAATGAACATCGCAATAAATACGAAGTTGATGATTTTGGCACTCACGTTTTGAACCGGCACCATCGCTGATCGAAACTCCAACCACCGATATGCTTTCACATGTTGCACTGCGTGACCACATTCGTGGGCAGCTACTGCAGCAGCAGCGGCTGACCGTCCATTGTAGACATCCGAGCTTAGGTTTACTGTTTTATTAGCCGGATTATAATGGTCTGTAAGCTTACCCTCTACTGATGTTACACTTACGTCATAAATGCCATTGTCTCGCAACATCAGTTCCGCAATCTCTCTGCCTGAAAGACCAGAGCCCAATGTCACCTGAGAGTATTTCTTAAACTTATTTTTCAATCTTGTGCTGACTGCCCAGCTGGCGATCATGAACACAACAATGATTACTATTAACATATCTATTCTTTTCTTTCTTGTTTATTAAATCGAATACGACAAAACCTGTGTGAAGTTACTGCCATTTTCAGGCCAATCTCACACTCTGTCAATTTGTCTCTTTTTTAGCAGTTCTTCGCCTAATGATAAACGAAATAATCAGTGCAATACTGCCAAAAAGAGCGATAGCCATGATTTGAGAGGTGTGCAAAAGCGTTGCTAAAAAAACTCCTGTCGTTTCATCAATCGAATAAAGTAATAGCATGCCAGCCACCATTCCATGGTATGTGCCAAAACCGCTCTGAACGGGAAGAGACAAAGCAATACCTCCTGTAATGAGTAGCATAAACCCTGCGCCTAAACCAAGGTGAGAGGTTTCGGGTAAAGAAAAAAATATGATATATGACATCAAATAATAGACTACCCAGAGAATAGCGGTAGAAACCAAAAACCCGATTGGCCTTTTTATGTCTTTTAAGGAAAGTAAACCTTCTATGAATCCTTTTATAAGTGCTGCAAGCTTTCCTTTCAACTTATCTTGTCTTCTTATAAAGAATATCAACCCAGTCATCCCAAGAATAAGTACAATTATAACGATCACTACCACATAGTTCGGTATTTGTAAATCTTGGTATGCGGTAGTCAAGAAAGTAAAAAGGCGTTCTGATTCGACGATCAAACTAACTAGTATGAGTAAGAGTAGTGTAAAAACATCTATGATTCGCTCGGTTACAACACTACCTAATGCTGAAGGGACAGCCACATTATCATTTCTTTTTAAGATCCCGCATCGGGTTATTTCACCCAAACGTGGAAGGGCTAGATTAGCCAAATACCCCACTAAAACAGCTAATGTAGTTCGGGAAGTCCTCAGCTTGTATCCTAAGGGCTCAAGCAAAATATTCCACCTGTATGCCCTGGCAACATAAGCAACCACAGAAAGAGCTATTGAAGCAATAACCCAGGAATAATCTACCGTCTTTGTTCGCTCCCAAAACTCAACCCACTCAATGTTTCTGAATACCAGATATAGAAGTAAACCTGCCAGACCAATGCTGATCAGGACTTTTAAGAGGATAATTAAGCTTTTGGACATTTAGATTAAGAGCCTAGCTTGTTCTTCTCATCAGGAAAAATAACTACAGGCTTATGACTCTGTGCTTCTTTCTGCTTTATGGAACAATATGAAATAATGATGACAACATCACCCACTTGAGCTTTTCTTGCAGCAGGCCCATTTAAGCATATTTGGCCGGATCCACGCACACCTTTAATTACATAGGTCTCCAACCGTTCCCCATTGTTGATGTTGACAATCTGAACCTTTTCATTCTCCACCAGATTGGCTGCCTCCATTAGGTCTTCATCTATGGTAATTGAACCGACATAATGAAGCTCTGCCTCAGTAATCTTTACTCTGTGAATTTTGGATTTTAGTACCTCTATTAACATTCCCTGCTATTTGAGGCGCAAATATAAATTATCGATTAGTCTTACGCCTTCTACATAACCAGCAACACATATCGCAAGTTCGTGAAGCGATGAATAATTATTAACTGGCAAAAGCTCCTTCGTATCAACGGCCTCTAAGTACTCCAAATCAAAACCCTCTTCACCTTGATACCTCTTTTCTGTTTCTTGCAAGAGCTTATTTAGACTTTTCCCCTCCTCTATTCCTAATTGAATTGACTGAAGTCCTTTAAATATAGTGGACGCTACTTTTTGGCCGTTTTCAGTGAGTCTGCGATTCCTTGAAGATAGGGCCAATCCAGACTCCTCTCTCACCGTCTCAACACCTACGACCTCACATGGAAAGTTTAACTCCTGACACATTCTTTTGATTAAAAGGAATTGTTGTAAGTCCTTTAGACCAAAATAAGCTCTGTCTGGGTTTGTTAAATGCAACAGTTTACTCACTACAACACCAACACCTTCAAAATGGCCTTGTCTGAACTTTCCTTCAAGTCGGTTTGCCAACTCACCAAAATCAACGGAAATTGATGGCTTTTCAGGATAAAATTCATCCTCCTCCGGAATAAAAACAACGTCAACCTTATATGTTTTTAATAACTCAATATCCTCCTCAACAACACGTGGGTATAGCGCCAGGTCTGATGCGTTGTTAAATTGTAGAGGGTTAACAAAAATACTTACTACTGTCACCTCATTTTGCTCCGTCGAATTACCGATAAGGGCAATGTGTCCCTTATGAAGGGCACCCATTGTAGGTACAAACCCAATGGTTTGTGAATTTTTTCTGTAAGATAAAATTACGTCCTTAAGCTCACTCAGGGCGCTGATTATGCGCATATACTTGATGGGTTTAAAAGGCTAACTTATTGAAAGCGTTGATAATAAATCAAAAAAATGGTAAATTTGTGGTCATTTTTAAGGTCCCATCAAGAAATTAATCAAAAGCACTTATGGAAAACATTAGAATCCTCTATGTGGCTAGCGAGATCAACCCTTTTCTCAAAACCACAGAAGTAGCGGAGTTTGTGAGAAGGCTTCCTCAAGCGATGCAAGAGCGAGGAATGGAAATCAGGATTTTAGTTCCAAGATTCGGACTCATCAACGAAAGAAAGAACAGACTACACGAGGTAGTGAGACTATCGGGAATCAATATCGCGGTAGGTGACGAAGAAAAACCACTTGTGATTAAAGTAGCATCTATTCCTAACGCTAAGTTGCAAGTTTACTTCATTGACAATGAGGATTACTTCTACAGAAAATCCGTATTCTTTGACAAGGAAGACAACTTTTTTGAAGACAATGACGAAAGAGCAATCTTTTTCTGTAAGGGCGTATTGGAAACGGTGAAGAAGTTGGGCTGGTCCCCAGATATCATTCATTGCAATGACTGGATGACCAGTCTAATCCCTCTTTACACGAAAACGACGTATAAAAATGACCCTATATACAAGGACTCAAAGACCGTTTTCACAATTTATAACAATCGATTCACGCATAAATTTGGTGATGACTTGTTAGAGAAGGTAAAAATGATCGATATTGACGACCAAATGCTAGATCCACTAAAAACTGCTGATTATGATGGTTTCGTGAAGCTTGGCATGCAATATGCAGATGCAGTGATCAATGCTAAAGAGGAAAATACGGACAGCTTTAAGAAACTCATAGCAGATTTAGGAGACAAGAAAACAGACACGATAGAGAAGGATGAAAATTTTGAAGAGTCTTACTACAATTTATACAATGAACTTATTGGCTAATAAGCTATCTATTAAAAAGATATTAAAACCGGGATTAATGATTTTGATCCCGGTTTTTTTCGGCTGTGATACTCAAGACGACCTTGGTATTCAGTATGATTTAGGATCCGATGCAAGTGTGAAGCTTATTGAGTTCACATTGCCAGCAAGTAATATCTACATTGATAGTTTAAGAACGGATGGTGAAAACAGGGTTTTCGTTGGTAATTATTCTGACCCTCTGACAGGGTCTGTGAGTGCCGAAGGGTACTTCCAGTTCTTTTATGAACAAGGCCCTTTGCCGAAGGAAGAAGACGGGTCCGATACCCTTAAGTTGGATTCATTGATCTTCACGGTAGAAACTAATGCAATTATACCTTTATCAGGAAATTCTTATCAGGAATTTACCTTACACGAACTTGAAGACAGTTTGGAAAGTAGTGCCATATACTTATCCAGATTGAAGCAAACACCAATTTCACAAATAGGATCATATTCCAGTACTATTAATGCGTTGACTGACACGATATATAGATTGAAAATAAGTGATCCGTTCTCACAAAGCCTTTTTGATAAATTGAGTGAGATAGCAGGTGACCCTAATCAAACGACATCCTCAACGGTTTTCCAGTCTCTTGGCTTGTTGCCGGGTGCTTCTTCGGAGAGCATCACATCATTTGACTTTTCTAGTGATACTTCAAGGATGATAATGTACTCATCCCCGGTCAATCCTGATGTCAAAGACACAACCTATCTAACTTCCTTTAGATTCTCAGGCAAGAATTATTCATACCTGGAACGTGACTTATCGAGCTCTGAATTTAGCGGTATTACGGAAAGTCAAAATTTTGATCTTTCATCAGGAAAAACTGTAGTTGATCCACTTATGGGCTTAAGTACCGCCTTTAGACTAACCGCCCTGGAAGATTTTTTTGAAGAAAACAGAAATGTTATAATTAACAATGCTTCAGTCTCATTTGAATTTGAGTCTGAAAATCAGCGTGACACCTTGGTTAATTTGATTTCCTTCTTCAGGAAACCGGATGAAAGTATCTTCGGCCCGGCTTTAGCTAGCAACCCGTTTGGAAATATTGTGATGTCTGATAATGGTTATCTAAGGCAAGAATCAAATCCGGCTAATGGGTCGCTTAGTAATGATAAATCAAAAATCATATTAACACCTACCCTCTTTTTCCAACAGTTGTATAAGCGGTTTGATCCAAAAGAAGATACTACTTTGACTTTCTTAACTCCAACAAACGGTGTTGTTAAAGAAATTGATGACTTGGTATTAATAAGTCCAATTGATGTCACTCTTCAAAGAACTATTTTTAAGGAGAATGGCGTTAAATTGAGAATTTACTATACAGAAGTGGACTAATAATAAAGTTTAATACCAATGTGTGGAATTGTCGGATATCTTGGTAAAAAAAAATCCTGCCCTATATTAATAAATGGTCTTAAAAGGCTTGAATACCGTGGATATGACAGTGCAGGAATAGCTCTCCTTGAAAACGACGATTTAAAAACGTTTAAGAAGCAGGGGAAAGTCAAAGAACTGGAAGAAATTATACCAGAAAATTCTGCTACGATTGGAATAGGACATACCAGGTGGGCAACCCATGGTGAACCAAATGATGTAAATGCTCACCCCCATGTATCAAATAGCGGAAACCTGGCTCTAATCCATAACGGAATAATAGAAAATTATGGATCACTTAAGGCTGACCTGACAAAAAGAGGTTATACATTCCAAAGTGAGACCGACACGGAGGTCTTCGTGAACTTTATCGAGGACATCCAAAAAAGTGAAAATCTGAAAATAGAGGATGCGCTTAGGGTTGCTTTATCAAAAATTGTAGGGGCTTATGCAATTGCTATTATATCTAAAGACAGTCCTAATAAGTTAGTTGCTGCAAGAAAAGGAAGTCCGCTGGTTTTAGGCCTTGGTAAAGATGAGTTTTTTCTTGCGTCGGATGCGACACCCATCATAGAGCATACTAATGAAGTCGTTTACCTCAAAGACGAAGAAATTGTTGTTATTGAAGATGGTGCCTATTCAATTAAAGACTCCAAAGACCTTCCACAAACACCATATATTCAAAAGCTGGAGTTGGAACTGGAAGCAATAGAAAAGGGTGGTCACGAACACTTCATGCACAAGGAAATCTTTGAGCAGCCAATATCTATTGCAGATTGTATGCGAGGAAGGTTAAATGCAGATAAAGGACAACTAACGCTTGGTGGGATCCGAAACTATGCAAAAGCCCTGGAAAACGCAGACCGAATTGTTATCCTGGCATGTGGCACCTCATGGCATGCAGGACTGGTGGCAGAATATGTATTTGAAGATTTATGCAGGATTCCGGTTGAAGTAGAGTATGCGTCAGAATTCCGGTATAGAAATCCGGTAATCCATGAAGGAGATATTGTAATTGCAATTTCACAATCAGGGGAAACAGCGGACACTTTGGCTGCCATTGAACTAGCCAAAAGCAAAGGAGCAATCGTCTTGGGCGTTGTAAATACAGTTGGATCATCCATTTCACGGGTATCTCATGAGGGGGCTTATCTGCACGCGGGTCCAGAAATTGGAGTTGCATCAACAAAAGCATTTACGGCACAGCTGACCGTGCTCTATATGATTGCTCTTCGAGCAGCCCACAACAAGGGTACAATCACAGAAAGTAAATATCAAGAGCTTTTAAGAGAGTTAAGCATAATTCCTGATAAGGTAGAGAAAGCCTTAAAAGCAAACGATAAGATTGAACATATTTCTGATATGTTTAAGAATGCTAAAAATTTCCTTTATCTGGGTAGAGGATATAATTTCCCAGTAGCACTTGAAGGTGCACTTAAACTTAAAGAAATCTCATACATTCATGCAGAAGGGTATCCTGCAGCAGAAATGAAACACGGGCCTATTGCACTTATTGATGAAAATATGCCTGTAGTCGTTATCGCTACTAGGGACAGTAGCTACGATAAGATCGTCTCCAATATTCAGGAAGTAAAAGCCCGAAAAGGAATTATCATCGCGATTGTAACTGAAGGAGACGCTTTGATACCTGATATGGCTGACTTCACGGTAGAGGTTCCACCTACTCATGAATCACTAATGCCATTAGTGTCTGTCATCCCCCTCCAGCTCCTCAGCTACCACATTGCTGTGATGAGAGGAGCAAACGTAGATCAGCCAAGAAATTTGGCGAAATCGGTGACTGTGGAATAACTTGGTGCCATGAAGGAAATTATCAACTCACCTAAAGCACCTGCTCCAATAGGACCTTATTCACAGGCAGTAAAATCAGGAAATACCCTCTACGTTTCAGGTCAGATTCCGATTAATCAAAGTACAGGAAACTTAATTGACACCTCCATAGAAGATGAGACCGAACAGGTCATGAAAAATCTGGGTTACATCCTTGAAGAAGCAGGCCTCACATTTAAACATGTGCTGAAATGTTCCATTTTTGTTTCTGATATGGGAAACTTTACTCGTATCAATGAAGTATATGGAAGGTATTTTCAAGAAAACCCTCCTGCTCGTGAAACGGTAGAAGTTAGTGGCCTACCAAAAGGAGTCAATGTAGAAATCTCCTGTATAGCTACATTCCAAGAATAGTTTGTAATACTTAGCTTTCCATCTTCTGATTCTTATTTTTGCGCTCCAATCAATAATTAGATGGAAAACGTACGCGTAAGATTTGCACCAAGCCCTACAGGAGGCTTACATATTGGAGGAGTAAGAACAGCCTTGTTTAACTATCTCTTTGCCAGAAAACACAATGGCAAATTTATACTCCGCATTGAGGATACCGATCAAGCAAGATATGTTGAAGGTGCCGAACAATACATAAAAGATACGCTCAATTGGTGCGGCATTGATCCTGATGAGGGGCCCGACCAGGGAGGGGATTTTGGGCCATACAGACAATCCGAGCGTAAAGACATCTATAGGCAATATGCTGAAAAATTAGTTGAAGAGGGGAATGCATATTACGCCTTTGATACACCGGAAGAGCTAGAGGCAATGCGTGAAAGACTTAAAGAGCAACGAGTTGTCAACCCTCAGTACGATACCATTACACGCACAACAATGAAAAACTCGCTGACCCTATCTGATGAAGAGGTGAAGCGAAGAATTGACAATGGAGACCCGTACGTTATTCGAATTAAAGTCCCCAAGAAAGAGGAGGTTCGACTCAACGACATGGTTAGAGGCTGGGTGATGGTGCACACAGAGGTACTGGATGATAAGGTTCTAATGAAGTCTGATGGGATGCCTACATACCACCTTGCGAATATTGTCGATGATCATTTAATGAAGATCACACATGTGATCAGAGGAGAAGAATGGCTTCCATCTGCGCCGCTACACGTTCTCCTATATCGATTTCTCGACTGGGAAGACGAAATGCCACAATTCGCACACCTTCCATTGATTCTAAAACCTGATGGAAACGGTAAGCTAAGCAAGCGTGCTGCCGATAAAGCAGGATTTCCGATTTTCCCTCTCGATTGGAAAGATCCTGAAACAGGAGAAATATCTACAGGGTTCAAGGAAACTGGATTCCTGCCACAAGCTTTAGTCAACTTTCTGGCTTTCCTTGGTTGGAATCCTGGAACAGAGCAAGAGATTTTTTCTTTAGATGAATTAGTGAATGAATTTTCTGAAGATCGGATAAATAAGGCGGGAACCAAATTCGATTTTGATAAAGCAAAATGGTTTAACCAACAATATATCAAATCAACTGATTCCAATGTTTTTGCAGCGGATTTGGTCAAAGCATTTGAGGCTCAGCATGGAATTGAATGTCCTTCCGAGCAGGCCATCCAAATCATTGACTTATTAAAGGAAAGGGTAACTTTTCCATCTGAATTTGTTGAGAAGGGGCTTATTATATTCAACCCACCTTCCGAATATGATGAAAAAGTATTGAAGAAGAAATGGAATGAGGACACACCTAAAGTTCTAGCTCTTTTCGCAGATAAACTTGCGGATCAGGAGAATATTTCATCTGAATCAGCTAAAGATCTTTTCTGGAACACATTAGAAGCCGAAGGCTATAAACCAGGACAGTTCATGCAAACACTTCGTCTGGCACTAACAGGTGAGGGTTCAGGCCCGGACCTAATGACTATAATAGAGATTTTAGGAGGCGAAAAAGCTGCTAAACGAATCAAATCGTCTATTGATACGTTAAGTAATCAAAGCTGATATTATGAGTAAGAAAGACAAAGACAAAGCCAGGGTTCATAAGGATTTAGACGGTCTTGAGCTCAATGTCGACTCATTTGGAGAAATATCTTCGAGCATGCCCATCGATAAGCTAAATAAGTTTCTCAACAAAAATGTAGAAGACAAAAAACTTAAAGACCGAGAAGACTTAGATGAACTGAAGAAAGACGACTAACGTATTTCTACCCTCGGTCGCTATTGACTAATTTCGCATCCGTTCAAAAAAGAAGTGATGACGAAGATTGGTATCATAAAGGAGGGTAAAATCCCCATAGATAGACGAGTTCCTCTAACTCCCCAACAAGCAAAGCAATTGAAAGAAAACTACGATGTTGAAGTCGTGGTGCAATCAAGCGATATTCGTTGCTTTACTGACGATGATTACCGAAATGCCGGATTACCCATTGTCGACAGCCTTGAGGATTGTGACATAATTCTTGGAGTAAAAGAAGTGCCAATTGAAAAGCTCATACCAAATAAGACGCATTTCTTTTTTTCGCATACCATCAAAAAACAAGAGTATAATCGGAAACTGCTGAAAGCAATCCTTGATAAGAAAATCAAGCTTATTGATTGGGAAACACTCACCAATGAAGCTGGTAATCGAGTGATTGCTTTTGGTCGATGGGCTGGAATAGTTGGTGCTTACAATGGTCTTTGGACGTATGGCAAACGCTACAACTTATTTAATCTTCGAAGAGCTCATGAGTGTTTCGATTATGAAGATCTGAAAACGGAGTTTAGGAAAATTCAACTGCCGAATATCAAAATTGCTTTAACAGGTGGTGGACGTGTGACCAAGGGCGCAATGGAGGTTTTGCTTGGCGCTGGCATTAGTCAGGTTACACCTCATGACTACTTAACTCAGCGTTTCGATGAGCCAGTATTCACTCAGCTCAACTCCCGAGACTACAATAAACGCAAAGATGGCAAGGAGTTTCTTAGAAACGAATTCTATAAGAACCCTGAACTCTACGAAGGCGACTTCATAAAATATACTCAGGTTACAGACATCTTGATAGCTTGCGCTTACTGGGATCCGGCTGCACCTGTTTTATTCCATCGAGAAGACATCATAAAAGATAATTTTGACATTAAGGTGATTGCTGATATCACCTGTGACATAGAAGGGTCGATTCCTTCAACGAAAAAACCAAGCACCATAGATGATCCAATCTATGACTACAATCCCAGTGATGACGAAATAGAGCAACCATTGGTGGATGAAGGAAACATTACGGTGATGGCAGTTGACAACTTGCCATGTGAGTTGCCCCGAGATGCCTCTCAGAGTTTTGGAGATCAATTTTTGGAAAATGTGGTGGAGCACTTATTAGGTGAGGATAAAAAAGGAGTTATCCATCGGGCGACTATCACAGAAGCCGGATCACTCACTGAAAAATATAGCTACCTACAAGATTACGTGGATGGAAAATAAAAAAGCCAGACTTTGCAGTCTGGCTCCTATGCTTTGTTGTTAGGACAAATTAGCCATTCATACTAACCAAGAACTCTTCGTTATTGGCAGTTCCTTTCATCTTGCTAAGCAAGAACTCCATCGCCTCGTTACTATTCATGTCAGACATGAACTTGCGAAGGATCCATACACGTTTCAACTCTTCAGGATCCATCAACAGATCTTCACGACGCGTGCCAGAAGCAGGAACATCAATTGCAGGATAAACACGCTTGTTAGATAGTTTTCTATCCAGTTGAAGCTCCATGTTACCCGTTCCTTTGAATTCCTCAAAGATTACCTCATCCATTTTCGATCCTGTTTCGATCAGTGCAGTGGCGATGATCGTCAATGAACCACCGTTCTCAACATTTCTTGCTGCTCCGAAGAATCGCTTAGGCTTGTGAAGTGCATTCGCATCCACACCCCCTGAAAGAATCTTGCCTGAAGAGGGAACAACTGTGTTGTGTGCTCTTGCCAAACGAGTGATTGAATCAAGTAGGATCACCACATCATGACCGCACTCAACCATCCTTTTTGCTTTCTCAAGCACCATGTTGGATACTTTCACATGCTTGTCAGCCTGCTCATCGAAAGTGGAAGCAATCACTTCACCTTTCACCGAACGAGCCATATCTGTAACCTCCTCAGGACGCTCATCGATAAGCAATACCATGAGGTAGCACTCAGGGTGGTTCTCTGCAATTGCATTTGCAACATTTTTCAATAGCACCGTTTTACCTGTTTTTGGCTGTGCTACGATCATTCCTCTCTGTCCTTTACCTATAGGAGAAAAAAGATCAAGAATTCGAGTGGAGTAATTATCCGGCTTAGTGCTCAGATTGAGTTTTTCCTGAGGGAAAAGCGGAGTTAGGTATTCAAACGCTACTCTATCTCTTACCTCCTCAGTAGTCTTTCCGTTAACAGATTCCACTTTAAGAAGTGCAAAATACTTTTCACCATCCTTCGGAGGTCTGATCTGACCTTTTACGGTATCTCCCGTCTTCAGACCAAACAATTTGATTTGAGAAGGAGAAACATAGATATCATCTGGGCTCGCCAGGTAGTGGTAGTCGCTTGATCGCAGAAATCCATAACCATCCTGCATAATTTCAAGTACTCCCTCGTTTTCAATTACGCCATCAAACTCTTTAATTTCTTCGTTGTAAGCCTCTTTCTTCCTTTTCCTCTCTTCACGCTCAGCTCGCTGGTTGTCTCTTTCCTGCTTGTCTTTGCTATCTCCATCCCTCTTTTCTCTGTCGTCATGCTTCTTATCATCATTACGTTTGTGGTCAGAGCGATCTTTGTTCTCCTTTTTATCTGACTTATCCTCCTTTTTATCAGTGTCGGACTTATCTTTTTTAGGAGCATCTTTTTTTGGACGAGGCTTTTTATCTGATTTCTCTTTTGGCTCTTCCGCTAATGCTCCTCCTAGTGTTTCGTTCTTGATTTTCTTGATTTCGCCTTCCGGCATACTCGCTTGCTGATCCAGGATAGCGTAGATAAGGTCCTGTTTAGCAAGTTTCTTGTGGTTCTTAATTCCTAGTTTCTCCGCTATCTCTTTCAATTCGGATAGCAACATTACACTAAGATCATCTAGTGTGTACATAACTGTTTATAAAAGTGGGTTTCAAAATTTGTTAGTAAAATAATTCCGAAGAATTCGTGGTAATCGCTTGTTTGCTTTTGTTAAGCAGAAAAACCCGGATGAGTTTTTCGTGGATTGCTTCGCAATAATAGACCATCCACCACAATATCCCAAACCTTGGTAAAAAATTTACTTTTCTGTAATACCAACAAAATTCAGGCTAAAATCATTTTTCTTTGCGACCTGATAAAAAATCTTAATCCAGATGTTGCAGGTTTCTACCATAGAAAAAGAATTTGACCGATGCTTAAAAGGTCTTGAAAAGCGAGGGATAAAAGGAGCAGAAATCCTACTAAAAGATGCGCTTCAATTAGACGAAAGCAGAAAGAAGCTCCAGGGCGAGCTGGATGAAATCCTGCATGAGTCAAATAAGCTGGCGAAAGAGATCGGTCAATTTTTTCAGCAGGGAAAACGAGAAGAGGCTGAAGCTGCAAAAGTGAGGACGTCTGATCTGAAGCAAAAAAGCAAAGCACTGGGAGAAGAGCTGGGAGGTATAGAAGAGTCGCTCACCAAACATCTTTATAATATTCCCAACATTCCTCATGAATCTGTCCCTGCGGGCAAATCTGATGAAGATAATGAAGTAGTGAAGCTTGCAGATGAAAACATTCCGAATCTTGGAGATCATAAAAAGCCTCATTGGGAGCTGATAGAAGAATATGACATCATTGATTTCGAACTGGGTAATAAAGTGACCGGTGCGGGATTCCCTTTTTACAAAAAACAAGGAGCCCGTCTGGTCAGAGGGATGATCAACTACTTCCTTGATAAAGCTGCTGAAGGTGGTTATGAAGAAGTACAGCCTCCGGTATTGATAAATGAAGCATCAGGACTAGGTACCGGACAGCTGCCTGACAAAGAAGGACAGATGTATCATAGTGAAGCCAATGATCTGTATTTGATACCTACTGCCGAAGTTCCGATCACCAACATTTACCGGGACGTAATCCTTAAAGAGGATCAGCTGCCTATCATGCATGCCGGACATACACCGTGCTTTAGAAGAGAGGCCGGATCCTGGGGTTCGCACGTCCGGGGATTGAACCGTCTGCATCAATTTGATAAGGTGGAGATTGTTCAGGTGGTAGAACCGTCCAAATCATACGAGGTGTTGGATCAAATGGTAGCTCATGTGGAAGAACTAATCAAGTCTTTGGGCCTCCCCTACCGAATCTTGCGATTATGTGCCGGTGACCTTGGATTCACGTCTGTTCTTACCTATGACTTTGAGGTTTACTCTGCTGCACAGGAAAAGTGGCTGGAGGTCAGCTCTGTATCAAATTTCGAAGCATTTCAGTCAAATAGGTTAAAGCTACGAATCAAGAATAGCGATGGGAAGAAAGAACTTGCTCATACTTTAAATGGTAGTGCGCTTGCTTTGCCACGAATCATTGCTGCTATTTTGGAAAACAACCAGACTAGTGATCATATCAAAATGCCAGAGGTATTGCATCCTTATCTTGGATTTAAGGAGATACGGAAGGGGTAACAACCTCTGATGTAATCTTATTCGCGGATTAATTTTTTGATAGCTAATTTCATAATCCAATAAATTGAAACCTATGAAGAAATTAATTTATGCAATGACAATTCCATTGTTATGGGCTTGTCAGCCGCAGGAACAAAAAGCAGCAAACCTCACCTACCCTGAAAGTAATAAAGTAGATACCACTGATATTTATTTTGGAACAGAAGTACCAGACCCGTATCGCTGGCTAGAAGATGATAATTCTGAAGAGACGGCCAACTGGGTAAAGGCTCAAAATGAAGTAACCGATTCCTACTTAAACAATATCGACTTCAGAGATAAAGTTAAAGCTCGACTAACCGCTTTGGAAGATTATGAAAAAGTAAGTGCCCCTTTCAAACGTGGAGACTACTACTATTTCTATAAAAATGACGGACTACAAAATCAGTCTGTCCTATATCGGGTAAAGAATTTTGATGACGAACCTGAAGTCTTCCTTGACCCCAATACATTTTCTGAGGATGGTACAACAGCACTTGGAGGCCTGAGCTTCTCCAATGATTACAAGTACACCGCTTATAACATATCTGAGGGTGGCTCTGACTGGCGCACTGCATATATCATGGATACTGAGACCAAAGAACTGCTTGATGATGAAGTTAAATGGATCAAGTTTTCAGGAATGAGTTGGTATAAGGATGGGTTTTACTACCAACTATTTGATGAGCCTAAAGAAGGCGATGAGTTATCTGCAGCTAATCAATATGGGAAAGTATATTACCACAAGGTTGGGTCAGATCAGTCAGCAGATGAACTTGTCTATTCAAATCCTGACAATGCAGAAAATAGATTTGGTGCAGGAGTAAGTGATGACGAACGTTTTCTTTTCATCTATTCTTATGTTGGCACCAGTGGAAATGAACTCTACGTAAAAGATCTTTCGAATCCTAACAGTGACTTTATCCCGATCATCACAGGTTTTGACAATGACCACTACATTGTAGACAATGACGGTGATGATCTGATCATCCATACAAATTTGGACGCTCCAAACAACCGAATCGTTAGAGTCAGTTATCAAAATCCCACTCCTGAAAACTGGGAGGATATGATCGCTGAAACGGAGAATGTGATGAGTGCGAGTACAGCTGGCGGTAATATTTTCACTTCCTATCTCATAGATGCCAAAACTGCGATCAGGCAGTATGATTATCAAGGCAACCTGATTAGAGATGTAGAGTTACCCGGCATTGGAACCGCTGGTGGATTTGGTGGAGCACAGGAAGACGAAGAATTGTTTTACACATTCACCTCTTTCACAACTCCTTCATCGGTTTACAGATATAATATTGCCTCAGGCGAATCAGACCTGCACAGCAGACCAGAATTAGACTTTGACCCTGAAGTTTACGAGACAAAGCAGATTTTCTATACTAGCAAAGACGGTACTGAAGTTCCAATGTTTATTGTTCACAAAAAAGGAATTGAGCTGAACGGAAAAAATCCTACTTGGCTTTATTCCTACGGCGGTTTCAATATAAGTCTTCAGCCATCTTTCAGTACCTCTCGCCTGGTGTGGCTGGAAAATGGTGGCGTGTTTGCTATGCCGAACATTCGAGGTGGAGGAGAGTATGGTGAAGAATGGCACAAGGCAGGAACTAAGCTCCAAAAAGTCAATGTATTCGAGGATTTCATAGCAGCTGGTGAATACCTTATTAATGAAGGCTATACTTCATCGGAGTATCTGGCACTTCAGGGTGGATCTAATGGCGGCCTCCTTGTTGGAGCTACTATTAATATGCGACCTGACCTGGCTAAGGTAGCTTTCCCTATGGTAGGAGTGATGGATATGCTTCGCTATCAAAACTTCACCATTGGTAGAGCCTGGTCAGCAGACTATGGTACCTCAGAGGATTCGGAGGAAATGTTTAAATACCTGTACTCCTACTCCCCTGTTCACAACATAGATCCTGATGCTACTTATCCTGCGGTAATGGTCACAACAGCAGATCACGATGATCGTGTGGTGCCTGCGCACTCTTTTAAATACGCTGCTACGCTTCAGGAAAAAAATCCAAACAACCCTAATCCTTTACTAATACGTATTGAAACCAAGGCAGGGCATGGTGCGGGGATGTCCACTGAAAAGCGAATCGAGCTTTACAGTGATATGTATTCGTATGCATGGTACAACATGGGAGTGATTCCGGAAATTGCTAAAAAGGATATGTAAGTTTAGATGATTCAAACAAGCCCTTCTTCATTTCGGGGAAGGGCTTTTTAATTTTACAGCTATGATTGAAATAAGAAAAGGACTAAAGAAAGATTTACCGAGCGTGCTGGATCTGATAAAAGAGCTTGCCGTCTATGAAAAGGCATTAGATCAGGTAGCAAATACAGTTGAGCGAATGGAAGAAGATGGATTTGGAGATGATCCTGTATTTGGATTTATCGTCGCTGAAGAAAACAACCAGATCATAGGTACTTCTATATACTATTATAGATACAGCACATGGAAAGGTAAACGTCTCTACCTGGAAGATTTGGTTGTCACAGAGTCAAAGCGAGGAGAAGGGGCAGGAAAACTCCTATTTGAAGCGACCCTTGAAATAGCGAGAAAAACAAATTGCTCAGGTATGATGTGGCAGGTACTCGATTGGAATGAACCCGCCATCAATTTTTACAAAAAATATAATACCCGATTTGAGGCCGAATGGCTCAACTGTAACATTGATTTCTAAACTTCTTCAAGTACCGTTCGGAAAGCAGCCATTTTTGTCCCGTATCGGATAATCGACTTCTTTTGAATTTTTGGTGCTACCGTATTCAAATAAGTTTCGAGATGACCCAATGTTTCTGCCATATACTGGATGGCGTAGGTAGACCCGGTATCATCCTGCCCCTCCGATAGCATCTTCATCATTCGATACTCCATAAAAAAACCCGTATCCATCACCTCTGGAATATGAATGTCTTTCATCCATCCTATCCAGTCATCTTCTACATCAGAATCTATATTGACAGTAACATTGTATAAAATCATGCGTGCTTTTATTAGGTTTGGCAAATTAAGGATACGAAAAATTAACCACCTTAGGTTTTAAACAATTTAATATCACCACCGGTTAAAATGGGAATGAGTGTCTATTCCATAAAAGATCTTGAACATCTATCCGGCATCAAAGCCCATACCATACGTATATGGGAACAACGATACCAACTATTTTCCCCGGAGCGAACACCTACCAACATTCGATACTACAATGATGATGATCTAAAACTTATTCTGAGCATTGCAACGCTTAAAAATCAGGGAATGAAAATAAGTAAGATTGTTGCAATGCCTAGAGATCTTATTCAGCAGGAAGTTCATAAAATAAGTGAGGGTGATAAATCAGAAGAAGACCAAATAAGCGGGCTTACGCTAGCGATGGTTGACTTGGATGAGTCTGTCTTCAGTTCAATTTTAAATGAAACAATCGAACTGATGGGCTTTGAAAAAGCCATGATGAATGTGATTTATCCTTTCATGAAAAAGATAGGGATTCTTTGGATGACCAATGCAATTAATCCGGCTCAGGAACATTTTATAACTCATTTAGTTCGTCAAAAGCTAATTGCTGCGACAGATAAGGCAAATGTCAATGTTGAAGGCCCACTCTATTTACTTTTTCTTCCTGAAGGAGAATTACATGAGCTTGGGTTACTATTTGCAAATTATGTTTTACGTTCACGAGGAATTAGAACCGTGTTTTTTGGACAGACGGTACCACTAGAAGCACTAGAAGAAGTTTACCACAAGCTTCACCCTCAATGTATTATGACTGCCCTAACCACAGCACCCGAATCTATCGAAGTGCAGAAATATGTGGATAGGTTGGGAAATAAATTCAAAGATTGCACCATCTACATCACTGGAAGTAGAGTAGTCGGTCAGGATATATCTATTTCGCAAAACATGCAAATCCTCAATCAATTTGAAGATCTTTTCGAGCTGGCCCCAAAGGCTCACCTAAAAGCATAAATCAGGTTCTGGCGTAATCTTTTCAGATAGTAAAATTATTTTGTTTAATCTTTTTTCTTTTTTGTTAAACATAAATTATATAGTTTCGTTTAACATTTTAAACTAAACGTTAAACAAAATGACAGCTTTAGAATTCGGTTATAAAATTGAGAATCTGACCAGTTCACTCAAACCTTATGCTTTGAAGTTGACTAAAGATGGTGAAGATGCCAATGACCTTCTCCAGGAAACTGTATTCAAAGCTTATAATAACAGGGATAAATTTCAGGATGGCACTAACCTAAAAGCTTGGATGTATACCATCATGAGAAACACATTCATCACCAACTACCAGCGAATGGTGAGAAGAAATACATTCATTGACACAACAGATAATAACCATTTTCTAAATTCATCAAGCTCAATTATTGAGAATGGAGCTAAGGGAAATTTTGTCATGAATGATATCAATGCCGCAATTGAAGGATTAAAAGACATGTACAAGATTCCTTTTACCATGTATTTTAGAGGCTTCAAATACCACGAGATTGCCAACAAGCTCGATATTCCAATTGGAACTGTTAAAAACAGAATTCACATTGCAAGGAAGGAGCTGAAGAAAGGATTAAAAGTATATGCAAACTAAGAATTTCCATAGTAGAGTTGTAGTGATAGGGGCCGGATTTTCCGGCCTTTCTTGTTCCTGCCATCTGGCAAAAATGGGCTATAAGGTCACGCTTCTAGAAAAGAACGACCAACCCGGAGGAAGAGCCAGAAGCTACAGCGATCAAGGATTCACCTGGGACATGGGGCCTTCTTGGTATTGGATGCCTGACGTTTTTGAAAAATTCTTTGACTCTTTTGGAAAAAAAGTTTCAGACTACTACCAGCTCGACCGCTTAGATCCATCCTATCGAATTAAGTTCAAGAATAATACAATAGACATACCGGCAAGTATGGCTGAGCTTGAGCAGCTCTTTGAAGAAATAGAGCCTGGGAGCAGTAAAAAACTCCGCTCTTTCCTAAAGCAGGCCAAATACAAGTATGATGTTGGAGTAAAGAAGCTGGTGTATAAGCCCAGTAGGTCACTTCTTGAATTTGTGGATATCAAATTGCTTTTGGGGTTATTGAAAATGGACGTATTCACATCTATCTCCAAACATGTTAGAAAGCATTTCAAAGATGAGCGTCTTATTCAGTTGATGGAATTTCCCATTCTATTTCTTGGAGCAACCGCCGAAAATACCCCTGCACTCTACAGCCTAATGAACTATGCCGATCTCTCGCTTGGCACATGGTACCCAAAAGGAGGCATGCACTCCGTTGTGAAAGGAATGGTGAAGCTGTCAAAAGAGCTTGGAGTAGATATAAAAACAGGGGAAGAAGTCACTGACTTCTCATTCGATGGAAATAGAGTAGTATCAGTTAATACCTCCAAAGAATCTTATGCATGTGATATGGTAGTAGCAGGGGCTGACTATCATCACATAGATCAGCATATTCTACCGGAATCGTTTCAGAATTACAGTAGAAAATACTGGGACAGCCGTGTGCTCGCACCTTCTTCCCTCCTTTTTTACATTGGTGTGAGTAAAGAGCTTCCTAAACTTCAGCATCACACATTATTTTTTGACGAAGATTTCAGACAACACGCAAGTGAGATTTACGATAACCCTCAATGGCCAAGCAAGCCACTACTGTATGTTTCTGCTACATCTAAAACCGATGATTCGGTTGCCCCTAAAGGAAATGAAAATCTGGTGATTTTAATCCCCGTAGCTCCTGACATTGAAGATACTGAGGAAACACGTGAAAGGTATTTTGATCTAATCATGGACAAACTTGAAATCTTTACCGGCGAAAACATTCGTGATCACATCATTACAAAACGAAGTTATGCTCATAAAGAATTTATCGAAGACTATCATTCGTTCAAAGGCAATGCCTACGGATTGGCGAACACCTTACTTCAAACCGCAATTTTGAAGCCTTCCTTAAAAAACAAAAAACTGAAAAACCTTTATTACACAGGTCAGTTGACAGTACCAGGGCCCGGCGTTCCTCCATCACTCATCTCCGGTGAGGTGGTAGCAAAAGAAATCGCCAAAGATTTTCCTATTTTTAAAAAATAATGGAACACCTATATACACAAACGGCGTTCGACTGTAGTAAGCTGATCACGCAGACATACAGCACCTCATTTTCTTTGGGTATCCGCACACTCAATAAAAAATATCACGCTCCTATTTATGCCATTTATGGTTTTGTGAGATACGCCGATGAGATTGTCGATACCTTTCATGATCATGATAAAGGGAAGCTTCTCATTCGTTTTAAAAAGGACACTTATCAGGCCATCGAAGAAGGAATTAGTTTAAACCCCGTTCTCCATAGTCTTCAGCAAGTTGTCAATCAGTACAGCATTGATCTGGATCTTATCGAAGCATTTTTGGTGAGTATGGAAATGGATCTGAGCAAGAAAGACTATGATGATCCTGAATACAAAAAATACATCTATGGAAGTGCCGAAGTAGTTGGACTTATGTGCCTGAAGGTTTTTTGTGATGGTGATCAGGAAGAATATGAAGAATTATTAACTCCTGCCAAACACCTTGGCTCGGCTTTCCAAAAAGTAAACTTTCTAAGAGATATAAAAAGTGATTATGATGAACGGGGCAGAGTTTACTTCCCGGGGGTAGATTTCAATAGATTTACTGAGGATGAAAAAAAACACATTGAAGCTGATATCAAAGAAGAGTTTCAGAAAGCACTAGTTGGGATTAAAAAGCTACCCAGGGGGGTGCGAGCTGGAGTATACCTGGCATATATCTACTACACGGTATTATTCAAAAAAATTACACGACTCTCTCCAGAAAGGATCAAGTCGGAGAGAATACGAGTTCCTAATTTCAAAAAGCTGTTACTCCTTATTAAGAGTTACTTTCTTCACAAGCTTAACTTCATTTCAGAATGAACAAGACTACCTTTGTTTTAGTTATTTAAATGTTAATTATTAGCTAAATGCAGATAGTAGTAAATATTCTGATTGTGATTGGAACCTTCCTTTTTATGGAGGGGGTTGCGTGGTTTACACATAAGTTTATCATGCATGGGTTCTTATGGAGCTGGCATAGATCACATCATAAAGTTCATAATCATCCACTTGAGATGAATGACCTTTTTGCAGTAGTGTTTAGTATCCCATCAATACTTACGATTTACTTTGGATACGCTAATTACGCAGAGTTTTGGTGGCTTCTGTACATTGGTATTGGGATTCTTTGCTATGGTATTTTCTATTTCATCTTCCATGACATTATCGTCCACAGACGAATCAAAATCCCGTTCAAAGCAAAAAGCAAATACATGAAACGAATCATGCGTGCACACTATGTACACCATGAGAAACATACTAAAAAAGGAGCTGAAGCATTTGGTTTTTTGTATGCACCAAAAAAATACGAGAAATAACGCTTCAACATCATCATTTGATAAAATGAATTTCGTTACATTTGATAATCATTAACGAATCGGCTTGTTTTATCAAACCAAAAAAAGCGAGCTAAATGGCAGATCAAAAAAAAGAAGAAGCTTGGGGAGCCATCGAAGGTTTCTCAAACTACGAAATCTCCAATAGAGGAAAAATCCGCAGTAAAACCAGAAAGGTTTGGCATAAAGGTAGCAAGACCCACATGAAGTTGCGTGGTAAGCTCATGCGCCAGCGGTGGAACAAAATATGTAAATGTTATTTTCTGGACCTTATTGATGATAACGGTAAGAGAAGAACGGTATATCCACATAAAGAAACCGCTAAGGTTTTTGTGAAGGGTAATAGTCCGGAAAAGACCATGATCATTCACAAAGACAATAACCCACGAAACAACTACTTCGAAAACCTGGAATGGATGACTCCATCAGAGCATATGAAGTGGCAGTTTGAAGTTGGAAACAAAAACAACTACAAAGTCTGGAAAACAAGGAAGAAAAGGTATAAGAATGGTTTCAAACCTGATACTGTTCTTCCCGGAAGGCCAAAGAAGAACAAATCAAAAGCTTGATAGCTATAAAAGAGTAAGGGGCTCCAAATGGAACCCCTTTTTTAATACTCTAACTAACCTAACCTAAAATCGCTTAACGCAATATCTTTCCCACTTCCCTTTCAACAAGGAAGTGTAACTATAATACAAATCGGATTTGAAATTACTTAGCAGATGGCTCTACGCTAACGTAGGATCTGTCTTTTTTCCCTTTGTGGAATTTTACCACACCATCAGCTAGTGCGAAAAGCGTGTGATCTTTTCCAAGACCAACGTTTTGACCTGGGTGGTGCTTAGTGCCTCTCTGGCGAACGAGGATATTTCCAGCAACAGCTTGCTGTCCACCGAAGATTTTTACACCGAGTCGTTTACTTTCTGACTCTCTTCCGTTTTTCGAACTACCTACACCTTTCTTATGTGCCATGAGATTTTATCCTTTAATGTCTTCGATCAAAATTTTAGAAAACTGCTGACGGTGACCATTTTTCACCCGGTAGCCTTTTCTTCTTTTCTTTTTGAACACGATTACTTTATCGTCTTTTACATGCTCAAGAATTTTTGCAGAAACTTTGGCTCCTTTTACAGTAGGTGCCCCTACCTTCACCTTGCCATCATTATCTACCAGTAGCACTTTATCAAAGTCTACTTTTGCGCCTTCTTTACCTTCCATTAACGGAGCGTAAAGGAATTTGTCTTTCTCTGCTTTATACTGTTTCCCAGCAATGTCTACTATCGCGTACATTTTATCTTCTTTTGAAAAAAGGATTGCAAAGATACCATTCTAATATGAATATCCAAACACCGAGTATGGATAAAACACACTAAAAATATTTTTTATTTTTTTTTCACTTTTTTTTACCCCCTTTTCTGCGTGTTTTCCTCAAAGTAGCAATTACAAAATTGGAGTCTAAATCACTAAAATACAATTCGTTATAATAAATTTCAATTATCCAAATCACACCTTCCGCACCCGTAATAACTGCTTGGAATTTCGCGTCGTTTTTAACACATTTGTAGACAAGCCGCGAGAAAAAATAAACCACTCTTAGGGCTGTATCCCGAGACTTAAAAAGTTTTAAAAAAGCACTTCAAAAAAGATGAGCCTAAGGGGGATTTTATTGTTTGTGTAATAGAATAAACTATTCGAAAAACAGAAAATTATGAGCGACACAGCAGCACATGTAGAAGAACCTATTCTAAAAGAGAATAAAGATCGTTTTGTTCTCTTTCCGATTCGGCATAATGATATCTGGGAATTTTATAAAAAGGCAGAAGCCAGCTTTTGGACAGCTGAGGAGATTGACCTGAGCCAGGATTTAAAGGATTGGCAAAATACCATGAACGATGATGAAAAGCATTTCATTAAACACGTGCTTGCGTTCTTTGCTGCCAGCGATGGAATCGTGAATGAAAACCTGGCTGAAAATTTTGTTGCAGAAGTACAGTATACCGAAGCAAAGTTTTTCTACGGATTTCAGATCGCAGTAGAAAACATTCACTCTGAGACCTACTCATTATTAATAGATACCTACGTAAAGGACCCAAAAGAAAAAGATTATCTCTTTCATGCCATTGAGACAATGGACTGTGTAAAGAAAAAAGCAGATTGGGCACTAAGATGGATCGATGAAGGAAATTTCGCTGAAAGATTGGTTGCTTTTGCTGCTGTAGAGGGGATCTTCTTCTCGGGAAGCTTCTGCAGTATCTTCTGGTTGAAGAAAAGAGGCTTGATGCCAGGGTTATCGTTCTCTAATGAATTGATCTCGAGAGATGAGGGTCTTCACTGTGATTTTGCGTGCTTGCTATATAATAACCACGTTAAAAATCAGCTTCCGAAAGAAACCGTCCAGGCGATCATTAAAGATGCTGTAGAAATAGAAAAAGAATTTGTAACCGATGCTCTTCCAGTAAAATTAATTGGCATGAACTCAGACCTGATGTGTCAGTACATTGAGTTTGTTGCGGATCGACTTTTGGATGAGCTTGGGTGTGACAAAATATATAATTCAACCAACCCGTTCGATTTCATGGAGATGATTTCTCTTCAAGGGAAAACAAACTTCTTTGAAAAACGAGTGGGTGAATATCAAAAAGCCGGAGTAATGGATAACGGCGAAAGCGGAAAAGACAAATTCTCACTTGATGAAGACTTTTAAATTATTTGTAATCACCTTATCACGATAGCCTATGTTAGTTGTAAAAAGAGACGGAAGACGAGAGTCAGTAAAATTTGACAAAATCACAGCTCGAATTGAGAAGCTGTGTTATGGTTTAAACGCAGACTATGTAAAGCCTGTAGAAATTGCCAAGAAGGTAATTGATGGGTTATACGATGGTGTATCTACTATCGAACTGGATAACCTGGCTGCAGAGACAGCTGCCACGATGACCACACGTCACCCTGATTTTGCTAAGCTGGCAGCTAGAATCTCAATCTCTAACCTTCATAAGGTTACTGAGACCTCATTCTCGAATACTATGAAGAGAATGTATGAGTACATCAATCCAAAAACAGAAGAGAATGCCGCGCTTCTCTCAAAAGAAGTTTACGGGATCATCAGAAAGAATGCGAAAAGACTGGATGATGCGATTGATTACAACAGGGATTACAACTACGATTACTTCGGCTACAAAACATTAGAGCGTTCCTATCTGATGAAACTCGATGGCAAAATTGTGGAGCGTCCACAACACATGCTTATGAGAGTTTCCGTAGGTATCCATGGTGAGGACATTGAGTCTGCAATTAAGACATACGACTTGATGTCTGAAAAATGGTTTACCCACGCGACTCCTACGCTATTTAATGCAGGTACTCCTAAGCCACAGCTTTCTTCTTGTTTCTTGCTTTCTATGCAAGACGACAGCATTGACGGAATCTATGACACCCTGAAACAGTGTGCTAAAATTTCCCAGTCTGCCGGTGGTATCGGCCTTAGCATACATAATGTAAGAGCAACAGGCGCCTATATCAAAGGAACCAATGGTACTTCCAACGGAATCGTCCCAATGCTTCGAAACTTTGATATGACTGCCCGGTATGTCGATCAAGGCGGTGGTAAGAGAAAAGGAAGCTTTGCTATTTATCTCGAGCCATGGCATGCAGACATCTTCGATTTCCTTGATTTAAGAAAAAATCACGGTAAGGAAGAATTGAGAGCGAGAGACCTTTTCTACGCACTTTGGATTCCTGATCTTTTCATGGAACGTGTAGAAAGCAATGGAGATTGGACGCTGATGTCTCCGGATGAATGTCCAGGACTATTTGATAGTTACGGAGATGAATTTAAAGCACTCTACGAAAAGTACGAGCGTGAAGGAAAGGGAAGAAAAACGGTAAAAGCTCAGGACCTTTGGTTTGAAATTCTTGAGGCACAAATTGAAACCGGTACTCCTTACATGTTATATAAGGATGCCGCGAACAAGAAGTCAAACCAGAAGAACCTTGGCACCATCCGATCAAGTAACCTATGTACTGAGATCATGGAGTACACTTCTAAGGATGAAGTAGCTGTTTGTAACCTGGCCTCAATCGCTCTTTCACGATTTGTGATCGATGGTAAGTTTGATCATCAGAAACTTTATGAAATAACTAAAGTAGTTACCCGAAACCTGAATAAGGTGATCGATGTGAACTACTACCCGGTACCAGAAGCAAGAAATTCCAACATGAAGCACCGTCCTATCGGTATCGGTGTTCAGGGGCTTGCTGATACTTTCTTGCTATTGAAGATGGCTTTCGAGTCTGACGAAGCACGAAAGCTAAATAAAGAGATCTTTGAGACCATCTATTTTGCTGCAATGGAGACCTCCATGGAGATGGCAATAGAAGAAGGCCCTTATGAGACATTCAAAGGCTCTCCTGTATCTAAAGGCGTATTCCAGTTTGATATGTGGGGTGTCACACCAGACTCAGGACGATGGGATTGGACGGACCTGAAACAAAAGGTGAAAAAGAATGGAGTGAGAAACTCATTACTTCTTGCACCTATGCCTACAGCATCTACCTCTCAAATACTTGGAAACAATGAGTGCTTCGAGCCTTATACGTCCAACCTATACTTAAGAAGAGTGCTTTCAGGTGAATTCATCGTTGCAAATAAGCACCTGATGAAAGAGTTGATCGACCTTGGACTATGGGATGAGCGTATGATGAATCGAATCAAAGCTGAGAATGGATCTATACAGAACATCCCGGAAATCCCGGAAGAGATTAAGGAAAGATACAAGACCGTATGGGAGATCTCTCAGAAAGCGATCATTGACATGTCTGCTGATAGAGGAGCATTTATCTGTCAGAGCCAGAGCTTGAACATCCACTTACAAGATGCCAACTTTGGTAAGATGACCTCTATGCACTTCTATGCATGGAAAAAAGGTCTGAAGACAGGTATGTACTACCTGAGAACAAAAGCAGCAACGGATGCGATCAAGTTTACTGTATCGAAAGAAAAACAAGAGCAGCCAAAGGAAGCAGCAGCCGTTCAGCCGGTAGACGCTCAGACACAAGCACAGATTGATCAACAGGCGGCAATGCAATGCTCGCTGGACAATCCGGATGATTGCGAAATGTGTGGCTCTTGATTCAAAGAGTTAATAGTATTTAATAAGTGTAATTCTAGATTTAGAGAAGCCCTGGCCAATGTCAGGGCTTTTTATTTATCCCACTCAGATATATCCTATTTTATCCATGTATAATTATGTAATTTAGTCTTTCACTAAAATCACAGTTATGAAAAAGCTATTTACACTGGTACTGGTCGCATGCACACTCACAGCATTTACACAATGCAACGATTCATTCTTCCCATTTAATGAAGGCGTAAGTTTTGAACAAACAGCCTACGATAAGAAGGGAAAAGAGCAGGGCAAAAGCATGAGTGAAATTGTTACAGTGGATGGCTCCTCAGCCGTTGTTAAAAATGTGTTCTTCGACAAGAAAGGGAAAGAAGTAGCTGATGGAGAATACACCATCATTTGTGAAGGGAATATGATCAAAATGGACTTCAATAAATTCATTCCCGATGGCATGCTGGATCAATATGGCGATGCGGAGGTGACCGTAGAAGGAGATTTCATCACAATCCCAAATGACCTGCAAGAAGGTCAATCCCTGCCCGATGGCTCAGGCACAGTTACAATCAAAATGACAAGTGCGGCAGCTATGAACATCACCATGGATATGACCATAACTGACAGAAAAGTAGAGAAAGTGGAAACGCTAAATACCCCTGCAGGATCATTTGACACGTACAAAATATCACAAAATACGATCGTAAAAATGAATATGATGGGCATGAATAAAACCACTGAGAATTCATCAGCATCGTGGTATGCGAAGGGTGTGGGTATGGTAAGAAATGAGAATTACGACAAAAAAGGAGACCTGATGGGATACACAGAGCTAACATCGTTTGATAATTGATTGAAAGTTCAAATTTCTCTTTGCGAAAAGCTTTTACATTTTAGAAGAAAAATCCTATCTTTGCCGTCCTAAAATTTTAGAATACAGAAAAGCGTTATGGCAAACCATAAATCGGCACTTAAGAGAATAAGAAGCAACGAAGCAAAGAGACTGAGAAATAAGTATCAGCACAAAACGACTCGTACGTTTATCAAGAGACTAAAAGATACGACTGATAAAAAGAAAGGGGAAGAGCTTCTTACACAAGTTGTTTCTATGGTGGATAAGCTTGCTAAGAAGAATATCATCCACAAAAACAAAGCTGGTCACCTTAAGTCTCAGCTGACTAAGCACGTAGCAGGTCTATAAGACCAATTTTTAAAGACATTTTTTTTACCCTGTGTGAGCAATTGCACAGGGTTTTTTATTTTGCAAGCAGTTATGGAAGATAACCGTTTGACAATAAAACGATGGGCAGAAGAAGACCGCCCGCGTGAGAAACTCTTATTGAAGGGTAAAGCCTCACTTTCTGAAGCCGAACTCATTGCCATTCTTATAGGGTCGGGTAATACCGAGCAAACCGCAGTTGAGCTTTCACAGCATATTCTTCGTCAGTGTGAAAACAATCTTGCCAATCTTGCACGTCTCTCTATCAAAGACCTTCAGAAATTCAAAGGTATTGGTGAAGCTAAAGCGATTTCCATTGTAGCAGGACTGGAATTGGGGAGAAGACGAAAAGAATCTGAACCCTCCAAAAAAGCAAAAATCACTTCATCTCAAGATGCGTTTCAAGTCCTCCAGGGTGACATGATGGATTTAAACCATGAAGAGTTTTGGCTGCTTTTGCTTAAACGAAACAATGAAGTAATAAAAAAGGAAATGCTGAGTCGTGGAGGCGTTTCAGGAACGGTGGTGGATGCTAAGATCATTTTCAAGCGCGCACTGGAAGAAACAGCTAGCGGCTTGATCTTGGCTCACAACCACCCCAGTGGAAATCTGAAACCCAGCCAGGAAGACATCAACTTAACCAGGCGACTGAAAGAAGCTGGTAGGTCTCTCGATATTTCAGTCCTTGATCACCTGATCATCACGGATCACTCCTTTTTCAGCTTTGCTGACGAGAGCCTGTTATAAATCATGTTTGTGGTTTTAATGCAACAAATAAAACAACCTATTATCCCTCTTTGGAAGACGGTCCGACGTTTCGGGGTAGGGAGAGAACATTAATAATGGTTTTATTTGTTGTTGGAATTAATAACTAGTTAGAATGAAAAAAGCCTGGCTAATTCTGATACCCGTTACATTAATTGTATTCTTTATGATGCGTTCGGGAGGAAGTGATGAAAGCTATAAGCAGGAGATCAACCAGTTTTGGGAAGACAGGCACGACTTTTTCAAAACTTCCAAAGCCAGCCCGTTTGTTCAAAAAGAAGTTGACTATGATGAGGTGGAATTCTTTGAGCCTAACCCGGACTACAAAGTAAATGGAACCTTAAATCGTTTTACAAAGCGAGAAACAATCACACTTGGAAATAGTGATGGCACATCAACTACTTATCTCAAGTTCGCAGATGTGAACTTTAAAATCAACGGCCAAGAGTATTCATTGCTACTTCTAAAGGCACTTGGGTTTGGCAACCAGTATCTATTGGCTTTCGGTGACGCCACAAGTGGGGATACCACGTACGGCGGAGGTCGCTACCTCGATGTAGCGATCGGAAAATCTGATCAGATCACGTTAGATTTCAACAAAGCATACAATCCGTACTGTGCTTACTTCGAGGATTTTACTTGTCCACTCCCGCCGCGGGAAAATCTTTTGGATGTTGCAATTGAGGCTGGCGAAAAGAATTATCCGTATTAGATACCTAAACCCCACGGACAGCTTACCAGATTCTTTATTTTTGCTCTCTTAAATTCAGAGATAGAGTAGAATGAAGATATCTTACAATTGGCTGAAAGAATACATCAACTTTAAAGAGACTCCAGAACAACTCGGAGATATTTTAACCCAGACCGGGCTGGAAGTTGAAGGCATTGAAAAAGTTGAAAAAATTCTGGGAGGACTACAAGGTATTGTCGTTGGAGAAGTGATGTCTTGCGAGAAGCATCCAAATGCCGATAAGCTCAAAGTGACGAAAGTTGACATTGGTGCAAAAGAACTGTCAGATATCGTCTGCGGAGCTCCCAATGTAGCTAAGGGACAAAAGGTCTTAGTAGCAACCGTGAACTCTACCATCCACCCAACAAACGGTGAGCCATTCAAAATCAAAAAAGCCAAAATCAGAGGGGAAGTTTCAGAGGGAATGATCTGCGCAGAGGATGAGTTGGGTCTGGGCACCAGCCATGACGGCATCATGATACTGGATACAGATAAGCCAAACGGCACACCTGCCATCGAGCTTTTTGAAACAGGAGAAGACCATGTATTTGAAATTGGTCTAACTCCTAATCGCGGAGACGCTACTTCCCATATGGGCTCTGCCAGAGACCTGAAAGCCTACTTTAGGAAAGAACTGGAAATCCCTAAGCCTGAATCATTTGAAATTAAAAATGATCGCCCCATTTCAGTCGAGGTTAAGGATTACAAAAGATGTCCGAGATTCTCGGGTATCACTATTAGAGGCATTAAAGTTCAAAGTTCTCCAGATTGGTTGCAGTGGAAACTTCGCTCAATAGGGCTGGAACCAATCAACAATGTGGTTGACATCACAAACTATGTCCTACACTCTTTGGGTCAACCAATGCACGCGTATGATGCAGCCCATGTGAAAGAGGATAAAATCATTGTCAAAACCTTGAAAGATAATACTCCATTTACCACACTAGAAGGTAAAGAAAGAAAGCTAACAAGCAATGACCTGATGGTTTGCAATGGTAAGGAAGAAGGCATGTGTATGGCCGGAGTTTTGGGAGGACTGACTTCCGGTGTTACGGAAGAAACGACCGACATCTTTCTGGAAAGTGCTTACTGGGAGGCCGATGGAATTCGTTCATCAGCTCAATATCATACCATTTCTACAGATGCATCCTTCCGCTACGAACGAGGAGCAGACCCTGAGATGACTGTACCGGCGATCAAGCTTGCCACCTCGCTTATTCTGGAGCTGGCTGGAGGACATGCTGCCTCTGAGATTGTGGACTTATACCCTAATCCCATCAAGAAAAAAGAGATAGACATCACCTTCCAAAACTTCCATTGGTTGATCGGAAAAAAACTGGACAATAAGCTGATCATTGAAATTCTGAACTGGCTGGATATCAAGACAGAGAATGTAACTGATACAGGTTTCAAGGCGATCGTTCCGGCATATCGCAGTGATGTAACCAGACCGGCAGACCTGGTTGAGGAGGTGCTTCGAATCTATGGATTCAATGAAGTGGAGCTTGATGAGGATTTTTCTGCCGACTATCTGGCAGAATTTAATGAGCATGAACCATATCGTGTTCAGGAAGACCTTTCCAGGTACCTTGCTGGGAGTGGATATTCTGAAATCCTGACAAACTCATTAACTAACGCCCGGTATTATAAGAAATTCACGCTAGGTGGCGAGCCGGTTGAAATGCTGAATCCTTCCAGTGAAGAATTGACAATTATGAAAACCTCACCGGTTTACACTGCTCTGGAGTCTGTTGCTTATAACGTCAATCGTCGTAACCCCAATCTGAAGTTTTTCGAGTTTGGACGGTCATATAAAAAAGAGGGTGAAGAGTATAAAGAGACTGAATGGCTCTCTTTCTACCTGACTGGTAATACGCAACAAGAAAACTGGCTTGATGAACCAAGAAAGAATTCGTTTCATGACTTAAGTACGACAGTCATGAGTATGCTCAAGTATGCAGGTATACGAAAAACCGAAATCATTCCCTCTGAAAAGGGTACTCTTTATGAATATGGTGTTGTGATTAAGAAGGAAGGAAAGATGCTTGGCTTATTAGGCAAGTTGAAGAAAGAGTTACTTTCCATTTACGGAATTAAGCAGGACGTTTTCCATGCTCAACTCGATTGGGAAACAGTACTCAAATTATATAAGACTGACGTGGCATATGAGCCAATCCCAAAATTCCCGGAAGTAAAACGAGACCTTTCATTGGTGCTGGACAAAAGCGTATCTTACGCTGACATCCAGCAACTTGCCTTCAAGCAGGAAAAGAAATTATTGAATAGAATGAACCTTTTTAGCGTGTACGAGGGGGATAAGATAGAAAAAGGAAAAAAAGCTTATGCAATTAGTTTTTTTCTTCAAGATAAATTCAAAACTTTAACAGATAAACAGATAGATAAAAGCATGAGTGCACTAATGAGTCTTTATGAAAAAGAACTCGGTGCGGTCATCAGAAAATAAGATGCCTAGCGAAAAATTATATCGTGAATTTCAGAACCTGGAACGTAAGATTCAGTTGGTAATCGGCGAAAACAAGCGCCTGAAAGACGAATTGAATGTAGCTAGGAAGGAAAATGGCACCCTGAAAGAGAAAATGGAAAGCCAGCAGGCAAGTCTAAGTTCCTTTCAGGATCAAATGAAAATAAGTAAACTCGTAAATAACAAGGTAGTCAGTGATGGAGATTCGGCACAGCTGAAGGAGACGATAGATGGCTACATCAAGGAGATAGATAAATGTATTGCCCATTTGGCAGAATAATTAAATGAATACCGAATGGCTGAACTATCCATAAAAATCAGAATTGGGAACAGGGAGTATCCCATGAGAGTGAAAGCGGAGGATGAGGAACGGATTAGAAGAGCAGGAAAACTTTTAAATGAGAAAATAAAAAATTACCAAAACCAGTTCGGCATAGATGACACACAAGACCTGGTAGCAATGGTAGCTTTTGATTGTCTGGTTGAGAAGCTTAAAAGAGAAGAATCATCTGATGCTTCGGATGACTTTGCTCTGGGAGAAATCTCAAAACTAAACCAGCTTATCACGAACTCGATCTGATTATATCGCCCTTGATCTAGACACACCTGACTGTCCTGTTATTTGATTCATTCAAATACACACAGATGGACACCACAATTATTATCGTAATAGCCACCGTCGCAGGTACTATAGTAGGCCTGTTGATCGGACGCTCTATGCAAGGCAAGAATGCCAGCAAGAAAGTAAAAGAGGCTGAGGAACAAAGTAAGTTGATCCTAAAAGAAGCAGAAGTCACTGCGGAGAGTATTAAAAAAGATAAAATTCATGAAGGAAAAGAGCAGCTCTTCAAGTTGAGAAGTGAGTTTGAAGAAGAGTCTGCACGAAAGAAAAACATTCTTTTAACCAATGAGCAAAAGCTCAAGCAGAAGGAATCAAACCTCAACAAGCAATTTGAGCAGGTCAAACGAAAAGAAGATGAGCTGGACAGCTTAAAGGAGACTCTTGCAAATCAGATGGAAATTGCTCGTCAGCGTAAGGAAGAATTTGAAAAAATGCAGAAACAGCAAGTTGCCATTTTAGAAAAAGCGGCAAACCTTCCCGCTGAAGAAGCCAAAGCTCAATTAATGGAGGCGTTAAAAGATGAGGCCCGAACCAGTGCCTCCGCTCACATTAAAGAGATCGTAGAAGAAGCAAAAATGACTGCCACCAAAGAGGCAAAGAAGGTGGTTGTAGAAGCCATACAGCGCACAGCAACCGAGCATGCCATTGAAAACACAGTCTCTGTATTCAATATCGAGAGTGATGATATCAAAGGAAAAATTATTGGTCGTGAAGGGCGAAATATTCGTGCACTTGAAGCTGCCACGGGTGTTGAGATTATTGTGGATGATACACCGGAGGCTATCATCATTTCAGGTTTTGATCCGGTGAGAAGAGAAATAGCCAGACTTTCCCTTCACCGATTGGTTCAGGATGGAAGAATACACCCGGCCAGAATCGAAGAGATTGTAAACAAGACGACCAAGAATATCGGCGATGAAATCGTAGAAATAGGAGAAAGAACGGTCATCGACTTGGGTATCCATGGATTACATCCTGAATTGATCAAGATGGTTGGTCGCATGCGTTTCCGATCATCCTATGGACAAAATCTCCTGCAGCACTCCAGAGAGGTAGCAAATCTTTGTGCTACATTGGCATCTGAGCTTGGCCTAAACCCCAAACTGGCTAAGAGAGCAGGGTTACTCCATGATATTGGCAAAGTATGGCCGGATGAACCAGAGAAGCCTCACGCAATTATCGGAATGGAACTGGCCCAGAAATACAAAGAAAACGCAGAGATATGCAATGCCATTGGTGCGCACCATGATGAGATAGAGATGACATCTATGATTTCTCCGATTGTCCAGGCATGTGATGCTATTTCAGGATCTCGTCCGGGAGCAAGGCGTGAAATCATGGAGCAATACCTGAAGAGACTGAAAGATTTGGAAGGTATCGCACTAAACTTTGAAGGAGTGAACAAATGCTATGCGATTCAAGCAGGACGTGAACTTCGTGTATTGGTCGACGCAGAGAACGTGGACGACAAGCACGCAAGCGATCTATCGTTTAATATCTCACAAAAAATAGAGAAGGATATGCAGTATCCGGGACAAATAAAAGTGACAGTAATAAGGGAAACGCGTGCTGTAGCGTTTGCCAAGTAGCATTCTGTAATTAAAAAAAAATTAACAAGTAAGAATGAAGAGAGTCCTTATAACATTATTCATTGGTCTATTAATTGCATCATGTGGTGACGATGATGCTGAAGCCATCTATGAAATCTCTATTAGCAATGAGACTTTTATAGCAAGAAATGGCGTATTGAGAGAACACATCGAAGATTACAATTTTAGTCGAGGAAGGTTCATAATCTCAGATCGAGCTATATCTGAGAAACGTAACTCGGCTGGATGTTTCCAATCATTCGATGACTTAATGACATTAAGATTGGACTTCTCATTAACTGCTTCAGGATCCACAAATTTAGTTCCAGGAGTTTACCAATTCTCAGGTGGGGCAAATGCTGAGGATAGGAGATTTAGCTTTATTACGCTTTATGCAGATGATATTTCGTATAGCGCTAACGGAGGCACAGTTGAATTAAACGGCACGTACCCAAATATACTATAGACTTTAATGTAACCGGGGAGCAATGGCAGCCGGATGGCTCCTTAACAGGCGAGTACCGGCTAACTGGCCAATATAGCGGAGAGTTTACTTTAATTTGTCAATAAATAAGATCATAAAATATCTATTAGTATGAAACAGCTATTATTATCCCTTTCCATTCTATCAATACTCATCATTTCTTCATGTGGAAAAGATGATGGAGTATCTGTGAGTAATCAAATTACCATTGGTGATCAAACCTACGACATTGAGGGTGCTGGTTTTTTGAGCGTCGGTGATACCGATGGTATTTCTGAAGGAGTTTTTGCTTTGTCAGATGCAAATGTTTCCATCTCAGGAAGTTCATTTTCAATATCGACAAGTTCAGACATTAGAGTTATCTTCAATTTGGCTTCTTTAGGGGATGGCGGGTTGGACTCAGGGGACTATAGCGAAGGGGATGTATTGAGTCCTGACGCTGGTAAGGTATTTTTCATTCAATTGATCCAGGCGGACGGGACAACATATTCCGTGACTGGAGGGAAAATTAAGCTAAGTGGGTCGAGCCCAAATTTCACAGTCAGCTTCAATCTTAACCTCGATGGAGGAGACAAGCTAACTGGAGGATTCTCAGGAGAATTTGCTACAAACTAGTTTTTTTAGATATTTTTGACGCATGATAAAAAGCTGGACAGATAAAAAGAGAAAATCTGATAAGAAATCCAAACGATTTCTTTAGGTCCGGCCATTGATTAGATTTTATTTAAAACCAATAATATTTCAAGAACCGGAGCATCAAGCTTCGGTTTTTTTGTTTTAACCCTTTTGTAAAATTTTTAAAATGGAAAATGCAAGTTTAATCCGTGCCACAGAAAATTATGGCTCACCACTTTATGTCTATGATGCCAATCAAATGAAGAAGAACTATGACCAGTTCGTTAAAGCATTCAAAGTGGATCAGTTAAAAGTGCATTATGCCTGCAAGGCACTAAATAATCAAGCTATCCTCAAGCTTTTTAGATCATTGGGGGCTGGTCTGGATTGTGTCTCCATAGAAGAGGTGCATTTGGGCCTACATGCCGGATTTCCCGCTGAAGATATTCTGTTTACACCAAACAATATCTCAACTGAAGAGTATGAGGAGGCGATCGCGCTGGGGGTGAAAATCAATGTAGACAACCTCCACACACTTGAATACTTTGGGATCAACCATCCGGATATTCCTATTTATATCCGAATCAACCCACATTTAATGGCCGGAGGAAATCAGAAAATTTCCGTAGGCCATATCGATTCCAAGTTCGGGATTTCAATTCATCAGGTTCCTAACGTGGAGCGGATTGTTAAGAAACTAAACATCAATGTCATGGGTATCCATGTACATACCGGATCTGATATCCTCGATGCAGATATTTTCATTAAAGCAGCAGAGCTCGTTTTTAGCGTTGTAGAAAAATTTGATACGGTCACCCACATTGACTTTGGTAGTGGGTTTAAAGTGGCCTATAAACCAGATGATCTTCATACTGACATTAGTCGTTTCGGTAAAAAATTCAGTAAAGCCTTTAATGATTTTTCCGAAAAGCAGGGCAAGAACTACACGCTAGAATTTGAGCCCGGAAAATACATGGTGAGTAATGCCGGTTATTTTCTTGCTAAAGTAAATCTGATAAAGCAGACCACTTCGTGCACATTTGTTGGCCTGGATACGGGTTTTAATCATTTCATCCGACCGATGTTTTATAACGCTTATCACCATATCGAAAACCTCTCCAATCCGAATGGAGAAAAGAAAGTCTATAATGTAGTGGGCTATGTATGCGAAACTGATTCTTTCGCCTCTGATCGAATCATTCCAGAAGTACGTAAGGGTGATTTATTGGTATTTAAAAATGCGGGAGCCTATTGCTCCACGATGGCTTCCAATTATAACTCTCGTCCCAGGCCGGCTGAAGTACTGGTCCTTGATGGCAAAGATCATCTGATTAGAAGGAGGGAAACGATTGAAGATTTGTTGAGTACCCAGATAGATGCTGAGATCAACTATTGATTCTCAAACTCATGCTTCAGTAACCATTGTTTCCTATGGACACCTCCCCCATAGCCTACAATGCTACCATCTGAGCCAATGATTCTGTGGCAAGGGATAATGATCGCGATTCTGTTTTCGCCGTTGGCTCTTGCCACAGCTCTAACGGCTTTTACATCACCAACGATATCCGCCTGCTGTTTGTAAGATCTTGTTATGCTATAAGGAATCTTCAGAAGCGCACTCCAAACCCGCTGTTGAAATTCAGTACCACTGACCACCAGAGGTATATCAAAATCCTTTCGACTGCCTGAAAAGTATTCATTCAATTGATTTGTGACCTTATCAATCATTGGATGCTTTCCTGTGACCAGTTCACATCTCATTCGTTTTTTCAGTACATCAATTTGGGTCTCCAGCATCTTTCTGTTTGTAAATTCCAATAGACACAATCCTTCATCGGTCACTCCTACCATCATGGGACCCAGGGGTGTAGGTATTCTATTAATAGTCACCATATTTCCTTCTTTTCCTGGTGAGAATCCGGCCAAATTTTTAAATGTTTCTGAAAACCCACTCAGTGAGTCATATCCTTGTTCATACGCTGATTGGGTCACCGTTTGCCCTTCCTTTATTTTGAGGAAAGCCCCATTTATCCGATTCATTCTAAGGTAAGCCTGAAAGGTAATGCCATGCGTTTTTTTAAAATATCTTCTTACACGTGAAGGACTAAACCCCATTTCTGTTAGCTCATAATCACGCCACTTTTTTTCCGGTTTATCCTCCACTTTTTTCAGAAGGGGAACCAGCCATTCAGGTGATTCCTCATATTGCTTCATCGGTCTGCATACTTTACAGGCTCGATATCCATTTGCTAGCGCATCTTTCGCAGAAGAAAAGAACTCCACATTTTCCTGCTTGGGCTTTCTGGCCGTACATGTCGGTCTGCAAAAAATTCCGGTAGTTCTTACCCCTACTACAAAAACTCCTTCATAATGTGAGTCCTTATCCAAAAGGGCCTGGTACATTTCATCAATAGTTGGAAGAGTTGTTTTCATAGCATAAAAGTAGGAAGACGTTCCTTCAAGGAACAACCGAAATCTGAACAACCATTTTAAAAGGACTATCGCCCGTTCGGGTGATTTTTATAAAATAGTTTTTAACTTTTAAAAGGCAATTTATCATTGACCTAAATAACCTATTATGAAATACACCCTTGAAATCGTGATTGACAAACCTCGGGATGAGGTGGTCAAACTATTTGACAATTCGGACAATATGAAATACTGGCAAAAAGGGCTTATTAGTTTCGAGCACCTTTCAGGCGAACCAGGTAAACAGGGTGCCGAATCATTGTTAAAATATGAAATGGGCAAGCGAAAAATTGAAATGATTGAAACCATCACTTTTAATGGATTTCCTGATGAATTTCATTCTAATTACCAAACAAATGGAGTGGTCAACTTTCAAAGAAACCATTTCGAAGAAGAAAACGGCCAGACCCGATGGATCTCAGAATCAGAATTTAAGTTTAAAGGATTTATGAAACTAATGGCTTTTTTTATGGGAAAAGGAGCTTTCAAAAAGCAGAGCTATTCTTACATGGAAGACTTTAAAGCTTTCGCCGAGGGAAATCCAAAATACGGCCAATAAAAAAACCCGCCGATTGGCGGGTTTTTAATCTTTTACTCTGGTGTCTTCTCTTCTGGCCACTCCAGCTTGAAATCCTTCCAGTAATCTCCTACCGTTTGCTTCATTTCTCTGTGCATAATCAGAATACCAATAAGGTTGGGTATCGTCATCAATGCAATCGTAATGTTAGCCAATGTCCAGATGATCGTGGTATCTGCAAATGAGGCTACAAAGAACCCGGCAACATAGATGATCTTATATATAATGATGTACTTGTTGCCAAACAGATATGTTGTGGCTCTTCCTCCATAATACGACCAACTGATCGCCGTTGAAAACGCGAACAGGATCAAGCCAATAGTAACGATGTATTTTCCATTATCACCGAAAAAGCCTTCATTAAAAGCTACTGTTGTCAATGGAGCACTATGAAGGAGGGACTTACCACGAATGGTCACCCCAGCATCACTTGAGATACTTCCTCCTACTACATTTAGTGTCCCGGAGTACGGTTCCCCATTCAATGTCATTCGCACATTTTCGGCAAAGGACTCTGCGGCGATAATCGTAACCGGATTTTGAACTTTTCCTTCAGAAACATTCAGGTCGCCTGTAAATAATGGTGCCGCCTCTTCTTGAATTAAGTGATTTTTTACCACCAACCTGTCGGCTTCAGCCGATTCATCATATGGATCAGCAAAAACAATGATATCTGAATACTGAAGTTCATTATCATATTTCTTCGCCCACGCTCCTGAAGATAAAAGCACCAGGCCTGTGATTGTACAAATAATAATCGTATCAATGAAAGGCTCCAAAATTGCAACCATTCCCTCAGACACTGGTTCATGTGCGCGTGCTGCTGAGTGAGCAATAGGGGCTGATCCCTGACCTGCTTCATTTGAAAATAAGCCACGGTTTACTCCTCTATTGAATGCAAACGCAAGATTAGCTCCAAGAAAACCTCCGAGTGCTGCACTTCCGGAGAAGAGATCTCCGAAGATTGCTGCGATTGAAGGAAGTATATTTCCCGCATTGTAGAAGATCACGGAAAGTGCACCAATGAAATAGATAACAGCCATAAAAGGAACGATCTTCTCCGTCACCTTCACAATCCGCTTAATACCTCCCAGTATTACCGCTGCAAGAAAAACAGCCAATATCGCGCCGGTTATCCACTGCTCTACACCAAAAGTGGTGAAAACAGAATTAGCAATATTATTGATTTGAGGGAGGTTTCCGGTTCCAAATGAAGACATGATTGTTGCCACGGCAAAGAGCCCTCCCATAAAGTACCCGGTTTTTATCACCTTCCCTGACTTAGTGGTGATGTTTAGTCTCTTTTTCATATAGTACATCGGACCACCAGAGATACCGTCTCCTACTTTTTCCCTGTACTTATGTGAAAGTGTTACTTCCACGAATTTTGTTGTCATACCCAATGCTGCGGTCACCAACATCCAAAATAATGCGGCAGGACCACCAAGGTGAACGGCCAGTGCAACTCCACCTATGTTTCCGGTTCCTACTGTACCTGAAAGTGCCGTTGCTAATGCCTGAAAGTGCGAAGCATCCCCTTCATCATCGGCCTTATCAAACTTTCCTCTTACCACACGCAGTGCGAATCTGAAATACCGAATTTGAGGAAATTTCAGATAGATGGTAAAGAAAAGGCCTGTTCCCAGCAATAAATAAACGAACCAGGAAGACCCGCCGATGGCACCATCAATTTGATTTAGTATATCATTAAGTTCTCGCATGAATTAGGTTTTTCGATTTTCGCAATCCGACAAAAATAGGGTTTTTAATGAATCACACGCTATTAGAAATATTTCATTCCTTGCAGTGTTACAAGAAAGATCATGATGAGTCTTCAAAAGCACATTTTTCGTATATTCATATAACAATTTTAAAACCTTAAACCTGACTATTTAATGGAAGAAGTAACTTCAGAAGCATCAAAATACACAGAAATGGGAATAGATCTCCTAATGACCTGGGGTCCAAAAGTGTTGGCCGCAATTGTCACGCTGATTCTAGGTTTGTGGGTAATCGGAATCATCACCAGGAGCATAAATCGAGGAATGCAAAAACGAGATGTTGATCCATCCTTGAGGCCATTTCTAAAATCACTTATTTCAGCTGCACTTAAGGTCATGCTATTCATTTCTGTCATTGGCATGGTAGGTATTGAAGCTACCAGCTTCGTCGCTGTACTTGGTGCTGCTGGTTTAGCAATAGGTTTGGCACTACAAGGAACGCTTCAAAACTTTGCCGGAGGAGTTATCATCTTACTGATCAAACCGTTTAAGGTAGGAGATTGGATTGATACACCCAACCACTCAGGTACGGTGAATGCAATTCAGATTTTTCATACGATTCTTAAAACCCCAGACAACAAAACGATCATTATCCCTAATGGTCCGCTGGCCAATTCATCATTGACCAATTATTCCACCGAGCCCAGAAGAAGGGTTGACTGGACTTTTGGAGTTGGGTATGGAGACAGCACTGAAAAAACCCGACAAACATTAATGGAGTTAATCAATGCTGATAATCGTATTCTTAAAGATCCGGAACCATTCATTGCTGTTTCTGAATTAGGTGATAGTTCAGTCAACTTCGTTGTTCGCACATGGGTTGAGGCAGCAGATTACTGGGCGGTAAAATTTGATATGAATGAAAAGGTCTACAACAAATTCAACGAAGTGGGTCTGAATATCCCATTCCCTCAAATGGATGTGCATGTGCACAAAGACAACTAAAAAACATTTTAATCATTTTAATAAAAGTCCGGTTTTCGAATCGGACTTTTTTATTTTTATAGTAATGAGACAAAACATATCATCCGGAGCACCCTGGGAAAATGAGGTGGGTTATTCCCGAGCAGTACGCATTGGAAACACCATAGAGGTGTCAGGCACTGCGCCTGTTCGTGATGGAAAAACAGTAGGCGACAATGCTTATGAACAAACAAAGATCTGTTTGGAGATTATCAAAGAAGCGCTGGAAAAAGCAGGCGGAAAAATGGAAGATGTGATTCGAACCAGAATGTTTGTCACAGAGATTGCTCAATGGGCGGCCATTGGCAAGGCCCATGGCGAATTTTTTGGCGGTATAAAGCCTGCCACATCCATGGTGGAGGTTCGCTCGTTAATAGAACCGGATATGCTCATTGAAATTGAAGCTACGGCAATTGTGTCTTAGCGCATCACCACGTCGTAAATAAAGCTTGCAGCCAGCTTTGCGGTTCGTCCATCGTCGTATTTAGGACTCATTTCTGCTACATCAAAACTGATCACTTTATCTGATTTCAGGATTTCATTCATCAAGGGTTTGATGTGGTGGGGAAGTGCTCCATAAGGGTTTACTGCACTCACTCCCGGAGCTACTCCAGCGGAAAAAACATCCAGATCCAGTGTAATACACACTTTGTCCATTTCGCCCATGAAATAATGAATGCGAGCGAGTAGCTCTTCACTGGACTCTTCCAGAAGTTCCTCCATAGAAATAAATGATTGATTTTTTTCTCGCATCAATCCAAACATGGAAGCAATGTTTACCGCTTCGTTGATTCCAATGGGGAGATAATGGAAACCCTCATATTCCTCGAAGAGCTGCCTGGCCCAACTCCCTGAATGTGCGCCTTGTGGAAATTGCCTCAAATCAAAATGCGGATCAAAATTGATCATTCCGATTTTCTCTTTTGAAAAAGCATCTAACACTCCCTTGCCATGTGCATAACTGATCTCATGTCCACCTCCCAGCAATACCGGAAATGCACTTTTTTTGATCATGGATGTCACGTATCGGGCCAGTTCCACCTGCGCGTTTTCAAGCTGATCTCCACTTACTACCACATCACCCACGTCGGTAAGTTTTTTACCTTCATCAAAATGAATTGCCAGGTTCACCATTGCTTTTCTAATGGCATCAGGGCCATCTACTGCTCCGACTCTTCCCAGGTTTCGTTTTACCCCTACATCTGAGCAGAAGCCCAGAAAACATACATCCTCAGGTATTCCTGCGTTAAGGTCGCCGACCTCCACAATCTGATGCCATACATCCCGAATCGAATCCGGATCTTGTCTCCCCTTCCAAATCGCTTTATTTCCTGGTTTATACATGTTTTATCCGATTACCATTTTTCCACACCATATCCGGCTTTAGTTTTCCTTGATTGTATAAAATCTCCCGGTAGTCATCAAAAGGAAACGCCACCAAATCTGCTTTCATCTCTGGTGCTATCCTTCCACGATCCCCCAAACCCAAAGCATGCGCTGCTCTGAAGGTCATACCCGCAAAAATCTCAGCTGATGACATTTTTTCGTAAATACCCAAAATAGCTGCCTGAACCAACAAGTCGCCCATTGGTGCTGAGCCAGGGTTCCAATCCGTAGAAATGGCGACAGAAGCCCCTGCATCCAACAATTTTCTGGTCGGCGTAAAATTCATTCCCAACCCGAGGCTGGCACCCGGAAGCGCCACCGCTACCGTATCCGATTTCGCCAATAACTCAATTTCTTTTTGGGAACTGGCCTCCAGGTGGTCAGCGCTCCTTGCTCCTAAATCCACCGCCATCTGGCTACCACCGGTATGAAACTGGTCGGCATGAATGGTCAAGTCAAAACCCAGATTTTTTGCTGCTGACATATAATCCCTGGCTATTTCTACGGGAAAGGCAGAAGGCTCAACAAAAATGTCGATCCGGCTCGCCAGTCCTTTAACCAACAATTGAGGAAGCAGTTCCTTTTCCAGATAAATTAAAAAGTCCTTTTTGTCCTTAAATTCTTTAGGACAAACATGAGCTGCAAGGCAAGTAGGGATCAAATCTGCTTCGATTTCGGCCATAGCACTTTTTACTACCTCCAACACTTTCAGTTCATTCTCCACATCAAGTCCATAACCACTTTTCACCTCGATGGTGGTGACTCCATCGTGCAAGTGTCGATTCGCACGCTTGATCAATCCACTTTTCAATTCCTCTGGGGTAGCTTTTCTGGTCTTTTCCACTGAATCGAAAATGCCGCCACCCTGCTCTAATATTTTTTCGTATGACTCACCGGACATGCGTAAAGTGTAGTCTCGTGCCCGAGTACCTCCCCATACCAAATGAGTGTGACAATCAACGAAACCAGGCAACAAAATATGATCCCCATTTATCTCTTCAACTTCAGAGGTTTTACTTTTTAGCTGATCGAAATCACCTACTTCTAAAATTTTTTCATTATCGACTAACACCCCACCATTCTGGATAATACCTATCTTATCGTCTTCTAAAGCCCCTTTTTGGGGTGTTTTAGTGAAGGTGAGCACTTCTTTAAATGGACCTATTAGCTTTGACATGGTACGAAAATTGAAAAGAAACGAAAAGTTACGATTTTTGCTAAGGTTTCACGAACCACAATCACTATGAAAAAATATTTACTTAGTTCTTCGCTATTGCTTATTTCCCTTGTTTCGTTTGGACAATGGGGAAGTTTTGATCTAACGCTTGGCCTTCCAAGAAACGAGTTTAGAGAAAACACAGATGCTACCGGTTTTGGAGCAGACCTTTCGTTCGGGATCCCATTTCAAAAAGGATTTCCCGTATCATTTGGTCTTGACTTCAACTACATCGTCTATGGATCAAACACCAAAGACGAAACATTAGAAGCTCAGATAACACTTGCCAATGGAACTCCAATTGGCGACCCAATCATTATTCCACTAAGAATAAAGAATACTAACTCAATATTTGGCACACATGCGCTTATAAGAGCACAAGCCCCTTTTGAGCTAGTTCAACCATATGTGGAAGGTTTGATAGGGTTCAGGTATATTTCTACAAATACGAAGATTACCGACCAATCCAGTGATGGTAGGTGGAGTGAGCGCGATGATCAGGTAATCGTGAGAGAGACAGTCTTGGATGACTGGGTTTTCAGCTATGGATATGGTGGTGGATTTATGATCAAGGTAGGACCTAAGTTCTTTATTGACATCAGAGCTGACTTTTTTAAAGGAGAACGAGCTAAATACTTTGATGGAGAAGATACTGAATCATGGAATATAGAATTCAGTGGAGATCCCACAAATTTTGATCCTGATACAGTAGGTGGCGAAGCTCTCGAATTTGAAACAGTTGCACGAGAGTCTACTACTGACCTACTTATGATCAAGTTTGGAGTAGCGGTTAAATTCTAATACCCGTACTTATCTTTCCAGCGCGTGCGGAGGAACTTTCGAAGTTCTTCCTCACGTGCGTTTTTACCCGGCTCGTACAGCTTAGTTCCTTCAATTTCTTCCGGTAAAAACTCCATTTCAGCAAAGTTCATCGGGTGATCGTGAGCATACTTATAGCCTTTACCATATCCCTGATCTTTCATGAGCTTTGTTGGAGAATTACGAATGGCCATTGGAACAGGTAAGTCACCTGTTTTTTGCACCAGCGCCTGAGCCTGATTGATGGCCATGTAGCTCGCATTACTCTTCGGAGAGGAAGCAAGGTAAGTCACGCACTGAGATAGAATAATTCGAGATTCCGGATAGCCGATCATATTCACAGCCTGAAAAGCATTAGTGGCCATAACCAAAGCTGTCGGATTCGCATTTCCGATATCTTCGGATGCAAGGATCACTAATCTCCTGGCAATAAACTTTACATCCTCACCTCCTTCGATCATCCGTGCCAGATAGTACACAGCCGCATTGGGGTCGCTCCCTCGAATAGACTTGATGAATGCAGAAATGACATCATAGTGCATCTCGCCTTTCTTATCATAAAGCACCGTCTTTCGCTGAGCAGCCTCAATTACCTTTTCATCAGTAATCACTTTCTGCTCTCCATCGTCACTTTTGATTACCAGCTCCAGCAGATTTAAAAGCTTCCTACCATCTCCTCCGGAAAGATTGAAAAGTGCCTCCGTTTCTTTAAGAACCACTTCTTCCTTTTTCAGTTCCTCATCCTCCTGAAGTGCTTTCTCGACCAACATCTGAAGATGCTCTTTCGTTAATGCATTTAGGGTATAAACCTGTGACCGAGATATCAGAGCAGAGTTCACCTCAAAGCTTGGATTCTCTGTAGTAGCTCCAATTAAGGTGATCACCCCTTTTTCTACCGCGCCAAGCAACGCATCCTGTTGTGCTTTATTGAATCGGTGGATCTCATCGATGAATAGTATGGCCTTGTTTCCCCGACTCGCCTGTTGAATAACCTCCCGTACCTCCTTTACCCCCGAACTGATCGCACTCAATGTATGAAAAGGACGCTTCACTTCATTTGCTATAATATTTGCAATGGTGGTCTTCCCTGTACCTGGAGGGCCCCACAGAATCATGGAGGGGACCTGCCCTGATCGTATTGTACGACGTAACACACCATTTTCACCTACCAAATGCTCCTGACCAACAAGGTCAGATAGCTTAGACGGGCGCATGCGTTCGGCTAATGGAGAGTTGTCTTGAAACATTTTTCAAAATTACGAAAACTCGCTCCTCTACCAGTATACATTTGCGGGGTGAATTTAGAAGCTATCAAAACGTACGTAGCTCTCACTCTGGTGAGCCTTTTCTATGGCGTCAATTACAGTGTGTTGAAAATTGTGGTTCCAGAATATGTTGGACCATACGGGTTCATTGTATTTCGTGTCATTATTGCATCGATCATCTTCTGGATGATCCATTCATTCAACCGGGAAAAGATAAACTGGAGAGAAGATGGGTGGATGCTGGCATTATGTGCACTCACAGGTGTGGCTGTCAATCAATTGCTTTTTTATAAAGGACTTAGCCTGACCTCTGCGGTCAATGGTTCGATTATCATGACCTTAACGCCTGTTCTTGTGCTGATCTGGGCTGCATTACTTATCGGTGAAAAAATAACACGCACAAAAATCATTGGTGTTTTTTTAGGTTTGGTGGGAGCTGTGATCATCCTCTATCAACCAGACGAATTGCTAACCTCAGGCGACTGGAGAGGTGATATTCTGGTATTCATTAATGGCGCGAGTTATGCCTGCTACCTGGTACTCGTAAAACCATTGATGAAAAAATACAAACCGATGACTGTGGTAACCTGGGTTTTTACGATTGCTATTCTTTTCGTTCTACCCGTAGGTTTTGGTCAGGCCAGCGTAGCTGATTTCCAGTCTTTTCCTCCAAAAGTCTGGATGAGCATGACGTATACCATCGTGGTGGTGACGGTAGTTGTGTATTTTCTAAATGCGTGGACTCTTGTAAAAGTGAATTCTTCAGTGGTAGGAGCTTTTATTTACCTCCAGCCAGTTTTTGCCTCACTCACTGCTATCTTATTTTTTGGAGAGATTTTCTTGATCAAACACCTGATTGCTGCTCTTTTTGTATTTATCGGAGTGTGGTTGGTGACTAAGAAATCTTCGAAATAGCCGCTTCAAACTGATCTAAATCGGCATCATCAAAATCAAGATGCGTAACGAAGCGAACCAGACCTTTTCCAAAAGCCACTGCCAAAATCCCCTGTTTTTCCAGTTCCTCAAGCAACCACTTCTCTGATTTACCCTCAGTCAGTTTACCAATGACAATATTGGTATCCACAGGCATCACTTCTTCAATGAACGCACATCGTTGCAAAACTTGTCCGATTTTCTCTGCTCGTTTGTGATCCTCCACCAGCCGATCAACATGATGATCAAGTGCATGAATACAGGCAGCAGCTAAGTAGCCGGCCTGACGCATACCCCCACCAAAAACTTTCCTTACTCTTCTGGCTTCTTTAATCTGAGCCTTTGTGCCTAACAAAACAGAACCCACTGGAGCACCCAGGCCCTTAGAAAAACAAATGGAGATGGTATCGAAAAGGGAACCATAATCGGATGCATTTTCGCCTGTCTTAATGATAGCATTAAAAAACCTGGCACCATCCAGATGCAGTTTTAGATCATTTTCATCACACACTCTTCTTATTTTTTTTATCTCCTCAAGATCATAAACAGAGCCACCTCCTTTATTCATGGTGTTTTCCAGTACCACTAGCTTTGAATGTGGAAAATGGATATCATCTGGGTTGATACTCTCTACTACTTGCTCAGCAGTGATCCTTCCGCGATCTCCATCAAGCAGCTTTGGTGAAAGCATAGAGTTATACATCATTCCTCCACCTTCATATAAATACACATGCGAATGTCTATGGCAGATCACTTCATCTTGAGGTCTGGTATGAATACGCATCGCAATCTGATTCGTCATAGTTCCTGATGGACAATAAATGGCATCTTCCATTCCAAATAAATCAGCAATCTTTTCTTGAAGAGTATTCACAGTCGGATCATCTCCAAATACATCATCCCCAACCTTAGCAGACATCATCGCCTCCAGCATTTCTTTTGTAGGCTTGGTGATTGTATCGCTTCTTAAATCAATCATAGGTTTCATAAGTTAAAATCCAATCGGAATGTTTAAAGGTGTCCCACGGTACACTGGCAAGGTCAACTTCTTCGTCAACAAGCGGTTTTCTCGGATGTCCATTTAACGATAGTTCACTTCTCACAAAGACCTCCACATCTTTTCCTGATTCCTCATGTTCATTTTTCAGGCGTTGAGCTAGTTGCCAGATCATATCTGGCTGTTCTGCCAATGAGGCTCTTTGATCCCGTGAAACATAGTCTCGTAAGTTTACTCTTTCCCGCTCACCTGTTTCCTTATCCTCGACATATACATTTACAAATCCGGATTTAGCACGCAGCATCATACGCCATGAAAGCCGATGGCCCTCTTCTGTCCACGCTACATCTCCCTCAATAAAGTGATGGCGCAGAGGCAACAAAATCATTATTGAGAAATAGATCGCTAAAACATAAGTCCAACCCAGGGAGAGTTGCTTTCTGATTGGATACACACTCTGCTTTCCTCTAAAAAAAATATTTCGGATTGTTTCCGGCGGAAAGAAGAAAACCGTCAACCCGATCATCAGGTACGGGAAAATGCCAATTTGGAAAATAAATGAGTTGAAAAGGTTGAAAATGATGGATAGAATAAAACCCAACTTTCTTGTTTTGGGATGAAGAAGTAAAAAAACAATTGATCCATCATAGATTACACCTCCCCAGGCTATTATTAACTGAAACCACTTTTCCTGAAGCAAAGATCCAATTAACCAATAATCCGCTTTGTATTGAAACCATATACCGATTGGTCGGGCTTCCAGCCAGTCCCAGTGCATTTTATGGATGCTTGCATAGATGTATACGATCAAAATCTGAATGATAAAAAACCAGTGACATACACGAGCACAAGTCACTTGTTTTGTGGTTAACCCCCATTTTGCATCGAGAGAGTAATTTTTATGCGCAGGCAATAAAAACATCGCTGCACTCAATAGGATCAGCAAATAGTAGTGATTGTTATAATGCGTTTTTTGCATGAGGTACACCACCGTCCACATGCTAAAGAAGGTGAAGGTGGATGCACGATAGAAAAGTCCCAGCATAATACACAAAGCAGCTGTACCCATTACAATGAAGTAATAAATCATCCCATCGCCTTGAAGTGGCTGGAGCCACTCAAATCCAATCATGGTAAAGGTGAAATCAGGAGCGATAAAAGCTTTATTTACCCAGCCGGTCATAATTGCACCATAGCTCTCGGCAGCTGCTAAAAATCCAAACACCATTCGAAACAGTACCAGCGGACTGTTGTCTACTTCAGTTCCTAAAAAAGTGCGGACAGAGGATCGCATACTTAGTGTTTAGACTGTGAAAATAGAAAAGGAGCCCGAAAGCTCCTTAATTCTAAACCTAAGTAAATATGAAGAGGATTAATTACTTACTGTCTTTTACGATCGTACCTATTTGAGGTTTAGCGTTTTAACGCTCTTTAACTATTGGATTTCTCCATTCATCGAAAGTTTAATCACCTAAATAGTTTGATCGAATAAAAAAGGGAGCGAAAAGTGTGCCAATGCACAATAAAATCAGAAGAATATTTTTACTCTACTTGTAAGAAAGACCATTTATCAAGTTTTATGAACGGCAAATGGCTTAAGTAATTGGCAGACAGATTTAATCGTATATTTTTGCGGAAAATCTAAAAGAAATGAGTGTTCTTGTAAATAAAGATTCCAAAATTATTGTACAGGGTTTCACAGGCTCTGAAGGTACTTTTCACGCCGGTCAGATGATCGAATACGGCTCCAACGTGGTGGGTGGTGTTACACCGGGTAAAGGTGGACAGACTCACCTTGACAAACCTGTATTCAATACGGTAAAAGAAGCAGTGGATAAAACCGGTGCTGATGTAACCATCATCTTTGTGCCACCAGCTTTCGCAGCTGATGCAATTATGGAGGCAGCTGATGCAGGCATCAAGGTAATCGTAACGATTACTGAAGGGATTCCGGTCAAAGACATGATGCATGCAAAACCTTATGCAAAAGCAAGAGGTTCAGTCCTTGTTGGACCAAACTGTCCGGGAGTAATCACACCTGAGGAAGCTAAAGTCGGCATTATGCCAGGCTTTGTCTTCAAGAAAGGAAAAGTTGGGATCGTATCAAAATCAGGAACACTAACCTACGAAGCAGCAGATCAGGTAGTGAAAGCAGGGATGGGTATTTCTACAGCTATCGGTATCGGTGGGGATCCAATCATTGGAACCTCAACCAAAGAGGCCGTTCAAATGCTGATGGAAGATCCTGAGACAGAAGGAATCGTGATGATTGGTGAGATCGGTGGACAGTATGAAGCAGATGCAGCTAAATGGATCAAGGAAGATGGAAATAAAAAACCGGTTGTAGGATTCATCGCCGGACAAACAGCGCCTCCGGGAAGAAGAATGGGTCACGCTGGCGCCATCATTGGCGGAAAAGATGATACGGCAGAAGCCAAAATGCGCATCATGGGTGAGTGTGGCTTACATGTAGTTGACTCTCCAGCTGATATTGGAGCGGTGATGAAAAAGGCATTGAGCTAAGGGAATTTTCATCAAATAATAATAGACCTATCAATAATTGATAGGTTTTTTTTGTTTTAAATAAAAAACATAGACAAATTTGATGGTATTATTTTACACAACGAAACCTCTCAACATAGAAGGGAATGAAAAAATTGGTAGCCACTATACTCCCAATACTCATAATTACACTTTCGTGCGATAGTGATTCAACGAGAGAGCTAAATTTTGGGGAATATTTGAATTCCTATCACTTAAGAGGTGAAATGATCTTCTATGATTCAGGTATACCTATAGATACCATCCAATTAGATGAAACCCAAGCACAAACATTTGGGAGCTTTAAAGATGTTGGGCTATCAGGATTTATCTCTTCCTTTAGTCAGGGAATAGATATCTACGTTGGAGTTGTTGATATTGATGGAATAAATGATATGGACATATCCCATAAAGAGCTTCCGCAAATTTTTTATAAAGACCAGTATATCGTAATACCAAATTCCGATTTTTCTAATTTCTCAGAAGAATTTTTTGGAGCCTCAGCATTTTTTGAAGGACCTGATAAAAATTACTATTATAATGTCGGAAAACAATCAGTATTTGATTTGCACGACATTTATTTAGCACAAGAAGCTGTATTCAAAGGAAGTAATGGCATGGATGAAGTTACCATTTTTGAAGGTGATTTTTCAGCAGTATTATTTCCAGACATTATAAATGATAGCTCTGAAGTAGATATTCCTGACTCCATTCAGTTGCATATTTCATCCGTTAAAGGTTTTATTCATAACGGGCTGTAATTCATAGATTTATATAAAAAATACCTATACTTTGAGATAGGTATTTTATGCCTTACTTTATATAACTAAAAATTTAGTTGATAAAAGTTTGCCACTTTAAACTAAATATTTAGTAACGTGGAAATTTGGTTAGGCAAAAAATGGTACAACCAATCAGCTTCAAGCTACCCGAATAACCTAATTCTCCTCATAAACTAAAGAAGCCCCTTAACAGGGCTTTTTTTATGCCTTACTCAAAGTGATACAAAAATATCATGGTCGCTGTGAACGCGGGCTTCTTTTCCCCTTTGATCTCCAACAAAGCATCAACTTCCGCCTTAGAAATTCCTCTTAGGTTGGCCAAGGATTTTAGTGTAGCTGTCAGTTTAATCTCATCGTTCACCTTCACTGCCTGACCAAACTTGAGCTTATCGATTCCGTAATTCACTAACATCTTAACATTGTTGAACTGCGCAATCTGTTCCCACAAGTAAGGCATGAGTGAGAGAGTCAAATAGCCATGAGCGATGGTCGTTCCAAATGGCCCATCCTTTGCTCGCTCGGGATCCGTATGAATCCATTGATGATCTAATGTAGCATCAGCAAACTTGTTGATCTGCTCTTGCGTGATCTTGTGAAACTCCGATTCGCCCATCACTTTTCCCAGATACTGTTCAAACTCCTCGTGATTATTGATGATTAGTTTACTCATGATTTTGCGTTAGGTCAATTTTCTTCTTTCAAAATCCAAAGGTATGTCAGTCTGTTAAGAAAAATTCATACATAAATTCTAAAAATACTTTCTTCTGAAAGAAACACCCTCCAACTACCTGTAGTTATCAATCATATTCATTGAAAATCAAATACTTACATCAAATAGAAAATTAATTCTCCTATTATCTCAAGTACCTTTTTTATCCTTCACACAAAGAGGAATTGATTATTTATTTTCAAAAAATTTGGATAAACCAAAATTCCTGATCTACGTTTGCATCATCAAATCGATAAGGTATCGATTTATAAAGAAGCGCCGAGAGACAGGCTCTATGACGCGCTAGCAACCCTCCAAAAATTAGGAAACGGTGCTAATTCCTGAACGATAAATTGATTGCTATGAACACACAAAATCACATCGTTCCCAAGGTAGCTGACAAGCAAGTCAGACAGGGAAATTGCGTTTCTTCATCGATATTCCATCTCATGTGCATGTGTTGCTGTTGCAGCAACAGGTAATTACCATTTGATCCATTCGGGTTTGCGATCATCTTAGGTCTGAAGTGTGTCTTCAGCCGGAAAAATCCCTTCATAAATCAACTTGTCAGTTATTTATGATAAATCCACTTCATCATATTTTCAAAAAAAGAATTACACACATGTCACAAGCATTAAAATACGAAACATTACAATTACACGCCGGTCAGGAAGTTGATGAAACCACACGATCCAGGGCCGTTCCGATCTATCAGACCACTTCATACACGTTCAAGGACTCTGAACATGGGGCGAACCTATTCGCATTAAAAGAATTCGGAAACATTTATACGCGCATCATGAACCCTACCAACGATGTATTCGAAAAGCGAATTGCAGCATTGGAAGGAGGAGTTGCAGCTCTCGCAGTTGGCTCAGGTCAAGCGGCCCAGTTTATCGCCCTGAACAATATTCTTGAAGCTGGAGATAACTTCATTTCTACGTCCTTCCTTTATGGCGGAACTTACAATCAATTCAAAGTTGCGTTTAAGAGACTGGGAATCGAAACACGTTTTGCCAAAACAGACAAAGCATCTGATTTCGAACGGTTAATCGACCAAGATACCAAAGCGATCTACCTGGAAACTATAGGTAATCCGGGCTTTAATATTCCTGATTTTGAAGCAATTGCTGAGGTAGCAAAAGATCATGATATTCCACTCATTGTGGATAATACCTTTGGAGCGGCAGGTTACCTCTTCCGCCCGCTAGAGCATGGGGCCTCAGTAGTGACAGCCTCCGCCACCAAGTGGATTGGTGGGCATGGAACTTCCATTGGTGGGGTGATCATAGATGGTGGAAACTACAACTGGGGTAATGGTAAGTATCCTCAGTTTACAGAGCCATCTGAAGGTTACCATGGCTTAAAATTTTGGGAAGTCTTTGGGGAAGGGAATCCGCTTGGTTTGCCGAATATTGCATTCGCTATCCGTGCGCGTGTGGAAGGACTCAGGGATTTTGGTCCTGCCCTCAGCCCATTCAATTCATTCTTGCTACTTCAAGGTCTGGAAACACTCTCGCTCCGCGTGCAGCGTACGGTGGACAATGCACTGGAACTAGCCAATTGGCTTGAACAACATCCATTGGTTGAGAAAGTGAATTATCCCGGGCTGGCATCCAGTCCTTACCATGAGCTAGCGAAAAAGTATTTAAAAAATGGATTTGGCGGGGTTCTTTCTTTTCACCTAAAAGGAGAAAAAGAGGAAACCACAAAGTTCGTAGACAACCTGAAATTAGTCAGTCATCTGGCCAATGTGGGTGATGCGAAGACGCTGATCATTCAGCCTTCAGCCACCACTCACCAACAATTGTCAGATGAAGAACAAAAAGATGCGGGTGTTTTACCAAATCTTTTGAGGGTATCCGTTGGAATTGAGCACATTGATGATATCAAGTCCGATTTTGAACAAGCATGTGAAAAAGTATATGCAAACACTGCAAGCATCTAAGTCTTTTGGTTATAAGGTTGAGGAACCTTTGGTCCTGGAGTGTGGCGTCACGCTCCGGGATCTGAGGATCCAATACACCACCTGGGGTAAGCTCAATTCAGATAAATCAAATGTGGTTTGGGTCTTTCACGCCTTGACCGCTAACAGCGATCCATCGGAGTGGTGGGAAAATCTCTTTACAGCAGATAGTCCGATCAGCCCCACAAAAGATTTTATTATTTGTGCCAACACCATTGGGTCTTGCTATGGGGGCACCGAACCAAAAGACTATGATTTTCCATTGATCACTGTTCGAGATATAGTGGAAGGTCACAAATGCTTAAAAAAGTATTTGGGATTTGATAAAATCAAACTTGGAATAGGCGGATCCCTTGGCGGTCAGCAATTGCTGGAATGGGCGGTGCAAGAGCCGGGTTTATTCGAGGTAATCGTTCCATTGGCAACTAATGCAAAACATTCGGCATGGGGTATCGCATTCAATGAAGCCCAGCGTATGGCATTAAAAAACGTTGATAAAAATCAGGGGCTTGAAGCTGCACGTGCTATTGCGATGCTCTCCTATCGGAACTACCAAACCTTTGAGCAGACACAAACAGACACTGATCATCGAATTGATCATTATTCAGCTTCCTCTTATCAAAACTACCAGGGGGAAAAACTAAGAAAGCGGTTTTCACCCATTAGCTATTATTACCTGAGTAAGACCATGGACAGCCATGATGTAGGAAGACACTACAAGGGTGTAGATAATGCGCTCAAACGAATCAAATCGAAAGTCATTTCCATTGGTATCACCTCAGACATTTTATTCCCGACTGCTGAACAAAAGCTTATTGCAGAGCGAACTCCCGATGGAGTTTTTTACGCCATTGAAAGCCTCTACGGACACGATGGATTTTTATTGGAAACCAAGCAGATCAATCAAATTCTAAAAAAAGAGCTAACATGAAAACACCCAGGAAAATAGGCTTATTTGGGTTTGGAACCGTTGGTAAAGGATTCTACGAAAACCTGAAAAAACACCCCCACCTCCCTGCCATCATCTCAAAAGTGTGTGTGAAGAGGCTGGACTTACCTCGCATTGGACATGAGCTATATTTTACAAATGATCCGGAGGAATTGCTCTCTGATCCTGAACTGGATATCATCGTGGAATTAATAGATGATGCGGAGGCTGCTAAAATATTTGTGGAGAAGGCACTCCTGGCCGGTAAACATGTGATTAGTGCGAACAAGAAAATGATTGGTGAGTCTCTAAAAGAGGTTTCCCATTGGCACTATTCCTTCAATCATCATTTTTTATATGAAGCAGCTGTTGGAGGTGGCATACCCATTGTCCATTCGGTTGACGGCTTCTTTCGTGATCAGGAGATTACTGAAATCAGAGGGATTTTGAATGGGTCATCCAATTATATCCTGACACAGATGCAACTCAACCAATGGGATTTTGATAAAGCTTTGAAGGAAGCGCAATCAAAAGGTTTTGCCGAGCGAAATCCTATATTGGATGTGAGTGGTATTGATGCCTCATACAAACTTTCCATTCTGGCTTACCATGCTTTTGGTGAAGTACCATCGATGAAAAGCTTTGAGATTGAAAGCATCGAAAGTGTCACCAAAGAGGACATAAAAAAAGCAAAATCGAAGGGTAGAAAAATCAAGCTTGTTGCCACACTTAAAAAATCTGATCAGGAGATCATCTGCACGGTAAAACCCGAAACTATTGGCCCCAATGATGAGCTCTATTCCGTAGATTTTGAGAATAATGCAATAAGCGTAGAAACTCTTATCAGCGGACGGCATGTGTTTGTGGGTAAAGGTGCTGGAGCACTCCCAACAGGCTCAGCAGTACTGGAAGATTTGAAACGCCTCCTTGATGGCTACAGTTATCAGGTTAGTAAAAGGGTTAAGACTGTGTCCTAAAAAAAGCCCCTGACGATTCTGTCAGGGGCTTGTCATTTCAAATAGTCTTCCTACCACCTGAAGTGAGGGGACGACTTTATTTCCAATTTATTAAAGGTGAATCACCTCATCATAAGCAGCAGCAGCAGCCTCCATCACCGCTTCACTCATTGTTGGGTGTGGGTGAACAGTTTTGATGATTTCATGACCTGTGGTCTCTAGTTTTCTGGCAGCAACCGCCTCTGCAATCATTTCAGTCACATTCGCACCAATCATGTGTGCGCCCAGCCATTCACCGTATTTTGCATCAAAGATCACTTTTACGAAACCGTCAGATGCACCCGCTGCTTTCGCCTTCCCTGATGCTGAGAACGGAAACTTACCTACTTTAATTTCATATCCGGCTTCTTTGGCAGCTTTCTCTGTATATCCTACGGATGCAATCTCGGGAGAGCAGTATGTACATCCCGGAATGTTGTTGTAGTCCAAAGGCTCCACATTCATGCCCTTGATTTTCTCCACACAAATGATTCCCTCAGCCGATGCTACATGTGCAAGTGCCTGACCTTTTACAATGTCTCCTATGGCATAGACTCCATCAACATTGGTCTTATAGTAATCATCTACAATTACTTTTCCTTTTTCGGTCTTAACACCTACATCCTCCAGACCAAGGTTCTCCAAATTTGTGGCAACCCCTACTGCCGAAAGTACCACATCACAATCGATCTGCTCCTCACCCTTCTTGGTCTTCACAGTCACTTTGCAGCCTGATCCTCTGGTATCTACTTTTGTCACTTCAGAGCTGGTCATGATTTTCATTCCCGCTTTTTTAAAGGTTCTTTCGAGCTGCTTGCTCACTTCCTCATCTTCAACAGGAACCACACGATCCATAAATTCAACGATCGTCACTTCAGTACCCAGCGCACTATAGAAATAAGCAAACTCAACCCCGATCGCTCCAGAGCCTACAACCACCATCTTCTTTGGCTGCTTATCTAGAACCATTGCTTCTCGATAACCGATGATTTTCTTACCATCGATTGGCATAGACGGCAATTCTCTTGAACGTCCACCGGTAGCAAGAATGATATGACTCGCATCATAAGTCGTCACTTTGCCCTTATCATCCTTCACCTCTACTTTCTTACCTTTCTTCAGGGTACCATGTCCGGCAATGTGATCAATCTTATTTTTCTTGAAAAGGAATTGAATTCCTTTACTCATTCCTCCGGCTACCTCCCGGCTTCTTTTCACCATTCCGGAAAAATCAGCTTTTGCATCTTTTACTTTGATCCCGTAATCATCCGCATGATTGATATATTCAAAAACCTGTGCACTTTTCAAAAGCGCTTTGGTTGGGATACATCCCCAATTCAAACACACACCTCCAAGCTCAGCCTTTTCCACTACCCCAACTTTCATTCCAAGTTGAGATGCTCTGATAGCTGCAACATATCCACCAGGTCCACTTCCGATTACAATTAGATCATATTTAGATGCCATGCTTTATAGATTTTAAATTGAGGCGCAAATTTAACTCGAAAAGTTGTGGAAATTAAGGACTGAGCAGTCTTCTGTCAATCATTATCTTTGACCATAAATTTTGAATCACTCAACACATGAAACTACTAGAAGGAAAAACAGCACTCATCACCGGGGCATCCAAAGGAATTGGTAAGGCCATAGCTGAGCAATATGCTGAGCAAGGCGCAAATGTTGCGTTCACTTATTTGTCTAGCGTTGAAAAGGGAGAGGCGCTTGAAAAAGAGCTGGCTGCACGAGGAATCAAGGCAAAGGGATATCGGTCAGACGCATCTGATTACCAGGCAGCTCAGGATTTGATTAATAGTGTGGTAGAGGATTTTGGATCGCTGGACATACTAATAAATAATGCTGGCATCACTAAAGACAACCTTCTAATGCGTATGAGTGAAGAAGATTGGGATACCATTCAAAATATCAATTTGAAGTCCTGCTTCAATACTGTGAAAGCTGTATGCAGAACGATGATGAAACAGCGAAGTGGCTCCATTATCAATATGTCGTCTGTAGTAGGAGTAAAAGGAAATGCCGGACAAGCTAATTATGCTGCGTCGAAAGCCGGAATCATCGGCTTTACTAAATCGGTGGCACTGGAGCTGGGATCAAGAGGGATTAGATGTAATGCTATCGCCCCTGGCTTTATAGAAACAGAAATGACTGATGCATTGGATGAAAAGACCGTACAAAGCTGGAGAGATGCGATCCCATTGAAAAGAGGTGGTGCTCCGGAAGATGTGGCGAATGCTTGCATTTTCCTCGGATCAGATATGTCTTCCTATATCACCGGACAAACGATCCAGGTAGATGGCGGAATGCTGACTTGATAAAAAAGAATTTAATATTTAAATGATGAACCCACCAAAAATGGTGGGTTTTTTATTGTCATAACAATCAATTAAACTATTCAGAGATTTTTTATCATTTATTTTATAATAAATGCGTTAAATTTCCTGTTACATTTTCAAACAGCTCTAAATGCCACTTGTAGAAGTCACCAGTACATTGGGCAGAAAAAGAGCTGCTCACCTTCTTCGTCGGACTTGTCTGGCAGGGTCTATTGCTGAGATTGACTCCTTCGCCGCACTTACTCCGGCACAAGCAGTTGATCAGCTTTTTAATAATGCACTCCCGGATCCGGTTTTACCGATTGATCCATTATCCGGTAATGAATGGATTACAGGAGCTTTTGCTCCTCAAAGCGAAGGTTTTGAACTGGAAAGATATTTTTTGGCCTGGCATATTGGTCAGATGCTCGGAAATGGTGTTGATGAGGCCGACAAACTCTCCTACATATTCCGGGAGCGGCTCGTTTACTTTTTTCATACACACTTTACCACAAAAAAATCGGTTGTTGGAAATTCCAGGGCTCTATATTATCAGCAAGCACTTTTCAGACTTTTTGCTTTTGATGAAGATGATATTGCTATCCCTGCTGATGACCCGATGGATCCCGATATTATTGTTCCAAGAAATTTTAAGCAACTCACGAAAAAACTAGGTGTGGATAATGCCATGCTGGTTTTCTTAGATGGAAGATACAATGTGAAAGGAAGTCCAAACGAAAACTATGCGCGTGAACTACTTGAGCTTTATTCAGTAGGCAGAGGCCTTGAAGGGAATGTGCCTGAACCGGAGTTTCAGGGTGACTATTTTTATTTCACTGAGGAAGATGTGCAAGCGGGAGCAAAAGTGCTTTCAGGATTTAATGTTGACGATACTTTTTCAAACATTGATGAAGAAACAGGACTTCCCAGGGGTGTCGTGCGTGGTGGAACCATAGCCACCAGTCATGAAGAAGGAACAAAGACATTCAGCTCCAGGATGGGAAATGGAGTGGTCACTCCTGATACTGATTTGCTTCAGGCAGGAAGTCCTACCGAAGAAAGTGTAATCGACGAAATCAGTCAGTTTGTGGATCTGATTTACGATCAGGAGGAAACACCAAGAGCGATCTGTCGAGAAATTTATCGCTTCTTTGTCTATCATCAAATTGATCAAACACTTCAGGATGATATCATTCAGGAAATGGCTGACATATTCGTAGCAAACGAATTTAAAATTCAGCCGGTACTGCAAGCATTGTTTACAAGTCAGCATTTCTATGAAGCTGAGGCTGGTGAAGATGATAACAACTTCGGTGCAATCATAAAGTCGCCCGTTGATTTGGTACTCGGGTTTATGCGGAATTTTGAAATCCAGCTTCCTGACTATGAAACCGACCTTGCGAACTATTACGAATTTGCCGGAAGCCTTCTTGGTGAAATTGATCGACAGGGAATGGATTACTATGAGCCTTTCGAAGTAGCAGGTTATCCGGCCTATCACCAGTTTCCTATTTTCAACAGAAGCTGGATCACGACAAATTACCTGACCAACAGGTATAATTTTATTCGTGCTTCCATCACACCTGAAACAGATCTTGAGATGGGACAGGTGGACATTCTACAGTTCGTTCAGGACAATTTTGGAACGGTAGCCGCTGACGCCAGAGACTTGATTATTGCAATCTCTGAATATTTATTGCCGACCGCAGAAAATCTAACATTTGATACTCCTGATGTGGGTGAACTTACCGTTGAACGGTTAAATTATTTTTTGTCTGCATTTCTATTCTCACCACAGATTGATCCAGATCCTGAAGCAGCCTGGACGAATCGATGGACTAATGGAATAGGTCAGGAAACGGTAAGAAATCAGCTCTCCAACTTGTTCAACTCCATGCTTCAATCACCTGAGTACCAATTAATGTAGCGGCTATGAAAAGAAGGAATTTTTTAAAACAAATTGGTTTTGCAGCAGGTGCTCCCATCGCATTTCAAGGTGTTCCACTAAAACTCCTTGCTGGCCATGAAGACATACAACGAATTGCTCAGCAAAGCACAAATGATCGCGTCTTGATCATTCTGCAATTGCATGGCGGAAATGATGGACTGAATACGATCATCCCGATCTCCAATTATGATGAATACTATAGTCGTCGAGCCAATATTGCTATACCTTATAAAGTAGGAAATCGCACACTGATTCCACTTGATAGCACTGTAGCCAGCGAAGAACAGGTAGGCTTACATCCGGACATGCAGGGCTTCAAACGACTTTATGATACCGGAAAAGCAGCTGTCTTTCAAGGTGTATCTTATGAAAACAACAACGGATCCCACTTTAGAGGACGTGACATCTGGTTCATGGGGGGTGATGCGGATGACTACTTCAGCTCTGGTTGGATCGGTAGGTATTTGGGTACAGAATATGAGCCTTTAAGTTATCCTAACGATTTTCCAACGAATGATATGCCAGATCCACTGGCACTTGAAATGGGAAATGACGTTTCACTCCTTTTCCATCAGGAAGGAAATATTCCTACATCAATCTCTCTAGGTAGTAGTCCCGGAAACATTGCTAACCTGATTGATCAACTCGAAGGGTATGTGGACGAGGGAGTGGATCCACGAGGAAATCCCCCGTCTTTTTTAAATAACTCCCCCTATGGTCAGGAAATGAATTGGATTTTAGGTCTGGAGGACAAGTCAGAAACATACATCAAGCGACTCGCTGAAATTTATGACTCAGCGGCTGAGACATCAGTTACTTATCCTGAAACCTACCCCTTTAATGCTCCGCAAGGAGCCAGAAGAAACCCTCTTAGCGGGCAATTACAACTAGTTGCGCGACTTTTGGCTGGTGGTGTGAAGACCAAAGTGTTCCTAGTAAAAATGGGTGGCTTTGATACACACGCATCCCAGGTTGAGGATTACGATTCCACCATGGGTATGCACTCGGCACTTCTTTATCATATATCATCTGCCATGCAGGCATTCCAAAAAGATTTACGATCACGGGGTATTGAAGATCGCGTGCTAACAATATCCATGTCTGAGTTTGGGAGAAGAGTGGGTTCGAATGGAAGTTATGGAAGTGATCATGGTACCGGAGGTCCGGTAATGATGTTTGGTTTGGGTGTAAAACCCGGAATTTATGGAACCGTTCCGGATGTTTCTCAAAGCAATGTAGGTATGCAATTTGACTATCGGCAACTCTATGCAAACATTCTGCATGAATGGATGGGAGTCGATCGATCGGTTATTTCAAACGACATCTTTTTCCGGGATTTCATTGAAGGGCCAAATCCGCAAGGCGGAAATTATGAGCCAATGGATCTCATCAAAGAGGTGATCCTTGGCGAAAAGGACTATATAAAGAAAAACTACCGGATTGAATCAGTATATCCGAATCCTGCTTCCAATTATGCGCAGGCAAAAATATTTGTGAACAACTATCAGGATGTAAGTGTGCAGCTAATCAATGTCAGGGGAGATATTGTAGCTCAAAGCAGTAGAAGGTTATCTCCGGGTGACCACACATTTTCATTTATGTTAGATTCGTTTAGCCCTGGTTTCTATTTTATAAAAGCTAAATCTGAAATGTTAGATGATACAAAAAGGCTCATCATCCGTAAATAAGGTCATCAGCTTTCTGATGCTTGTTCTTATCTCGAGCGCTCTCACTGCTCAAAAGAAACCCGATAAAAACCCGTTGGAGTCCTTTCTGGACACTCAATTCTGGTTAGGAATAAAAGTAGGAATGAACTACACACAAGCCTTTCCTGAAACTCGGAATACCGGCTTTAGCCCGATTGACTACAATGCTGATAGTCTTCAAAAAAGTTATGATGACTTTGCCTTACCTGGTGCACATGTTGGACTGGAGATGAACTTTTATCACAAAGGGTTCTCTGCATCATTTCAACCTGCTTATAAAAGAAGCAGATTCAAATACAATAGTGCTCTTGAGTGGAGAGGAGAAACATCAGGGAATCGATTTGAGACTCGATACGACGTAGAGCAACGAGTGGATATACTGGAACTGCCTTTAATGATCAAATATGATGTGATTCGATCGGGAAAGATCCGGCCTTTTGTCATGGTTGGCGGCTTCCATTCACGTATACTATCTGCTCAAAAAGAGGTGGATATCACTCAGATTGATTACTCATCCGGTAACCCTCTGACCTCTGATGGTGGGTCGACCTCATTAGGCATAAAAGATGCGTTTAAACCTTTTTCAGGGGTTTCTGGAGGATTAGGTGTGAATCTTGACTACTGGAACATTCGAACGGTTTTTGAAGTGAATTACAAACACTCACTTACTTCGGCTACTCAGCCCAACACGCGAGAAAACGAGTTAGCTTCATTAGGGGAAACGAACGATGAGATTTACCTGAGGGATGTTAATATTTCGCTAAGTTTTGTTTTTCCATTCCGATTTATCGACCAACAATTCAAAGCCTATTAGGGCATGGATGCCCAGCCATTTATTTGAGAGAACATGTGCACAAATCATAAATACTACCACAAAGAAAAACTTAGAAGTAGGATTACAAGAATCCTCTTTCTTGTTCTTGTTCCTTTTCTACTTTCTTGTGCCGACGATGAGCCTTCTCTGAGCGAGTCATTTTTAAAAATTTATGATGACTCTGACCTGGATGTGAACTATAAACCCATCGACGTAGTGGAGACAGTGGATGGTTTCATTATCCTGACCGGAACCGAGTTATCCAAATCTGATTTTATGGGTGTTCGTCTTCTCAAAATCGATAAGGAAGGTAACTATGAGTTTGAAGTGGACCTGGACGATTATGTAGTACCCGTGGGGAAGATGTACCTGAATGAAACAGATAGCAACAGCTACTTTTTTGCCATGAATCCTACTTCGCTAGAAGCTGTACTGATAGGAGTAAACCCGCAACTGGAAATCCAAACGGAAGTTTCAATAGGCGGTTTAAATTATCCACTTTCTTCTGCAGTGATTAGCAATGGTAATTTTCTTCTCCAGAGTTATGATCCCCTTACTCAGGAAACAGAGATATCTGAAATCTCACTGGATGGCTCGTTTGTAGGAGGCAATAGTTATCCCATTGGACCCGGCGATGATGTTCAGGAGGAAATCATCAATCATTACCTGAATGCTACAGAGCGCCCACTTCCTTTCTTTTGCGGTGAAGTATCTGCTGGTAATTATTATTTCAATGGTTTCTATAATTATAGTTTGTCACTCGTATTTACCGATTTTTCTGACTCTCCGAGCGGAGTAGTGCAAGGGCAGGCCAGCAATGCGGGATTAAGAGCTGTTATGCATTTAACAGGAAGCGATTTTGCCGTTGCAGGTTATCAATTTGATGCAAACTTTCAGCTGGCATCTGCTACTCTTTCAACAGGCGGCACCACTTCCAGTGTTGACCTTTTCACAGGAAATATGGCTGAGGTCAAACCATACACTCCTGCACAGATAATCAATTATTCTGATGGAGAAACCTATTCTGTTTTTGCAAGCGAAACCAAAGGCAGACAAATTCTGCTGAATTTTTATAGCTCTGACGGTGAAGTAAGTGGTATGCATCGAATTGGATATCTTAACCCTTTCACTTTTGCATCGATCAAACAAGGAAATGATAATTCATTGCTGGTGTTAGGCACTACTTTTGTCGCCGGCAGATTCGAGCGCATAACTCTCAATAAAGTCTCGGCAAATGAAGTATCCGGATTCTTGAATTAGCCACTCAACAAAAAATAGTATCTATCAAAAAGATGCTTCGTATTGTTCTTTTGAATTAGATTTCAAGTTCAGGCAAATTCAATGATTCGAACCGAATAAAAACTTCATGGATAGAAGCTTTCTTCAACTAGAATATTCCGGCTGGTGGGTTTTGCTAATCGTCTTGCTGGCGGCAGGTCTTTCTTACTTTTTGTATACACAAAAAAATGTGCCGTGGAATCATACAAAAAACTGGCTGCTGGCATCTATCCGTTTTTTTGCCATCCTGGCAATCCTTCTATTACTGCTATCACCATCTGTTCGCCATGTTACCAACACGGTTGAAAAACCAGTCATTGGTATAGCTTTGGATAATTCTGAATCCATTATTCAACGTAATGATTCAGCAGAAAACATTTTAAAGGGAATTTCAAAGCTTAAAGAAAATTTTGAAAAAAATGACATAGAAGTTTCAGTTATCACATTCACGGATTCCCTTGATTTCAATGCTCCCACAACCAGTCTATCTGAGCTAGTGGATCAAACGAAGGATAAGCTTGAAAACAAAAATTTTATTACAATTCTGCTGGCAACAGACGGTATTTATAACAGGGGTAGCTCACCACTTTATAAAAATTATATCACACCAGTTTTCACCCTTGGACTGGGAGACACCATCCCTCCAAAAGATATAAGTATCTCCCGGACATTATACAATAAAGTAACCTACAAAGACAATGAGACACCTATTCAACTTGAAGTAAATCAGGAAGGATATGATAATCAACAGGTTTCTGTTCAACTAAGGGAAGGGAGCAATTTGATTGCTGAGGAAAAGGTTCGTTTACGAAATACCATCGAGGAAGTAGAATTTGTCATTAAATCCAATGAAGAAGGGCTCAGACATCTGGTGGCTCATATCTCTCCAATGGAAGGCGAATCAACATTTGAAAACAATCAGTCAAATATTTTCATGGAAGTGATCGATGGTAGGCAAAAAGTACTTTTTGTAGCCAACTCACCGCACCCGGATATTAAAGCCATCAGAAGTACCCTTGAGGCTACTGGTAATTATGAAACAGATGTCTATATCCCTGAAATTCAGAGCGAGAAGCCAAATGATATTTATGATGTAGTGGTGTTTCACGGAGCATTTACATCAGGAGTTCAATTCACCCCAAAAGAAAATCCTGGACTCTGGTACATTCTAAGCAATGAGAGTTCCATAACCTCTGCAAACAAAACTCTTCCTTATATCAATATTGAACGTCGGGGTTCACAACCTGATAAGGTGGTGGGATCTTTCAACCAGAATTTTAGCAAATTCAAAATCGAAGACGCTTCTGCTTTTGAAGAATACCCGCCGATTGAAGTTCCTTTTGGGAATTATTCCCTGAGTGGTCCGGTAGAAGTCTTAATGTACCAGCAACTGGGAAATGTGAAAACACAGAAGCCTCTCATGGCGGTCTATAATGATGGTTCACAAAAAAGCGCCCTTTTGCTTGGTCAGAATATTTGGAAATGGAAATTACAAGAAGCAGCTATTAATGAAAATGCAACTCAATTTGAAAACCTGATCACAAAAACGATTCAGTTTCTGTCTGTAAAGAACGACAAAAAGCAATTTAGATTTAATGTAAGGGAGAATAGTTTCAATGATTCAGAACCTGCACTTTTTGATGTTGAGGTCTACAATGATATCTATGAGAGAATTTATGGGAATAATATCCAAATAACTCTCACATCAGAATCTGATCAAACTCAAAACTACAATTTTACAGATTCGGAATACAACTCAACTTTTCGGTCACCGATCTTAGCACCCGGAATCTATACCTATCAGGCCCAGGTCAAGGTAGGTGACAAAATTCTCACAGATCAGGGAGAGTTTTCAATCCAGAACATCAATCCGGAATTTCTCAACCTGACAGCCGATCATCGACTTTTGAAAAACCTGAGTAACAAGACAGGAGGAAGCTACGCCCATTTCAATGAGTTGGATCGCTTAATTGATGAAATAAATAAACGTGATTTTAAGTCAGTAATCAAAAGTAAGGAAGAACTGGTTCCACTCTATAGAGCCTGGTGGTGGTATCTGATCATATTTATGCTGTTCTCCACTGAGTGGTTTTTAAGGAAATATTGGGGTGGGTATTAAAAAAGGGAGCTTAAAAGCTCCCTGTGAATCATTTTCTGGAAAGATTAAAATCAATAAAGGGATACCAGTTAGACCCGTCGGGAGAAAACTCTCCTTTCTCATGCCATTGATCATTCGCGATTTGAATGGAATACTTAATCAATCCATTGGGTATTTTAAACCCCCACTCAAACTCACCATCACCAATCACTTTTAGCTTTGCATCTGTTTTTCTACCATCAGATAGAAACGAGTGAAAATTGTAATCACCAGAGGTAGAGTCATACGATACAACTGCCATTGCATCATGAATAACTTCTCCATCAGAAAATCCCTTGCCTTTTATTAATAACGCGGTATTGCTCAACTCTTTAGATATCTCCTCCTGTTGAGTAAATTCATACCTTTTCCCTGCCTGATCCATATACCATCCTCCTCCTTTCCAGTTCCCAACCATAGGCTCAAGTTTTTTCATCTGTTCTTGTGATTCAGCCAGAAAACAAATTCCCGGCATCATCAAAACTGCTAATACGATACTTTTCATAATTGACAATATTTAAACTACTTTATTTTATAAACTTTATATTCAAAAAAATTACTCAATGTATTGTTTCAAGTTATTAACATAGTCTTCAAAGGCTTTTATCCCCACCTTGGTAATGCTGCAAGTGGTTAGTGGTTTCTTACCTTTGAATGATTTAGTCACACTGATATATCCTGCATTTGAAAGTTTATCCAGCTGCACACTCAGGTTTCCGGCAGTAGCTCCCGTCTTTTCTTTGATGAAAACGAATTCTGCAGAATCCACCCCAATCAATAGAGACATTATAGCTAACCGAAGCTGGGAATGTAACAACGGATCTAATTGTGCAAAACTCATTTTTCTGCCTTTCTAAGTAAATATCCTGGAACTAAATATCCTGCTAAAATACCGACTGTTCCCACAAGGTACTGATCAATTGGATTCAAATTGAACGCAACAACACTTGCTATCCATAAAGCAATACCTCCCATGATTAAAGGAGTAAAACGCAATGCCTGACCGGATATAAAAGTTCCTATTCCTGCGAAAGTCAAAATGATCGCATTGATATTATAGTTCACGCTATCCATGAAAAATAGGATAATTATGACTCCAACAAAAACAGCCAACCATATTTGACTATACAAACTATCCAGGTGACTTTTTACTGCACTTTCTTTGCTCCTTTTTGCGCCATACACCATGGATGCAATAGCTGCGGGAATAGTTAACAACCACACAATGTATGGATGTTCATACCAGTCAAAAGTAGCAATCAAATAGTGTCCCAGGTTGGCAATCATAACCACCCATCCCCAAAGCAAAAAGTAAAAACTTCCTCCCTTGGCTACATTTCGCTTAGCTTGCCCAATCATCTCTGTGATCAGAGCCAAACTCTCGTCTTTAGATAATTCTTTGTCACTCATAATTACACATTTTTTTATAATAACGATTCAAATATAAATAAGTTTATATTATAAACCTAAATCATAAAAAATAAGGGATAGATCCTATCCCTTAAGATATGAACTTACTTCTCTTTCTTGTCCTGGGCTTTGCTACTGGTTTTCTTCTTCTTCAACTTAATATTCAATTCCTCTTTTTTACCATCCCAGTCTGCAACAAGGGTATCACCTTCCTGAATCTCACCTTTCAGAATCTCTTCGGCTATTGGATCTTCCAGGTGCTTTTGTATTGCTCTTGCCAATGGACGTGCTCCATACTGTGGATCATATCCTTTCTCTGCTAAGAACTCTTTGGCTTTCTTGGTTAAATCTATTGAATAACCCAGATCGGTAATTCTTGAGAATAATTTACCAAGTGTGATATCAATGATCTTGAAGATGTCTTCTTTCTCCAAAGAATTGAAAATGATCACGTCATCCAACCTGTTCAGGAATTCAGGACTGAAAGTTTTCTTCAAAGCATTCTGGATGGTGGACTTCATGATTTCGTCCATACTGTTTTTTCGACTTTGCGTAGCAAAACCAATTCCAGCACCAAAATCTTTCAGATCCCGTACTCCAATATTTGATGTCATGATAATCAGTGTATTCCTGAAATCAACTTTTCTTCCCAGCCCATCAGTAAGCACACCATCATCCAACACCTGAAGCAGGATATTAAACACATCCGGGTGAGCCTTCTCAATTTCATCCAAAAGAACCACACTGTAAGGCTTTCTTCTTACTTTCTCGGTAAGCTGACCACCTTCTTCATAACCAACATATCCCGGAGGCGCTCCCACCAATCGTGACACGGAGAACTTCTCCATATATTCACTCATATCAATTCTGATGAGTGAATCTTCCTTGTCAAATAAGAAAGTAGAAAGGACTTTCGCCATTTCAGTCTTACCAACACCTGTTGGGCCAAGGAAAACAAAAGAGCCGATCGGCTTTCTTGGGTCCTTTAATCCAACTCTGGTTCGCTGAATAGCTTTTGCTAATTTTTTGATTGCCTCGTTTTGGCCAATTACTTTTCCTTCTAGCTCTTTGCCCATTGTCAAAAGCTTCGCACTTTCGTTTTCAGCAATTCGCTTGGTAGGAATGCCAGTCATCATAGCAATCACGTCAGCCACATTTTCCTCACTTACCTCATATCGCTTCGTTCGAGTTTCTTCCTCCCATCTGGCTTTCTCATCCTCCAATTGAGCAATCAATTTCTTTTCACGGTCTCTTAACTGAGCAGCCTCTTCATATTTCTGGCTCTTCACTACCTTGTTTTTCTCCTTCTTCACATCCTCAATCTGCTCCTCCAGTTCAGTGATAATCTTAGGCACATTAATGTTGTTTATGTGAACTCTGGCACCAGCCTCGTCCAACACATCAATCGCTTTATCCGGAAGGAATCGATCGGAAATATATCTGTCAGAAAGCGTCACACATGCTTTTACCGCTTCCGGGGTATAATTTACATGGTGATGATTCTCGTACTTATCTTTAATGTTTTCAAGAATCTTGTGCGTCTCTTCAGGTGAAGTTGCATCTACCATCACCATCTGGAAGCGACGTGCCAGCGCACCATCCTTTTCGATATATTGACGATACTCATCGAGTGTGGTAGCTCCAATGCATTGGATTTCCCCTCTTGCCAATGCTGGCTTGAACATGTTAGATGCATCAAGCGATCCGGATGCTCCTCCAGCACCAACAATGGTATGAAGCTCGTCAATGAAAAGAATAACTTCAGGAGATTTCTCAATCTCATTCATCACTGCTTTCATTCGCTCCTCAAATTGTCCACGGTATTTTGTTCCTGCCACCAGTGACGCTAAATCAAGAGTCACAACACGCTTACCGAATAGAATTCTTGATACCTTTTTCTGAGAAATTCTCAATGCAAGTCCTTCAGCAATTGCTGTTTTTCCCACACCAGGCTCACCAATTAAAATAGGATTGTTTTTCTTTCTACGGCTCAATACCTGAGCTACTCGCTCAATTTCTTTTTCCCGGCCAATGATCGGGTCAAGTTTATCCTCTTCAGCCAATTTGGTAAGGTCACGGCCAAAATTATCAAGGACAGGTGTTCTTGATTTTTCGCTTCCTTTATCCTTTCCAGCAGACGATCTGCCAGAACCTCTAGGTGTACTGGAATATAGCTCGTCACCTTCATCGTTGGGATCATCAGTATCTGCAGATGCCATTGGATTCTCTGTTTGATACTCAAGCATCTCCTTAACCAAGTCATAGTTCACTTCGAACTTCTCCAGTATTTGGGTTGCAAGGTTATCTTCATCCCTAAGGATAGAAAGCAGTAAATGCTCAGTACCTATTAATGCACTCTTGAAGATTTTTGCCTCCAAGTATGTAATCTTCAATACTTTTTCTGACTGACGAGTTAATGGAATGTTCGCCAGGTTTTTAACATTGCTGGTTGCTGTCCCTTTTGTGGCTTGCTCAATTGCCGAACGTAATTCTTTCATGGACAAGCCAAGCTTTTTCATTACGCTCACAGCCACACCTTCTCCCTCTCTGATCATACCCAGTAAGAGGTGCTCTGTGCCAATATAGTCGTGCCCTAACCGTAGAGCTTCCTCTCTGCTTAGTGAGATGACTTCTTTGACTCTGTTTGAAAATTTTGCCTCTTTTGACATGCGTTTTGCCTTTCGCTTTTTAGTAAAAATATAGGATATACGAAGAAATATCCCTTAATGTAGATGAAAAAACGTGAGCAGTTTCAGATTTGTTCAATCTCTCGTCGAAATACTTTATGTAACGATGAACAGTCACTTGCCTGATCACTTTCCTGCGTATGAGTTGGTCAAAATATGTGCCGCATTTGACCCCTCACACATAATCAAATCAACGATACTCAGATTTGGGACAAAGTTATCACCAAAAAGCTGCGGATAAGAATATGGGTGATATATTTTTCGATCAGAAAAAGGTTTCTTGGGATTGATCAGATTTCGATAATCTGCATCGTACTCTGTTTGGAAGTCTTCTGTGAATGAGATAGTTAGGTCTTTTTGCAATACACGCAGAATCAATTTCATAAACGCGACATTAAGCATGACCAATTCTGGGATTTTACGATCCCATATGCCTTTGAATTCTTCACCGAAATATTCAAAAAAAGGTGCTTTACCATACGCTGAATAAAACGCACCCCAATGATCCTTGACCCATTTTTGAGAATAGTCAACCACTACTTTGCTGGTAGGAGAACCGGTTGAATACCGAACCGGGATGATCAAGGGTTGAACCTTGTTCGAAATAAGAAAATAGGTTCTGTTGCGATAAGTCTGCTTTGGAAATGAATCATTTACTTCAAGACAAACCTCATCATACTGCATCAACAATGCATAATATTCGAGGCAACCTAAATAGTGTGGCTCAATAACGATCTTCCTCATGCAATGATGTTGACATCTCCCATACCTTCTCTCACAATAACTGGCTGAATGCCTGTACAATCAATCACCGTACTTGGGTGCACTTGTCCGTATCCCCCGTCAATCACAACATCCACCAGGTTTTTAAAATCTTCATAAATCAATTCGGGATCCGTCGCATGATCTTGAATATTATCATCATGTATGGAGGTGGTTATGATTGGGTTGCCAAGCTCCTTTACAATCTCACGTGGGATATTATTATCCGGCACCCGAATACCGACTGTTTTCTTCTTTACATTCAGGATTTTAGGAACTTTCGAGGAAGATTCGAGAATAAAAGTGTACGGCCCTGGAAGTGACTTCTTCATCAACTTAAACGTTGGGGTATCCAGGTGCTTCACATATTCAGAAATGTGACTTAAATCATAGCAAATGAATGATAAATTCAGATGCTTACCCTTTATCCCCTTTAGGATACGAATTCGCTCAATGGCTTTCTGGTTGAAAATATCACACCCTAGTCCATAAATTGTGTCGGTTGGATAAATAATCACACCTCCATTCCGTAGGACTTTGGCGACCTCTTCAATCTTCCTTCTTTCAGGATTTTCAGGATATAGCTTTACCAGTTGGGCTGTCATATGAATATCTTTCAAACATAAACAAGTTAGCAAAAGGATAGAATTAGAGGCATTTTACAATCAAAATATCAATTCGTTAAGATTATCCGCTATGGATTAATTTATTTTGCGGAAAATTTCTGCTCAGTTTTAGGGAGGGTCATCCTTATTTATGACAGATGATTTGATACAAGATTAATAGAAAACACATGTCAGAATCAACAATCCAAAAACCGAACGGTAAATTAGGAATCCTTACACCAGGAATGGGTGCAGTTGCCACCACTTTCATGGCCGGGGTATTGAGCATTAGAAAAGGCTTATCAGAACCTATCGGCTCCCTCACTCAAATGGGCACCATCCGTCTTGGTAAACGAACAGAAAAACGGAACCCTCTCATCAAGGACTTTGTGCCTTTAGCATCTCTCGAGGATGTTGCGCTTGGCGGCTGGGATATATTCGAAGACAATGCTTATGAGGCCGCAATGCACGCGAAAGTTTTGGATAAGGACCTTCTTAATGACCTTAAAGAGGAGCTAGAGCAAATCAAGCCCATGAAAGCGGTCTTTGACAAAAATTACGTAAAGAGACTGGAAGGCAGCTACTATAAAAAAGGTGCCAACAAAATGGAGCTTGCTGAGATGTTGATGGAGGACATCAAGAATTTCAAAAAAGAAAACAACTGTGAGCGTGTGGTGATGGTGTGGTGTGGGTCTACTGAGATTTACATTGAAGAAGGAGAAGTTCATTCGACAATTGAAAAGTTTGAAGAAGGTCTTCGAAACAACCATCCGGATATACCTCCAAGTATGATCTATGCTTATGCGGCAATAAAAATGGGTGTACCCTATGCAAACGGCGCACCTAACCTCTCTTGTGACGTAGATTGCCTTGTAGAACTAGCTAAGCAGACCGGTGCTCCTATCGCAGGTAAAGATTTCAAAACAGGCCAAACATTGATGAAAACGATCCTTGCCCCAGGTTTGAAAGCAAGATCACTCGGAATCGACGGATGGTTCTCTACAAACATCCTTGGAAACCGGGATGGTGAAGTATTGGATGATCCGGACAACTTCAAAACGAAAGAAGTATCTAAGCTAGGTGTGCTTGAGCAAGTACTTGAGCCTGAATTGCATCCTACACTATATGGAAACTTATATCATAAAGTAAGAATCAACTATTACCCACCAAGAGGTGACGATAAAGAAGGATGGGATAATATCGATATTCGCGGATGGCTTGGTTACAAAATGCAGATCAAAGTAGATTTCCTTTGTAAGGACTCTATTCTTGCTGCTCCACTTGTTCTTGATCTGGCATTGTTCCTGGATCTTGCACAGCGTGCAGGCATGAAAGGAATACAGGAGTGGTTATCATTCTACCTAAAATCGCCACAGGCGCTGAAAGGTCTGAAACCACAGCATGACATTTTTGTTCAGCTGATGAAGTTGAAGAATACGCTTCGTCACCTGGCTGGCGAAACGCTTATAACAAACTTAGGACTGGATTATTACGACTGATCATAGTCGTTTTTGATCCATCAGCTTAATAGTACTTTGGAGGTCATCTGGATTGTCCACATCATTCCAGGTGTACCCCTCCACTAGTACGGACTTAGCTTCCCTCCCGTCAATCAGCTTTGAAACTGACTCGGAAATGGTGTACTCTTTCTGATCAAATGATTGCTGAAACACTTCAAAAACTTCTGATTTTAATCGGAAAAGACCCGTATCATACCTGTTGTACTCCGGAATCTTTTTGCTTATCGACTTAATGAACCCCTCATCATCTACGAGTACTTTGGTTACATCATCAATATCGATGTGATTGTTTGATTCCCCAGGCATATCAACAGCTAGTTGAAGTGTGGTCTCCAAACCGCTGGATTTTTTCACAAACTCACCAACGAATTCCGGATCGAAGACGTGATCGCCCATCGTAAGAAAAAAGTCTGACATTTCATTTTGTTCTACCCATTCCTTCGCTCTAAAAACTGAAAAACCATTCTCCAAATCAAACCTCTCATTATGAAGTATAGTTATATCAGCATCATGTGTTTTACAAAGATCTGGAAGAGCATCCTGGAGTTTATCAGCACCATAGCCGCTGATAATGCAAAACTTTTTTACACCATAGCTCTTAAAAATTCGAATATGGCGCGACATTAACGTTTCACCATTTAAAGTGACCAGACTTTTTGGAATGCCTGTGTCTAATCGGGTATTTTTACCTGCAGCGAGGATTACAAGATTCAAAATGAAATGATTTTTGTATTAAAAAAAGATGAAGCTTTCGATTCAAATCTCAATGTTACGAAAATGTTTCCAAGTGATATAACTATTTTTGCGGAATGGGGAATTTTCTGAGAGAACGATTTTCAACCTTCAAGCTGGCAGAGGACGCTAAGAAGAACGGATACTATGCTTTTTTCCGAACTTTCCAGTCCAAGCAAGAGACTGAAGTGAAGGTGAATGGGAAAGATGTTTTGATGTTTGGATCAAACAGCTATTTGGGTCTTACTACCCACCCAAAAGTGATAGAGGCTGCCGAGTCAGCTGTTAGAAAATATGGATCCAGCTGTTCGGGTTCCAGATTTTTGAATGGGACCACAGATATGCATGAAAAGCTAGAGAACATGCTCGCCCAGTTCCTCAACAAAGAAGAAGCCCTTGTTTTCAGTACCGGCTTTCAGGTAAACCTTGGTGTCTTGCCTTCAATAGCCAAGCAAGGTGATGCCCTGTTATTAGATCGATTGAATCACGCCTCGATTTACGAGGGAGCAAAGCTTAGTGATGCTTCCACGGTTGTTTTTCGACACAATGATATGCAGGCACTGGAAAAGAAACTCGCTAATCTGCAAGATGCAAATCATCGAATAATCGTAGTGGATGGCATTTTCAGCATGGAAGGAAACATTGCCAAGCTTCCGGAAATAGTTCAACTAGCAAAAAAATACAACGCCTCTGTTATGAGCGACTGTGCTCATGCCGTTGGCGTACTTGGTGACCATGGAAGAGGAACGCCTGATCATTTTGGTGTGACCGATGATGTGGAGCTGATTGGCGGTACGTTTAGTAAGTCCCTTGCTTCATTAGGTGGATTTGTCGCTGGTGATAAAGAAACCATTCAGTATATCAGACACGTAGCTCGTTCACTCATTTTTAGTGCAAGCATGACACCTTCATCAACTGCTGCGACCATCGCAGCTTTAGAAATCATGCAGTCTGATGACTCCAGAAGACTAAAGCTTTGGGAAAATACTAACTACTCATTGAAGCGATTAAAAGAACTTGGATTTGATACCGGATATGCGGAAACCCCGATTATTCCAATCTACATCCGCGACAATGAGAAAGCGTACAAAATGACGATGCGACTGTTTGAAGAAGGCGTTTTCGTTAACCCGGTTGTTGCTCCGGCTGTTGCACCTACTGACACTTTAATTCGATTCTCGCTGATGGCAACTCATACCATCGAACAAATCGACATTGCTATTGACAAGATTTTGAAAGTGGCTGACGAACTGGATGTAAAACGTCAAACCGAAGTAGCTTAAGTTGAAAGTAGCGATCACTGGAGCCAATGGTTTTCTTGGATCATACTTAGTAAAAGAATGCCTCCGTCAGCAGATGGAGGTTTATGCTTTTATACGTGTTGGAGCCAACACTTCTCTCCTACCCAAACATGAGAATCTTCAAGTAAAAAACATTGATTACCGAAAAGATCTGACCTCCCAGTTTGCCACTATCAAACAAGAAGCTGGTCAGGTAGACTTTTTTCTGCACAATGCAGGCATGACCGTGAGTCTTAAGAATGAGGAGTACTATCAGGTCAACGTAGGATTAACAACTACTATTTGTGATGCACTAGGTGAAATCGATTTACTTAAAGATGATGGTGTATTTGTTTACACTTCCTCTTATGCAGCCCCTGGCCCTGCGAATACAAAACGACCTGTTTCTCACTATGGCCAAAGTAAACTACAGGCAGAGCAGGTAATCAGTGAAAAGATGAACAAACATCTTTTGGTTCGGCCAACGGCTATATATGGTGCAGGAGATGAGGCATTCTTACCGCTCTTTAAAGGAGCGAAAATGGGCATTTATCCTGTCACTGACAGCAAGCAGCGCATGACTATGATCCATGGAGCAGACCTGGCACGGATGGTTGTTCAGGATATGCAGAAAGAGACTGGTCCATTGCATTATAATGATGGCAACACATACCTTCACAGTGATTTTGTTGAAATCTTCAAAGATCTCTTTCAAAAAAGAATCAGAACATTTCCCCTTCCGAAATGGCTGGCTAAGTTCTCAATGGGCTCATCCGATGTTTGGCACAAACTCATCAACAAAAGACCTGGAATTACCCTCGAAAAATTTGACGAGATTTCCCAGCATTGGGACCTGCATACAACAGATTTAAGGCACTCCTCTGAAAAGCCTGAAATATCTTTGAGGGAAGGATTCAAAGATGCACTTAAATACTATCAGGAAAACAATCTAATCTGATGTCACTTGAAATAAAGGAAGTCAACACCAAAAAGGAACTCAAGCAATTCATCAAGTTTCCTTTTGATCTTTACAAAGGCAACCCTTACTACGTCACTCCACTTGTCGAATTTGAGATCAGCACGCTCAGAAAGGACAAGAACCCGGCTTTCGACCATGCAGAAGCACAATACTGGGTCGCTAAAAAAGATGGAAAAATAGCAGGTAGGATAGCTGCTATCATATTAGACCCGGAATTGAAAGAGAAGTCGCTGGCTCGTTTTGGCTGGATCGATTTCATAGATGACAAAGAGGTTTCACACCTATTGCTCAACACCGCCAAAAAATGGGCTGAAAACAAAGGAGCAAAAGCAATTCATGGTCCCATGGGATTTACTGATCTGGATTTTGAAGGTGCGTTAATCTCAGGCTTTGATCAAATTGCGACGCAAGCAACCATTTACAATCACTCCTACTATATTGATCATTTCCGTGCCTGGAACATGGAAATAGCCGCCACTTGGGTAGAACTGAGAGGAAAAGCCCCGACCAAGAACCCTGAAAAGGTAAGTCGAGTGGTGAAGCTCATTCAGGATCGATATAAAGTGAAAATAAAGGATTTCAAAAATGCCAAAGAGATCCTGAAATATGCTCCCGGAGTATTTGATGTTTTAAATGAAGCTTACTCTAATCTTTATGGCTACATCCCTCTAACACAGAAGCAAATAGATTACTATGTGGAGCAGTATTTTGGCTTCATTAGAAAAGATTTTGTTTGCGTAGTAGTGAATGAATCAGACGAGGTAGTCGGTTTCGCATTGACGTTACCATCACTCTCAAAAGCCTTCCAAAAAGCCAAAGGGTCACTATATCCTTTTGGCTTTATTCATGTCTTAAAAGCTTTTTATTACAATGACACAGCGGACCTCTTTTTGATCGGTGTGAAACCGGAATATCAAAAGCTAGGCGTGCATGCACTTATTTTCGATTATCTGCAAAAAATCTATGAAAAGCACGGCATTAAATACATGGCCTCAGGTCCAATGCTGGAAGACAATAAAAATGTGCTGAACACCTGGAGTGAATTTGATATCGACATTGGAAAAATAAAGCGCTCCTGTTTCATCAAATATTTCTAGTCATTTTTTGTAGTTTCACGTAATGGGAGCATAATGCCTGCCTTTGTCGCAGACAGGCTCGATAATTATTGAGCATAATTAGCTGCGATAATTGAAATTGCATCAAATCTCTTTTTTCTGAAAATAAGACTTAATGGAGTTGAGAAACAAACATGCATTGATCATTGGTGGATCCAGCGGGATCGGACTGGCGACTGTCAAAAAGCTAGCATCTCATGGTTGCAATATCACAATCATCCACAGAGACAGACGTCAGGGTTTGGCCGACCTGGAATCAGTAATTAATGAACTAAAATCCAATCATGACATTTCAATTACCAATTTTAACATCGATGCAACCAACGCTGAAAAAATTCACGAATGTATAAGTGACATTTCCGAAGGTGGTATAAAAAAATTTGATATTGTTCTTCATGCCGTTTCAAGGGGAAATCTGAAACCTTTTGTTTCCGATGGCCCTAAACTGAACTCACAAGATTTGGCTCTAACAATAGACGCGATGGGAACCAATCTTCGCGTATGGGTTGATGAACTTATAAATAGAAATTTAATTGGTGAAGGCAGCCGAATATTGACATTAACTTCCGAAGGAAATGATAAATTTTGGGCAGGTTATGGAGCTGTTGCACTAGCAAAATCCACACTAGAGACACTCTCACGATACCTGGCAATTGAGCTGGCTCCTAAAGGCATGACTGTCAATATTATTCAGGCTGGAGTTACAGACACGCCCTCTTTACGACTGATCCCCGGAGCTGAAGAATTAATTGAACAATCGAAAAAAAGGAATCCGTACAAGAAACTCACTACCCCTGAAGACGTGGCTAATACGGTTTATCTATTGTCACAACCTGAAGCTAAATGGATTAATGGTGCACTGATTCACGTGGATGGAGGCGAACATCTGATATGAGTGCTTACGAAAAAATATTACGACTTCTTCCGTACAAACGTCCCTTTTTGTTTGTTGACGAGATCACTTCCATCAACGAAGAGGGTGCTGTTGGAAACTATACCATCAAAAAAGACGAGTTTTTCTTGGAAGGACATTTTCCCGGAAATCCCGTCGTTCCTGGTGTGATCTTGACTGAGATTATGTGCCAGATCGGGCTAGTAACGCTAGCCATGTATTTGATGGATTTAGACGAGCATTCTAAGGTTTTACCAGCCTTCACAAGTGCCAATGTTGATTTCCTCTCTAAGGTAATCCCTGAAGACAAACTTATTGTTGAGTCAAAAAAAGTCTATTTTCGCTTCGGAAAGTTAAAATGCACTGTTTCCTGTAAAAAAGAGGATGGAACTGTAGTGGCCAAAGGAGAGTTAGCAGGGATGGTAGTGAAATCAGAAGCATAAATTTTGGAAAAACATAGAGTTGTAATAACCGGACTAGGAGTCGTATCCGCTAATGCAATTGGCGTTGATAATTATGAAAAAGCATTGCGGGAAGGGAAATCCGGAATCAAGCATTGGGAAGAACTAGATAAAATCAACCTGAGATGTCAGATTGGTGGAGCCCCCGATCTTTCTTCGGTAAATCTAGGCGATCATCTGCCACGATTGCTAGCAGAAAAAATCACTAACAAAGGCATTCTTTATGCAATGCTCGCAGGTGTTGAAGCATGGAAAGATGCCGGTCTTGAGCCCAACACAGAAAATACGGACTACAACTCGGGGATGATCTTCGGAGCAGGTGACCTCAGCTTCGATAGCTTTATCAATCGGGATTTTCCTGCCTACCCAATCGATAATGGGGAAAGTAGAAAGTTGGGTTCACGAACCATCTCTGAGTGCATGAACAGTGGGGCTGCCGCTTACCTTAACAATATTTTAGGTTTAGGAAACCGAATTCAGTCCAACTCATCTGCTTGTATAACAGGGTCAGAAGCTGTTTTGATGGGATATGAACATTTAGCCCTCGGAAAAGCCGATCGCATGATATGTGGGAGTACCGAAGGTGATGGAAGATATATCTGGGCTGCATTCGATGCGATGAGGGTACTCTGCTCAGATTCAAACGACAATCCGGAGTTTGGATCAAGACCCATGAGTGATTCCTCAACAGGGTTCGTCCCATCCGGTGGATCCGGTGCATTAGTTCTGGAGACACTTGAAAGTGCAAAAGCCAGAGGTGCTAAAATCTATGGAGAAATCTTAGGTGGACATGTAAACTCCGGTGGCCAGCGAAGCGGTGGTACAATGACGGCTGCAAATCCAGAAGCCGTTCAGGATTGTATCAAACGAGCCATAAAAAGTTCTGAAATTGATCCTAAAGAAATCGACCTCATCAACGGGCACCTTACCTCTACAAAAGGTGATCCGGCAGAAATAAGGAATTGGGTTGCTGCTCTTGGAAGGTCAGGTGATGGTTTTCCTCTGATTAACACACCCAAATCTATGATCGGTCATGCAGTAGCAGGGGCTGGTTCGGTCGAGCTGGTTGCCAGTGTATTGCAATTGCATAAAGACTTTGTGCACGCCAATTTAAATGTCGAAAATATTCATCCAGAAATTTCTTCAGAAATTTTTGGGGGTTGTATCCCAACGAGTTGCCAAGACAAGGAAGTGAACACTATTATCAAAGCTAATTTTGGCTTTGGTGATTTAAATTGCGCGCTCGTTTTAAGGAAATACAAAGAATGATGACTAGAGAAACTGTAAAAACCGACCTGATTAACATCATAAAGCCTTACCTTCCTGAAGATGTAATGGCTACTGAGGTGTCTGAAGATAAGCACCTGATCAATGATTTGATGATTAATTCTGCACACATCGTAGATATCGTGCTGGATATTGAGGATAAATTCGACATCATGATTGATGATGACGTGATTGGTGAAATGAATACCGTTCAGGATTCAATCGACGTAGTTTTGAAAAAGACTGCCTAATCTAGTTGGTCAACTCCTTCAATAACTTTTGATCATATTTCCTCTGAATGATATTCAGAGGCAGGTAGCCTAATGTCCAAATAAGACTGGCAACCAAATAGATCTCAAATCTTCCAAAGAGTGCAGAAACTACCATCGCATTGCGGTGGGTATTGCTTCCACCAAGCCATGCCCACCAAAATAGCATCTTAAAATTCCATTTCTTATAAAGTGGATCGAATTCCTCGGGATTATTTTCTGCAAGTTCACGCATTTTTCTACGCTCCTCAGGTGATCTTGTAGTAGAGCTTATCTGCTTACCCGTATAGTCCAGGTTGATATAATGCATGATTCTATGATGCCATTTATCTCCTGTAGGTTTGATTTCATCCTTAGTCAATGGGATATACCCTGCTTGAGATTTCCCGACCAGAAAAATGTATTCAGACTTATAAAACTCATAAAGTCCCGCCTTGTAACTGTGTGCAAGTCCTGCCGCTACCATTAACAGAAGTATCCAGTATCCATAAATAGGGATAAGAAAAAGCGTTCCTCCTATGTAACATGAGATAAAAACCAGGTTATCAATTAAGCCATCAATCTGACGTCCAAGTTCAGAAGACTGACCAGTCATTCGAGCAAGCTGACCATCGGCACTATCAAGCACACCTGCCCATGTCACAAGAAACCCTCCAAGAGCTACAATCCAAAATTGATCCTGATAGTAAAATAGTGATCCTCCAACAACTCCTATCGCTAAACTGATGATGGATACCTGTGTTGGCGTCATTTTTAGCCACTTGGCTGCATTGGCGAAGTAAAGTCCGTAGAACCTGCTAAAATGAAGATCGTAGCGCTCTTCTACATCAATTAACTTAATAGTGGATAATACCTTGTCCAGGTGATTTTGATATCTCCTCTTGAAGTAGTTGAGCATTGATTACTTGTTTCGCTTAACTCGTGAGAATAGAGAAATCTTGTTGTCAAACAAAAACTGCCAGATAACCTTCGAATAGCTTTTGTGCGCATAAAGATTATCATAGTGCTCAGAAGCAATTTTCTTTAACTCGGGGAGCTTTGATCCCGGAATGGTGGGAAAGTCGTGATGCTCATTGTGATAGCCTACATTCCAGATCAACTTGTTCCACCATCCATAATATGAGTAGGTTTCCTGACCTTCTTTATACACAAAATGTTCTGCAACGAAGTGACCTGAGATAGGGTGTAATCCTGTAGCTAACGCTGTAGAAAGCCCCAGATACAGAAATCCTTCCCATCCCGCCAAAAAGTAAAATCCAACCATAGCAGAAACCTGCACAATGGCATTGATGATTTGCCATTTATCTGGCACCATTGGATGAACAAATAAAGGACGGATGGCATAAATCGGGATCTGAATAATCAACCAGACAAATTTTCCAATGGGTCCACGAAAGAATCTGGCCTCCCATGAAACCGCCAAATCTGTATCGACTCCTTCCTTTCCCTGATGCCAGTGATGTTTTGCGTGATATGCTTTAAATGCCATAGCAAATGGCACTACAAGCGGGAAGTTGACTATAATAGCCAGCCAATTATTTAGAACTTTCTTCTTGAAGGCCAGGTCATGCGTGATCTCATGAACAGCCAATACAATAATGTGTGTAAGTGTGGTTCCAACTAATAGTACAAGTAAACCGAATAACCACGGATTATCCGGTAGGAAAAAAATTGGAATAGCAAGCTGTAATGCCGCCACAAATAATGTCTTAAAAATCAATGAAGGATCGTTCCCAAATAGCTTTTTAACTTCTGGATGCTCCTCCATGATCACTTTTCTCCGCTGAAAGTGAGGTTCTTTCTCTTCGCTTCTTATAAAATCTAAGTCCTTCATAATCAACCGCAAATTTAACTAATGGGGACGTAAAAAAGTTCTTGACATAAATCCGCCTACTTTATTGAGCATTCCCATTAAAAAATCAGCCTTTCGTTTTCCAAATGCTGAAACTGCGTCAGCATTGAATGCTCCTACGCCGGCCAGTACTTTCTCCCGGAATTCCCTGATCAATGCAATGTCCTCAGACACAAACACCACCTCTTGCTCAAAATAATAACTTACCAGATCGTAATTACTACTCCCAAAAATCAATTTTTCATCATCTATCAAAATGGCCTTCATATGTGACATCCCAGGGTATTCCTTTAAGTGGAAATATCCCTTTTCCTGCTCTGATAAAATGATGTTCTTAAAGATCGACTTATTGTTCTCCTGTGGAGAAATAACAGTGATCTCTACACCCATGTCAGCAATCGATCGCAATACCCCCAATAATGGCTCAGAAATATAAGGTGAGATCACCTGCACTTGCTTTTTAGCACTTCTAATGTGGTCAAAAAATGATTGATAGAGCTTTTTGCTTTTGGATCCGTTAAAGAGATATAATTGGCCCTGATCAGTTTCAATGGTTAGCGACTGATTTTGGCCTTGCCAGGTCTTTTCAAAATCCTCTACCAAACTCCTTCCCAGCTTCTGATCCGACACCTCTACCATCATGTCGTGCCAGGCAAAATTGTGATCACTAAAATTTATTCCTCCCAAAAAACTTACCTCCCCATCAATAATGACCATTTTTTTATGGTTTCTGAGAGGATATTTAAGAGCTAAAAACCCAATGGGATTGGTGAATTTCACCTCTATCCCATTTTGGTGAGCTTCCTTTACCAGCTTAGAAGTCTCTTTTACCTCATTTCTAAATTCAAGATCCTGAAGGTATTTGAGAGAAGGTATGAATTGATCATTAATAACCAACTTAGAGTAGCTATCTATCAAAAGCTTTTTCTCTTTGGCCGGACTTGATTTCATTACTTCAACCAGCCACTTGCCAGCTTGATCCCCTTCGAAGGTCATTGCCTGAGCATAAAAGGTCTGGGATGCATTTGAAGCTACCTCCTCCAGCCTTTTCATAAAAGCCTCTGAACCTAGTAAGATCTTTGATTTAGCCAATGAAATTTTTTGAATAGCAAAGTTAACGGATACTAGTCCATATACTCCACCTTGTGCAGATCGAAGACAAATGAGCCGACCGTCATGTCAATTTCAAATCTCAGAGGAAACCGATTACGATCATCACTCATGATCACACGACCGGTTTTGCCTTTGTCAAAGTACTCCCCTTCAGGAAATACCAATCCAAACTCCAGTGCTCTTACCTTCCTGCTATCATACTTATGTGTCGTGCTCTCTCCGGGCAGCATTTTAAATTCATAAAGATCATTAGAAAAGAATGTTCGCACTTCAACCGTACGTGTAAACTGAGATTTATCTCTACTCCTCAACCACATATACGTACTGAGTGCGTCTCTAATAGGTACATTTCCGGTAGGAAACTTATGATGCCGCCATTCATCAATATCCTCAATATAAGCCTTGACGGATACAGAATCTGCATATGAAAAATAATCATGCCGAATGTCTATTGATCCCTTACCCTCCATATCTCTATCTGAGCGAAGTGGCTGAAGTTGATTCACCTCAATTAATGATTCCATGCAAACGCTCAGCTTGGAAAATACCTTAAACCAGCTGGCTGTTGTCACTGTAAACTGAACTTTATAATGAGGCTTTTTCTTACCATTTGGATAGTGGAATTCCGGATCGAGCCATACCACTGCCTCTCCGATATTGAACCAACCAAACTTCATGTTATAGGTCAGTTTTTCCCCGGGTTTAAAAGGATATGATTTACTTTGAGCCTCGGATTGAAGACTGGCAAAAAGCAGCGCAAGCAGCACAGCCATGCCGATCCAACGCCGTAAGATTGTAGTCAATGAAAATCGCGCTTGTTTGTCCATATGATTTTTCACGCCCGGGTGGTGTTAAGTCTCACATTGTGAGTTTGTCGAAACATCTTACAATGATAGGTCATCAGGTTAAGATCATTGCACCCAATATTAATGCCAATTTAGTGGAAGAAAAAAACGTTCATTTTTTCGGCAAAAATAGATCGGTAAACATTGGAGGGACTAAGATCGATGTGAACATTGCACTGAAGGAAGAAAAGAAGTCATTGAAGTCATTTCTAAAGACAGAATCCTTTGACATTATCCATTATCATACGATATGGAATCCTCTGCTACCATTTCAGGTACTCAGGCATTCGAAAGCGAAGCAAATAGCTACTTTTCACGATACTCCCAAAAGCCAGTTTGTAGGCGACTGGATTATGCCTACGGTAGCGCGTGGAATTTTTACATTTCTTGACCAGATAATCTCTGTTTCCAAAAGCCAGTCAGCATATATTTCAAGGTTTTCGAAGCGAAAAATACACATCATTCCCAATGGCATTGACCTGGAGGAAATCGCATCCTTGGCACCAAAAAAGAGCACAAGAAACGATGAATACTTCCAGATGTTCTTCATGGGGAGATTGGAACCACGAAAAGGGGTCATGCATGCGCTTCAGGCCTTTCACCTCCTAAAGCAACGGTATCCACAAATGAAACTGGTAATTGCCGGAGATGGTGATGGAAGAGCTGAGCTGGAAAAATTTATTTCTGATCTCAACTTGAAAGATGTGGAAATGCTGGGATTTGTCAGCGAAAAAGAAAAATATCGCTTGCTCAAAGAGTCTGACATTTACCTAGCACCTGCACTCTACGGGGAAAGCTTTGGCATAGTTCTCCTTGAATCTATGGCAGTGGGTACACCCATCGCCGGCTATGCTAATTCAGGATACAAGAATGTGATCACTGAGGAGATGAAAATTGGATTTGCTGAGCCAGGGAATCTGGAAGAGTTTGCCTCTTGTATAGAAAAGTTTATCCCCTCTTCCAAACGGCAAGAGTTATCCAAACATGGTTTGGAGGAAGTGAAAAAGTATGATTGGTCGGAAGTCTCTAAAGAGGTGAATGAGGTTTACTTGAAGTAAGCCCGTACCTTCTCCATCACGTAATCCATGTCCTCTTCGTAAAGATCACCTATCACAGCAACACGAAATGTCTTGCTTTCAGGTATCACCCCCGGATATATCGTAATCCCGTTTTCATAGAGATAATCATGAAAATGGTTGAAATCCAATCCGGGTTTATCAAGATTCAACGCCAGAAGTATCTTAGACTCCTGCTCAAGTGGTAGAAAAGGCGTAAATCCAAGCTCAGTAAACCCATCATAGAGTTTCTGCCAGTTGGCCTGGTATCTTTTCCAACGATTTTCCAATCCCTCCTCTTCGTGCTCTTTAATCGCCTCTAGAAACGCATAGCTCGTCTGTACCGGAGGAGTAAACCTCAGCTGATCTTTTTGTTGCAGATTGTCCCATTGCTTGTACACATCAAAGTAGAAGCCGGTACCATTATTTTTTAAATCCTCTGTTCGATCCTTATGAAAAATCACAAACGATAAGCCAGCCATCCCGTGGATACATTTATTGGAGCTTGAGAAAAGGTAGTCAATGTGAAGCCCTGCCAAATCAATCGGATATGCACCATACGAACTCATCGCATCGACGATGTATTTAACCTTGGTCTCTTTACAAATCTCAGCCACCTCTTCCAGTGGATCCATCATCCCTGTAGAAGTTTCGTGATGCACCATCGCCAGATGCGTATACTTACCTGATGCCAGAGCTTCTTTGATCTTTGTTGGCTCGGGATAATCACCAAACTCAAACATGGAGGTATTCTTCAACCCATAACCATCACATATCGCCTTGATTCGGATACCATACGCTCCATTCGTAATGACAAGCACATGATCATTCTTTCCAATCGCAGAAACCAGACAAGCTTCCATCGCCCCTGTGCCACTTGAACCAAATAAGGCTACCCGATGCGAGTTTTGGCCATTTCCGACTTTCAGAATTCCATCACAGATGTCATGCATCACCTGTCCAAACTCTTTTTCCCTCGGGCAAATATCCGAAACCAATTGTGCCTCTTTCACTCGCTGAGAGGTAGTAGCAGGACCTGGATTTAATAGTATTTTACGATTAAGTTCCTTTTTGTGTAGCATCGTATTAATTGCTAAGGTTTTTCATGAACGCCTCCTTGTTCTGAACAGGTGTCGTTGTTGGTCTGCCCAGATCTGCGCGAGAAGCTTCTGTGGTTCTGATTTCCAAAAGAACCGGACCCTTGGTATGCTGGAATTTCCCCCAAACTGCCGGCAGATCATCCATCTTGTCAACCAACCATGTTTGTTTGTATCCGGAAGCCTCTGCTATTTTTTGAAAGTCAATAGCAAAGCCAACGGTGGCCTGTCCACCTACAGATTCATGGCAGCCATTGTTGATCAAAATATGCTTATAGTTTGGTGCGGGTTGGTTTCCAACAATCGCACCAGCACCCATATGCATAATGGTAGCCCCATCTCCATCCAGACAATAAACCGGTCTGTTTTTCTTACTCAGTGCTATTCCTAAAGCAATCTGAGATGCATGCCCCATTCCACCAACTGTAAGGAAATCCTTACCATGGCCCATGTTATTTTTTGCTCTGATCTCAAAAACCTCACGAGATGATTTTCCGGTAGTGGAAACGATCACAGCCTCTTCTTCCATCTCTTTCAGCATCCATTCGATCACTTCCTCACGGTTAATCGTATACGGGTTCTTTACTTTAGTTTGAAGCTTATATTTTTCGAATGTATCCTTTCGAACAAGCAGTGCAAATGGTGCCTGCATCTCACCCATCACCTTCACTGCCTCTGCCAACTGACTCTCTGCTTCTGCCTCATCTCCTGACAAGATCGCATATGGAATCTCCATAGCCTGTAAAAGTTCCTCAGAAATTCGTCCTTGCTTCACGTGCTGAGGTTCATCTTTCACTCCGGGTTCTCCCCTCCACCCGATCATAAGTAACATCGGGATAGAGTACACCTCTTTATCCGCCAGAGATGTCAATGGGTTTACACAGTTTCCAAAGCCGGAATTCTGCATATAAACCAATGGAATTTTTCCGGTTGCTAAATGATGGCCCATGCCCAAAGCAATGGCTCCACCTTCATTAGCCGCTATGATGTCCGACCCTTCATCTGTCATGACCGAGCAAAAGTCTTTCAATAATGAATCGGGTACACCGGCGGAAAACTCAATGCCCTGTGAACGAATTGATTTTAGAAATTTCTGAGGGTTTAGCATTAGTTAGGAAGAATGGTCAAAATTTCTTTGATAGACATGCAAAACTCATCCGCCTCTTTTGAGCGTTTGTTTTCCAAAATGGATTCTGCAGTTCTTTTCATTGCAGGGAAGGCAGCTCGAAGTAAATGGTTTGCATAAATAACGATACTAAATCCAGCTTCTTTTAGTTCATCTTCAGTAAACTGATTGTAAGAAGAAGGCACAGAAACAACCGGCACTTTGTATTCAAACTCCTGATATCGTTTCATAAATTCCATGATCTCTGCTCCATCCTTATGACGGCTGTGAATCATGATCGCATCTGCACCTGCTTCGATGTAAGCCTTTGCTCTTTCTAGTGCGTCTTCCATTCCATGATCAGCGATCAGACTCTCCAAGCGTGCGATGATCATGAAATCTTCAGTAACCTGGGCTTTCTTACCCGTATTGATTTTTTCTGAGAATCCTTCTATCGTGTCCAACTCCTGCTTCACATCGGTTCCAAAAAGTGAATTTCTTTTCAAACCCACCTTATCTTCAATGATCACAGCGGAAACTCCTAAGCGCTCCAGGTTTTTCACCAACATGGCAAAGTGTTCTGTAACACCCCCTGTATCTCCATCCAATATGATTGGCTTGGTTGTTACATCCAGAATGTCATTGATTGTATTGAATCGAGACGTTCTATCTACGTATTCCGTATCTGGTTTTCCTTTCGCTGTAGAGTCTGTCAAAGAACTCACCCACATGGCATCAAACTCTCTTGATTCATTTCCGGCATCTACTTTTGTTTCTTCTACAATCAAGGCTGAGATTCCGTTATGAGCTTCCAGTACTCGAACAATGTCTTTTGACTCCAATAGCCTTCTTAACATTCTTCTACGAATGTCTGGAGTAGTTCCGACCTCCTTCATCGCCTGTCTCAAACCGGTTGATGAAATACCTGATGTATATTCCGGCTCTACGAGTTCACCGCCCCACTCTTCCAAAAGCTTGATCACTTTGTCCCGAATATGCTTTTGAGGACCCGTTTTCCAGTCACTCCCATGCACCACATAATCAGGTTTAACCTCACGTAGATTTTTTTCATAATCCAAATCCTCCTGAAGAATGACATTCTCAACCCCTTTCAGGTTTTCAAGGATTTTTTTTCGCTCATCATAAGATAAGAAGGGGGTCCGGCTGTATTTACTCACCGCCTTGTCCGACAGTAGCCCTACAGTTACTTCACCCAATTCTCGAGCGACTTCAATAATATTTATGTGTCCATGGTGGATGAGGTCTGTCCCCATTCCTACGTATACTTTCTTCATCTAAGTATGAAAATTTTGTAATAGGTGCACATAAATTCATTTACCCCCAAATAGAATATTTATAATTATGAATTTATGTCCGCCCATCGCGATTTAGAATATTCTATCTTCGCGCAAAAGTAATTGGAAACCGAGGGATTCCCCTCTTTATTTTCAAGAGATGACGCAAACGATTGAAACTGCCGTGATTTTAGCTGCCGGAAGGGGCACAAGACTTCAGCCATACACATTCGATATTCCAAAAGGATTTATGCAAGTGGGTGAAGAAAAACTCATTGAACGATCCATAAGAATCCTGAAGGAAAATGGCATTAAAAACATAATCATTGGCACTGGTCATTTGCATGAGCATTATGAGAAATTTGCGAAGGAACATGGGTTGACCACCTTCTTAAGTCCAGACTATGCTACAACTGGAAGTTTCCACACGTTGATTTATGGATCTGACCTGATCAAAGGAGATTTTCTCTTATTGGAATCCGACTTGCTTTATCATTCTGATGCCATAAAAAGTTTGATTGAGGCTAAGGCAAAAGACATCATACTCTGTAGTGGATTTACTCAGTCAAATGACGAAGTATATGTTGAGGTAGAGGACGGGAGATTGAAAAATCTTTCAAAGCAAAAAGGGGAGCTACGATCGGTCGATGCAGAGTTGGTAGGGGTATGGAAGATTTCAATTGACCTACTTAAAAAATTGAAAGCACACCACAAAGAGGCTGAAGATGGCTCAAAAAAAGATTACGAAATGGCTATCGCACAATTATCAGATGATCACCCTGTTGAAGTACTAAAACTAGAAGACTTAGTGTGGTGTGAAATTGATAACCAAGACCATCTGGAGCGGGCTAAGGAGAAAATTCTACCTCGGTTAGATTAAGCTTTTGGTGGATGCCACAATCCTGTTTTTTGATCTCTCCATCCTCCTATTCCTAAATAACCATACATCTGCTCCAAATAGCCAGGAGTGTTTCTAGGTACGGTCACCTCTTCACCCAGAAAGGTGTCTTCTTTTAGCGGAAAGACCAATTCCTTGAAGATGCGTTGACGCTCATTGGGCCAGTTGGCTTCAACAAAGCTTCGGATGGTATCTCCTTCGTCTTCATAGAAGAAAATGTCAAAATCATATCCTTTATACGAGAAGTAAATCTTAGGACCTTCATGGTTTGAGGAGGTGTCATAAAACCGCAGACCCTTGGGCATTTTATCTTCTAATTTTTTTACCGACTCATAGGCACTTTCCATCATGGCCACATCAATGTCTATGTCATGTGGAATTATTCCACCCGTTCGGTGATACCCCAGCAATGTTCCAAAATCCAACCAGTACGACTCTCCTGATTCTTTGAGAACGCTAATTGATTTGCGAAACATCTCTTCCAAAATCGCAAGCTTTCGCTTACGATATTGACCGGGCAAAGCGAATAAAACTACATTTGCAACGCGTTTGAAATATTGGATCAGACGAATCATGACGCAAAAGAAGGTAATTCGTGTTAACTAATTGGAATCGTTGAGCAAGACAGAGTTAAATAAGTCGATCGATTTAGTATATACCTGGGTGGATGGCAATGATCTGGAGTATCAAAAATTGGTGAATAAATATTCAGAAAAGCCATTGGATCTCAACCCCGAACGCTATCGAGATCTTTTTCAACTAATGAAATATAGTTTGCGATCCGTTGAAAAATTTGCGTCCTGGATTAACCACATCTATATATTCACATGTCGCCCTCAGAAACCGGACTGGCTCAATATTGATCACCCTAAGATATCAGTCATTCATCACGATGAAGTGTTTGAGGAGCAGGATGTGCCCACCTTCAATTACAATGTTATCGAAAGCTATATTCACAAAATCCCTGGCTTGTCTGAAGATTTCATTTACCTCAATGATGACTTCCTTTTCGGAAGTGAGGTATTCCCGGAAGATTTCTACACCAAGGATGGCAAGGTACTGATACATGGAACGCTATTTGGTGAAAATCTTAGCTGGAGAATTTACAATAAGAAAAATGACATTGTAGGATTGGGTCTTATTGAACATTCCCCGCTTCTTATCAGAAAAGAATGGTGGCAGGGCATGCAGGATGTTCGTCCGGAATTAATTGAAGAAATCAAATCTCATAAATTTCGTGAGGGAACGGATGTAATGACTTACAAGCTATATCGCTGGTATACGTTAAAGTATCAATCAGCGCACTCCAAGGCTATTAAGCTTTCGGAGCTATTGAAGATCCATGCATTCCATAAAATCACCAACAACCTGAGAAAGCAGCAGCGAGTTTTCAAATGGCTCGAAAAGAAGCAGCCAAAATTCTATTGCCTGAATGATGATCAGGGGAATGACCCCAATCTAAACGTCGTTGAAATTGTACAGAATTTTTTAGCCGGATATTACCCGGAAAAATCTGAATTTGAGAGGTGATTACCAATCAATTCTCTTTAGCAAGTCTGGCATACTAGTATCTTCGACATCATTACAGCCACGATTCTTTTCGTCAAAACCTTCCCTTCCAACTGGCCTTCCGCCGGAAACATTTTGTCGAGACAAGTATTCTTCTAATGATTTGGTGTAATAATGATTTATACGCCAGCCCATCCTATCTGTGTCAGTAATCATTTTTCCAAATTTGTACCATTTATAATGCCACCAGTGAGCACTATATGCAAAGCGATTACTGGAAAGGAAATCACCATTTCCGAGATCTTTATGATCTGAATAGTTTTCCTCTCTTTTGATATATGCTTCCAAGACAGATTTTTCAGGTTTTTTATCGTACCCGTTGTTACCAAAATTGATACGCGGAAGTTTGATTCCTTTGATCTTCTTCTCATTTACAGTTTTGAGCCAGGTGTGCAAATGGTCACTCCCATCCAGCGGAAATAAAAACTCATCCACATCAATTTTCATCAGCCATTGAAACTCTCTTCGGTAGTTTTTCGCAGCATGAGCAAACCCCATGTGGTTTTTATTTCTCTGCCACCATTTTGTAGCCCCGTCGTACTTAGTTCCATCTAAGTGGGTCCATGGATGCCTGGTCACATACCTTTTCTCTTCATAGGGCTTTAATATCTCCTTAGCCTCTTCACCTCCGTCCTGATCATACAAGTAAAAGTGGTTGACACCTACTTTTATGTGGTAATCCAGCCAATCTTTCAAGTATGGATTTTCGTTCTTAAAATTTGTTGCGAAGGTTAGAAAATGTTTCTTGGCCATTATACATTTTTTAAATCGGCGCAAAGGTATACAATGCAACTATGCTTTTTCAGCAGGAGTAATCTCGTTTAGCTCTTTTCTAAAAAGAGAAGCTTGATGCTCAAACCCAAAAGACTTTATCAGCTCTTCATTTGATAAAAGATCTGTCTTTCCGGCATTATAGAAGCCTTCAAACATTCTTGAAATTTTATTGGGCTCGTCTGTGTTCGCCCACTTGCCCGATTTCGTTGTTTCTATTAGTTGATTCAATTCCTCATTGTCAGAAACAGCCAAAATTGGCTTTCTTGCATAGATGTAGTCATAAAATTTTGCGGAAATCATCCACCTGAAATCATGAATCGCACTAAGCAACAGCACATCCCATGACCTTAACAATGAAACGGTCTCATTCAGATTTACCTCTCTTTCAACAGTTACATAATTATGTACTTGATATTCGGTGACTTGATCCCAAAAATCTGAATATACATTCCCTCTAACATCAATTCGAACTTGATCAGGGCTTAATCCATTTTGTTTGACGAACTCAGAAAAGCCTTTTAATAAATACTGGGAGGGCACAAACTTTCTAAACCCTCCGTAATAACCAAAAATGAAGGGTTTTTGAGTTGAATTTTCTGCTTGATCACCTATTAAAAGATTCTCGTTGAACGCGTTACGAATAAACGTAAACTTTCCCTGAAGCGATTCAGGATAGGCATTCGTGTAAGCCTGGCAAGCAGTTTCCGTGTTAAGAACTACTTTAGTTGCGGAGGTGAAGAATTTCCGTTCATACCACCGAATAATTTTTGCGGTTAATTTAGGTCTCAAATCCATCTTTTTTTCGAAGACGGTCCAAGGATCTCTTAAATCGGCTACCCAGGGAATATTATACTTTCTACTGAGTTTGTCAGCAACCAAAAAACCAGACCATGGATCAGCATTAACCCAAATCGCATCTGGCCTATATTTCTCGATTAGCTTTTTTCCATTTCTAACACCTGCTCCAACATCCCACAAATACTGATCAAAAGGTGTGAGTGAACCTTTTTGACTGCTCTTCTTTTTTGCAACTTTCGGATTGGATACCGGTTTGGCAAGTGTGACTTTTGAGGTCTTCTTTTTACTACCTGAGAAAAATTGGATAATAGGTCGCAAGGCACCAACAAAACTATAATTTGTGATCACCCCTTCTGGTACTTGATGCAACAGGCTTGGATCATTGTTATCATTCAATGGTTTACTTGTTAATACGATAACCTCCCAATTCTCTTTCCCATGTACACCCTGAACAAAATTAATTGCTCGCTTTGTACCGATTGCTCTGTGTGGTGGAAAGTAGGGTGAAATTAAAAGAACCTTCTTAGTCAAAATTGTTTCGGTTTCCCGCAAAGAAAGTCATTTATCGAAAGACTTTGAATTCTCTATTATTTACACATTTAAACTATTTCTCCTTGGGATCAAGACTGAGCATTTAATCGCAAATTAACTAGCTTCGCGGTTCTATTATGGTTGTAATAAGAATACTGATTAAATCATCGCTCCCACTTTTTATTTTGGCAGCATGTTCCAGTGTGTTCTCTGGGTTCACCTCTACAATGGTCATACGAAGCATTCATCAGGCGGTGGAAGCTGATCCATTTGATTTACAATCTTTTCTTTTGGAATTTGGCATATACTGGGTTTTATATGGAGGGTTTTCCATCCTTGCCTCTTACGCTGTTTCAAAACTTATGGAAAAGATTATACATCGCCTGAGAATTGAGATGTCAAATAAAATCATTCAGGCTCCATATGAGGAAATTGAACGGAATCAATCGAGGCTAGTGCCTATTCTAACTGGTGATATCGACAAGGTCGCAACACAAATTCGAACATTACCGGCTGTTACCACCGGGCTTGCTACTGTAATTGGAATACTTGGCTACATGGTTTGGTATTCCCCAATTCTTTCCATTTCAACCATCATTATATTTTCCTCAATTGTCATTATTAGCAAAGTAGCCCTACCACTCATTAGCAAGTTTGCTTATGGTGCGAGAAGTAACCTAAATTATTTATTTGATCACTTTGAGGGACTTATTTTTGGTATTAAAGAGTTAGCTCTGAATAAAAATTTCTCTAAGTCATTCGTTGAAGATCATATCGAGCCTACAAGCAAAAAACAAATGCGCTTCTATTTAAAGGAGAGTATCGTAGCTGCCATTTTTAACCGATCCACCGACTTGGTATTGCTTATGGGAATGGGTGCACTAATTGTTATTATTTACCAAACAGAGTTTGTTACTTTAGAATTTTTCGGAAAGTACCTCACACTTGTGTTGTTTACGTTGGCCCCACTTTCTTCCGCAACTGCTTTTTTGAGAAATCTAAAAAATATCGAGGTATCATTTAAACATATTGAACAAGTTGGAATTACTCTTGAACCATCTTTTCAATATGATGAAGAAATCAAGAGTGACTCCTGGAGTTCCTCTTATCCTCTTGTGGAGCTTAAGAAGGTTGAGCATACCTATTATCATGCTGACGAAGATGAACACTTCAAGCTTGGCCCCATTGATCTGGAAATCAAAAAAGGTGAGTCAATTTTTATCGTCGGGGGAAATGGCAGTGGAAAAACCACATTGGCAAAAATTATGCTTGGGCTATATAAGAATAAAGCCGGGAAAATTGAATACAGAGGTGTTGAAGTAACCAATAAGAACCTTTCATTCTACAGAAGTAGGTTTTCTGCGGTCTTTACTGACTCCTACGTCTTTAAAGAATTGGATCATATCGATCATACACTCCTTGATGAAAAGGGACAGGAACTTATCGATATGCTAGAGCTAACCAAAAAGGTTAAAATTAAGGACAAGGGGTTTTCAACCAAAAGTCTATCAGATGGGCAGAAAAAAAGGTTATCTCTTATTAGTTCAATTTTAGAAGATAAAGAAGTTTACTTGTTTGATGAGTGGGCGGCAAACCAGGACCCTTATTTCAAAGAAATTTTCTACAGTAAAATCATTCCTTTTCTAAAGGAAAAAGGCAAAACGCTGATCGTTATTACACATGATGACAGATATTTTCATCTGGCTGACACGCTTTTGAGACTGAGAGATGGAAAACTTTTATCTCACGGGTAAAATGCATTATCCTCATTGAGTCATATGCTTTACTTTTAGTACTAAATATCCAATCATCCATGCAGAAACTATACAGACTTTTCCAACTCTATTATCGCCTAACTTTTGATCCGGATTCCTATTTTTTACATTACGGTTTTCTAAAGTCTATTAAAACAGATCGACCTTTCGATAAGAAGGGCAACCCACTCCCTTGGATGAACTATGCCATACTGGATTTTTTTGAAGAAAAGCTCAATAAGAATCTGTCACTTTTCGAGTATGGATTAGGATTTTCAACACTCTATTTTTCAGAACGATTAAAATCTGTCAAATCCGTAGAGCATGACAAAACATGGTTTAGTGACATTCAAAATAGCTTGGCTGGAAAAGACAATGTGAGTATTCAGTTGGTAGAGTTAGACAATGGATATGAAAAAGCTATCAATACCATGAAAGACAAATATGATATTATCCTCATAGATGGACGAAAACGAGTAGAATGTGCTAAAAATGCCTTTAATCAACTTAGCACAAACGGTGTATTAATCCTTGATGATAGTCAAAGGGATCGTTACAGAGAAGTGTTTTCTTTTTATGAAGAAAAAGGATTTAGAAAACTCACCTTTACGGGACTCAAACCGAGTGGATTTCGACGGTACGCCTCAACCATTTTTTATCGAGCAGGAAATAATTGCCTTGACATTTGATCCTACAAGGGGCGAACAAAAGAGAACCCAAAATAGATGTTGCTTTTACTATTTCCCTCAATAAAATAACGGTTTTGCCGACTTGCATAATTAACTTCAAATCCTAATCTTCCGGCATCTGATAGCTTCTCATATTGCAATCCCCAAGACCATTCATAGTCTCTTAATTCCTTCCTTGAAAAATTCTCATAAAAAAAATCGTCATCAAACCGAATGCGTTGCATTGTAGCCCCTAACATGCTCTTGTCAAAGTAAATCTTTGCATCAAACCAGTCGCTGTTCGACCCTGGTCCAATACCTGCTCCTAGCAACTGGCCTCTATGGGTGTACCCATTTTTTACAACTCCATGAGTGTAATAACGATAATAAAACCGGTTGATTGAGTTTTTAGGCTGGCCCAGGGTAGTGTGCTCGTAGTTCAATTTTACATCTGCCCCTTTCAATTCAAGGAGTTTGATGAATCCCAAAGTAATACCTCTCCCATGCTCTGGTTCAAGTCTTAGCACATTCCCTCCAAAGTCACTTTTTGCAAATTCCATATAGGCCTCAAATCCCACTTCCGGATACGACCAACGCATGGTAAAAGAGCCTGTTTGATCCAAATCATCATTTCCAAAAACCCTATCCTCAGGAGGGTTGAATCTGGCAATTGCAACCAAATAGTCTGAGGCGCTAAAATCTTGCCATCGCTTGTAAAATATTCTATTAGCTCCAAAATACAGCCCCTTAATCCATTTAGGACTGTAACCAACAGATAGGGCAGCAAAATACTGATTGGGATTGTCAGAAACTGGGTTATTGTAACTCGATTCTGTCATTCTACCCCAATACATTTTTGCTTCGATTTTACCAATCAGCGTCTTAACCGGCCTATCAGTTCCCAAATCTATATGAGGCATCATACCTCCCGAATTACCCAATAGAATAGGATTTCTTTGCGCCGGGCCAAAAACAACATTTTGTGTAGCAATACCAATTGTAAACCAATTAAAAACAACCCGAACCTCCGACTGCCCTGGATGAAAACCCACAAAACTATCATTCCCGTAACGTTGTACATAGTCAGCAAAGCCTCTTACCTGGAATTGGTAATTAAAAGGATTAACATCACTATTAAGGTTTTCTGCCAGCTGAAAACTTTTGTTCTGACTCCAATAAACAATAGGCATGAAAGTATATCTCAAGTGACCATTACGACCCGTGAATCCCGCTTGGGCCTGCATTGTCAGCCCTCTCCCCTGCCAGACTGCTCCATCGTTGTAACTCCTTGAGTATCCGGAATTAAATGAGGCCTTTGTACGTAATGGCAACATCTGAAAAGCTTCTCCATTTTTAGAGCTAATCAAATAGTCTTGCCATGGATTCCACTCTAAACTGTCATTTTCATAGCTATGGACAATCGAGGGATGTATGTTAATTCTTTCCTGGATTTGTGGATTTTTTAATTCTAAGATTTTATAGTAATCAAGCAACATATCATTTGGGTCAAGTACTTGAGCACTACTCCCAAACCCGGACATAACAAAAAATACACATAGAGAGATTATACCTTTATTTCTTCTTATTGTCATCAAAACCAAGCATTATTAACTTCTAAATCAGATCATTAAAAGGGCCAAAAGTACTATTAAATACAGGTTTACCTGTAAAGAACACAACTAATAAAGATAAAAAGCCAACATGTTAGCTTTGAAACTTTCAAGCTTTCTAACTTTACGAAATGAATTGAGCAAGAAAGATTATCACAAGCCAAATGAAATACCTCACTTTCCTTTCTTTAGCATTCCTCGTGGTTGCCTGCGGCAATTCCACCGGCAATGACAATAATAACAAAGACATTCTGGGCTTGGAAACCTCAAAAGTGGCAGAGACAGATATAACCGGATCAAGCGTGCTATTTAGTAGAATCAACAACAAGGCAAAAGTATTTGTGGATGATTCCTTAATCTATGAGAGCAAGACCATACTTAGTGGATACGATGTGGATGAGAAAGTTAATCTTGACCCCTTTGTTTCAAATGGTGCAGAAGTAATTAGAATAGAGCTATTCAATGGTGTGGAACCCTACGATGATCAAATAGACCAAAAGTGGGAGATAATGTATGACCTTATTCTTGAAGGAGAGGTTGTGGACTTTGTCAATGAGTCAATTTACGAAAACAAAATTGGCAGGACATATGAAGCATCCTACAAAATCGAAGAATGGGTTTTCGACTCAAAAAAATAAAACCAATGCTCGGCATAGACATAGTTGATATCAAAGACCCTTCGTTTAAAGAACGAAACAGTCGAACCCTCGACTTAATCAAAAACACAGCAGATGTCACCATTGAGCATCCACACATTTTCTGGATTCTTTGGTCGGCAAAGGAGGCGATATTCAAATGCAAGCGCGAGCCACTTAATTTCGCGCCAACCAAAATTCCTGTTATCGTATCACAAGACAATGGCACAATATCATTCGAATCGGAAGGTATAAAAGGTAAAATCGAAATTACAGACGAATACATCCTGGCCGTGTGCGGTGATTTGGAAAAAATCGCATATGAAACGTTTGATAAATCACATGAAGACTGGAGTGAAGGTATCCGCTTCATGGTCATTGAGTTTTTTCGTGAGAAAGGGCTGGATTATCACATCGGGTCTGACGACCTGAATCTCCCAATCATTGAACCTGAAAAAAAAGAAATATCCATTTCCCATCACGGCCGTTATGGTGCTGTAGCATTCCCTAAAAGTCTGCTTTAGTCAATATTCCAATATTATTTTTGTACGCATGCGTAAAAAGTATTTCATCGCCATTTTCCTCGTGGTTTTCACCATGATGCTGTCTTCATTCGCCTTTTATACTTATCAGATCTTGTACACGCCAAATGTGCTGATTGAGAAGGAGGATCAGTATTTTGCTATTCCGAAAGGTACTACCTTCAAGCAGCTTCAAAATAAGCTTGCTGAAGAACGAATCGTCAATGATCTGGTATCGTTCAGCTTTTTAGCAAAGCTTAAGGATCTGGATACCAACGTAAAGAATGGTATGTACCTAATCAAAGGTGACATGACCAACATCGAGTTGATTAACTTACTTAGGTCCGGCTCTCAAACCCCAATCCAGCTGACATTTTCGAATGCCCGCTTGCTAAAGCAACTTCCTAAAATACTTACGCAAAGCCTGGAAATAGATTCTGCTGATTTAGCACCCTTGCTTTTGGCAGATACAACTCCTGCACACTATGGGTTCACAAAAGAAACCTTCATCAGCATGTTTATCCCGAATACCTATGAGGTATACTGGACCACTACTCCAAAGGGCCTGCTGGATCGTATGAAAGCCGAGTACAATCGTTTCTGGACGGAGGAGCGTGAAAAAAAGGCCGGAGATCTTGGCATGACAAAAGCGGAGGTAGCCACACTTGCTTCCATCGTTCAGGGTGAAACAAACAAGATGGACGAAGCAGCTACCATTGCCGGTGTTTACATCAACAGACTAAAACGTGGCATTCCACTGCAGGCAGACCCAACACTGGTGTTCGCCATAGGTGACTTCAGTATCCGTCGAATTTTGAACAAGGACAAAGAATTTGATTCGCCCTATAATACATACAAAAACAGAGGGCTTCCCCCAGGTCCTATCAACTTGCCGAGCATCCCTGCCTTAAATGCGGTTTTGAATTTCGAAGACCATAATTACCTATATTTCTGTGCCAAAGCTGACTTTTCGGGCTATCATGTGTTTGCGAAAACTTTGACTGAGCACAATGTGAATGCACGTAAATTTCAACGGGCACTGAACCAGGAACGAATCTACCGATAATGTACACGCACGAAACCCAAATAAGAGTACGATACGCCGACACAGATAAGATGGGCTTTGCCTATTATGGTAACTATCCAAAGTATTACGAAATCGCACGGGTAGAAGGGTTTCGGGCACTAGGGTTTCCATATAAAGAGATGGAAAGAGGTGGTGTAGGCATGCCGGTACTGACCATGAGCATCAAATACCACGGGCCCGCCAAATACGATGACCTGTTGACAGTCAAAGTGATTATTCCTGAGATGCCCCGGGCTCGTATGAAATTTCTTTATGAAATAAAAAACGAAGAAGGCAAGCTGATCAATACCGGAGAAACCATCCTGGCATTTATGAATATGGAGACCGGAAGGCCGGTAAAAATGCCGGAACGAATGAAAGAATCAATTTCTCCTTTTTTTGAGAAATAGGAATTACCATAATCCCATCTCCTTTAGCCTTTTGATTTTTTCCCTTTTTCTGGCCTCAAATTTGGCACTCATTGCTTCCCATGTTGATTTAAACTCCGGGTTATCATTTACAGATTCAAAAAGCGGATCATCATCAAACATCAATAGAATCCAGTACATATAGTCTTCCGTTTCTGAAAACGTTTTTAATGAAGACAATGCCTTTTCTGTGTTACTGTCATAGAGATGTAAGAAAGTGTAGTGAAGAGGCTGATAGATACTTTCATCTGACTGTGTAAATTTTTCAAAAGTATTTCGTAAAGAATCCGCCTGTTCGGACTTACCAGATTCCCTAAAAACAAATGCCATAGTAATATCCTCTGCTGGAAATATATTATACCCATACTTGGATTTCTCACTAAGAAAACGACTGTAATATCGAGTAGATGCTTCATAATTCTTTTGCACATAGAAGAGCTTTGCAAGCTCCTTTAAAACATCCAACCGGGTTGTGTCCTTATTCCATACATTTAGCATGCGTGATCGTGCAGTTTCCAAATCTAGCCCTCTTGCCAAATCAATATAGATGACTAAATAGTTAGAGAACACATTATCAGGATTATAATCAAGCGATATTTCAATGTGCTCCTTTGCTTTATCCATCATTCCGGATTGACTAAAGGCATTAGCCAGAATTAGATGCGTATAGCTCATATCGGAGGAATCTGTATTGCTTAGATCCAGCTGCAGTGCCGACAATGAATGGATTAAATATTTTTCTGTGTCCAGCAGATAAAGATTATATATTTCAGAAAGAAAATTATGCGTCCAGGCTGAATTCGGATTGAACTTCAACACTTTTTTGAAATACTCCTTCGCCTCCTCATACCTTGAAACCTGCATATAGTACAATCCTTTCGCTATTAGCGCCTCCGGCAACTCAGCATTTAGCAAAAGTGCTTTGTCAGCATATGTCTCTAATTTGTCCAGATTCACCTTTTCGGACTTCATGAAGTCCTTGTAGTAATAGCAAATTGCAGAATAGGCATAGGGATTGGCAAAGTCTTCATCTAGTTGGATGGCTTGCGAATAATACTTTAGAGCTGAATCGAGCCCTGCCTCAGTCTCGTCATTCATGAATTCCATTCCCTTTAGGTAAACATCATAAGCGTCCATGTTTTCCGTAGGAATTGCCTCGATCCGATCCAGTTCCTCGGGGCTGATAATCGCTTCTATGCTTTCAGCTATTCTTTGAGAAACACTAGCCTGAATAGCAAACACATTAGAAATGTCCCTTTTATATTGTTCTGACCAAAGGTGTCTATCCTCCTTCGCTGAGATTAACTGCACGGTCAGCAAGATTTCATTATTCAGCTTTTGGCCACTCCCTTCTACAATGTAGCTGACGCCAAGCTCCTGTGCGATCTCAGGTGCGGTCATTTGAAGATTCCTGTACTTTTCTACTGAGGTTCGACTAATCACCTTGAGGTCTTCAATTTTTTGGAGGTGATTCAGGATGGACTCCATCATGCCATTGACAAAATACAAATTGGAAGAATCGCTGCTCTCATTTTTAAATGGAAGCACCGCAATGGATTTATCATTGAATTCCACTGTTTGACTATTCTTTTCAAGAAAAAAGAAAATAGCCATGAGTGTTAACAAAGCAATACCAATTCCCACTATCACCCAATTCCACTTTGACGTACTCTGAGTTATCCCATTTCCATCTTCCACTGCAATCGATCCACTTCTTTGCTCGCCTGGTGAATATCCATACTTTTCTTTGAAGCACTTGATGAAATAGGAAGGACTGCCAAAACCAGTTTCAAACGCAATTTCCGCAACGGTGCTTTGTGTCTCACTCAGTTTGACCTTCGCATGTTCCAGTCGTATGTCTTTGATGAATTGATTAACAGATAGTGAAGTGTGTTTCTTAATTGTCCGAAGCAGAGTTGACTTGCTAATAGTCATCTCCTCAGCCAGCTCTGTCACCCCAAAGTTTTCATCAGCCAAATGTTTTTCAACAATCCGGGTCAGTTTTTCTATGATTTCATCTTTTGAGGACATGTTTTAGCTCAGCCTAATCTTCTTTTTTGAAGTGCCTTCAAAACTACATTTAAAACCCAAGATGAATCAATATTACCATACTTGACGCATAATTATTATGGGTGACTTAAAAGTGATAGGTATTGAAACATTCCTGATATATGTCCCTGCAGCCCCCTTCAGAGCTTTGTAACATCATTTCAAAAACAAAATCACGATGAAAACTTTATCAACATTTATGATCCTTTTCATACTAGGTATGAGCTGGTCATGCAATTCACAAACAGAATCTTCAAAGTCTACTAAAGTGGAAAAACCAAGAACGACCATTCAGGAAGCAGCTTTTTTCGGCAACCTTAAGGAGGTTAAAAAACATATCTCCAGCAAATCGAATTTAAACGAAAAAGATGCCTACGGATCAACTCCACTTCACATTGCCATTACATTCAATAAAACAGATGTAGCTCTGGCATTGATTGAAGCTAATGTGGATCTGACATTGACTTCAGCTGACGGCTCTACCCCCCTTCACTCTGCGGCATTTTTCGGAAGAACGGAAGTAGCTAAAGCACTAATCGAAAAGGGAGTAGATATCAATGCAAAAAACAGTTATGGCTCCACGGCCCTTGAGATTGTCTCTGGCCCGTTTGAGCAAATGAAACCAATCTACGATCAGTTGAGCAAAGACTTGGGCCCAATGGGCTTTTCTCTGAATTACGATAAGCTTCAGGAAGCTAGAAAAGAGATAGCTACAATTCTGAAGACTAAAACCAATCAAAACTGAAATGCAAACCAGAAGGTATGATATCGATTGGTTGAGAGTGATTGCCATAGGATTTCTCCTCATTTATCATGTGGCAATCCCTTTTCAGCCCTGGGGAGTATTCATTGGGTTCATCCAAAGTCCTGAATCTATTGAGTCCTTATGGGTGCCCATGTCTCTTTTAAGTATATGGCGTATTCCGCTGTTGTTTTTTGTGTCAGGCATGGGTGTTTACTTTTCTATGCGAAAGCGAAATTGGAAAAAGCTACTAACTGAACGTACACAGCGAATCCTTCTCCCTTTCATTATCGGAACCATATTGATTGTCCCGCTTCAGGTCTTTCTCTGGCAGGTATATTATCATCAGGATCTCAAACCTCAATTTCACCCGGCTCACCTGTGGTTTCTAGGGAATATTTTTAGCTATGTGATTCTACTTGTCCCTCTTCTATTTTACATGAAAAAGAAGCAAGATACATTAAGAATCAAGTTAGCTAAACTAGTAGATCACCCTGTGAAATTGCTGCTGTGGACCATCCCATTCATTGGACAATCTTTACTAATTGACCCGGAACACTACACTATGTATGCACTAACCTTCCATGGGTATGTGCTTGGCTTCCTCGCCTTCTTTCTTGGCTATTTATTTGTATATACTGGAGATGTTTTCTGGCACACGGTTAACAAATGGAAATGGAGCTTCCTATTTTTAGGATTTGTCCTATACTTCGTACGGCTTCTCTACTTCGATATGGAAAGTCCTGTGTTCCTGATGTCAATTGAGACATTGATATGGATTTATGCCCTCCTGGGATTAGGATTCAAGTATCTCAATTTTTCCAATTCATATTTGAGTTACCTGAGCGAAGTTGCTTACCCTGTTTATATCCTTCACTGGATCTTCATACATCTGGGAAGTTTGTTGCTTTTTCCCATGGAACTGGCACCTATGTTGAAGTTTATTGGATTGGTGATTTTCACTTTTGGTGGCTCGCTTATCACCTACCATGTTCTTATTCGAAGGGTGTTTTTGCTGCGTCCATTGTTCGGACTTAAGAATTCTTCAAAAGGCCGACGCATCAGTTTGACAGTTTGATGGAAAATGCTACTTTTGCGATCCGATTTTTCGCAAAGAGCGAATAAAAGCATAGACCCAGAGGCGTGGCAGAGTGGTCGAATGCGGCGGTCTTGAAAACCGTTGTACCGAGAGGTACCGGGGGTTCGAATCCCTCCGCCTCTGCAAAATGAAAAGGTCAGTACTGATAAAGTGCTGGCCTTTTTCATTTTATGCTGCTGAAGATATGAGAACTCCCGAGGGGGTTCGAAATGGAACGAAGTGGAATTCACGAGGGGCCGTGCGGCATGGTATAGCGTATGAGTAATCCCTCCGCCTCTGCAAGCGAAAGCCCTGACATTAGTCAGGGTTTTTTGTTTGTGGGCGGATCGAACGTGTTCGAATGAGCAGAGCAAATAAAAAAAGGAACTTAGAGTGCAACGAGAAGGCTTTCGCTTGACACACCCCCTCAAGGGATCACGCCAGTAATCCCTATCTAACTCAAAATTTATTAGACCTTTTTCATTTTATAGTGCTGATGATATGAGATCGAAATGGAGCAAAGCGGAATTCACGAGGGTCGTGCGGCACGGACGAGCGTATGAGTAATCCCTCCGCCTCTGCAAGCGAAAGCCCGATGCATAGCATCGGGCTTTGGGTATGGGTCCTTAAACCTCTACGATCTATGATATACTCGAATAAAAGATTTGAAAAAAAAGATTACAATAAGATTGAGGAATACTTCCAAACCTATATATGAAGCGAGTTGAAGGTCAAAACTTTCACCATATATGTAATAACATGCTATACTCGAAGCATAGAGGATGATGGAGATAAACAGAATGAGTATGTCTTGACTAATTTTTTTTAGAAACTTAAAATATGAATCAGTAATGACTACACTCATGAAGACTATTTCAATAATGGTAATCTTTATTATTGAAAAAATAAATGTTTTTATTGCTGAATCAGAATCGAAAACCAGGCTATCAGATAGTTGTTGATAAATAAATACAGCAATTGTCAACAGAGCTAAAGTATGACTTAAAGCAAAATCTAATTTTGAAATTGTAAATTCTCTTCTGTCATAATTGGTTTGCCTCCATTCTATTATGTATCGAAAACCATAATATATGACCAGTAAGATCAGAATCACCGGGATAGCAGATGGAGCTAACAATTCAATGTCAATTGAACTAAATGGCTTAGTCCCAATTCTTAGGCCAACCAAAGAATACAGTAAAGACAATCCCGAGAATAGAGCATATGCTTTTCTTGCACTATAGTAAGCTTGATGGAAATGCGGCGTTTCTTTCGTCATATGATTAGATACTTCCCATATTCAATTTGAAAATCCACCATTATTAATTGAAACCTTTTGTGGCATTTTCATTAAGTGATAAATTTAGTTGATGCTCGGTATTGTAAGGGCAATACTCCATAAAAGTAAGACAACCTCTCACTTTACATACTCATTTAAATTGTAATCGCTGTTAATATCTTATTTAAGAGGATCGTAGTAAATAATCAAAGTCAAATTATTCCGCCCCAGCAGTAACTACCCCTTGCCCAAAACTTCGCTTCATTTGAGCCAGTTGATAAGGAGTGCACAAGTCTGTTTGCTCAAGAAAACTCAAAATATATTTTCCAAGCATGGGATTAACCTGCATCTCAGAAACATTGGAAAGGTTACTCACAATCTGAGCGGCATCCTCTTCCAGATGGGTACTCATCCCGAGAAATGACGGCAGGTTGTATTCGATGGCAAGACGTAAAAACCTGATTTCTATGTTCGTTGGATCTTCATCGACAATCTTTTCCATCATTTTATTATACTTCACTACCTGATTTAGCTTAGAAATAGGATTCCATACAACCTGAGCGAGCAAGGCCTCTGAAACTGCCTGATATGCTTCAATTGTATAAGATGGATTTTTTACGTTATTCACCAATTGATGAAAATCCTTTGAGTCATCAGGGTTGAGGACAACTAAATGAAATGCCGATCGTATTTCAGCTAGATTCTGACCTGCTGATGAAAATATTGCAACGAATAGTCCAAAGGATAATAAAAAGGTTTTCACATCTACAAAACTCAAATAAGCGAAAAGTGTTCTGAAGATGACTGGATTAAAAGAGAAGTATTCAAATTCTCATTTTGACATCCAATTTCTTAAAATGATAGATAATCATAAATTAATTCTGCCAGCAGTTCGTTTAAACACAGAGTGGAACATTATTTGATATTAAGAATTCGCATTAAACACAACAAACAGAAATAAAATGATCAGTAATTCAAATCGATACCTGACACTGATGGTCGTCCTTGCAGTCGCATTTTCTTCATGCAAAAACCAAAAGAAAATGACCGACCTGAGCGATCCAACAGATGTACAGGAACAAGTAGAGCGGGGCAAGCCAATCGGGCAAGAGGAAAGCGATCCTGAGCCTGCAAAAACGAATGGTGCCTCCAAGAAATCTCCGGAAAGCACTGAGTCAAGAGTCAATAGCTATTTCAGCGCAATAGCTAACGCTTCGTCAACTACAAGTGCTAATAACAGCATCCGGGAAGCCCTCACCCTTTTTTCCAATCCAGATGTTCCGGTTCTTATTGTTTTCTATGAGGCCAACGGCACCCCAAGTTATGATGAGCCTACTACCATTGAAAAGTACCTTAACTATCTCAAGGACACGAATAACAACAGTACACGTGTTGACGAAATGGTGATGGATTCCAATGGCAGAATCAAGGAAATAGTTCTAAAAAAAGTAAAATAAGCAAATGATGAAATTGATAAAATATATGACGCTAACACTCTTTATGGGTGTTGCAACGCTGGCCTCAGCACAGACAAATGTAGACCCGGAGCGGAAGCAGGCGATCGACTCCCTGGCACTGGAAAAGGTCAAGGATTTAAGTAAATACATTAGCATTATCGGGAATAAAGACACGCAATTTTCCGAGGCAAAGCGTGTGATGGACCGAGCAGAAGAGTTATTTGCTCCCGGCAGTGAAATGGGGGTTTCCTCTCTCTCAAAAGAAGAAATCAGCTACTATAAAGTTCGCGAATACTTTGAGCGACTATCCGCACTGAATTACGACAAGGTGACCATCAAATGGTATGATATCCATTATGTAAGTGACCTGGAAAAACAACCGGATGGAACATACGTGGGTGTGATCACCATCTACCAACGGTTTGAAGGCCGATCAGAGGATGGTCTGTCATACAAAGACACAACCAAGAAAGACATCACGATTTATGTGAAGAAAAAAGAAACACAAATCGCCGGACGAATCATTGAGTTCTGGGACGTGCTACTTGGAGATATCCGTGTAACCGAAACGACTGCATGAGATACTGGTCCGGATTCATCCTTTTTATATTAATCATTCATTCATCTGTGGGTCAAAACGGGCTCACAGATGAAATGAAAGAACATGAGGAACAGTTTAATGCTTCGACCAAGCAAATCAATCAATTCTTTCGAAGGTTTAACGGGGAAGAGGATAAAGATGGAAACCGGTTCAATCCTTCTGACAAAGAGTTCCGATCAATTTCACTGAGAAAAAACTACCTCCCCAATCTTTTCGATCTGAACAACGAGCGTATTGCACAAGAAGCAAAGCAATTCGTCAAAGATGTGGCTGATAAGCAGTCGCCAAAATACCTGGATTTTCATGCGAAAGATTGGTTTGCTGAAGTTCAAACTGTATTTCTAAAAGGAGGAAGAGAAATTTCAGGCTTGCTCTACATGAAACTGCAGCAACAGGGCCAGGGCTATGAGTGGGTGATTGATCATGTCTCCTTTGATCATTATCAATCTTATTTTAAAAAAGATACGTCGGCTACCAAGCGATTTCTCCACCCCATGAGTCATGAGCTGGATTTTATGACCTTAAGGAAAGCTCTCAAAAACGAATCGCACAGCGAACAATTCACAGCGAGGGATTTTAGACCCGATCAGCTCACGCTATTCCTGCACGAACTAAATCAGGGAATTCTGACTTTTAAGACCGTTCGTGAAGTAAAATTTCATTTCTTTACCATTGATGATTGGTACTTTTCTTTAGCCAATTTTAACCGGATGGGGTACAATTCCGGCTGGCTCATTGATAATGTAGTACCTATACAAAATGACCAGCATCGAAATGCCATCAAAAACTATATCTACGATCTTGACTAGGGCGACACGTTTGCTTTTGGCTCCTCTCTTCCTGGTAATATTCACTTACACCCATGCTCAAGATGAAGAGCCCGACCCCAAAATAGAAGAGGTCCAAAGCCTCGTGGATTTTTATGAATACATGCTGAATACGGTCGGTGCAGAGAAGACGCCAACACGCGACAAAGAGGTAATCATTACAGAAAGTTTTAAAAAGATTTTTGAGAATGAGAACGTGCAAATCGAGGATGACCTGATCCCAGATCGCAAAGTCATCACCAATAAAAATGTAAGTGCTTACCTCCGGGATGTTGATTTTTTCTTCAATGACATCACCTTTGATTTCAAAGAAACCTCCATTACCAAACAGACGAAAAGCGATGCGTCTGAATATTACCTGGTGACTTTTGAAAACACCATAGATGGCGAAACGATTGAAGGTGAATCCTATACACAAACCAACCAACGGTTTATTGAAGTAAATGTAGACCGGGATGCCGCCGACCTTCGCATTGCCAGCGTATACACCAACAAAATGAGCCGTGAGAAAGAACTTCGGCAATGGTGGACATCCCTTTCTTTTGAATGGAGGCGGATATTCAAAGAAAGAGTTCCTTTCGATTCACTGACCTTTCAGGTACTGCAAAAAATGGCAGACATTGACAGCCTCGACTTGTCTGATAATGCATTCATCGTCACCATTGAGCCCGTTTCAGCATTAAAAGACCTTCAATATATAAGCGTTGATAACACGCAGATTTCTGACCTGAAGCCGCTGCGATACGCCAACGATCTGCAGCACCTTTCAGCGAATAATACCCTGATACGTGATCTCTCCATCGTTCAATATTTTGAAGGTCTGAAATCACTGAACATAGCCGGCACTCCTGTACGGGATTTAAACGAGTTGTCGCGATTGAAAATGCTACGTACACTCGATCTCTCAGGAACACGACCCACCTCCTTCGAGCCACTCCGGACACTTGCAAATCTGGATGAGCTCGATTTATCGGGCACAGGAATAGTGAAGATGAATTTTCTTGAACCACTTACGCAGTTGAGGGGATTAAGCCTTTCAAATACAGAAGTGGCAGATGTCTCCCTGCTGGCAAAACTTATCAACCTCAAAAACCTAAATATTTCGAAGACTTCCGTTTCCACCCTGTCTCCACTGGGAAGTCACCCCTCCCTCGAGTATCTGAATATCGATTATACTTCCATCAATGACCTTAATCCGCTTTTGGAAGCTCCGGCATTAAAGAAAGTATCTGCCGACTACACGACCATCACATCCAAACAGGCTTCAGCTTTCATGTCGAAAAGACCTAAAGTGCTGGTTATAAGCAACAGTGAGAAAATCGAAAAATGGTGGTTGTCACTTTCTCCGCAATGGAAAGAGGAAATCCTGAGCAATGTGGATTTTGAACCGAATGGGAAGGAGGACCTTATCCGGCTGGTCAATTTAGATTCACTGGATATTTCCGGAGCGCAGTTCATCAATCCTGCACCCCTGGAGGTATTCAACGGAGTGACCCATCTGGATGTCAGTAAAAATTATTTCAGCGATCTAACCTTTCTGAAATCCTTCGACCGCTTGAAATCCTTTAAAGGAGATAGTCTCCCGATTTCTAAGGTTGACGTTTTTGAAAAACTTACCAGCCTGGAGCAGCTTTCGCTAAAGCATACGGGCGTCCTGGTTGTAGATCCCTTAAAAAAACTCACCAATCTTCAACTGCTGGATATAGATGGCACGAAGGTTTCCAAAAATGCTGTCAGCGAGCTGGTTGATGGCAATCCGAACCTAGTAGTGATCTTTCAGTCGGCAGCATTAAATGAGTGGTGGAACGGCCTCTCTGCGGAATGGAAAGAAGCATTCAACCTAAAGCAAACGAGCAATTTCCACCTTCACCAATTGATCGAGATACAGGCGCTGGTCATTTCCAATGTTCCCATCCGGTCACTTGATCCTTTATTGGAATTCATTAATCTCAGAGAGGTTAGTTTAAATCAAACCCGGATCACTAGTCTTTCTCCATTGAATCAACTAGGGAAATTGACAGCTATTACGTGTGCGAATGGTCCATTACAAACACTGGAAGGAATTGGCAGTCTGAGAAACCTGAAGACATTGAACATTGCCAATACAGCGGTTGAAGATATACGTCCGATCGAGCATCTCACAAATATAGAGCGGCTCGATTGCTCCGGTACCAGTATCAAAAACTTCAAAGGGATCGATGAGCTGAGTAACCTGAAATACCTGAATGTGAGCAACACCCGGGTATGGAAGCTTTCACGGATTTACGGGCTCACCAAGCTGGAAAAATTGATTTGCTACAACACCCGCCTTTCGGACAATGAAATCGAAGATTTCAAAGTGGCCTTTGGTGATTGCGAGGTGACTTTCTATTAGTTAAGCTCAAATCCATCCGCATCTTCCAGGGCCTTTGTTGGTGTTGTCACCAACAAACATGCATTAGAGGATAGCTAGATGAACCCATCCTAATTATCTTCAACAAATGGAAATAACCCAGGATCACGCACAATACTTCACCGCAACTGTTAACAACTGGAAACATGTATTAAAGTCAGATGATGCCAAGCAGATCATTGTCGACAGCCTCTCCTTCCTTCATCATCAGCAAAGAGCCTTTATCTATGGGTTTGTCATCATGAGCAATCATATTCATCTGATATGGCAGATACGAGACGGACATATTCTCAAAGATGTTCAACGAGATTTCCTGAAATTTACAGCTCAGAAAATCAAGTTCCTTCTACAGGAAACCAATCCGGAACTTCTGGCTGAATTAGAAGTGAATCTCGCCGACAGAAAATATCAGATTTGGCAGAGAAGCCCACTTAATGTACCGGTGTATAGCCCTGAAGTCTTCCAACAAAAGCTGGATTACATTCATAACAATCCGGTGAAGGCCGAGCTATGCAATGAACCTACCGAATACCATTATTCTTCAGCTAGATTCTATTTTGATGGTGACTCATACTTTGATTTCTTAAGTCATCATGATGGATAGCCTTTAAGTTTCACTTAGCCGCTAGTGTGGGTCTGTTGGTGACAACACCAACAGAGGCAGGAATCAGAATGATAAAATGGTAAAAGAATTTATTTCAACCACTCATGCAGTCTAAACCTCTCTTTAAGGGACTTATCTAAAATGCTCTCGTTCAACTCTTCAAAAGTTGGTCGTTCAACAACGAGGTATTTTAATTCAAAAGACCACTCTTCCTCTGGCTCTTTCTTTTTGAGTCCCTCAATGTTAATTTGACCATTTGACAATCTCTTCAATATTTTATCCACCACATAAACCCTCTTGATTGTATCATCTTTCGAATAAAGTTCTATCTCGACACCTAACTCAAGGATATCTAAAGTCCCCCCATTGTAAATCCATGCTGTAAAAGTGTCATTAAAATAGAGGCCCTGTGCTTCAACATTATAAGTGTCATAAGTAGTATCCCTACGAACCGAATAAAGCTCTTTCCAAGAGTCCCCGGTAAATACAGAAGTTTTTCCATCTCCCCTTACTTTGAATACCCCCTTTGAAGTATCAATAATCTGAACGTCGGTAGACCTATTGACATAGAGTAGGTAACATACAATTCCAAGCAAGATCAAAGCTACCATAGAGGTTAAAAGTACAATCAGGTCTTTCTTTTTATTTAGTAGCTTCATAAACCAATAAGCTTCGTTTTGTCAATCTTAAATATAAATGAATTAACTTTCGTCAATACTTCCTACTTTCTTTTATTCAAAAATTGATATGAAAAATGTCAAGGAAATATTTCTTAATCTCCTTATTACTAATTGTTTCTTCAGGCTTTTTGCATTCTCAATCTTACAGTAAAGTTGAATTAAGTAACATGCTAAAATCATTCTTTGAAGGCAGTTCAAATGTAACTTATTTACCTCCTGAGTTTTATGATTGTGCTTATGGATATTACACAGATGGATATACAGATGCATCTGATCTGGGATTTATTGTTGCACAACGATGCGTCCCAAAATTTCTCCCCAAGATGAGGTTCTCTGATAAAGGTGTTAAAGCTATGGCGAAGTTTGGCGATGCATTCGTTTTAAATTGCATGAGGCTTATTACAGAACATGAAAACACCTTAAACACCTTGGAGTACTGCAAATGCATCAATGATAGTTATGTGAAAAACGAAATTGGTTATGACGATTTAGAAGATCCTGCATTTGAAGAGTCTGATCTAAAAGAAACTATCCTACAGTCGTGCTATCTAAAGAACAAATTAGAGGATTAAGGCAGTCATGTCTTTTATCTATCAATTTATCAATTAAAGAAGGTTTTACGATTCCCCCTGGAATATTAGCATGACTTAGCATCCCAAAAGAGTAAAGAAACTGGTCTTTATCATGCTATCAATTTGCCAAGTCTTTCCTGCAACCCAATTCAGCAAATGCAAATATCCACAAGTAGTACAACGTAGATTCAAACACCAGTTTTCTTTCGATGCTAACGTGCACAATTCCTCAAACGGATTCAAAAATTCCAATATTAAGGGGTTACTCTGCCAACAGCAATGAGCCAACAATCAAAATCAAGAGAACTAAAAAACCTCCGAGCCAGGAAGATGCAAAAACAAAGAGAGCAAACAATAAGAATGCAATTAACACCTTTCCGAGTAAGTAAACATTGCCCTTCTTTTTGCTCATGAAATTCTAAATCGATACACTATAGCTGCTAAAAAATAAAAATCTTTAGGCCTTTGTTGGTGTTGTCACCAACAAACATTCCTCAGTAAGATAACCCGATAAACTTTTACTCAGAGAAGACCTGTAAGGTTTTGAAAACCTTACAGGTATGATTTGATCTTCTATTTCAACTCAAACCCATCCGCATCTTCCTGGAAAGGGAAATCTCTTCGATAGGTCTGTAGTTCTTCAGCCGAGAGTGTAGCGGTCAGGATTACTTCTTTATTATCAGAGAAGGCTAGTTCTTCTCCTTTTGGAGAATAGATGCCTGAATGACCATTGTAATCTTTAGGAAACCCATCAGTCCCTACTCGGTTCACTCCCGCACAGTATGCCAGATTCTCAATCGCTCGGGCTTTGAGCAACGTATCCCATGCATTCACACGTGTATCGGGCCAGTTGGCAACATAGAGCAACAAGTCGTATTCATAGGTTTGCTCTTTAGTTTTCTTCGAGCGTGCCCACACCGGAAACCGTAAATCATAGCAAATCATCGGATGAATTCTCCACCCCTGATACTCCAGAATGATTCGTTCTGAGCCCGGCGTGTAGGTTTCACCCTCAGCAGCGAGGTTGAACAAATGCTTTTTGTCGTACTGCTTGGAAGAACCGTCCGGATACACGAAGTAGAGCCGATTATAGAATTTTCCCTGATCTTTTGTAATCACACTGCCAGTAATCGCCACTTTCCGTTGAGTGGCCATCTGTCGCATCCACTTGAAGGTTCTGCCTCCGGGAGGTTCAGAAAGTTTATCAGCGTTCATGGAAAAGCCCGTGGTAAACATTTCCGGTAATACAATCAGGTCTGATCCATCGATGGACCAGATCATTTCCTCGAACATCGCCAGGTTGGCGTCTATCTGCTCCCAGTGAAGGTCGGCTTGTATCAATGAGATTGTCAGGTCTTTCATGGTTTTTGATGGATTGGTAAAAAAAACTCAAAAGTTCTTTTTTGTCATTTCGAACGAAGTGAGAAATCTTTACTCCTTTTATAAACCTTAAAGATTTCTCGTCGCTAGCGCTTCCCTCGAAATGACAACTTTTGACTCTTAATGTAGCTTACCTCGGCACCTTCACCCGGTACTCCGCATCTGTCTTTCCCTTACTGATGTTTGCCAGCTTTCCTTTAATCAGTCGCTTCTTAAAAGGTGTGAGATAATCGGTAAAAAGCTTTCCTTCGATGTGATCGTATTCGTGCTGGATTACACGCGCTTTCATCCCATCAAAGGTTTTTTCATGAAGCTCCCAGTTTTCATCAAAGTATTCAATCGTGATTTGCGGCTTTCGATCCACATCTGCTCTCACTCCTGGGATGCTCAGACACCCCTCTTCAAAGGCCCACTTTTCACCCGTTTCCTCAATCATGATCGGGTTGATGAATGCCTGCTTTAGCCCTTCCTCCTCATCATCTTCCATAGGAGCAGTATCGATTACAAAAATGCGGATGGACTCTCCTACCTGCGGTGCAGCTAACCCAACGCCCTGGGCAGCATACATCGTTTCAAACATGCTCTCTACGAATTCTATCACAGAATCATCGCCTTCTTCTACCTCGCGAGCTTTTTTCTTGAGTACCGGGTCACCGTATAGTACGATTGGAAAAATCATGGAATACTTTCTAAATATGATTGCAAAATGATCGTTGCGCTTACCTTGTCCACATTCCCTTTATTTCTTCGATCCTTCTTCTTCATGCCCCCTGCGATCATGGCATCCATCGCCATTTTAGAAGTAAAGCGCTCATCGTGCAAAATTAATTCCCTTGAAGGGAAAACTTTTTTGAATCGGTTGATAAATGCCTGAACCAGCGGGGTAGCGTTGGTAGGCCTGCCATCGGTATTCATCGGCATCCCAATAATCACGCGGCTCACCTCCTCCTTTTCAAAATATGCTTTAAGAAAATTTTCAAGGGTATGGCTGGGAATCACATCTAAAGGGGATGCGATCATTCCCAAAGGATCCGTCACAGCCAAACCTGTTCGCTTGGCTCCATAGTCTATCGCCAAGATTCTCGGCATTAATTAAGTGTAGATAAGATTTTGATCTTCTTACTTACTTCCTCTTCCAGCCTAATCGCTTTTGGAAAGTAAATGCGATTCTCAATCTCTGCGTGGTAAATCATCTCACGATCGAAGGCCATTATTTCGTGCAATAGCACGCGATCATGTAAACTCTGTGGTTTGAGAGAGGCCATCAACGAACGAATGGCTCCAAATTCATCCTCATGCTGATGCTCGATGAGTTCTGCTTCTAACGAAAAGTTGTCATATTCTGTAAACAGGTTTAAAGAAGCTGACATATAGCCCTTATTCACCTCACACAGCAGATTGATGTATTTAAATGTAGTGTCTTCCTCCTCGTAAATGTGTTTGATGAAATCCTCCACAAATTCCGGAAGGAGATTTTTCAATCCCTCTTCCCGATTCCATTTTTTCACCAAATGCACGATGTATGGAAGCTTCTCTTTGATAAAGATGTGGTGGGCATGCTTAAGGTATTCCGTGAGTAATTCAATCGGATAGCGCTCAAGGTCTGAAAAGCTGAATCGATGACACGTATCAAATTCGTAGAAACTTTTGATAACCTTTTGACGATCCAGTCCCCGCTCCTCACATATCTCCTTCAGTTTTCGTTCCGGCGCTTCAAAAAAATCAATACCCAGGTAATGCAATGCCCTTGCATACACATAGTTTTCATCGACTACCTGACCGATCGTTTTATCGAAGACCATATACAAAAATAACCTCTTCATCGACGCAAGCCAACACTTTGATCATCAATGCGTTCATTCCTTTCAAATAACTTTTATTTTTGACCTTTATCGTCGACTATGAGCACACATAAAAATTCCAGTCGGGCAGTTCGTCTGCCACTTTACATTGCAATCACTTTATGCGTAGGGGTATTCATTGGAGCCAATATGGCCGGATCCACCTCCGCTACTACCTCAAATTTCATGAATAGCCTGAATAAATTTCGGCAGGTTCTAACACACATTGAAAACGACTATGTAGATGAGGTAGATAGCGAGGAATTGGTTGAAAGTGCCATTTCCAGCATGCTGGAAGAGCTGGATCCGCACACTTCATACATTCCAGCGAAAGAACTGGAGTTGATCCAATCGCGGTTGGAAGGCAATTATGAAGGAATCGGAGTGGAGTTTAATATTTTCAAAGACACCATTCATGTGGTCAGTCCGCTAAGTGGAGGACCATCAGAGAAATTGGGCATCCGTGCCGGTGATAAAATCATAAAGGTGGACGGGAAAAACGTAGCAGGAATTGGCATGACGAACCAAAAAGTGGTAGAAATGCTGCGTGGGCCCGGAGGGTCTGAGGTTACGGTCAGCATCAAACGGGAAGGGGAAGATGAGTTGATTGACTTCACAATTGAAAGAGACGTGATTCCTCAATACTCTGTAGATGTATCCTACATGGTGGATGATGAAATTGGCTACATCAAGATTGCACGATTTGCCAACTCTACCTACCTGGAGTTCAAGGAAGCGCTTTTATCCCTAAAAGATCAAGGCATGAAGAAACTTGTCATTGACCTGACAGGGAATCCGGGAGGATACCTCAATCGTGCTGTACAAATCGCAGATGAGGTGTTATCGGGCAGACAAATGATCGTCTACACTGACGGAAAGGAAAAACGATACGTTGAAGAACATTATTCAGGAGAAAGAGGAGATTTCGAGGAAGGCTCACTGGTGATCATGATGGATGAGGGGTCTGCATCTGCCTCAGAGATTGTAGCCGGGGCGGTTCAGGATCATGACAGGGGACTGATTGTGGGGAGAAGGTCTTTTGGAAAAGGATTGGTTCAGCTTCCGATCGATTTAAATGATGGCTCTGAACTACGTCTGACCATTTCCAGGTATTACACACCAAGTGGGAGAAGTATCCAGAAAATGTATGAAAGTGGCAATCTGGATGAATATTACATGGAAGCATATAACCGCTATGAAAACGGTGAGGTGTATTCCTCCGATAGCATCAAATTCAATGATTCGCTGGTTTATAAAACAGATAAAGGCCGAATCGTGTACGGTGGTGGTGGCATCACTCCCGATTATTTTGTCCCGCTGGATACCACACAAAACACTCGCTACCTGAATAGATTATTTAATACGAACTCCATACAGGAGTACACGGTGAAATATGCCCAGGAAAACAGCGAAAAGCTCTCAGAAATGGGATTTGAAACATTTAGGAGGTCATTTGATGTTACAGATGTGATGCTAAAAAATCTGGTTGCGGTAGCTACTGACAATGGATTGAAGTTCAATGATAAGGAATTCAATCAATCAAAAAGGTTGTTAAAGCAACTAACTAAAGCCTATATTGCAAGAGGGATATGGGATAATGATGGTTTTTATCCAATCTTCAATGAGCAAGATGAAATTTTTCAGCAAGCCATCCAGCTAATGGATGAAGCAGATAAAATAGCTAAGAGGTAATATGACGTACTATCACAGATTAGGAGAGATACCTCCAAAAAGACATATTCAGTTTAGACAACCCGATGGGAGCCTTTATGCAGAGGAGTTGGTTTCTTCTCGTGGATTTTCGGGGATTTATTCAAACCTCTATCACATCAATCCTCCTACCAGGGTGGAAAAGGTGGGTAAATCCATTCCATGGAAAGAGGAAATTGCCAAAGATTATACTTTGAAGCAAACGCACCTCAACACTTCAGGCGTGGAAACCACAGGGGATGATTTTCTGGAGGCAAGAAAAGTATTGCTTAAAAACAAAGATGTAAGTATGGCCATTTGCCATCCTACCTCCAGAAAAATGGACTATTACTACAAAAATGGACAGGCCGATGAGGTTATTTTCATTCATGATGGTAATGGTTATTTATACTCTCAGTTTGGAAAACTGAGAATCAAGCAAGGTGATTATGTGGTGATACCTCGAACCACCATTTACCGACTGGAATGGGATGAGGGGCCTTTGAAGCTATTGATTATTGAATCCAACCATCCGGTGGAAACACCAAAGAGATATAGAAATGAATTGGGACAGCTATTAGAGCATTCGCCGTATTGTGAGCGAGATATCCGTCCCCCATCAGAAATGGTAACGGAAAGAGAAAAAGGAGACTACCTGGTGAAAATCAAGCATGAAGACATGCTGCATGACTATCATTATCAAACTTCTCCGTTTGATCTGGTAGGATGGGATGGAAACTTATATCCCTATGCCCTGTCCATTCATGATTTCGAACCTATAACCGGCAGAATCCATCAGCCACCTCCGGTCCATCAGACCTTTCAGGCACATGGGTATGTGATCTGCTCGTTCGTCCCGAGACTATTTGATTACCATCCTCAGGCGATTCCTGCACCATACAATCACTCCAACATTGATTCAGATGAAGTGCTTTACTACGTGGAAGGAAACTTCATGAGTAGAAAGGGTATCGATCGCGGGTCGTTCACTTTGCATCCTGGAGGATTGCCGCACGGACCTCATCCTGGTACAGTGGAAAAAAGTATTGGAGCCAAAGAAACAGAAGAGCTGGCAGTGATGCTTGACACTTTTGGGCCTCTTTATGTAACTAAGACTGGTCTTCAGTATGTGGATGAGAACTATCCCATGAGCTGGAAGTAGTTAGCAGTCCTGTAACCTTCCATTCAACCGAGAGTACTTCCTGTACTATTCGGGTGGTTGATTACACCATATAACATTAATTAACTGTAATTAACACTCGGATTCGTAAAATTTGAGGTGTGATGCAACTTTTCAATGGTGTTGCTCATCCTTTAGACAAGGTTAGGTTTTCAAACAAGAAGTGACAGACGCTCATTTGGAAAAAGGACTAAGACTAATGAAAAAACCCAAGTTCAATAAACTCATAACATTGCTACTGCTACTCGGCACGTTTGCATTCCTTATGGAGGCAGAAGAAAGAGTATCTGAAATAGCACAAAAAGAGCTTTCCGGGTGGGCGTCTTTACTTCCTGTGAATCAAAAGCCTAAACAAACCAACTCAATCAACCCGTACACCCAGCAGGTCTCCATCCTCCACGCACTCCTTTCTGACTCTTCGAAAAAAGTTAATTCAACAAACAATTAGGGAAGCAAAATTTCGTACTGTTTTTAATAAAGTATGCCGATTTTTTAAATCGTCTTATTTTTGTTAAAACTTGTCACCCGTATGAACGAAGAATTTTATCTCGATTTTCTAGCCAAATGGCAGCAAATCGTCTACATCCTGGTCTTTGTAGTTCTAGGAATTGGCGTGCTCAATTACGTCTTTTTTAAGATCACTTTTGCCACCAAAAAGACCTACAAAGAGAAGTATGATCTCGCTAGCGAAAAGGAATCTAAAAAGCTCCTAACCGGTCATATTATGATCGCTGTGGCACTTTTCCTTTTCTGCAATACATTGGAATATGAAACGATGAAAATAGACCCACTGTGGTTTTTTATCAGACTTTTCGTTTCCCTCTGTATTGGCGTGCTTTATGGTTATATAGCACAGCTTATCCTGAAGTTTTATTATCCCGGTGTTCTCGAGAAAAAGCTAAAGAAGCTGCGATACACACCACGGATAAATCCTGAGAATGGTAAAAAGATGAAACTCCTCAGTGAAGATGAGGAGGATGCCTATTTGGACGAAGGGATGCAGGCTGAGGAAAATGTTTTTTCTGTGGACTATGACGTGTGGATTGACGAATCTACCGGCTATACCAAAATCGAAAAATACAAAGGCCACCTTAGCGCACTTGAATGTGATCGATGTGGTTTCCAAACACTCCGGTTGGAGAAAGAAGAAATTATCAGAGAAGCAACCGCAGAGGAAGATGGAGAGTTGCTTAAAGAATACAAGTGCTCGTATTGTAATCGAATCAAACGTAAAAATGTGGTTCTTGCTCACAAAATCAAGGATGCAAGCAGTGGTCGCTTAATTGATGACCCTTTAACCCATGATGCGCGTATTTCTGTTGTCAGAATAGAAATACATGGCAGAAAAGGTGAGGTAAGAGAGTTTGACTTCCAAAACATTGATCAGGCTAAGAATTTCTTAAATGAATTTGATTTTGAGAAATTAGAGGAGGAAGAAGAAGAGTCATTCTAACCTCACCTATATGATCAGAAAAAGAATTGGGCTCGTTATCGGGCCCATTTTGTTTTGTATTGTTTTTTTTCTAAGTCCCTTCGAGGGACTTAATCAGGAAGCCAATGCGGTTCTTGCCTGTACACTTTGGGTGGCTACCTGGTGGCTATCAGAAGCTCTGCCTATTTCTGCTACAGCCCTGCTACCTATTGTCCTTCTTCCTCTAACGGGAGGAGCAACCATTGCACAAACGACTGCTGCCTATGGTGATAAGATGCTGTACTTATTCCTCGGTGGGTTTGTCATTGCCATTGGAATGCAACGATGGAACCTTCACCGAAGGATTGCTATTGAGATCATCTCAGCAGTAGGCACCAATGCCCAGCTCATTGTTTTAGGTTTTATGCTGGCTACAGGACTCCTGTCTATGTGGATATCCAATACCGCCACCACACTACTTATGGTCACAATCGGTACGGCGTTGATTGCTGAGATGAAAGAGCTCACAGGGAAGTCAGGAAAAATGTTTTTTAAAGCACTTTTGCTTGGAATTGCCTTTTCTGCTTCCATTGGTGGGGTAGCTACGTTGGTAGGTACTCCAACCAACCCGATTTTCGTTTCCATTGCCGATCAGCTTTATCAGCAGGAATTCAGCTTTGCCTCCTGGCTGGCATTTGCCTTGCCATTCTCCCTAGTGATGCTGGGAGTTTGCTGGCTTGTATTAACACGATTTGTATTCCAACTCCACAAGGTGGACGTTACGGTGGGAAAAGAAATGATCTTAAAGGAGAAAGAAGCGCTTGGAAAAATGGGACAAGAGGAAAAAGCCATTGCTATTGTTTTCCTGATAACAGCCATTTTGTGGATCACGCGCTCCTTTGTTCTCAATCAATTCATCCCGGGCATCAATGATACGGTGATAGCCATCGCAGCAGCGCTCACACTTTTCATCATCCCATCAAAGACCAAAAAGGGAAAACCATTGCTAACATGGGGGGAGGCAGAAAAACTACCCTGGGGTGTAATCATCCTCTTCGGCGGTGGACTTTCCATTGCTGCCGCCTTTCAAAGTTCCCAACTCGCTGAGTGGTTGGGATTGCAACTAACAGGCGTATCTGAACTGCCACTCTTTCTCATTATTCTGATTGTCTCCCTCACTGTTAATTTCCTGACCGAAGTGACATCCAATGTAGCTACTGCATCCATTATGCTTCCGGTCCTCGCTTCACTGGCTGAAGCAATCGGCGTTCATCCTTTCTTTTTGATGGTTCCCGCAACGATGGCTGCTTCCTGTGCATTTATGCTACCCATTGCAACAGGCCCAAATGCCATTGTTTTCAGTTCCGGAGAGTTAAAAATGGGTGATATGGTTCGAGCAGGTGTTTGGCTAAACATTACTTCCAGCATCCTGATTAGCGTACTTGTTTACTTTGTTTTGCCGGCCTTTCTATAAGCAGCCCGATTGCTATTGGCAATATAAACGCCTATTCCCACAGCAATCATCCCCACATAGTGCATGAGGTAAAGTCGTTCCCCGTCTATCACCCCCCACATCACCGCAAAAACAGGAATGATATAGGTTACTGAGGAAGCAAAAAGGGGATCCTTCATTTGTAAAATCTTATTGAAAATAATTAGCGCGATAGCCGTTCCCACCACACCTAACACACAGATATAGAAGGTGGCTAAACCGGTTCCTTCTACGCTCATCAGCTTTGGCCAAAAGTCTGTGAACCCAAAGAGATAGATGGCTGCAATAGGTCCTACCAAAATCAATGAGACACTGGTGACTGTAACCGCATGTAAGTCATTAAGCTTCTGCTTGATCAGGTTTAGATTGGATGCATAGCAAATGGTAGCCAGGACCACCAATAAGGCATATGCATTGATTCCGTTCAATGAATTTCCTTCGCCTGCAGTAATCAATATGGCTGTCCCGATAAACCCAATCAACACACCTACATAAACTGCTTTTAACTGTTTCTGCTTGAAAACAAAAAGAGCAATCAAAATGGTGAAAATAGGCACCAGTCCGTTTAAAACGCCTGTAATTGCGCTTTCTAATTGTGTTTGTGCAATTGCAAAAAGAAAAGCAGGTATTAAGCTCCCCAAAAATCCTGCGGACTTCAAATAAATAATTCGGGATTTTTCCACCCATCTAAATCGCTTGATCGCTGAGGGCAGCAAAAAAAGTGAGGCTGCAACAATACGGAGCGAGCCCACCTCCTGGGGTTCCAGTCCAATCAATCCTTTTTTAATGAGGATAAAAGAACTACCCCAGATAAACGCCAGGGTGAATAAAAGCACCCAGGCCAAGAGCGGAGATTTTTGCATTTAGATTAGTTGTGAATGAGTTACAAAATAGAATAAACAAATCTCGTCAGGATTGATTCATTTTCCCTCTCCCAACTTATTCCACAGTATATCGAATTGTTTATTTCTTTCAAATCATGAACAAACACTCTCTCATTTTTTGGAGAGATCAATAGCTCTCCTCCTTTAAATTTCACAAGAATTCTCCGCAAAGAGGCAGCCGGTGAGCTTAATGGATTATAGCTTCGGTTAATCGATTCAATATCCTTTATGTCTACCTTATAAAGGCAGGCCGGTCCAATCATAACCCATAGGATAGTGCCTCCTATCTGATAGTTTATCCCAAACCATATGACACCTACAAAAGCAAGAACAACCGAATAAATAACCAGGAAAATTATTCCTGACCCACTAAATGGAAGCATTCCAAAAACGGGAGCCAAGAGCACCGCCCAAAGAAATATGCCCAAAAGGATGCTTCTCCTGGATCTATAAACTTTCATGCTACAGCCTTATCTCAACTGAAGATAACAGCTTCCCCGTATAAATCCGGTATTTGTAGCAATGTTTCCTTTACTTCCTGATAAGATTCGGATTCTACGAGTGTAGTCCGTGTGGGCTTGAAATTTTGAATACCTCGGAAGTAGTTCGTGTAGTGCCTTCTCATTTCAAACAAGCCCAGCTTTTCACCTTTCCATTCCATGGAAAAATCGAGATGCTGCACGGCCACTCTGACTCGCTCCTCCAATGATGGTGGATCCAACAACTCGCCTGTTTTCATGAAGTGTTTGATCTCATTGAAGACCCAGGGGTACCCTATAGCAGCACGACCGATCATGATCCCATCTACCCCATACTTATTTCGGTATTCCAGCGCTCTTTCAGATGAATCAATATCACCATTACCAAAAATGGGGATGTGAATACCCGGATCGTTTTTCACCTCCGCGATTGGCTCCCAATTTGCCTCACCCTTATACATCTGCTTTCGGGTACGGCCATGGATGCTCAAGGCTTTGATACCCACATCCTGAAGGCGGTGAGCCACTTCTTTGATCTTGATCGTAGAGTCATCCCAGCCTAGCCTCGTTTTGACTGTCACAGGTTTATTCACCTGCTTCACAATCTCCTCAGTCATCTTTTGCATTTTCGGCAAATCCAGTAATATGCCGGCACCAGCTCCTTTGCAAGCCACTTTTTTCACCGGGCAGCCATAGTTGATATCTATGATTTCCGGATCTGCTTCTTCGGCAATAGCCGCCGCTTCCCGCATCGACTCGATCTTATCTCCAAAGATTTGTATCCCGATCGGCCGCTCGTAATCGTAGATGTCAAGCTTCTGCACGCTCTTTTCTGCATGCCGGATCAATCCCTCAGAAGAGATAAACTCTGTGTACATCAAGTCTGCTCCATTCTGCTTGCAAACGGCCCTGAATGGCGGATCACTTACATCCTCCATGGGTGCCAGTAGCAATGGAAACTCTCCAATTTCTATATCGCTGATTTTAACCACCTTGAACGGTTATATTTGTCGGCAAAGTTAGCCATATGCAGGATATTCTCAGAAATAACGCAGAAGATAAACAGCAGGCACGTGCCTGGGCCTTTGGCTTAGGACTGACAGCATATATATCTATCGTGATGATGCTGGGTGGTAGTGGTGGAGATGAGGTGGAAACAGACATGATTCTCCAAATGGATCCGGTCTTTCTTCTCGCTATTCAGGGCATAGCCTCCACTTTCATGTTTGTTGGTGTTCCATTGCTATTTATTGGAATAGCCTTAAAAGTTCCAATCAGGGAGTTTTTTCCGAATGTCTCATGGACCACTGCCGGGCTTACCATCCTGATCTCAATAAGTTTTATGGTCGTCAATAGTGCCATTGGAGAGTGGAACATGAATTTGGATTTCGGAAATTCTGACTTTGCTGAATGGGCCCGAAGGTCCGAGGACCAGTTAAAAGTACTAACAGAACATCTTACTGATTTCACTTCAACTTCTCATTTCATTCTGGCACTCGTAGTGGTGGCTATCATTCCGGCGATTGGTGAGGAGCTCCTTTTCCGGGGCTTAATCCAGAATATGTTTACCAAAGCATTTGCAAACCCTCACATCGCTATTTGGATAACGGGCTTCATTTTCGCAGCGATCCACATGCAGTTTTTTGGTGTTATGCCACGTATGCTTTTAGGCGTTCTATTCGGATATCTCTATCACTGGAGTGGAAAGCTGAGTGTAGCGATGATTGGTCATCTTGTAAATAATGGACTAGCTCTTATTGCTATTTACCTGGCCCAAAAAGATGTGGTGGAAGTATCTCCTGAACAAATGGAGCAAGCTGCTCCATGGCCGGCTGTTTTGGTTTTTGCAGCCATATCCTTTTTCTTGATTCGGGCATTTTATAAAAAATTTCAACATGCGTGATTGGCAGGCAGTATATTCAGACGATCAGGAACACCGTGTAGATATTGTTCAGGCTGTCCTGTCCGATAAAGGAATGTCTCCTGTAAAAATCAATAAGCAGGTTTCGCAACATGGTTTCGGAAATTTTGAAATATTTGTGGCGCCAGACTATGTCATCAGGGCCATTAGAATTATTAAAGAAGAAATAAAATTTGAGTAGATATCCTGACCTAGCTCCCAGATTCTTTTCAGCCGTTATCGGTGGAATGATTATTATCCTATCCCTTTTGTGGAACGAGTGGGGATACTTTGCTGTATTTCTTTTTATCTCCTGCATGACCATGTGGGAGTTTTATCGGCTTATGCGACTTCAGAGCTATGTGCCAATACGGCTTTTGGGGGTAACAATCGGTGGGTTATTGTTTGTCCTCACATTCCTCATTGAGGCTGATTTACTCCCGTCAGAGTTTTATGTGGCACTTTTTCCCCTGGCGTCATTCGTTTTCCTGATTAAGCTTTATAAAAAGAGTGATGTTCACCCGTTCATCAACATTGCCCTCTTCTACCTGGGTATTCTATATGTGGCTGTTCCGTTCGCATTAATCAATATCCTGGTGTATTACAGTGGAGAATATTCCTATGAGATTATCATGGGCCTTCTTTTCCTTACCTGGGCCAATGATGTTGGTGCTTATTTTTCGGGGATATTATTCGGAAGAAGAAAATTATTTGAGCGTATATCACCCAACAAATCCTGGGAAGGAAGCATTGGTGGAGCTATCACCGCCGCTTTGACGGCCGTTGTTATTGGTTTTTATTTCGAAGGATTGAACCCTATTGAGTGGATCAGTGTCTCCATCATAGTGGTAATTGCAGGCACTTATGGCGATTTAGTAGAATCACATTTTAAGCGGTCTATTCAGATTAAAGATTCAGGAACGACCATCCCCGGACATGGCGGATTTCTGGATCGATTTGATAGCTTTTTAATTGCGGTTCCTTTCGTTGTAGTTTTCCTGAAATTATTCTAAAGAGAAGCGGATTTCCGCTTAGTTTTGCGCTCAAATAAACAATAACCCCATTTTATTTAATTCCTATGGCATATATAGAACCCGCGCCAATAAAGGACAGAGATAACCCATTTGAATCCATGATGTCCCGCTTCCAGATTGCTGCTGAGCATCTCGGCTTGGATCAGGAAGTGTATGATGTACTGAAGACTCCTGCCAAGCAGGTGATCGTCTCTTTACCTGTCACGATGGACGATGGATCGATTAAAGTATTTGAAGGATATCGAGTGATCCACTCCACTATCTTAGGCCCATCCAAAGGTGGGGTTCGCTACGACATGGATGTGAACATCGACGAGGTGAAAGCCCTTGCTGCATGGATGACATGGAAGTGTGCCGTGGTAGATATTCCTTACGGTGGTGCCAAAGGAGGAATCAAATGTAATCCGCGACAAATGTCAGCCGGTGAGGTAGAACGTTTGACTCGGGCATTTACTCAGGCCATGCATGATGTATTTGGAAAAGACCGTGATATCCCAGCGCCGGATATGGGAACGGGACCAAGAGAAATGGCCTGGATGATGGACCAGTACTCCAGAAATCAAGGCATGACCGTGAACTCGGTAGTGACCGGAAAGCCGCTCGTGCTTGGGGGATCTTTGGGTCGTGAAGAGGCAACCGGTAGGGGTGTGATGATCTCTGCGCTGGCTGCCATGGAAAAACAAAAAATCAATCCGTTCAAAGCTACCTGTGCCATTCAGGGCTTTGGTAATGTGGGCTCATGGGCTGCAACACTACTCGAAGAAAGAGGTGTAAACATTGTGGCTGTGAGTGATCTTTCCGGCGCTTACTACAATGCGGAAGGCATCAACATCAAAAAAGCAATCGAATACCGCAATGCAAATAATGGCAGCCTGGAAGGATTCTCCGGAGCTGAAAAAATCGACGCAGAAGAATTGCTTCTGCTGGAAGTAGACGTGCTTGTGCCTGCAGCTATTGAAGATGTGATCACTCAGAAAAATGCAGACAAGATCAAAGCGAAAATGATCGTGGAAGGTGCGAATGGTCCAACCTCTGCCAAAGCTGATGCCATTCTGAATGAAAAAGGCATTCTTGCTGTTCCTGATATCCTGGCTAATGCAGGTGGAGTAACTGTATCTTACTTTGAGTGGGTACAAAATCGTCTTGGATATGGTTGGACACGTGAGCGAGTAAGCAGAAGATCCGATCGTATCATGAAGACTGCATTCGATAAAGTATATGCTACATCTGAAGAATACAACGTAAGTATGCGTATTGCTGCTTATATCGTGGCGATTGATAAAGTGGCGAAGACATATAAGTATCGCGGAGGATTTTAAGTCGTTTCGAGATTTGGATTTATTTAGATAAAAAACATCCCCCTAACCCCCTTCAAAGGGGGAATATCCCCTTGAGGGGATTGTAGGGGTGTTAAGAAAATGAGGATACACAAGGAAGGTTTTAAGATGATCCCAATCATGGCAGTGCTGACAGGAGGACTGTACGCATTGCTTTACTGGCTGATCCCAATCTTCATCATTCAAATGATTCTGGCTGTAGCAGCAATCATCTTCATGATCCTTGTAGTGCGTTTCTTTCGTAACCCGAAGGTGGAAACTCCTCAAAAAGATGGGGTGGTATACGCTCCAGCTGAAGGAAAGGTAGTAGTGATTGAACGTACTTACGAAGGAGAGTACCACAAAGAAGATCGTATTCAGGTATCCATTTTCATGTCACCATTGAATGTGCATGTAAATAGAAGTCCGATAAAGGGAAAGGTAGACTTCTTTCAGTATCATCCCGGCAAGTTTTTAGTCGCCTGGCACCCAAAATCCAGCACCGATAATGAGCGAACTTCAGTTGGTTTTAAAACAGAAACCGGAATAAACATCCTCATGCGACAGATCGCGGGTGCAGTCGCCCGACGTATCGCCTTTTATCCTAAAGTTGGAGATGAAGTAGAGCAGGGCTCACACGTTGGCTTCATCCGCTTTGGCAGCCGGGTAGACCTTTTCCTTCCGTTAGATGCAGATATCAAAGTGAAGATTGGAGATTTGACGAAAGGTGGCGAGACTGAAGTGGCCATACTAAAATGACAGAATCCTTTAGAAAAAAGATCATTCAAGTTTGTGATGAAAAGATAGCTACGAAAGGTGAAAAAGTAGGGCTTTCCTTTTATGCCTTCTTTGCCAACAAAAATGACAATCCAAAACTGCTAATGGAAGTGGCGGAATGGTGGATTCTGAAAAATGAATTGGACCATTTTGAAAAAGCCGCGAAGATTAAAAAGCTAGTTCAGGAAATGGACTGAAAAAGACGCTAGACATTTGCTGTCTAACGTCTAAATCCAATATCTAATTTACTTCCTACTATAGTTCGGTGCTTCCCTGGTGATATGAATATCATGTGGATGGCTCTCTGCTACACCAGCTCCTGAAATTTTCACAAACTTGGCATTTTGCAGGTCCTCAATTGACCCTGCACCACAATATCCCATACCCGCTCTCAAACCACCGACCATCTGGTAAAGTACTTCCTGAACTAAGCCTTTAAATGGCACTCTTCCTACGATTCCTTCCGGCACTAATTTCTTGATGTCATCTTCCGCATCCTGGAAGTATCGGTCCTTAGACCCTTCTTCCATCGCCTCCACAGATCCCATTCCACGATAAGACTTGAATTTTCTTCCTTCATAAAGGATCACCTCGCCCGGAGCTTCTTCTGTACCTGCGAGTAATGAGCCGATCATTACGGTATCCGCTCCCCCTGCAAGGGCTTTTACCACATCCCCTGAGAATCGTATCCCTCCGTCGGCAATAACCGGAACTCCTGACCCTTTGATGGCTTTTGCTGATTCATAGACGGCTGAAAGCTGAGGCACTCCTACTCCAGCAATGACGCGGGTCGTACAAATACTTCCGGGACCCACACCTACTTTGATGGCATCAGCGCCGGCTTTCACAAGGGCTTTCGCCGCTTCCGGCGTGGCAATGTTTCCAACAATCATGTCTACATCAGGAAATGCTTTCTTGATGCGCTTAGCCGCGTCAATTACGCCTTTTGAATGTCCGTGGGCTGTATCAATAGAAACCAAATCGACACCCGCTTTTACTAGCGCTGCAATTCGATCTTCAATATCAGGAGTTACACCTACTGCCGCTCCCACTCTGAGTCGCCCGTACTCATCTTTACATGCGTTCGGACGGTCTTTGTTCTTCAAGATGTCTTTGTAAGTAATCAGTCCAGTCAGTTTGCCATTCTTATCTACAATCGGAAGCTTTTCGATTTTGTGTTCCTGGAGAATTGCCTCTGCCTCATTCAGCCCAACCTCAGCGGTGGCGGTGATCAGATTATCCTTTGTCATGATATCCTTTACCGGGCGTTTTTGCTTTTTCTCGAAGCGTAGATCTCTATTGGTTACAATCCCGATCAGCTTGTTGTCTTTGTCCACAACAGGAATTCCTCCGATTTTATTTTCCTTCATGATGGCCTCCGCGTCGCTAATGGTTGCATCCACATGCAGGGTGATTGGGTCCAGAATCATACCACTTTGCGAACGCTTCACTTTTCGCACTTGGATGGCCTGCTGCTCAATCGTCATGTTTTTATGGATGATACCAATACCACCCTCTAACGCCATGGCAATCGCTAGCTTAGCTTCTGTCACCGTGTCCATCGCAGCAGAAACCAATGGAATATTCAGACGAATATTTCGAGTGATCTGAGCGGATGTGTCAGTGTCTCGGGGAAGTACTTCAGAATAACCGGGAAGGAGAAGCACATCATCATAGGTGAGTGCTTCAAAGAGGAATTTATCGTTTATCGTCATGGCAAATAATACTGAACTGTTATGATTATTTGCCGTGCAAAATTATGCCTGTTCCATAGAATAAGTACTATGACAAGACATATTTTTACGTCATGGACAAGCAAAAGCTCAACATGGCTGTTGAGGCATTACTTGTGATTTCAGTTCTAGTGTACCAATTAGCTTAATTCTTTAAATTTCAAAGCATGGATATCTGGAGTTCATTTTATGACCAACTTTTAGAGACTACCTGGCTGGAGTTTATCGCAGTGATTTGCGGCATTCTCAGTGTTTGGTTTAGTAAGCAGGAAAGCATTTTAGTATATCCTTTCGGGATAGTTAGTGTTGTGATATTTGTTTACCTGACTTATGAATATGGTCTTTATGCCGAAACAGGAATTAATGCCTATTATTTCTTCATGAGCGTCTACGGGTGGTGGAACTGGAAAAACACGAAAGATATTGCCAGAAGCCAGATTCCCATCACCAAAAGCTCAGGGTTGGGTCACATACTGAATATCTCTACATTTTTAGCCGCCTTTGGTATCATCTATCTCCTATTGATAAAATTCACCGACAGTGATGTGCCCATTCTTGATGCCATGACAACCGGACTGGCTGTGACCGGGATGTATTTGATGGCCCTGAAGAAAATTGAGCACTGGCTTTTCTGGATTACCTGTGATTTGATAGCCATTCCTCTTTACATCTACAAAGGATTGCCTTTTACCAGTTTCCAATTTCTGGTATTCACCTACATTGCTGTTTTAGGATGGATATCCTGGAGACGGAAATTGATGATGGGTGAAAAGTGATTTCTCTCGCCAAGGGCTAAAGAGTATAAGTAAAGATTTCTCGTTTCACTGCAATGACATCAAATAAAGAAATGATCAAACGAATTGCTGTTATCGGCCCTGAGTCAACAGGCAAAAGTGAACTCTGTCAGCATCTGGCCAGTCACTACGATACTGAATGGGTGCCGGAATATGCACGCTTTTACCTTGACCGTTTGGATCGTGATTATGAGCAACATGACCTAACATCTATTGCAGAAGGACAGATAACCTGGGAAGATGAAAAAGCCGAGTATGCGAACAGGTACCTGATTTGCGATACCAATTTGATCGTGATAAAAATATGGGGTGACCATAAGTATGGAAAAACAGATGAATGGATTGAGCGGCAGCTCAATGAAAGGTCATACGACTTCTACCTATTGAACAATATCGATATTCCCTGGACACCAGATCCACAGCGTGAGCACCCTAAGCTTAGAAAGCATTTCTTTGAAGTCTACAGGAAATACCTAAAAGAAAATGATCATCCATTTGCAATTATATCCGGCATTGAAGGAGAGCGGAAGAAATGTGCTGTGGATGCGATAGAGGAATATTTTACTACAACCCCCTAGCCTCGAAACGTCGAGCCGCCTTTGATAAGGGGGAATTTTCTTAATTTGATTTCAGTCGGTCTTTAAATTTTTTGGCCACTTTCTCGATTTTAGGACGTGAGACATTCACGATGTAGCTATTATTTGGATGCTTCACCTCATAATCCTGATGGTACTCTTCTGCTTCGTAAAAGCCTTCCAGCTTACTCAATTTTGTCACAATTGGATCAGAAAATTCTGGTGCTAGCTCCTCCATTTTAGCCTCAGCCAATCTCCTTTGCTCTTCATTGTGATAAAAAATCTCGGATCGGTATTGAGCCCCTACATCCGGCCCCTGTCTGTTTAATTGGGTCGGGTCGTGAGCGGTGAAAAATATTTCAAGTAGTGTCTCATAATCAATGATTGATGGATCGTAGTAAACCTGAACAGCTTCTGCGTGATTCGTTCTCCCGGAACTTACCAGCCGATAATCGGCAGTAGACTTATCCCCACCTGCATAACCGGAAACGGCTTCTGCCACTCCCTGGATCTGTTCAAATGAGGCCTCCACGCACCAGAAACATCCACCAGCGAAAGTGGCCGTATCCAACCTCTGGTAATTTATTTGCTCTGAAACTGGTTCTTTCTTTGTGTTGGAACTATTGCCTTGTGTCTGACAACTGAAAAGGAATAATCCTGCGATTAAGGCTATGTATTTCATGTTTAATTTTTTTTACGAATCTACGTTTCTATGGATCGAATAGATTCTTAAATGGTTAACAATGTAACCTGCCTTACAATTCGGATGTTTTAAAATTCCAGACGATAGCTGAGGTTTGGAAAAAAACTCAGCTGACTATCTGATTCAATCCTCCTTGCTCCTACGTTGTAATACCTGAAAAATTCATTCTCACGTTGAGTAACATTTTGAATATCCAAAGAAATCACTGAGGTAGTCCTTTCCCGGTTTTTTCGATAGCTGATTCCCAGATCCATTCTAAAATACCCGTCCAACTGTAGCTCATAGTTGTCCTCATAGCGATACACCGTGTGTCCCTCGCTGTTTGATTCAGCAATATCTATTGGCGCCTGCCTTTTTCCTCCTGCAAAAATGAACTTGCCATTGATGTTAATTGAATTATTTCCGTTCCTACCCACTTTATACTCCTTTCCGGCGAGGAAATTATAAATATACCCACCATCAAACTGAGTGCTACGCTCAACTCCATCTGAGCCTGTATAAAGAGACTTATATAAAGAAGCTGTGGAAAGCATATAAAACCCTTTCGATAAGAATTTCTCAAGCGTGAGTTCCACTCCAAAATTCTTTCCGGTTCCATCATTAGCCAATTCATCGGGTGTATAACCATCGAATGTATTGACTGCTGAAAAAGTCAGTAAACGATAATCAGAAGTCGTATCATTTGGCCAAACAGGAACATTGAATAAATATTGATAATAGATTTCGGCCTTAAGTCGAAGCTTAGGTTTCAACATTTTTTCAAAACCAAGGGCTGAATGAAATGCTTGAGTGAATCCCAAATCCTTGTTGTTTTGCACAAAATCTCCATCTCCCGTGTATTGACGTGCAGTGTACAGTGCCACGGTCTCCATTCTACTATGGAAACCAACACCACCTGAGATAGTATATGAATCACGATCCCATTTAAACCCCATTCTCGGCTCCAGGTAAGACTTACCATTTAAAGCAAAATGAGAAAGGTGCAACCCGGTATTTAACGTAAACTGATCGCTCGTTCTAAACTGCCAATTGGCAAAGCCTTGATAAAACCCTGCATGATCATTTTCATCCAAAGGTGTGATATAATCCTGGCTCGTCCTATCCCAGTAGACATTGGATAGATCATAAGATAAACGACTGACTATACTGCCAATTCTTAAAGTGTGTCTCGGTGAAAATTTGTGATTGAAGTAAGTCGAAAATCGAATCTGTGACTCGACAAAGTCCTCCTCATCGTAAGTGATGATTTCCAGAGAATCATACCTATTTGTTATTTGACTGAATGATCCGGATAAAATTGTTTCAAAATAAGAGTCATCTGATAAATACACCACATTTGTGACTCCCGCCACACCTAGCTTTTGTTCCTCACTTTCATTTTCCCATTCTCCGTTTGAACGGTCTGGAAGAAATTGATAGGTATTTTTTCCTCCCAATCCCCAAAAAGAAAATGACCCTAGTTTTTTAGTAGGTACTTTAATCTTAAAGGAGAGATCCTGAAAAGTAATTTCCTCTTGCTCGCCCAACAGGTCCAGACCCAGCTCGGTAAGCATAGCTAAAGTGGAGTAACGATAGTTTACCAAATAAGAAGCTCTGCTACCCTCCACTATGGGCCCTTCCGAGGCTGCTGCTACACCAAGTAAGCCTACCTGAGCAGTGTGCTCATGTTTTTCAAAATTCCCTTGCCTCAGTTGAAGGTCAAAAATTCCTGAAGTTGCATTGCCATATTGGGCTGGAAAAGCCCCGGTAAAGAAATCAGAATTTGCGAGCATATTGTTGCTCAGCATGCTAATTCCTCCTGCTGATGACCCTATAGAAGTGAAGTGGTTGGGGTTTGGGATTTCGACTCCTTCCATTCTCCATAGTATGCCTTTTGGAGAGTTGCCTCGTATCACGATTTCATTTAGTAAATCATCTCCACCTGTCTGCACGCCGGCAAACATTAAGGCCGCTCTTGCAGGATCATTGAATGTGGCGGGAAAACGGCTGATTTCATCCATACCCAACGAAATGGCGGAGATTGTAGCTAGTTCATTCTTAGGTTGACCCTTATTTTGGTCTGATGCCCTCACAACTACCTCTTCTAGCTGTTGCAGTGATTCTATCAGTTTTGCATCAACCACAACTTCCTTTCCAGATCCAACAAGGATATTGGGAATAGTGATGGGCTCATATCCCAAATAGGAAACACCAAGTGTCTGCCTGCCAATCGGTACGTTTTCGATTCGATAATATCCATTAATGTCTGTGATTGCGCCCTTCGGAGGAGTCAACTCCAGCACCTGCACAGTGGCACCAATAATAGGCGCCCCAGATTGTTCATCAGTTAGTTGTCCTTTTATGGTTTGTGTGAGTGATTGAGAAAAAGAAACAATGACGGTAAAAAGGGAAATAATCCCCAAAGTAGCTTTTTTCATTAGGTGTTTTTGACTTTTGTTTTCAGTTAGAGACGGCAAAAATCCAACAAGGCTTCTCCACATTTCTTAATCTCTGATAGATAAAAGGTGAACAACAATTATTCTTTCCCTCTTAATAACTTTGAGCGATGCTCAAACCCTACTTCCAGAAAGAAAAAATAGAGGCTGGCTGTGATGAAGCCGGCAGAGGATGCCTGGCGGGACCGGTTGTGGCAGCTGCCGTAATACTCCCCAAGGATTATTCACATGAAGTGCTGAATGACTCGAAGCAATTAACTGAAAAGCAGCGAGAAGAGGTAAAAAAAGATATTGTGAAAGACGCCATCGCATGGGGAGTAGGTATCGCCTCACCAGGTGAAATTGATCAAATCAATATCCTTAACGCGAGCTACCTGGCGATGGACCGTGCCGTTGAGCAATTGAAAGTCAATCCGGAGCTGCTTTTGATAGATGGGAATCGTTTCAAATCTTCTTCTAACATTCCTTTCGAATGCATTATTAAGGGAGACGGAAAATACCTGTCCATTGCAGCAGCATCTATTCTGGCAAAAACCTATCGGGATGATCTAATGCGTCAGCTGGCTATCGAATTTCCGGGATACGGATGGGAAACAAACGTTGGATACCCTACACGCGTACATAGAGATGGCTTAAGAGAAATGGGGAGCACACCGCATCACCGCATGAGCTTTCAGTTATTGCCTTGTCAGTTGGAATTGTTTCCTGATTAAGATGCCAGAGCAATCGATATTTTTTCCTTATCCAGTGGTTTCTCCAACATGGAGGTTACAAATGGATTTTCATCAGCTTTTCGCTGATCTGAAGGATCTATCGATGAGGTGAGAACAAAAATATGGTTCCCTTTATTATTGATTTGAGGAAGGGCGTCCAAAAACTCCCAGCCATTCATCACAGGCATGTTCAAATCAAGAAATATAATGTCTACAGATTGAGATTTTAAGAAATTGATGGCTTCTTCGCCATTCATCGCCTTAAATATCTCGATTGAATCCCGCTCCTTCTTGATTGCCAATTCCGCTAGTGTAAGGAAAATTGGATCATCATCTACAAGCAATATTTTATTTGGATTACCCATTAAAATACACCTTAAACTTGGTTCCCTGGTTAATTTCGCTTTCTACTTCTATGCGACCATCAATTGCCTCAATCTGCTGCTTAGTCATGTATAATCCCATCCCATGACCACTCTCTTCATCAGGATGAAATCTAGACCCCAGCTGAAACATTTTGCCTCCGAATCTTTTTAAATCGATTCCCTGGCCTTGGTCTGCCACCGATAAAAGTACTTCTTTTGCTTCTTTTTTCGCAGAAATTTCGATTTTTCGTTTATCCTTAGTTACGCCATATTTCATGGCATTCGTAATCAAATTGTGTAAAATACTCTGCAAGTAGGCAGGTAGTATTCTGAGTGTGAGGTCTTTAGGAATACTCACATCAAATTCTATTTCTTTTTCAATTGCAGATTTTCGATTCAACAGAATAACATCATTTACAACTTCCAGCAGGTTTATTTCCTCTTTTTCGAGCATGGAAATATCTTTTTCGAAGTTTAGGAGATCGTTGATTGCGTCTATGGCGAGGTTAAGCTTTAGAGCTGTCGCCTTCAGCATATCAAAGTACTCTTTGTTTGTAGGATCATCCTCTATGATCGTCAAAAGCCCCACAAGATTGGCTACTGAGGATCGGAAGTTATGGGAAGTGATGTATGAAAAGTCTTTTAGCCGTTGATTTTGTTCTATCGTTTTACTGAATAGTTTATGAAGCTCCCGTTCATTATGAGATCTAATCCGAATATTAACCAACATCTCAGAAAATAGCTCAAGCAACAAAACCTCTTTTTCATTGGCCATGTGTTGCGTTTTTACCCAATCAAATCCCACAAACCCCACGCACTCTTTGCTATGGATCATAGGCATAGTCATTAGGCTTTTTATTTGCTGAGCTTCCAGTAGCTCCCTAAAGTCTTTCTTCGTGACTTTCTGTACATCATCCACAATCATTGGGTTGCCTTTTAGGTGAGCATTTACCAACTCAGGCATGATTTCAAGAGGAAGGTTCTGATTATTTTGGATTTCAGGGGAAATGCCTTCCGCGCACCACTCGTAGGTGTTGCTGCAAACTCCCATTTCCTTATTAAAATCAAAAACATACGAGCGATCCGCACCAACAAACTCTCCCAGTTCTCGCAATGAATCATTAATTGCTTGCTCAACTTCAGCAAGAGGCAAGTCAATATATTTGGTTGAAAGATTAATCAGAATACGCTGCATTTCAGCATATCGCATCAATGCACGCTCAGCCTCTTTCTCCTTTGTAATGTTTCTTACTGCACCATCGAAATACATTTTCCCATCTGCTCCTTCGATTTTGATGGAATTGAGATAACCCCAAAATGTACTTCCGTCTTTTCTGCGAAATTCTATCTCCCTATTCTCAATAGATCCATGCTTGAGTATTTCATTACCGATTTCTGCCCTTTGGTTAGGATCCTTGTATAAGTCCATCGGATCCATATCCATGATTTCCTGCGCGGTTTCATACCCGAACATCTTCACGAATTCGTCATTTACATAGATGATGCCTTTTTCGCTTTCACTTCTGTAAATCGCTTCATTGATGTTTCTATTGATACTCTCCAGTAGCTGCTCCCTTGTGCGAATTCTATCTAAAAATTCGCGCTCCTTCGTCACATCCCTGATAGCACCATCCCAATACAGGTTTCCCTTCTCATCTTTATGCATCTTGGTGCTGACCAAGCCAATAAATTCTGATTTATCCTTCCTAAGAAAAACCACCTCTTCGTTTTCATAGGAATTATCTGCATTGAGGCGGTTTATTAGTCTATCCCTGTCTCTTGGATCCTTATACATGGATACAATAGGGATTTTTTTAACCTCGTCCTCAGAGGCAAAACCAAACATTTTAACAAAGGCGTTGTTTACATAGATAAGGCCTTCACTGTCACTTCGAAAAACGGCCTCACTAATATTCTGGTTTATTGATTCCAGAAGTTGACTAAAATCCATACTTATAGTTCGGGCAATAGCTGGTTTACCCTTTTCGGTTTAGAGGAGTTCAAAACTAGTTTTTGATCATTGTATAATCACCTACTACCTTGACCCCCTCGTGGTTAATCTTAAATATTTGTTGCCCGGAATAGCTCAAAACTCCCCAGGCACCATTCTTTGAGACCAATACCCGGTCTCCAAAATCTTCAAGATAATCATAAGCTGCCCTTAAAATGAAGCTGCCATCTTCATTCACCAGCCCAAATCGATTATCCATATCCTGCACAATATAATTACCTGTATTCAATCGATAAACAGATTTCCAAATAAGTTCTAATACTTCCTTCCCTTGCTTGTCCAATAGACCATACTGCCCCCCCTGTGAAACAATAGAAGCACCCGCCGCGAATGGCATAACTGCATCATAATAGGGCTGCACTCTTATCGTCTCATTTTTATCAATGAACCCCCATTTTCCTCTTAACATTATTGGAGCCATTCCTTCAATGAAGGGGCCAGCTGCATCATATCTATTACTGATTCTTAACCGACCCTGATCATCCACAAATCCCCACCTGCCGTCTTTCTCAATAACAAAATAACCCTCTGAATAATCCTTTAGTTGTTTATACCCTTCCTCCTCATGAATCAATTCTACCCCGGTTGGTGACTTAAGGGTTAAAGCTCCTTCATCAATCAGCACAAAATGATCCCCAACCAGCTTTATTGTATCATATTCCGGGTAAACCCAAACCTCTCCATGGGGATTAAGTACACCATACCCATCCATACTTTTAATAAGAAGGTGCGACCCGACTTCTCTCACAGGTTCGGATGTAGCCTTATATACTCGCTGACCATTGTAAAAAAATGTATACCCTCTGCCTCTCCGGCCTATTAAAAAATCTCCAATTGGTATAATCTCGTTAAACTCAGATCGAACGATCCAGGATCCATCTTCATTTAGGGCTCCCCACATGTTCAAATAATTGACAAGGTATCCGTTTTTGAAAAGTATAAGATTGTCATACTTATATGTGGTCTCATCTCCATCCGAGTCAAAAATTCCCCAATGGTCATTTCTTTTTGTAATGAACTGATTTCCCTTCCCTTTTTGTATGGTTTCAAATGGAAAGCGATTAAGCTCTTTTCCTTCTCTACTAAGCAACCACCATCCTTTTTTATTCAAAGCAGCATAATGTCCACTTGCAAAGTAAAGTGAGTCATATCCGGAAAGCAGCTTTTCCCCATTTTCATTTAATACTGACCACTTTCTCGTTTTGCTATTCTGAACAATCAAATGATCATCGACAAAGTCTTTTAATACTAGTTCGTGATTGTTAAGCAGAGTAGCATTTTTGAGAAGCAAATGATGGGCTCCATTTAGATAAGCCATCAGTAATCCGCTTTTTCCAACCGTGATTGAATCACATTCCCACTTCATCAACACACTATCCTTCTCAAAGATTGTCCACTCCGAAAACCTCACCGGAGTTGGTTTACCTTGTGTCACTTTGATTGTTTTAAAATCAAAATCATACACTTCGTTTCCATCATTGGAGATGAAGCCTGCATAACCATCCCTGTATGCAATCCAACCCTGATCATATCGAAGGGAGTCAAGACCTAGCTCAATTATATCTCCCCGAATATTGTAGAGGTCAATTTTACCACCAGCCAACCTTGCCTGACAAAGAGAATGATGTTCACTTATCGACTTATACTTTGTTGGAATCAGAAGCTCGTTCTGATTAGAAACCACTCCGAAATTCTGATATTTCCCATCAAAATCACTCACTAGCCAATTGGATCCTAGAGGAGCAATTGAAAAGTAATTAAAGCTTACAATCGTTCTTCCCTTTTCATCCAGGATTCCATGAAACAGGTGGTTGCTGAATTTTCCCTTTATTGAAGCTTTGAAATAATTATCCACTACCGGGTGGATCGTGTAAAATTTTTGACCGGTCAGCGATTTATTGCGAACAGTAATTAAACCCCAAAGGTTATCTTTCCGAAATCCAATGACGCCATTAATAACACTGGTGGATCCGTCTGACCATCCCAGTCTTTCATACACGGCAGGAACCGTCACATTTCCTGTTTGGTCCTTAATACCAAAGTATCCGTCTTTTTCAAATACGGTAAACTGCTCGGCTGATGCTATCGAGCAACAAAATATGAATAAGATTGAAATTAGATTCCGCATATTCCCCGCAAACAAATATAAAGCGGGTCTATTTCTTTTCTACCTCAGCGGATTCAAGGTTAAATAAATCATTAAGCACTCCTACCAGTGTATCCGCTTCACCACGCTTACAAGCTGCCTTCAACTGAAGTACCGGCAACTTAATGACTTTTTGGATCATACTTTTTGTAACAACCTCCAGCAACTCCATCTCTTCTTCCGAGAGCTTTTTGTGCCTTGCCAGTTCTTCTCTTCTAATTTGATCAAGTGCATTCTTTAGCTTTTGAATGGTAGGTGAAACTTCCATCTCATTTTTCCACTTAGAGAAATTGAGCAATTCTTCCTCAATAATTTTCTCGGCATTCGGAATGGCCCTTTCACGCACTTTCCGAGCCTTCACTGTTCGTTCTGTCAGCTGATCCACATTATATAATGAGATGCCTGGAATATTTTCAAGATCCACATCCATGCTTCTTGGCACAGACAGGTCAATCAAAAGCTTGTGAATGGAGTCCTTCCCTAAATTGGTGGCAGATATAACGGGCTTTGTGCCAGATACGGCAGAAATAATCACATCATTGTCAGCAATTACTTTATCGAGCGAGTTGAAATCACTGACCTTTATATTCTTTCCTTCTGCCAACTTAACCGCCTTAGACTTTGTCCGATTGACCAGCGTAATATTAGTTTCGTTACTGTTTAGATTTTCCAGCACATTTTGGCCTATCTCACCCAGGCCGATTAATGCAATACGTGGCTGTTCAATATTTCGAATGAACCCACCTATTAAATCTACAGCCACGGAGGCCACAGAGGCGGTTCCATCCTGAAGACTCGTTTCCTGAACTACACGCTTGTTAGCAAAAAAAATAGTATGCATCAATCGATGCAAATGTGGTCCGGCCAGGTTCATATCAGCACTTTGCTGATAAGCCCGCTTAACCTGATTGCTTATTTGAATATCTCCCAATACCTGGGATTCTAATCCCAGGGCTACTCTAAATAGATGCTGAGAAGCCGACGAAGAGTTATAAGACTGAAAATAAGCAGAAAGTGTATCGGAAGGAATCATTTTAGATGAAGCCATTAAAGAAATGATCTCATCATGTAGCTGATCATTCGATGTATAATACAGCTCTGTTCGATTGCAGGTAGAAACTAAAAGCGCCTCTTCAATCGAAAAAATATCTTTCAGCTTTAGTAAAAACTGACCGGCTTCTTCTTCATTAAAGGCAACCTTCTCCCGAATATCTATCGGTGCATTCTTGTATGATAGTCCTAAAGCCTTAAATCCTTCCATCTCAATCAATTGCGATGGCAAAAATAACAGCAGGTTGCGTATATTGGTTGTGATAAAAATCAGCAATTTCTTATTTAGAATCGTTATAAATAATGCTGAAATACCTAACTAATGCGATATCACGTGCAATTGGCTTCACCAAAACAGAGTCCAGGGGGACGCTGGTACTGATTTTTGTCATTTTTATATCATTCCTTTTAATGAATTGGGGAATCAGTAGGTATAAAAATGCAGTCCCTTTAGCAACAGATACCACAGCACTTCAGTGGATGGATGAAGTCCAGGCGTCCATTGAAATCAAAAAAGAAAAGGAATCGAAATTTGACAAGACTGTATACCTCCCTGTCAAAAAGGAGTATCCTAAAAAGAAGGCTAATAAAACCTTTAAACGCTCTACTCTATCTGACGAAGGTGAAAAGGAAAATGAGGTTGCTAAAATTGAGATAAAGGATTTAAACACTGCAACGGCTGAGGAATTGCAAGTAGTCAGAGGCATAGGTCCTGCATATTCGGAGCGAATCGTCAAATATCGGAATTTACTTGGTGGATATGCTGACACCACTCAGCTTAAAGAAGTATATGGACTGGAGCCTGAAACAATCAATGAATTGACAAAACATTTTCAAATCCAATCTGAAGTTAATGCGATTGAGATCAACTCAGATTCACTTAAAGTTTTGGCTAAGCACCCATATATAAGCTATGATTTAGCTCGCATCATTCTCAACTATCGTCAGCAGCACGGAGATTTCAAGGCACCCATTGAACTTCGCAAAATAAAAGCGATCGATGAACGTACTTTCCTGAGATTAAAGCCATATTTGAAATAAGGCTATGCAGAAAATCCTCAAGTCATATTTAAGGAGGCTAAGTAATCTATCGGGAAACAATCGTTCACTGCTCTTACTTCGATTACTCAAAGACCAGTTTATTGATGTTCACGATTTTGATTATGCTGAGAATGAAGCCAGTTTCGAGATTGTAAAAAACCTGATTGAGCAGCGAAAGAAGATTCCGTTATGTAGTGAAATAGATAGTCGGAGCAAGTCATCTAACGACTTAAGTAAACGTTTAAAAAAAATTCAACGCATCGAGAAGTTCATTTTCGAGGAGCGTGGCGCGAAAGATCTTTACATTGGATGGCCTTTTATAAAAGGTAAATTTTCTGATGACACTCTAGTGAGGTGTCCGCTCATATTTTTCCCTGTCTCCATTGAGAAAAACGGTAATGAATGGCTGCTATCAAGAAGGGATGATGTCAACATCACCTTGAACAAGACCTTTTTATTGGCGTACTCCTATTATAATCAAATTCCGTTGGATGAGGAGCTAATAGAAACCGTCATTGATGATTATGACCGGGATGCCACTGTATTCAGAACTCAGCTTTATGAACTGCTGAAAAACAGTGGGGTCGAATTGAATTTCAATCAGGAAAACTTTGCAGATGAGCTGAAAGCTTTTTCGGACATGAAAAAATCTCAGCTGGAGTCCGGAGAAAAAACCGGAGCGCTAAAAATGTTTCCACAGGCAGTGCTTGGTATTTTTCCTCAATCAGGCTCTTATCTTGTTCCTGATTACGTCAAGCTCCTGGAAGATCAGGACGAGACAGATCTGGAAGAATTTTTTGTGAAAAAAGTTCAAAAGGAAAATGAAAACCAGCTGGCTTTATTTGATCGGGTAAATGAGGAGAACACATTCACTCCTTTTCCCTTGGATGCATATCAGGAGCATGCACTAAAGGAAATAAAAAAAGGAAATTCATTGGTCGTGCAAGGACCGCCCGGAACCGGGAAGTCTCAGTTAATTAGCAATCTCATTTGCGATTTTATTGCACGTGGGAAAAACGTTCTTTTAGTGTGTCAAAAGAAAGCTGCGCTGGATGTAGTGTACCAGAGGCTAAAGGAAAAGGAAATGCACGATTTTGTAGCACTGGTGCATGACTTCAAGAATGACAGGAAGCCGATTTATGAGCAAATCGATCAGCAAATCGAATCCGTTGAGGTTTATGAAAAGAAAAATAACAGCCTGGATGCCATTCAGCTGGAACGAGGCTTTCTACAAGCCAGTAGAAGAATTGATCAAATCGTAGAGGAGCTACAGGAATTTAGAGAAGCGCTTTTTGATGAGTCCGAATGTGGAAAGTCTGTAAAAGAACTTTACCTCACCAGCAGCCCCGATCTTCCCAGCTTCAGTATGAACCTGGAATATCGTGCCTTTCACTTTTCATCCCTTGATGAGACAATCAGACGCTTCAAGACCTATCTTGAGTATTTTGACAAATTTGAAAAGCGAACACATTTCTGGGCTAAAGGACCGTCCTTTGCCAGTTTTCAAACAAAGGATTTGGTAAGCCTTAAAAAGGTCCTTTTTGAGGTCCCTGAATTCAACAATAAATTACTTATCACGTCCAAAGAATTTTGCTCTCAACCGGTTGATTTTGAGACCGGAGAATATTTGTCCACTAAGCTGCCGGAGCTAATGGAACTGCTTGAGGGATTAAAAGAAGGAGTTGTTTATAAGGTTTATCAGCAATTACACAGTGATAAACCCACCAAGGATTTGAACTGGTTGTCTCAAACGGAACGGATCATGATGGCATGCTTCCGCGGAGCAGGTCTGGAGAACACCCTAAAGTCTGAAAATCTGGGGCGTTTTCAGGAAGTGCTTAGATCTGCCATGAAGGCGAGAAAGAATCCGTTTAGCTGGCTAAAGTGGAGCATATTCTCAAAAGAGAAGACATTTTTGAAACGAGTAATGGTCGCCAACGATCTGAAAAGCAACAAAAGAGGCTTTAATATTTTAGTTGAACGTATAGATAATCGTCTGAATTTTGAGCACTCTTTATCCCAAATTCAAGACAACTCGTGGCTGCATAATTTTCCCTCAAGTTTCAGAAAAATCGACCTTCAGGATTGGTTTTACTGGCAGAAGATGGGCCTGAACATGTTTGCAGTAGCACAGACAGTAAGGTCCCTGAATGAATACTTACCTGTCTCAAAGCTGGATCATAAAAACTATCATAAGCGACTCGACCAGTTGATTTCTCTAGTACATAAAATTCCCGAACAATTGATCCTGTGGAAGCGGTATGTAAACATTCATCAGATCAGAGCAATCATCCTGAAGAAGGAAGACCCGCATAAACTTGAAAAATTGCTGAAGAAGGATTTCGATGCAATCTGTGAATACCACAAACTCAAAGCTGACCTAAGCTCTGAGGAAACCAAAGTTCTGTATGAAATCACTTCAGGTAATTCGGGATCCATTGATGACGGTATAGCCTTATTTAAGAACAGTCTGTGTTTAGCATGGATTGACCACATTGAGTCTAAATATCCTGACTTACGAAATGTCGCTTCAGGCAAGCTGGACAAGCTCGCCAATGAGCTACGGGAGCAGATCGAATCAAAGCGAGAGGCTAGCAAAGAAATTTTACTCTTAAAGTCGAGAGAAAAGACCTATGAAAATATCGAATATAATCGACTAAAAAACAGGGTAACCTACAGAGACCTTCAGCATCAGGTCACCAAAAAAAGAAGAATATGGCCAATCAGAAAAGTTATTTCTGAGTTCGCTGATGAACTCTTTACACTTCTTCCCTGCTGGATGTGCTCTCCGGAAAGTGCTTCCGCAATTTTCCCTATGAGAGAGAACTTCGATCTGGTCATATTTGATGAGGCCTCTCAGTGCTTTTCAGAAAGAGGTATTCCGGCGATGTATCGTGGCAGACAGATAGTGGTTACCGGCGATAGCATGCAGTTACAGCCTAGCGACCTATATCGTGTTCGTTGGGATGATGAAGATGATGACACACCAGAACTTGCGATTGATTCATTGCTGGACCTCACCAAACATTACTTACCGGAAGTGAGTCTTGCCGGTCATTACCGAAGTAAGTCCTTGGAACTGATCGATTTTTCCAATGAACATTTTTATAAAGGAAAACTCAGATTACTCCCGGACTACTCTTACGTGAATAAAAAAGAACCTTCGATTGAGTACGTCCAGACCAAAGGAATCTGGGATGAAGGAATGAATGAAATCGAGGCGAATGAGGTAATCGCCCAGACATTTAGCTTACTGAAAAAGTATCCGGAAAAAGAAATTGGCATTGTCACATTTAACTATCGACAGCAGGGTTTGATCCTTGATCTTTTAGAAGAAAAATCTGCAGAGAAAAGCATATTGATCCCGGATTCACTTTTCGTGAAAAACATAGAAAATGTTCAGGGAGACGAACGTGATATCATCATTTTTAGCACCGGTTACGCCCCTGATAAAAAAGGCAAATTGAAGCTTCAGTTTGGTAGCCTGAACGCTCAAGGTGGTGAAAATCGCTTAAATGTAGCCGTCACACGTGCCAGAGAAAAGATCATCATCGTGAGCAGCATTTTGCCACAATTGTTGAAAACAGAGGACACTAAAAATGAAGGCCCGAAACTACTGAAAAAATACCTGGAGTACGCGTGGAATGTAAGCATTGGAAAATGGAAACCGCACATCCCCGAATATGAGGAACACCATGTCGACTGGTTTTTAAGGAATAAAATTCAGGATAAATCATTTCATGAGTATAAGGAATTCGAGCTTGCGAAAGAGTTGCCTTTTGCGGACCTCTCAGTGAAAAAGGGAGATACTTACACCGGGCTGATTCTTACAGATGATGAACGATATTATCAGGCGCTCTCACCGAAACAGATTTATGCGTTCCAGCATTTTCACCTGATCATGAAAAACTGGCCCCATGTGCGCTTTCATAGTAGAGAATTTTGGCTGGATGTGGATGCTGCAAAAGAGAAAATGAGGAAGTTTTTGTATTCGAATTAGTCATGAAAAAGCATCATCTTATACTAATAAGCTTATTAATATGCTCACTTTATTGGGGTTACAGTATTCTGAACTTATCAAGTTCTGAGCCTATCATTAAGGTATCTTTCGGTCTGACGTATCTCACGATACTTAGCTTGCTTATACCCATTGTTTCTTTCAACAATCACCTGAGTACTGCAAATAAGATTGGATGGATTGTTTTTGGACTGATCCTTACTCCGGTACTTCCGCTGATTTACTACCTCAAATACAAAAATGAGATTCAGCGAATCATTATTGACACCAATAAGAAGATGAAAGAAGGACCTGAATCACTTGGCGAATTCAACTCTGGCTCCCACAGATAGTATGAATGGAAGCGTGTCACGTCTCATATACTGTTCGAATGAAAGCGAGTACTGTCCGGCACTTTCAAACTTATAGCCTTCCTCAAGCATGAAAGAATGATCAAACATATCTCCGAGTCCACTGCCGTATGGTTCTCCTGTTTTGGAATCAAAAAGCTCAACCTCCTTGAGTTGCTGCCTCAAAACATTTCCGCTAGAATCCGCTAGTGTATACTGAAAGTAAAGGTTGTAGAAGGGATAAGAGGAAGCATTTCGAAATGTCGCCTTCAAATTGTAAGATTTCGTGGTGTCATCTACCTGAAAAGAAAAAGTTTGAATGGAGTCCAAGTGCCAGAATGCTTCTTCCAAATCATTATAGTCTTCATAGACCCGGCTTGAATCACAAGCAGTAATACATAGGAAAAGTGCTATGATTGACAAGTACTTCATATTACTGTTTTTCTGATTTTTGATGTGGCTTTTTGTCACGGAATTTATTTCGTTTCTTTTTCTTTTTCTTCTTTTTCCCCTTACCACTAAACTTCCGATCCATTGCCTCCAGGTCACTGTTTATGGAGGATGTGTCTAAATTGTCAATTTCAGATTCATTTTCCTGAAGAGTGACTGGTTTTTTCCCTTTCTTATTTAAAGCCTGTATTTCCTTGACACGCTCTACATCAACTGCATGCCAGTTATTATCATCGTCATACCCAAACCACATAATCTTTCGGAAAATATCAGTCTTTTGCAGCTTGGCCAGACCTCTTTGTGTCTTCAGAGGCTCTTCCACATCAGGTATGTCTTTTAGTGCCTCCATGTAGGTATCTAACTCATAGTTTAAACAGCACTTCAACCTTCCACATTGCCCGGACAACTTGCTTGGATTCAGCGATAGATTCTGATACCGGGCGGCAGAGGTAGACACATTTTTAAAATTGGTGAGCCATGTTGAACAGCAAAGCTCTCGTCCACAAACACCTAAACCTCCTATTCGGCCAGCCTCCTGGCGAACACTGATCTGACGCATTTCCACGCGTATTTTAAACTCACTCGCCAGAATCTTAATCAGTTCACGGAAATCCACTCTTCCTTCAGCTGAATAGAAAAAAGTGGCCTTGGTTCCATCGGCCTGAAACTCCACATCCGTAAGTTTCATTTCCAGCTTGGTATCCTGAATAATCCCTTTTGTACGATACATCACAGAATCTTCACGATTCCGAGCCTCATCCCAACGTTCCATGTCGCGTGAGGTGGCCTTCCTGTAAATTTCTCTTATTTCATCATCATCATTGACTCCCTTTTTCGACATCTGAAGTCTAACCAATTCACCTTGCAATGACACGTAACCAATGTGATGACCATTGGGTACGTTTACTACCACCGGATCACCTGTAACGATATCCAGTTTTTTAGTATTCCTATAAAATTCTTTGCGTCCGCTTTTGAAACGAACCTCCACTACGTCAAAACGATGCATAGCAGGGACATCCATATTTGAAAGCCAATCAAACACATTGAGCTTATTGCAACCTCCTGAGCTGCAATGACCGTTGTTTTTACACCCGGCCGATCCTCCTGTACCACAACTAGCGCATCCCATATTTCCGTAATCTAATGGATATCTTCAGGAAATTGAAGATTGAAAAAGAGGAAAAATTATTGACCCAATGCTTTGAGGTCAAAGCCAATATCTCCTCTAAACCTTTTCCCTTCCCAATTAATCTCCCTTCCTCCGGCGTAAGACTTACTCAATGCCTCACCTAAATTTTTACCTAGGCCGGTCAGGGCAATTACGCGTCCTCCGTTTGTAATAAGCTTTCCATCTTTCATGGTTGTACCTGCATGGAACGGCAATACAGTTCGAATGTCGCCCACTGTGATTTCATGCCCTTTCTCGTAAAATTCAGGATAACCGCGACTCACGTACATGACTGTGGAGGCAGTGAATCGTTCGTACTCAATTTCTGTATCTATTAGGTTTTTATCAGCAGTAGCTATCAAAAGCTCCAGGAAGTCCGTTTTTATTCGGGGAAGCACAACTTCGGTCTCCGGATCACCCATGCGCACATTATATTCAATCACATAAGGATCCCCACCTACGTTGATCAGGCCAAAGAAAATAAACCCACAATAGTCTATTTTTTCTTTTTTCAATCCGTCAATAGTTGGCTTGATGATTCGCTTGTTTACTTTTTCCTTAAAGGCTCTATCAGCAAAAACGACAGGTGACACAGCACCCATCCCTCCTGTATTCAGACCTGTATCCTTTTCTCCAATTCGCTTATAGTCTTTTGCTTCAGGCAAAATCCGGTAATCCTTGCCATCAGTAAGCACGAAGAATGAGACCTCAATTCCCTTTAAAAATTGTTCCAACAAAACCTTCTCACTCGCCGCTCCAAATTTTTTGTCTTCAATCAGGTTCCTAAGTGACTTTCTTGCCTCCTCAAGTTCCTCGGTTATAATCACACCCTTTCCGCCGGCTAAGCCATCTGCTTTCAACACATAGGGTGGTTCCAGTCGCTCCATGTATTTGATGGTCTCCTCCAGATTTTCTTCAGTGACTGTACGGGCATCAGCGGTAGGAATATCATATTTCTTCATGAACTCCTTCGCATACTCTTTGCTCCCCTCAAGCATGGCCCCCTTTGCATTTGGACCAATGATCTTAAGTTTCTTGAAGTCTTTACTGGAACGCAGGTGATCAACAATCCCATTGACAAGAGGATCTTCCGGACCGATAATGAGCATATCTATCTCATTTTCTTTTATGGCCTCACCAACCTTCTCAAAGTTCTTTGGATCGAGATCCAGATTTGTGCCCACTTTATGTGTACCCCCGTTTCCAGGTGCAATAAAAATCTTACCGCATTTAGGACTTTGTTTTACTTTCCAGGCAAGTGCATGTTCCCGACCTCCGGAACCAAGGATTAGAATGTTCATTGATTATGATTTTGCAAACAGGCGGCTAAGTTCACCGTATTCATTCTTTTTTCAAAGTGATGGTTACTAGTGTGCGTATTCTGACATGAATTTCACCCGCATCAAACGAACCTCATCTTCTGAATAATACTCGCCTAGCTCTTCCATAGCCACATTCATGTCGTCTGTTTCAGCATTCAAGAAATAATCATAAATATCATCCTGACGGTCATCATCTAGTAACTGATCGATGTAATAATCAATGTTGAGCTTGGTCCCGGAGTAGCAGATATTCTCAACCTCCGCGATTACATCTTCATATTTCATCCCTCTTGCCTCTGCGATCTCCTCAAAATCCATCTTCTGATCGATGTGCTGAATGATATAAATCTTGTTCTTTGATTTCGTGCCCGAAGTTTTTATCAAAACATCAGATGCAGTTATTATATCATTTTCCTCTACATACTCTTCAATCATCTGAAGGAAGGGTTCACCAAATTTCTTCGCTTTACTTTCGCCTACTCCGACAATCTGCTTCAGGTCATCCATTGTGGTAGGATAAACGGTACACATTTCCTCCATGGATGGATCACTGAAAATCACATAAGGTGGAATATCTTCCTGGTGAGCGATATCTTTTCGAAGTGTCTTCAGCATTCCGAAAAGTGTTTTGTCGTAAGCACTCACATTCACAGGAGCCTTATCCATCTCATCTTCGTTATCTATATCTGAGGTGTACTCATGGTCTTTGGTGAGTTTATGTGAATATGGCTTTTGCAGAAAGTCTTCTCCTTTTTTTGATACTTTGAAAACAGCCGGATTCTCAATATCCTTTTTCAAGAATTCATGTAGCAAAGTTTGCCGGATCACAGAACGCCAAAAATTCTCGTCAGCGTTGATGTCCTTCCCTTTTCCAAACACATCCAGCTTATCATGATCATAGCTTTTTACATGCTGTGTTGATTTCCCAACCAGCAAGGCCGCCAAATGATTAATATCAAATCGCTGATTCGTTTGCTTAACAGCCTGAATCACGAGCTCAATGATTTCTTTACCTTCAAACTGCTCTTTTGGATGGACACAGTTATCACACTGCCCACAATTATCTTCCGTATACTCCTCTCCGAAATAATGCAAAAGCTGCTTTCTTCTACAGATTGCTGAGTCGGCGTAAGATGCCATTTCCTCCAGGAGGAAACGTGCATTTTCTCTCTCAGTAACCGCCTTATCCTTATTGAATTTCTCCAGCTTCAGGATGTCATTGTAAGAATAAAACATCAGGCAATTACTGTTTATACCGTCTCTCCCTGCACGTCCGGTTTCCTGATAATAACCTTCTATGGATTTTGGAGCGTCATAGTGAACAACAAATCGCACATCAGGCTTATCAATACCCATTCCGAAAGCTATTGTTGCCACAATCACATCCACGTCTTCATTGAGAAAACCATCCTGGTTTTTCATGCGCTCTTTGGATTCCATGCCTGCATGATAGGGTGCAGCATTAATATCATTCACTCTGAGAAACTCAGCAATCTCCTCTACCTTTTTTCGACTCAGGCAATAAATAATTCCACTTTCTCCTTTATGATCCTTTATGAATTTAATCAGCTGTTTTTTCGCATTCTGTTTTGGACGAACCTCATAATAAAGATTCGTTCGATTGAATGAAGACTTAAAAAGTTTAGCTCCATCCATGGTTAGGTTTTTCTGGATATCCAGCTGAACCTTGGGTGTGGCAGTAGCTGTCAGTGCGATCATCGGAATATCGCCGAGCCTGGCAATAATATCTTTAATCCTTCTGTACTCAGGACGGAAATCATGCCCCCACTCTGAGATACAGTGTGCTTCATCAATAGCAACAAAGGATATTTTGGCTTGCTTTAGAAACTCTACGTTCTCTTCTTTAGTCAGGGACTCAGGAGCTACATATAAGAGTTTAACAGCACCGGATATCGTATCCTTTTTTACTCGATTGCTTTCTGATTTCGTAAGGGTGGAATTGAGAAACCGCGCGTGTACACCAACAGCGTTCATCTGATCCACCTGATTTTTCATCAGTGCAATGAGTGGTGAAATAACGATAGCCGTTCCATCCTGAACGATAGCCGGCAGCTGGTAACACAAAGATTTTCCAGCTCCAGTAGGCATAATTACAAACGTATTTTGCCTGTCAAGAATATTATGAATAATATCCTCTTGCTTACCTCTAAACTTGTCGTAACCAAAAACACGTTTAAGGCTATCCTTAAGGCTCACTTCCGCAGCTGTCTCCATCTCTCCTGTTGATGATGTAAAGTAAAAAGTTAATCAAAACCTTGATTGCAAACAAATTAAGATTCGGGTGAGTGCGTTATCTAAACGCATTGTGATAAGCTATATTTGCCAAGGCTAATTCTTACGCGAATTTCTCACCAAAATCTTATGAGTACAAATATTTATGTAGTGATTATGGCTGGTGGAAGCGGTACCCGCTTTTGGCCTTACAGCAGAGATGCGAAACCCAAACAATTTCTGGATGTGCTTGGAACCGGACGATCACTACTACAAATGACATTTGACCGATTTAGAGAGGTCACAACCTCGGATAAAATCTGGGTGGTTTCCAACGAGAAATATGATAAGCTTATTCAGGAGCAGCTACCGGAACTCGAAAAACATCAAATCCTGCTTGAAACAGAAAAGCGAAACACGGCTCCCTGCATCGCTTATGCGGCGTACAAGATCATGAAAAAAGACCCAAATGCGGTTCTGGTTGTTAGCCCTTCAGATCATGCCATTTTTAAAGAAAGTGAATTTCTTAAGGTTATCTCTACATCGGTGCAAAGCGCTGATGCTGAGGATAAATTAATCACCATTGGCATACGGCCAAATAGACCTGAAACAGGATATGGGTACATCCAGTATATAAGCGACCCGGGTGTCCCGGTTAAAAAAGTAAAGACATTTACAGAAAAGCCTGAGGTCGATCTTGCCGCCAAATTTTTAGAAAGCGGGGATTTTCTTTGGAATTCGGGGATTTTTGTCTGGTCCATTGATACAATTGTGAAAGCATTTGAAAAGCATGAAGACGAAATCGCAAGCTTATTTGCAGACGGATTAAATGAATTCTATACTGAGAATGAAAAAGCTTTTATCAAAAAGGCCTATAGTCAGTGTAAGAACATATCCATTGACTATGCCATCTTAGAGAAAGCTGAAAATGTTTACGTGGTACCGGGGGAATTTGGATGGTCAGATTTGGGATCCTGGAATGCGCTCCATGAAATCAAAGACAAGGACGATAACGAAAATGTCATTGAAGGGTCTGTTATGACGTATGAATCGAAAGACAATTACATTAAAGGAAAAAAAGGTAAAGTAACTGTCGTCCAGGGATGTGAAGGTATGTTAATCGCTGATTTCGACGATGTACTCCTTGTCTGCAAAAAAGAAGACTCTTCCATATTTAGAGATTTCATTACAGACGTAAAAGAGGCAAAAGGAGATAAGTTTGTCTAGACATTCCTTTGCCTTTGCACCTCATACAGCGCCATCCCGGTCGCCACACCTACATTTAGTGATTCAATGGAGCCGGACATAGGTACTTTAGCCACTTCATTAGCCAGGTCAATTAGCTCTTGAGAAATTCCCTGGTCCTCGGAACCCATAATGATTGCTGTGGGTATCGTGAAGTTCATTTGATCAAGTGTATTATCTGTCTTCTCTGAACAGGCGACCACATTGATTCCGGACTCATGAAGGTACTTAACTGCATCTCTGAGATTTTCCTCACGACATACCGGGAGGTAGTTAAAAGCTCCTGCTGATGTTTTAACAGCATCTTCATTGATCTGAGCACCTCCTTTTGAGGGAATGACCAACCCATGTACACCAAGGCATTCTGCAGTACGTGCAATTGCACCAAAATTTCTCACATCTGTAATCTCATCTAAAACCAATATCAATGGGTTCTTACCCTCTTCAAAAAGCTGTGGCACCAGGTGCTCAAGATTATGATATTGAACAGGAGAAATCAAAGCCACCACACCTTGGTGATTCTTTTTAGTGAACTTATTTATTCGCTCTACCGGTACTTTGGAAATAGGAGTGGTTGTCTGATGTAGCTCCAGCATCAACTCCCTGTAAAGATCGCTCTTTAGGTTTTTTTGAATAAACACCCGTTCCAGGTGCTGACCGGATTTTACAGCCTCTATAACTGTTCTTATCCCATAAATAATATTGGATTTCTTATTCATTTAATACCACGACGGATAGCCGCTATTTGGGTAAACCACTGCTCTTCAAATTCTATATTTCGTCGCAGCGAATAGGTTTTGGGTGCAAAAAAAGTGGAGATAATCGTGAACTCAAAAGCCGAACCATCATCATAATACCATTCTTCCAAACTCCCTGTGCGATAAACTTCATCTGGTTTACCAAAAACGATATACATCATGCCTCTATCTGTTTTCCAGCCGGGCTTGAAATCCGTGAAAAGTGTATTAGCATTCTCAACCCAATTATAATATTTTCTAATGGCATTGCGCGCCCTGTTCTTTGTGGAGTAGGTGTTCATCCAGAATGAATCAAATGATTCTTTTGGGTTTTTTGACCGAAGCATGGCCTTTTTTTCCTGCTCACTTGTCAGGTAAAGCATTGACTCAATTAACTCACCTAGCTGACGATACTCCGGAAAATATGGCTGCACTCTAAGCATCGTAACCCCTACAGTTGCTAGTGAATCTTTTCTTACCGTATAGAAATAGTTTTCCGCCCATACAGGTGAGCCACTGAATAGAAACGAAGTATCCATCGTCACCTGTGGTGCCAGAGGCTTCATGTCTGCCATCGGTGGATCGGCTGGCGGAAAGTCCTCCGTGTATTGCATTGCCAAAAGTGTATCCGTTCCTATCCATTTATGTCCGGATCGGTTGATGTATTTTTCCAGAATTGGCAAGCCTCTTTCATCTACCGGATAGATAGATGGAAAAGATAAAGAACCAATTCTTAAGCTAATGTCGTAATAGTAAAACGCTTCAGGCTTTGAAAACTTAATCACCAAAAGATTGCCCTCCACTTGAGGGAGTGACAGCTTAATTAACACTTCCTTACCCACATCCAGCAACGTATCAAGCGCAACAGGTTGGATGCTTTTATGCGCCTCAGATTCATAGCGGTCCTGCACCAAAAATTCATATGTCCAGGAATTGATGGAATCTGCAGAAACTTTTAAGAAGACGAACACTCCTTCATTTTCTTTGACTACCCGATGTGACATTTTAACACCGAAATTCACATCATACTGCCATGCCACATTAATCCTGGAGAAATTAATTGCATCAACAGAAAAGCTGCATAGAAGTGTGATTATGCCAATAAAAAAGACTTGCTTTCTCATAGAAATCCAAATTAGCGATATAATTGATTTTCTTTGTGCTCTTTATACAAAAATCATACGACAGTAACATAACATATGAGCGTATACACCACGGAAATAGCTTCCGATAAAATTCCTTCTGACAATGTCATTCACCAACGACTACTGTCTGCTTACCACCAGGCAAAACCATATATTAAAGGGGATTTGCTGGAACTTGGCTGTGGTGAGGGACGTGGAGTGGAATTGCTTGCCCCACTTGCTGATTCGTACGTAGGAATAGATAAAATCAAGCCTGTCGTTGAGGATCTTGAGAAAAAATTTCCCGACTATAAATTTATGAGCGGAGTGTTTCCACCATTCCCATTCGAAGATGATTCCTTTGACACCATCATCACTTTTCAGGTGATCGAGCATTTAAAAGATGATGAAGGATTCATTAAAGAGATTCATCGTGTATTAAAGCCTGGTGGAAAAGCACTAATTACAACTCCAAACATCAAAATGACGCTTTCAAGGAATCCCTGGCATGAGCGGGAATACACAGGCGATGAACTCAAAGCACTTTGTGAAAAATACTTTGATAAAGTAGACATGAAAGGGATAGCCGGAAGTGAAAAAGTGTTAGAATATCATGAAAGAAACAGAGCTTCTGTCCAGCGAATTATGCGATTTGACATTTTTGATTTACAACATAAGCTACCAGCCGGACTACTCCGAATCCCTTATGACATCCTCAATCGGATGAATAGAAATAAGCTCCGGGAAACTGACGATGAATTGGTTAAGTCAATTACCGTTCAAGACTTCAATTTGATGGATCAGGACGAACAAAACCTTGATTTATTCTGTTTACTAAGTAAATAAACCGCTATAGCGGAATAATTAATTTTTAATCACAGAAAAATCAAAATTTTTATGAATAAGGCATTAATCACAGAACTGAACCAGCTACTCTCGGACTTCCATGTATACTACCAAAACACACGCGGAGCTCACTGGAACATCAAAGGTCCAAGATTCTTTGAGCTGCATGTGAAGTTTGAGGAACTCTACACAGAGGCATTGGATCATATTGATGAAATAGCTGAACGTATCCTGACTATCGGCGGTCGTCCAGATCATACGTTAGAAGTTTATCTGGAGAAATCCAAAATACAATCTGTAAAGGACGAGTCTAATGATGAGGCATTGGTTAAAACAATGGTAAGCAATCTAACGACTTTAGTAGCTCAGGAAAATAAAGTTAAGGAACTGGCCGTTGAAGCTGGTGACAATGAAACAGAAGATATGATGATCGCCCTGGTAAATTCTCAAGAGAAAACCCAGTGGATGTTCAATTCGTGGTTAGGTAAGTGAAACAACATCAATTAAAATACTTGAAATACCTGCTGTCAGCATTTTTGATAGCAGGTATTTTTATTTCCGCTCCAGCACAAAAGAGAAAAAAGCAGCGAGCTAAGAGGATTGAATCTGTTATTGCAACCGGACGATCCTACATTGGCACTCCTTACAAATGGGGTGGAATGTCCCGGTCCGGGATCGATTGCTCCGGTTTGATCTACAACTCCTACAAAACCATAGGAGTGAGCCTTCCACGCACAGCAAAAGCTCAATCCAAAACGGGAAAGAAGCGAGGATGGAATAGTCTTCGTGAAGGCGACCTGGTCTACTTCAAATTCAAGAAAAAAGGAAGCAAGTGGTATCACAGTGGCATGATTACCCATGTAAGTAATGACAAAATCCTGTTTGTTCATTCCTCCTCTTCAAGAGGAGTAATCGAATCCAACCTACTTGCGGATTATTATAAGAATAATGTGAAGAAGTTTAGGAGGGTGATTAGATAAAGTATTCTTTTACCAACAATACTTGCCGTTATTAGGAATTTGAATTTATCATTGCTGGTAAATTTAAAACCTAACAGAAATGAAAAAAGTATTTTTTTTAATCACCGTGCTATCTCTATCTTCTTGCGCTACTATTATTCTAGGATCAAGACAACCAGTAAGCATTGCAAGTAGCCCCTCAAATGCTCAGATATATGTTAACGGAGAGTTAGAAGGTAAAACCCCGAAGAGTATAAATATTAAAAAAAGTGAGGCCGAAAGCTTTAATATAAAAATTGAGCTTGAAGGTTACGAGCCTTATGAGACTGTGTTATCGAGAAAAACTAGCGGCTGGATTGCTGGAAATATTGTATTTGGTGGATTAATTGGACTTATAATAGATGCAGCTACTGGTAGTATGTACAAACTTTCACCTGAAGAAATTAATGCTCAACTGGGGGGATCAGCGATGAATGATCTCAAGAAGAATGAAGTCATTATTATGACAACCTTAAACCCTGACCCTGACTGGGAAAAAATTGGATCGCTTAAAAGAGCGAATTGATTAAATATGAGAAGCCTCTAGAATATCTAGAGGCTTTTTTTGTGGAGCTAGCCGGTCTCGATCGCAGCAGCGAACCGCCAGGCGACCTCTACACTGCCGATGCTTTTAGACCTGCTATTGAATATAAATATAGTGGAGCTAATGGGATTCGAACCCATGACCTCTACACTGCCAGTGTAGCGCTCTAGCCAACTGAGCTATAGCCCCATGAGGATCGCAAATATAAGCGCATATCAAGAAATCCACACTAGTAGAATACAAATGACATAAGAATCAGCTTATGCACTAATTTTGTAATCAGAAATGGAAATATTTAAACAGTTCACATTCGATTCTGCCCACTTTTTACCCAATGTGCCTGATGGACACAAGTGCAAAAACATACATGGACATACGTATCACCTGAAAGTTATTTTTGATGGGCCACTTGACAACCATTTAGGGTGGGTGATGGATTTTGCAGATATAAAACAGGTGGTAAAACCGATCGTGGACAAGCTGGACCACAAACTAATGAACGATATTGAGGGTCTTGAGAATCCGACTTGTGAACACATCGCTGTATGGCTATGGGATCGGATAAAGCCCGAAATCCCAATGCTTTGTCGAATAGAGCTCAATGAAACCCCAACATCAGGTGCAGTGTATCGCGGGGAGCATTCAGCTAAATAACTTCATAATTTCTTCGGGCACACGTTTCAGCTTTTCTGTAGCTCGTTCTATTAGGCACCAATTTGATTTCACCTCTACAAGCAACTCATCTCCTTTGTAAACCTTTACAATCCTGTCTGAAAAGGGTCCCCGATAACCATCTACAAACGTTTTCGCTGTAATCTCATCCCCGAGAAATGCCTGCTTCTTATACTCCACATGATGAGACCGGACCATCCAGAAATACTTTTCATTTATCTCCTCACTGATTTCTGAAAGCCAATGCTCTCGTGAAATATCTAGTGCCCACTGCATATACACCAGGTTGTTTACATGATTATTGAAATCGAGGTGGTCTTTGGTGACAGTGATTCTTTTTGTGAAAATTTTCATTTAATGGTTTAGTGATTTTTAGCGTTTGCATAAATTAGCAGTTTTTCAATAAAACTTACATGAAACACCTTTTCACTTTAGCATTATTAATTCTTTCACTTTTCTCACAAGCACAAAATGTGAGATTATCGAAAAGTCAAGTCAAGGCTAACCTTATTCCTCTTGCAATTGCTTACGAAGGGAAAGTAAACAATACTATGTCATACACTATAAGCGGTGGTATGATACCCTCTATACTAGTAGAAAACTATACTAGTGGTTTCGAGCCTGTGACTGAAACGTTTGTATTTCTTCATCCTTATATCACCTCATCATTTAGAAGCTATTATGCAAGAAATAAAGTCAAAGAACAAGATTTGATGAAAAACTCCGGGAATTACATTGGGATGTTCCATTCACATCAATTTGCTCCTTTCGGAAGTACGGATGACACAATTGAAGAACGAGCTCGAAATCGAGAAACCAATGTGTTTGTAGTTGGACCGGTTTGGGGACTTCAAAGAAATTATGCTAGTGGTATCCATCTCGATTTTAGCATTGGTCTAGGGTATAAAAACGGTGAATATATTAGCGGAGATGTTTCACTCATAGGTGGATTTGAACTTGGTTTTATTCTATTTTCAAAGTAGAATTACCACTCCACAATCACCATCAGGTTTGGTGCAAAACCAATGGCCTCACGATCCACAAAGCCCTGTCTGCTTCTAAAGACCCGATCCGTCAGGTTATCTTGATTGAGCGCATTGACAATAGATATGCCAAATGACGCACTCCACTTTCTTTCATCCGTCTGTGGAATTTTATAAGAGGCTGAAAGGTCGAGTGAATGAACACTAGGATACCGATCCGGCACATCTGCAAATGGATTAGGTGGAGGTGGAACGCCAGGTGGTGGAGGTAGAGCACCGGGTGGCGGGCCGGCTCTGAAGATAGATTCTGCGAACGCAATATCTAAAGAGTACGCATTAAGGCCGGAAGCATACCGCCAACCAGCGGATAGCTTCCATCGATTTTTCTTATAAGCTCCTCCAAGATACAACACATGCGGCTGGACATATTTTGATTTATAAGTAATTTGATCGGTTGTATCAATCGTAATTTTCGAATCATGATAGGAGTATCCAGCCCATAGGGAAGTAGCTTCCGAAACCTGCTTTTTGAGTAAAATATCCACACCATAGGTCTGCTGATCCATGGTGTAAAAGTCACGTTCCGGGTTTAAAACCCGATCCTCGTAAATGGTGATATCGTTTGCTGTCTTATGGAATGTCTCAACATCAAATATCCAATCATTAACGCTGATCACTCCGCCAAACATAGATTGAGTACCCCTCATGATAAAACCAGATTCATTATCAGCAAGCACCCATAATTCATTATCAAATCCACCGCTGGAATACTCCAGATTTTTCACCTGACTTAAGAACTGGTTGTACCAGCCATGAGATCCTTTCAGTGTTGCCCAATTAGTTAAATCATAATTGATAAGGATCCTTGGAGAGATGCTGTAATCATCCAATTTACTATAGTAGGTACTCCGGAAGCCTAGCTGTAAAAACACCTTTTGCCAGCCATAGAATTCAACATTTGCAAAAGGTGAAATGGTCGACGATGATACCTCTTTCTGATAGATGAAAGTCGATGAATCCCGAAGCTGATTTTGGTAATTAGTGGATACAGTTTGCCATTTATAGTCCACTCCAAATTGAAGGTTGGAATATTCATTTTCTTTAGAAAACTCTTGAACAACATTGATATCGTCTATGCTATTGTCTGACTGGAATGGATCTATGTCAGGTGCCAGTGTGTTCACGGTAAACTCAAAATCGTACCTAGAATAAGTGGTATTAACCTCTGAGCTCCAACCCTGACCCCATTCAGCCTCCCAGGAAAGATTTGCACCCGTATTTTCATATCGGTTTTCGTTTGATCTCCCCGGAACATCCGGTGGTGTTACTGGCATAAAGTTGACATCTGAAAATGTATGAATCGCAGATATGCCTAATCTATTATTTTCATTTAGCTGATAGGACAGCTTACCATTGTAATCACTAAAAAAAACCTCCACTCTTTCTGTCAACAATCCACCTTGACCAATCAATGATGTGCCTGCAAAAACTGACTCTGATATAGCTTCCAGTTTTGGTGATTTGAATGATCTTGGATATGAGTTTCGAATACTCAATGTGCCACTAAGTTTATCTGAAAGACGAAATTTTCCATATCCCATGCCAAATAGTGTGTTTGCTCCTAACCCGTACTTGGATGAACCCATTGCCTCATCCGAATTGACCACAATTGCTCCCCCCACACGATCTCCTAATCTGGGATGAAACCCACTTCGATAGACCTCCACATCATCCACGATTTTTGGATTATATGGAGAGATCGTTCCATAATAATGTCCTCTGTGATATATTGGTATGTTATCAAAGAGTATCAGTGTTTGATCGGTCTCACTACCACGGATGAGTAAGTTTCCGGCACGGCCGTCCGGATTGGTGATGCCCGGAAGTGCTGCTATTGAGGTGAAAATATCACCATCCGTTTCTCCAGGTAATAACGGCAGATCATTGACATCAATTTGGATTTGCTGACGAGAAGGCATCATGTTAATCCCCTTCGTTAAATAGTCCTCCACGACTACCGTATTCAATCTGCGCGTTGGCAAACCCAGGCCCACCTGTAAAGACTTTTGATTAAATAAATCCTTTACAGCTATAGGTGTAGGCTTATAGCCTTGACTAAAGACTTTTATATTATCTCGTTGGTCAGGTTTGTAATTAAATTGCCATGCACCATTTTCGAATGTCGTCCGTATTGGTGCATCATTAATCACAACCTGAACGCCAAAAGATTCGGTGATCGCTGAGTTGTCCAAAGAATCTCTTACATCAATCTTGTAAGTGGTTTCAACAGCACTAATAGTAAAGTACTCTTCATCAATCTGTTCAACCTCTAAAGGAAACCGATCTTCGATTTCAGAAATGAATTTTGATAGGTCATTTGTGGTGAAAACAGCTTCCTCATCAACCATAAGCATAAGTTCAGCGTCAAATGAAAAGGTTATATCCATAGCTTTTTCATAACTCCTGACAGCATAAAAAAATGGTTTCGATGCAGTTTGTGCATGAATGAAGAAGGTTGCCAGAGAGGCAATAAAAAAAACTACGGCGCGCATGGGATTACTTTGAATCGGACAAGGTTATTTTTTTCCCATCCTTATCATAATCGATTTCAAAAGGTAAAAAAACAATTCGTAAAGCTACGTCCAGGTTATCATTTGGTATAGTGCCTGTAAATCGCCGAGACGTGTTTACCCTACCCTTATCGACGGTAATTCCATATAGTTTTTCCAGTGATTTAATCACCTGGGTGAGTGGTGCGTTCTCAAATTTGGTTTGATTTTGAAGCCACTCCGGCATAGTCCTGGAAGTCACTTTCTTAGCTCCCCACCTGCCCTCAAAGAAAAGGTACGCCTCACCTCCAGATACAGTGACTGATTTAGTGCCTGTTTTTGGCTTGGCTTTCACTCTTCCTTCAAAACAGATAACATTAAGACCTTCCTCAAAATCATCTACTTCGAAAGTTGTTCCCAATACTTCCACTGTCCCAATTGGGGACTCGACACTAAATGGAGCACCTTTTTCAACTTCAAAAAGGGCTTTGCCTCTCAATTCAATTTTCCTTCTCGCCCTTTTTGACTTCAATCTTTTCTCCTTCAGCGCAACCACTTTCTCCCATTCATCCTCATCCCATGAAATCTCTGAGTTTGGTGCCAGCGTCACGACAGACCCATCCGGTAATTCAATGGTTCTTACCTCTCCAACTTGTGAGGAATATGAGACCGTGCTATCGCCCATTAAAATCCATAAATAGGAAACGACAGTGAGTAATATAACAGCTGCTGCGGCATAGCTCAACCATGGGTTCTTTGTTCTCACTTTTCCTTTAGGTCGGGACGTAATTTCCTTCGGATTCAGCAAACGTTGAGACTGATCAGGCACCCAGTTATCTACCTCGCCCACTATCTGGATGTATTTCAAGGCTTCTTCCTTACCAATTCGCTCTACCAGCTCTTCGTCGGTAAGTTCACCATCTAGCCATTTTGATAAGTTTTCGTCCATAATTTCTACTTTCTTGCTTGTAAAAAGGGGAAATCGTTTTTTACCCTACTCAGACTTTCAGGTAATCCAACTCATCCAGGTTTTCCTTAAGTGCTTTCACTGCCGTGCTGATATGCTTTTCCACTGTTTTTATAGAGATATCCATGATCTCAGCAATTTCCCTGTTTTTGTATTTATCGATGCGGCTCATCAGGAAAACCACTCGCTGCTTTTCAGGCAAGTCAGAAACGGCAGTTTCCAACCGCTCCTTAAACTCCTCTTCCTGGTACATAAACTCTGGATTTTGTTCCATTTGATCTTCGGAACGATCCATTCGATATTCAAATTTTAGCACCACTTTTTGGTGATCATAGTGGTCCAGAAACAATCGATTGGCGGTGGTGAAAAGAAAGCCCAGTGATTTCTCAATGGCCACCTTCGCGCAATTGTTCCATAATCGTATAAAGGCTTCTTGCGTAAAATCCCGCGCCTTTTCTAAATCACCCAGCTTGTAAAAGAGGAAATTTCTGACTTTAAGCTCATGACTGGTGTATTCCTGATGGAATACCTGCTCCTCACATAATGATCGCTCCACGTTAGGTTTTGGTTTTGCCTGGTTCTGGACAAATGTAATTCATGGAGTAATCACATCGCATGGAAAACGACCATCAAAAAATTCAATCACTCTGGTAGGGTAATTGAATACCTCACCGTCACTAATTCGCAATCAATAGGAATTCGGTTGCTGAGAGTAAGAAACGAAATGCAATTCATGTGGTAGTGAATGCTAAGGCGGAGCGCCCTCCAGGCGCTTAATAGAGCGGCCTGTGGTGGGCCGCTTTTTTTATAACCATTTGATAGTCAATGGATTTTTTTATAATTTAAGAGTTAGTTTTCTTTGCAACTTTCAACCATCAGCCAGCATGAAACACATATTAACGCGCTTAATAAAGCGCTTCGTTAAGCGCTATAGAAAAAACAGGTATTACAAAAAGCCATCACCTTACATGTACATTACTAAAGTGAATTAGCAAATTGAATTCTGATATTCTCTCTTCCCATACCTAAATTCACTTATGCGGAAAGAGGAACTGATTCAATCCCACTTTGGAAAGTATAGTCAAACAAGCTCGGAAGCACTCGCGTATTTATGCGAACATTTCCAAGAAAAAGAATATACTGCAAGAGAAATAATTGTAGAAGGTGGCGGATTGGCCAAATACTTCTATCTGGTGCAATCCGGCGTTCAGGCCATCTATATCATCAATACTAAAGGAGAAAAGGTAATACTCGGATTTTCTTTTACCGGAAATATTTCAGGGGTTTATGATTCATTCATTACCGGCGAGCCTTCAAACCTCTTTTTGGAAGCCATCACACCGACTAAAATGATTGGGATCAGCCGAACAGACTACTTTGCCCTGTTTAATCAATTCCCGGAATTCTATCAATGGAGAACTCACTTCATTGAAAACATTTTGTTTGGAAGGCTCTCCAGAGAGGTTGAAATGATGACCCTCTCTGCAAAAGAACGTTTTGATGCGTTTGTGAAAAGATGCCCTCCTGAATTACTTGAGGTACCTCAAAAATACCTTGCTAGCTACCTCAACATGACCCCAGAAACATATAGCCGATTACGAGCGCTAAGAGATTAATTGATCTATATCAATTTTTTTGTTGTTCAAACAGCACAGCTTTGAATCGTCAAAAACAACAAAATTATGGAAGCCAACTACGAAAAAATGCTCCAGGATTCGAATCGAATCAAAAACTACATAAAAGGTGATATCGCCAACATGGATGAAAGTGTATTAACCAAAAAACAAAGTGCCAAAAAATGGTCTGCGCTTGAGGTAGTTGAACACTTAAACAAGGTCTACGATGTATACCTCGATAACTTTCGAAAAGTGATAGATGGTGCTGATGACCTACCTGAGAGTGAGGCCCCAACCATGAAGCGGACGATTGTGGCCCGTCTTTCCATATATGCAAACAAGCCAAAAGGAAAGAAACGAAGATTTAAAGTTAAAACGTTTGATTTTTTCCGTCCGGCCATCGCTCCTGAGCAGTTGCATGATATTCTTGATACATATCTTCAAAACAAAGAAACGTTCAACGGACTGATCAAGGATGCCCGAACAAAAAACTTGAGGAATGTAAAGATTCCTACTGCTTTGGGAGAACGTGTGAAATTTTATGTAGCAGAGTGTTTTGAATTCCTTTTGGCTCATGAAGAGCGCCACATGATTCAGATTGCAGAAGCCGTAGAAGCCGCTAGATAAAACGTATTTTCAAGACTATTAACAGGCGGTAGGTTGACAATCGTCATACCTACTTCGCATTTCTGCATTTACTTTGGGGCACCAAAAAATCTCGATGATATGATCAAAAACGAAAGCCCCGACCTCAAAATAGCTCAAAAGGCCACTTTAAGACATATTGAGGAAATCGCAAAAAAACTAAATCTCACAAACGGTGAAATAGAACAATACGGAAAATACAAGGCGAAAATTCCTCTTTCCTACATTGATGAAGATAAGATTAAGAAAAGCAACATGATCCTGGTCACCGCGATCACCCCAACTCCTGCCGGAGAGGGTAAAACAACCGTATCTGTTGGGCTTACGGATGGCCTCAATAGCATCGGTAAAAAAGCGATGGCTGTTCTACGAGAGCCGTCATTGGGTCCGGTTTTTGGAATAAAAGGGGGAGCAACCGGGGGAGGATATTCTCAACTTATCCCCATGGAAGACATTAATCTTCATTTCAATGGAGATTTTGCTGCCATCGAAAAGGCTAACAACCTGCTTTCAGCACTAATCAATAATAATATTTACGGAAGATCAAGAAATCTCGGAATAGATCCGCGTACAGTTAAATGGCGCTGGGCTATGGACATGAATGACCGATCGCTCAGGAACATAGTAACAGGTCTCGGAGGAAAGCAAGGGGGATTCTTGCAAGAGTCTGGGTTTAATATTACCGCAGCATCAGAGATTATGGCGATCCTTTGCCTGGCAAAAGATTTGTCAGACCTGAAAGAGCGTATGGGAAATATTTATATAGGTGATACCTTCACGGGGGAGGCCATCTACGCCAAAGACCTCAATGCCCATGGAGCAATGGCAGCCTTGCTCAAAGACGCCATAAAACCCAACCTGGTACAAACACTAGAGGGCAACCCGGCCATCATTCATGGTGGTCCCTTTGCGAACATTGCTCAAGGCACCAACTCATTGATCGGAACGAAAATCGGGCTATCCCTGGCTAATTATGTTGTAACAGAAGCAGGCTTTGGGGCTGATTTGGGGGCTGAAAAATTCTTCAATATCAAGTGTCGGGCAGGTGGAATCAGTCCAAAAGCTGTGGTATTGGTGGCTACAGTAAGAGCTTTAAAATATCATGGAGGGGTAAAGAAAGATGAGTTGGAAGCACCGAATGTTGAAGCGGTTGAAGAAGGGCTTGGAAACCTCGAAAAGCACATTGAAAACATTAAGTCGTTCGGGATCCCGGTGGTTGTAGCAATCAACAAATTTGTGTCTGACACAGAAGCCGAGATGGAGTGTATTGTAAAAAGATGCAAAAGCCATGCGGTGGAAGTTGCTCTTTCCGACGGCTGGGCCAATGGGGGTAAAGGCATGGAGGACCTTGCCACTAAGGTAGTGACTGCCACCGAGCAATGTGAGGGCGCTTTTACTCCAACTTATAAACTTGAAGATTCATTTAAGGATAAGATACAGTCCATTGCCGAACGCGTATATGGAGCCAATAAAATTGTTTATAGCGTGAGTGCAGAATCAATGTTAAAAAGGGCAGAAAAACTGGGCTATGGACATTTTCCTGTCTGTATAGCTAAAACCCAAAGTTCCTTTTCGGATGATGCGGCTTACTACGGACGACCCACAAATTTCACCTTGCATGTAAGAGAAGTGGAAATTGCAGCGGGCGCAGGATTTATCATCCCGATCACTGGTAAAATGCTACGCATGCCTGGTCTTCCAGCTATTCCTGCTGCAGAGAATATAGACATAGACGATCAAGGTAACATAACCGGCTTGTTCTAAATCTTCAGCTACTTAAGCTGGCAAGAAGATTGCCTATTCATGTACATTGTATATTATTATGTCATGATTAGCAGGAAAGAATTCTTAGTCGTCTCAATTATTCTACTTACTTCTCTGAAAGGTATAACGCAAAATGGTGGAGGGAACACTAATTATCATCAGGTAAAAATCACAGCGAGCTCTATCGTTATAAAGGGAGAGACGAATGTGAATAAGTTCCAGTGTAAAATGGATCAGCCGGCACTCAACGATTCCATCGTTGTGAAAAATATCTGGCTGAACCAAAAGCTGGAGTTTGAAGGGCTCAAACTAAAATACAGGGTAGATCATTTCGCGTGTGGTATCCGTGCGATGGATAGTGACTTCCAGGAATTGCTAAAAGCTGAAGACGAACCTTACTTATACCTGCAACTAAATTCCATAACACTTCATCCTTCCAATGATGCTTTTGAGGAGTTGGATGTGGATGCGGAAGTGGAAGTACTGCTTGCAGGAGTGAGGAAAAAGATTCAGGTTAAAGGAGGAAAAGTTATCAATCATTCCTCTGCACAGATGACTTTGAAAGGAGATAAAGAACTGCTCATGACTGATTTCAACATTGAGCCACCCACCAAGATGTTTGGAATGATCAAAGTCACCGATGATATTGAAATTGAGTTCGTAATCAGGATGAAAGTTTCATCGCTCTAAAAAGAAAAAGCCGCTCAAAAATTGAGCGGCCTCATCCATTAAGTTTGAACTAAGTCTAGAAACCGATTGTCGCCTCTATCACGATTCCGTCGAACTGAGCTCCCTGAAACCTAGTACCGTTCCAGCCGTCACCTTCATACTTATGAGTGACATATTCCAATTTAGTTGCAATGTTTTGTGTCATAAACCATCCAAAACCAAGATTTAACCTGTTTACATCACTTGCTGGCAGTCCATCTGCAAACTCACCTGTCACAGAGTTATATCTACCTCCAACGTAAAGTTGTTCTGTAGTTCCAAATCTGTAGAGTAGCTCTGCGCCTAATTGTGTGAAGCTTCCACCCGTTGCATCATCACCATTAGATGTTTTTTCAAACACACCGAAGAATTCAAGACCACTATATTTAACAAATGGGTTGATTTGGAATGCCGTGTGGTAAGCAAAACCAGGATTCAACCTTGGTAAGAAGGCACTACCACCATCATTGATTCCTTCTAATACATTATAGTATCTAGCACCTGCCCTATCACCATTGTAGAGATAATCTCTCGTACCTTTATCACTACTGCTGTATAAAGACCCTGTCAGTCTGAACCTTAGATCATCATTCATTTGCTTATCATAGCCCAGTTTGGCATAAAACACACGACCATCATCTCCTGCAGTCGGCTTTTGATTTAAGCGTCCATTTGACATCCCCACGAGACCAATAATTCCATTGTTTTGAATAGTAACTTCCAAGAATGGCTCAGTTGTAAAAGAATCCATGATGTAGTTTCCTGCAAATGGATTATAAATTGCCCTAGCATTATCAGAGCGTCTAAAGTGAGTATCACCGTAGTTGATTTCATCCATACCCACTTTAATGGTGGCCATTTTCATAAATCCGCCAAGGAATCCAGGGCTTATGAAATCCAGTTTATCCATTTGGAGATACCCCCCTTTTACATAGGCTTCTGTATGGTTTCTGGAAGATAAATAAGTTCTCAAGTGCATACGAACACCGTCAGCTAGCTGAACGTCGAAGTTCAAGTTTGCTGTAGGTAAAGAAAAGTTATTAGCAAGTTCTACCAATGTGTCACCTACCAGGTCATTCTCTTGAGAAATTCCTTGGAACATGAAGGAAAAGTCACCACCTACTCGTAGTTTCAATCCTTCGTATTTTACTGTGTCTTCTTTGCTTGTTTCGAAGACATTCACACCTCTCTTATCGTTATACCTATAGTATTGGATAGAAGGCAACTGGGCGTAGACTGCTACAGTCCCGAACAGCATCACACCCGCTAGTATTTGTTTAAATATTGAAGTTTTCATAATTCAGGTTGTTTAATGAATAATTATTTTGTTATTAAAATGTCATAGTTGATTACGATATCGTCCCCGGTTTTAAGCGTACCAAACATGGCTGTGGGTGGGGTAATATCAAAGTCGGTCATTGTCACTGGAACCGAGCCTTTCAGCTGCATTTCAGCTGTGGCATTCTTTACAATGTCGGCCTGCAGATCAATCGGTCTACTTTCACCGCCAATCTCAAGTGTGCCTTCACCTGTAATTTTTGTCCCTTTGATGTTTAATGTTTTTGCTTTAAAAATTATCTGAGGATAATCATCTGCCTGCACTGCGTCATAAGCTTTGCCGTCCATAATGGACTTGCCGCTTTTCATTGACTTTGCAACAACAGTTACTTTTAGGTTTTGAACTTGCGTCTCGGTGACAACACCGGTAACATCAAATTCTTCCACCTCCATTTCCCAATCATGCAGGGAAGAAGTTCCGGTTACTTTCATGGAACTCTTTTCGGATATCAGATTGATCTGGCCTGCTCCGAAAAACCCGCATAGTGCTGTTATTAATAATAAGTATTTCATCGCCTAATGGATTTGTTTTCAGGTGCTAAATTAGAATTGAGGTCAAGTGTGAATCATGACCTTTCACAGACATGTGTATGACCTTCAACAGTTAATTGTATGATTTTTCAACAATTAAAAAATGACAAAAATCAGTTTTGTGAGTTTCAGCGTGTTGAATTGGTTGGAAACAAAAAAGGCCTGCATTGCAGGCCTTAGTCATATTATAGAAAAGAAGTAAGTAATAAGAGCAGCTCCACCACATTCAGTGGTTGAACGACATCTCAATTAAAGCTCAAACTTAATTCCCTGAGCCAACGGTAGCTCAGTGGAATAGTTAATCGTATTGGTTTGACGTCTCATGTATGCTTTCCAGGCATCTGAGCCGGATTCACGACCTCCTCCGGTCTCTTTCTCTCCTCCAAAAGCTCCACCAATCTCAGCACCGGAGGTACCAATATTTACATTCGCAATCCCGCAATCCGATCCCGCATGCGAAAGGAACAATTCAGACTCTCTGATATTGGTGGTCATGATCGCAGAAGAAAGTCCCTGAGGAACAGCGTTTTGAATATCGATAGCCTCCTCTATTGTAGAATATTTGATCAAATAAAGGATCGGAGCAAATGTTTCATTACAAACGATCTCGAAATTTGCCTCAGCTTCATAAATAGCTGGCTTCACGTAGCATCCAGACTCATAGCCAGCGCCTGAAAGCACTTCACCTTCAACCACAGTCTTACCTCCTTCTGCTTTTACTTTTTCGATAGCAGATTTATACATTTCAACTGCATCAGTATCAATCAATGGTCCCACATGGTTGTTTTCATCCAAAGGATCTCCGATTCGCAACTGACCGTAGGCTTTAACCAATCTTTTCTTTACTTCCTCATATTGACTTTCATGAATAATCAAGCGACGAGTAGATGTACATCTTTGACCTGCCGTACCAACTGCTCCAAACACAGCGCCAGGAACCACAATATTCAAATCTGCATGTTCTGATATAATAATTGCATTGTTTCCGCCTAATTCAAGAATGTGTTTACCCAATCTAGCTCCAACAACTTCTCCAACTTTTTTACCCATTCTGGTTGATCCTGTCGCTGAAATCAACGGAACTCTAGTATCTGCTGCAAGTTTTTTTCCAATTTCTGCATCGCCTATCACCAGTCCACATACACCCGGGTGAATGTTATTTTTCTCAAATACTCGTTGAGCAATCTTTTGACAGGCAATCGCGGAGATAGGCGCTTTTTCGGATGGTTTCCACACACACACATCACCACATACCCATGCAAGCGCGGCGTTCCATGACCATACGGCGACAGGGAAGTTGAATGCTGAAATTATACCTACAACACCAAGTGGATGCCATTGCTCATACATTCTGTGAGATGGTCTTTCAGAGTGCATGGTCAATCCGTAAAGCTGACGTGAAAGTCCGACAGCAAAGTCACAGATATCAATCATTTCCTGTACCTCACCTAATCCTTCCTGCAAGGATTTACCCATTTCATAGGACACCAATGAGCCAAGCTCTTGCTTATACTCTCGTAACTCATTTCCAAGCTGACGAACGATTTCACCTCTCTGAGGCGCTGGTAATAATCGCCATTCTTTAAAGGCCGCCTGTGCCTCTGCTATCACCTGATCGTATGCTTTTTCATCAGCTAAAGTCACGTTTGCAATCACTTTGCCATCTACTGGTGAATTAGAAGCTAGCTTTTCGCCTGAAGTTGTTAACCATTTATGGCCTATTGCAGCTCCTTTATTGTCTGCATCTACCTGAAGTCTTTTTAGAATTGATTGAATATCCTGGGACATGATGTTTTGTTTATTAAGAATTGGTGCGCAAAACTAAGAAATGCGTGGAAGGGTGGAAATTATTTTGTAAATTGAGGGTTGAAAAAATGGGGAGCGTAACCACCACATCACACTCAAGCCCCCGATTCGTGTTTTCTGAAACACAAAAAAGAAAGGTTCATCACCTCTTTAATGTGTTAGATATCGATCGGAATGGGCAACTTCAGCCAAACGATTTTGTAAACGTTGGAAAGAAAATCGTTAAGCAACTTGGCCTTAGTGAAAAATCAAGGAGCGCCAAATTAATCCTATTAAAATCGCATCGACTATTTGTACAGCTACTCACAGATTTACATAATCCTGAGCTTAGTTTGACTCTTTGGGATTGGATAGCTTTTTTTAGAGACCAGGTGGAGTCAGAAGATGAGGGAATTCTGGATCACTATATTCAACGAACATCCAGGCATATATTCGACTTATTTGACATGAATAAGGATAAACTGATTTCACAAGAGGAATATGCCAATATGCTCACCATTTACAATATCTCCCATAAAATGGCTATTCAGGGATTTGAAGAATTGGATACGAACGGAGATCATTTTATTTCTGCAGATGAAATGGTAGAAGGTCTGAACAACTTTTTCAAGTCTGGCGATGCCGAAGCAAAAGGCAACCTGATTTTTGGTGAATGGCGATAATTAGAAGATCAGCTTCCATCTAAACGCCCACTTCCAGCTCAATGAATAATCAGTTATTCCTGCCTTGCTTAAGATTTCTATCAACTCTTTTTTCTTAAATCCCCTGGCTACTGAAATTGCAGCATCATTTTTTACCATTGCTGATTTCGAAAATAATGAGGTGAGCAAATTAATGCTCCAATATGCAAGAGGGTGTCGGTGTAAATCATTCATAATGACACCAACCCTGGCCTGTTTTCGAAACTGAGAAAAAAGTTCTATCAATTGTTCGTTGGTGAAATGATGCAAAAACAAACAGCAATGGATGATATCAAAGGTTTGCGACCTAAACTCCTCACTGAAAATATTGATCGCCTGATAGGAAATCTCAGGATACGCACTGGTATGTCCAGTAGCATAGTCAACAATATTTCTATTTGCATCTATGCCTACAAATGTCGCCTTGATGCCGTTCTCTCTACTCCACTTTGCCATCTCCATCATAATATCGCCTCCTCCACAACCCAGATCTGCCAGTGTTACCTCCGCTTTATCGTTGACAAATTTTTGAAAGGCAGAAACACTGATTTTGTTGCCACCGAGTCTTTTGTTAATGGTATTTAATTCCCTAAGCGTTTGATTAATAACCTCTCCTGAAATGGAGAGATCATCCATAATCTCGATTTCAGCAGAGCGATGCTCAAGCATGAATATGTGTTTTTAGAACGGCACTTTCCATTGTAAGTCCTGGGCCGAAAGCAAAGCTCAATAAATGCTTCTGATCATCAGCGACAGTCATGCTTTCCAGTATCCTCTTAATAACAAAAAGTACAGTCGGTGAAGACATATTGCCATGAGAACTCAGAATTTCACGAGCAGCTTTATTTTGTTCTTTCGTGATGTGAAGCTTCTCTTCAATTACATCCAGGATGCGCTTGCCTCCTGGATGGATTGCAAAAAAATCAATGTCTGAAACCTGAAGTTTAATTTTTTCCAAAAGCCGGTCCGTCAACTGTCCAATGCCTTCTTTGATAACATCCGGCACCTTACTCGTGAGGTGCATTTCAAATCCATGATCGCCAATGTACCAACCCATTTCATCTCGTGCATTGAGTGCTAAATCGCTAAAGAAATTGCGCATTTCAAGTGATCTGTTCGACGGACTGGATGTAAGTATCATTGCGGCTGCACCATCTCCAAAAATGGCATTGGCTAAAAGGTTTTCATCATCCTTTTTCTCTTGTAAATGAATGCTGCATAGCTCCACACATGCAATCAAAACGTTAGCATCAGGATTCGATGAAATGATATTGTCAGCAACTTTCATCGCGTTGAAAGCCGCATAGCAGCCCATAAAATTGATCGAGGTTCGTTGTGTTGAGGTGGAGAGTCCCAACTGTTCAATCAATTCAATGTCCAATCCCGGGGCATACATTCCGGTGCAGCTTACAGCAATTAAGTGAGTAATCTCGCTTTTATTAATCCCACTTGTTTTAATGGCGTTTTCACATGCTTTTTTGGCAAGATTTATCGCATGTGTTTGATAAATCAACATCCGTGGCTTTGCGGAAGGAAAAGCATCTTCCTTGAAAAAGCTCTGGCCATTTAGGTTTTCAGCAAAATCCCTCAATACAGAATAGCGCTGCTTAATGCCGCTTGCTCGGTATAAAACACGCAATCTTTTTTCTTCTCTTTCATTGAGATTCAGGTGCTCAACCATGAAATCAGCAATCTGATTCTGATTGGCCAAATTTGGCGGAAGCGCAGTTTCTATCGTGTTTATATATGTGGGCATTGCCAGTAGTTCATTAATATTAACCAAACTTTGGTCGCGAAGATTAATTCAACTTGAAAAAATCCACACTACTTCACTTACGTATTCCCTTTTCATTTTTCCTTTTGCCTGTCTATCTGCTTGCATTGGCGGTTTCTAAGGATATTGATATCCAAAATGCCATTTTGACATTTTTAGTGCTCCACTTTTTGATTTATCCAGCGAGCAATGGATACAACTCCTATTTCGATAAGGACGAGAAAAGTATCGGGGGATTGAAAAGACCTCCACAAGTAAGCAAAGAACTTTATTGGGTTTCGCTTCTTTTAGATACACTAGGTTTGATTATTGGATGGGCTATTTCATTAGAGTTTATGCTAATGATTTTCATATATGGCCTCATTTCCAAAGCCTATAGCCACCCATCCATCCGACTAAAGAAATATCCGATTCTTGGATGGTTAGCTGCAGGGATATTTCAGGGGTATTTCACATTTTTACTCAGCTACATTGCCATTAATGATGTGTCGTTTGTAAGCACCTTTCAATGGAACATTCAATTTCCCGGCATTCTTAGCACACTCTTGCTTTTAGGTTCTTATCCAATGACACAGATTTACCAGCACGAAGAAGATGCAAAACGTGGTGATATTACGATCAGTCAAAAGCTAGGCATATTAGGTACCTTTCACTTTACTTCCATTTCATTTCTTATTTCAAGTGTGGGTTTTTTCTACTTTTTCCAGACGGAATTTCCTATTCCTGCAGGACTCATATTTCTTGGGGCCATGATCCCGATACTGATCTATTTTTCTACCTGGTACTTGAGGACACGAAAAGATCGTAATGCAGCCAATTTTGAATCAACCATGCGACTAAACCTTATTTCTTCATTAATGCTCAATGTGGTCTTTGCTTATCTCGCAATCAGCTAAAAGGCTCTCCATGGGTTTGCTTCATGAGGTATGATGCAAAAGGAGGCACCCATTTACCAAAAGAAACTGCGAATTCTGAAATAGCCGGCGAACCGAAAAGTCGTTGAATTTTTCTGCCTGCCCATAAACGACGGGCAAACAAATTATTCCATTTGTGCCGGTATTCCCTTTCTACCCGATCGCGATCAAATCCATTCTTAAAGCTTTCAATGAGGGTCTCACTTAGTAGTTTAGCTGAGTGGATGGCCATTGCCATTCCATTCCCACAAAGTGGAGTAATCATACCAGCCGAATCCCCAGACATAAGTACATGATTGTAAACCGGCTCTTTTTTCTCAAAGGTGATTTCATTGATCACCGCCGGCTTCTCAAAAAGCATTTCACTGTTGGAAAGTATGCGGTTCAAATACGGATTCTTTTTCAGTACTTGCTCCTCCATTTCTTCAACAGATCCTGCACTCTTCAGGTTGGATCGATGAGATAAATAGCACAGGTTGAAGGTGTCATTTTCGATGCGACTGATACCGCAATAGCCATTTTTGAAATTGTGAAGAGCAATGACATCATTAGCTACTTCATTTGTTTTGAGGTGATACTTCACCCCGACGTAAGGAGATCTTCGTTTCAGGAAGTCCCTTTGAAGTTGTTTATCCATCAAACTTCTTTTGCCAAAAGCACCGATGACCACTTTGGCTTCATGGACTAAATCATCCTTATCCTTCACTTCAAAACCATCATCATTGTAATTCACATCAATAATTCGTTCATTAATGAAAAGAACACCCTCGGCTGTTGCTTTTTCCAGTAGCCATTGATCAAAAGCGTATCTACTCACTCCAAATCCGCCTAAGTCAAGTGGCATTTTTAGACCTTTACCAGAAACAGATGTCAAGTGAAACTCAGACAGTCGCGATGGATCTAACTCTTCGGGAAATAAATCATGATTGGAAAGAAAGGGGATAACCTCATTGGAAATATATTCTCCACAAACGCGGTGAAAGGGATACTTTTTCTCTTCAAATAACTGCACGCTCAGGCCTGCCCGGTTAAGCAATATTGCATTTGTAAGACCTGCAAGCCCTCCTCCAATGATGATCACATCTTTCACTTACCGAAAATATGAAATAAAAAAGCCCACCACGAAGGGCGGGCCTGAAAATATGAAAATTAGCTATTTATAACCCTAAACCGTAGTGTGCTTTGCTTCCATCCGGATAAACACCCTCGATTAGAATTCCGTCTGTTCTTGGTCGCATAAAATAGTTCTCCAAATCACGGATATTTCTTATTTCCTCATTGTCAATACCTGTAATAATGAAGCCTTCCTTCATCCGTACATCACGCCATTTCCCATCTCCAAGTTCTTTGATCTGAACACCACCATCAATGTCCAGTCGATCTGCCAATTCATCAGAAACATCCACGAATGTGGCCCCTTCTATCCTAAAATCAGATGCCAGTTCAACGATATCCATGTTGCCTTCAGCATTTCGAAGTTTGGCTTTCACTACCTTTTTTCTACCATCCCTGATGAATGTAACGCTCACTTCATCGCCAGGTCTTTTAATGGCAACTTGTTCCTGCAACTGGGCAACATTATTGACAGGTCTTTCATCCAGAGCGATAATCACATCTCCATCTTCGATCCCCGCTTTATCAGCAGCGCCTCCATTTACAACACCACTGATGTACACCCCTCTTAATACATCCAAATCAAAACGTTCCGCGATATCCGCATCAACATCCCCAATCTGAATTCCAAGCAGAGCACGTTGTACAGTTCCATATTCTATCAAATCATTCGCTACTTTCTCTACGAGAGTAACGGGAACGGCAAAAGAGTATCCCGCAAATGCTCCAGATGGTGAAGCAATGGCAGTATTGATTCCAACCAACTCACCATTCAGGTTTACGAGCGCTCCACCACTGTTCCCGGGATTCACAGCAGCATCTGTCTGAATGAATGATTCAATTTTATACCTCCCATTCAGGATATTTATATTTCGCCCTTTAGCACTAACTATTCCAGCGGTTACAGTAGATCTGAATTCGTATGGATTCCCAATGGCAAGCACCCATTCTCCGATATTTATTTTCTCTGAATCGCCAAAATTGACAGCCGGGAGGTTGTCTTCATCAATGCTCAGAACGGCAAGGTCTGTATCTTCATCCACTCCCACTACCTTGGCTTGATAACTCCTGTTGTCATTGAGTACCACTTCGATTTCATCAGCATTTTCAATCACGTGATTGTTCGTCACGATGTATCCGTCCGGTGATATTACCACACCCGAACCTGCACCGCGGGCCGGGCCTCCACGACGTTCATAACGCTCTCCGAAATAGTCTTTGAAAAATTCATTGAATGGGCTGTTTGCCCGCATCCCGTCACTATAAGAAGTCCTGATATGCACGACAGATGGTGTCGCATTTTTGGCTGCAAATACAAAATTTAATCCTTCGGGCACAACAAAATCTGCAGAGTCAAAGACATAGTTGGTTAAACTGACCGGATTTGTTGAAGCTGATGTTTGTCGTGTGATTTGCTCCTGAGGGTTGATATAAGAATACCCAACCACGGCAACTAACCCTCCAAATAATGAAGAGAAAATCATTGCGAATATTAAACTTCTCTTACTCATATCGTTAAATCCTTTTTTATGATAGTCTTTATACCGTAAAAGTGGTCAATTGGTTTTATCATTTAAGATATAGCATTCAACCTTAACCATTCTTAACAAATAAAAAAGGGGCATCCCGCACTACCGGAACGCCCCAATCACCTACTCAAAACACTTACTTAACTGCTATCTGTTTTTTAGTGACTTTCTTCTCATCTTTTGGAAGTGTGATTGTTAAAATCCCGTCCTGATAAGAAGCATCAACTTTTTCTCTGTTAACTACATCTGGTAGATAGAAAGTCCTGTTGAATGTTCCATAATAACTCTCTACACTGTGGTAGTTTTTCTCTTTCTTTTCATTCTCAAACTTTCTCTCTCCACTGATAGTGATTTGGTCATCATTCAAGTCGATGTTGAAATCACTCTTTTTCATTCCCGGAACATGAAGCTGAATTTCATATTCCTTTTCAGATTCAGCAATGTCCACTTTTGGTGAAAATGTCGGCATAGAGCCACCAACAAATTCATCATTGAAAAACCTGTCTACGAAGCTTCTAAAGCTTGTCGGTCTGTAATCGTTTGTGTTGTACTTTATAAGTCCCATTTTCCTTAAGTTTTAAGTTTTACAATTTCAATGTTTTTGTTTGACAATGGATCGAATTCTGTACCAATGCCTTAAACATTAATTATTTCATGTCATTATGTCTTTATTTTTCGATTATCATGAAAAATTACTGTCATTATGTCTTTATTTTATGATTTTATGATTGCTGAAATTTTTTTGACGGGTGCCATTGAGAATTGTTGATTGGATGCTTACATTTGCACTCCTTTTTAAGGAAATCTTCTCCCTTAGCTCAGCTGGTTAGAGCATCTGACTGTTAATCAGAGGGTCCTTGGTTCGAGCCCAAGAGGGAGAGCAAAGCCCGGCAAGTCGCTGGGCTTTTTTCATTTAAAACCATTCTGCTTCAAATAACACCAAGGACGGGTCCTTGGGTGGAACGCCACTCCGATCGAGCCCAAGAGGGAGAGCAAAGCCCGGCAAGTCGCTGGGCTTTTTTCATTTTCAATCATTTCTGTTTAATCACTCCAAGGACGCAACGCACCCTTAGATCAACATTGGTCGAATTTTAAAAAAAAGCCACAACATGAACAGTGCATTTCTGGTTGCCTTTTTTAACTTTAAAGCAAACCATCGCTTAGCTTGGAAAAATTTAGAAAAGTCTTACTTGTTGATGATGATGATATCGTCAACTCTATCAACTCGGTGATCATTAAGCACGCCAGGTTTGCGGATGAAGTGGAATCAATCAATAATGTGCCAACCGCCATTGAATTTCTAAGCAAAACAAAAGATTCAGAAGACCGCCCGGAGGTAATTTTTTTGGACCTTAATATGCCGGATAAAGATGGTTGGGATTTTATGGAAGAGTATGAAAAGCTTGAGATGAATGGGGCCACCAAAGTGATTATGCTCACTTCTTCTATATCTGCAAAAGATGAAGAACGTGCTTCCTCCACGTCTCAAATCACAGCTTTTATTTCTAAACCACTCTCCCCTGAGTTGTTGGAGAATATCTATGAAAGCTACCTGGTGAAAAATTAGTCCAGCCTCAAGGCAAATGTTGCTCCCTTTCTAGGCTCACTTTCTACCCTTACCCCTCCTCGGTGGTAGTCAATGATCATCTTGATGATGTACAAACCCAGACCTGATCCGTCTACATGTGAATGCAATCTGATGTAAGGCCTGAAAATCTCATTTTTGAATTTGATGGAGTCAAAGCCGAGCCCATTGTCTTTAAAAATGATGGTAGTATGACCATTGACCTTTTTAGACTTCACTCTGATTTGTAGAGGCTTCTCCGGATCTCTGTATGCCAATGAATTCTGGAGCAAGTGCTTAAAAATAACCCTCAGCTGAGATTTAGGATAGCTCATCATCAGACATTCCGAGAAGTCCTTTTTGATAGAAGCATTTGCATTTTTGATTTGTGTGATTGAGCCTGTCACTACTTCTTTTAACACCTCGTCAATATCCAATTCCTCATTTTCAGAACCCAATTCTTCACGCACTTTATTCACTTCTACCAATGAATTAACTGTTTTTTCGAGTTGTCGATTGGTTTTTTTTGCGTTATTAAGAATCGCCTTGAAGTTGGAGGCATTCATATTGTCTTTACCAAGCATGTCCAATAAAGACCCAAGATTGGTGATTGGCGCTTTCAGATCATCCGCTGTGCTGTAAGAAAAATGAACAAACTGATCAATCTCTTTCTGCGAATATTGTAGCTTATCCGCCATCTCATTGAAAGAGTCTACAATATCACTGGTGATACTGTTCGAGCTTAATTTAATCCTGGCACTTAGATTTCCCTCTCCAATTTTTTCGGCACCCGAACGGATATCTTCAAGCGGACGCCAGATTTTGTAACTGAAGGTATAAACCGCTAAAAGTGAGAGAATGATAAAAAGTAGGGTCAGTGTAACAATCCATTTCATGGAGAGCACTTCTTCCTGTTCAACAATCTTCACAAGCGCCTCCGTAAACATTTCATGTCGCATTAAAACCCCCTCAACCTGCTTGTTGAACTGATCTTCCTCAGACTCAACTCGCTCCGAAGCGAAAACGGCTTCTTTCAACTTGCCCTCTTCAAGTAAGTCCACAACCTCAAGCGCATGATTTTCATAGCTTGTGTGATCACTTTCGAGTTTCTTAATTGATAGAAGCAGTCCTTTGAGTTTAATTCGCTGAGCCTCCTGATTTGTTTGCTTAAGAGCTTCTGTGACTTCATGCTCTGCGTCCAGCAATAAAATATCCACCAGTTCGGCTAAATATCTAAACGTGCTATCCGCTTCTGCAAAACCTTGTAAAGCAATATCATTTCCTGGTTCTAATTCCTCTGCATACCTGATAGCTCGCTCGAAAGCAATGGCTTGCTCTAACTGATAAGTCTCAATCTGAGTCAGAATTTCAATGATCGGAAGATCAATGTGAGCTACATCATCAATGTCCTTGTGGGTCGTTACAATACGAAGTAGTCCAAAGGCTCCTAAAATCAAAATCAAGAAAATGATAAAGGAACTTCGGCGTAGAATTACCTCTTTTATTCGATTAGGTCGTGTGGTCATTACAAAGTCTCTTGGCGCGGTTGAGGCAACTAATCTAATTCAATTTTTGCGGTCATCACGCGAATAGCGTCATCCAAATTCATCGTTTCTATTTTCAATTGCTGCAACAGTTCTTCATAAGCTTCACGACTTTCCCAATTCAGCTTAATCAAATCAATAAGGGCAAGTATGGTTGATAATGGATGACGAATGCTATGCGAGGTGTAGAAAGCATGATCAGACAGCTTCTTCGCCAGCTTTTCTTTTTCTTTTTCTTCTCCCCTCAAACTATTCACTTCATTACGATGCAGAAAATCTTCTTTCAATCGAAGTAGGGCGTCATAGCATTGACTGATCATTGAGGCCGCTGTGACCATGACTAGTCGGTCCTGAATAGAGAAATCTTTATTGACCTTCCATTCCACCGCCAGAATACCGAAAAGCCGATTATCATTCCAAACCTGAATACCAACCCATGATCTTAAACGATTTTTAAGCATGTGATCAACTGTAAACTCCTCCAAATCCTCCGATTCGTCACTACTATCAATGTGAGTAAAAAGATCACTTTTCAGCATTTCAAAGAAAGCTTCAAACGAGGACGGATCCAGGGTGCTTCCTACTGAAGCATTGTTAGTTTCCTTATCATAGCACTGTATGCTCTCAAATTCGTCTTTTTCAGTTCTGTAAAGCCAAAAAGAAGTTTTATATGCACTGAGGGAATTACATACTATTGGAACCAGCGTTGCAAGAAAGTCCTTAAACTTTCCTCCCTGCAACAGCTCCGACTTTGATAGCCGCATGATCGACTCTAGACTATGATCTGTGGAAGTACTCATACCCTCAGGAAATGGGGTATGAATGTAGGGAAGAATTTATTAAAAATGAATTCTCAAACCCTATTTGGCAAAAATTTCAGAATCGTTTTTGAAGGCTTTAAACTCTAAGGCATTTCCTGATGGGTCGAGAAAAAACATGGTCGCTTGCTCTCCTACTTCTCCCTCAAATCGAACATAAGGTTCAATTACAAAATCAATGTTGGCCTCTTTTAATCTTGCTGAAAGGTTTTCCCAGTCGTCCCATTCTAGCACAACACCAAAGTGCGGTACCGGCACAGGATGATCATCTACCGGGTTAACCTCCAAACCTTCCTTTTTGTCCACAATGTGAATCACGAACTGGTGTCCATAGAAGTTGAAGTCAACCCATCGATCGGACGAACGACCTTCTTCAAAACCCATAACATCCCGATAAAAGACCCGTGTTTCTTTCAGGTCTTTTACCGGGACGGCCAAATGGAAAGGTCTCAATCCCATTAGCCTAAAAATGGATACCTGTAATCCGTTGGAGAGACAAAGGTTTCTTTGATCGTTCTCGCACTCACCCAACGAAGTAAGTTCATCATAGCGCCAGCTTTATCGTTAGTTCCTGAACCTCTGGCTCCACCAAACGGCTGTTGTCCCACTACCGCACCTGTTGGCTTATCGTTGATGTAGAAGTTTCCGGCTGCATTTCTCAACTTGTGAGTTGCCAAATCAACAGCATATCTGTCTTTGCTGAAAATAGCGCCCGTCAATGCGTAAGGAGATGTACCATCAACAACATCTAGAATTTCTTCGAATTTGTTCTCATCATAAATATGAACAGTCAGAACAGGACCAAAGATTTCCTCGCACATGGTCTTGTATTTTGGATCCTTAGCTTCAAAGACAGTTGGCTCTATAAACCAGCCTTTTGAGCCATCGTAATTACCTCCTGCTATCAGCTCTACATCTTTTGCAGATTTTGCCTCGTCGATGTACCCTGTGATCTTCTTAAATGCTCTCTCATCGATCACAGCGTTTACAAAGTTTGATGGGTCTTCAGGCGACCCCATTTTGATTGACCTCAAATCATCAATCATATATTTCTTCACATCATCCCACAAATTCGATGGGATATAAGCACGTGATGCTGCGCTACATTTTTGTCCCTGAAACTCGAAGGCGCCTCTCACTAACCCGGTGGCCACCTCTTTTGCATCCGCAGACTTGTGCGCTACAACAAAATCCTTTCCGCCTGTTTCACCCACAATTCTTGGGTATGTTTTGTAGGTGTCAAGGTTTGCACCAATGGTTTTCCATAGGGTTTTGAAGACGCCCGTACTCCCTGTGAAATGAAGCCCGGCGAAATCCGGGTGATTGAAAATGACATCACCTGCAACCGGTCCATCTACATAAATCAAGTTGATAACACCATCTGGAAGACCCGCTTTTTTGAAGACCTCCATGATTACCTGTGCGGAATAAACCTGGGTATAGCTCGGCTTCCAAACCACCGTGTTACCCAACATTGCGGGTGCGGCAGGTAGGTTTCCGGAAATCGCTGTAAAGTTGAATGGTGTGATTGCGAAAACAAATCCTTCCAGCGCCCGGTATTCCATTCTATTCCATACCCCTTCAGAAGAGATGGGTTGCTCCATGTACAACTCCTGCATGAATGACACATTGAACCTTAAGAAGTCGATGAGTTCACATGCTGCATCTATTTCAGCCTGATGCACATTTTTTCCTTGTCCCAGCATAGTAGCAGCATTGATCTTAGCTCTGTAAGGGCCAGCTAAAAGGTCAGCAGCTTTCAGGAAAATACTTGCTCTATTTTCCCATGTCATATTTTCCCACTGTTCCTTTGCAGACAGAGCTGCATCAACCGCTTTCTTAACATGTTCTGATCCTCCTTCAGAAAAGTGACCCAATACATGCTGATGGTCATGAGGACAGGTCATTGGGATTTTTGTTTCAGTATGAACCTCCTTGTTACCGATGTACATTGGCGCATCAATCTGCTCATTATACATCTCTTTGTATTTAGCTAGTAGTTCCTCCCTTTCCGCTGTGCCGGGAGCATAACTTAATACAGGTTCATTGATTGGTTCTGGTACGAAAAAATTTCCTTTTGGCATCTCTCTTCTTTGTTTATGAATGGAGCGCAAAAGTAAGGCGAATAGTTCAAAAACTTAACCGGAATAGGTTATTCGGTGACGGTTAAAAAAGCCTGAGCAATTCCATGTGAGATTGAATGGTGTAATCAGCCAGGGATTTCTTTCTGCCCGAGGGATCATAAAAAATGGTTTTCATTCCGAACTCTCGTGCACCATGAATATCGGTTCGGGGGTTATCCCCAATCATGATGCTATCGTTTCTCTTTGCGCCTGCTTCGCTCAAAGAATACTCAAAAATCTCCGGGCTGGGCTTCCTGGAGTTTGCACACTCAGACGTAACCATTACCTTAAAGAACTTAGCTATGCCAGAGCTGCTTAGCTTTCGGTTTTGAGCATCTAAAAATCCATTCGTAATGATGTGAAGGTCATACTTTTTGTCAAGATAGTTGAGTGCTGTTATTGCGTCTGCCATCAAATAAGGTTTCATCGAGCAATTACTTAGAAAGTACGCTGATGCCATTTTGGACTTTGCCACTTCGATCCCTGAGGTAAGGAAGACTTCATTGAATCGCTCGGTTTTGATGTATTCCCTGTCAATGAGCCCATCATTATACTTGACCCAAAGCTTATCATTAACCTCATAAAAGGTATCGACAAACTTCTTCTTAGAGAGACCAGACTTTGCCAGCTCCAGATTCACAAAAATTTCCAGTAATGTTTCCTGTGCGCTTCGATCATAATCCCATAAGGTGTGGTCCAGATCGAAGAAAATATGCTTAATTCCCTTCACCTATTGTACTTTTTCGCCTCTATCTTGTTTTTGGCCAACGCCAGATTTGCATTCATTGTTTTATAGACCTCCAAATCTTTTCGTAAGATGGGATCTTTACTGAGAAACTCAAATATCTGACTGACCATATCGTACCCTTCCTCTTTGATACTGTAGAAGACCCACTGGTCATATTTTCTGAACGTGACCAAACCAGCATTTCTCAGGTACGTTATATGACGGGAGGTCTTAGTTTGTGTAAAGTCCAAAATCGCTTCGAGATCAGAGATACAAAGCTCTTCCTGTCGGTAGAGTAAGTGTAAAATACGGGTACGAGACTCATCCGAAAATGACTTGAAAATCTGGGTGCCAAAAGTCAGATTGAAATTTTTGAGCCTCATTTTTTCACTACTTTTACCGAAGTTAAACTTTTATTGGCTAAAACTCTTTTATTAGACAAAGGAACTTGATTTGAGATACATACTGATATTTACGTTTTTTGTTTTTTCAATTTCTCAGGCATCTGCCCAGGATCAAAATAAAAAAGTGATCCAGTTCACTGGTGTGGTTTTCGGAGCTGATAGCACAACTGTAGTGCCCGGAACTCACGTGTATATTCCCAAATCAGGGAGAGGAACAACCACCAACCCTTACGGTTTCTTTTCCCTGCCTGTTTTAGAAGGAGACAGTGTCATTTTCAGTTCAGTCGGATATAAAAGAGCTTACTTCATTGTGCCAAAGCACGAAAAGGAATCCAGTTTGCGTGTCATTATTGCCCTTCAGGATGATATTACATTTCTTGAGGAAGTGGAAATTCGTCCATATCCAACAGAAAGCATGTTTAAAGAAGCGCTAATCACAATGGAGCTACCCAATCAAAAGGAGTATGCAAACATTTATCAGTGGTTAAATGCGCAGTATATGTCCGATGCATATCTTGAAATACCTGCCTCTCCAAATGCTAATCATCAGTATTACATGCAATTGCAGCGGCAGTCATACATCAATCGATATTCTCCTCCCCAAAATCAACTGTTAAATCCTTTCGCCTGGGCGAATTTTATCAATTCACTCAAGCGAAAGAAATAACATAATTACCTAGCTATTGGATTGAAGATCCTGAGCTACCTCTTGTACTTTGCTCCAAACACGGAAGGTATTTTTATAGCAAATTTTTTCAATATCCTCAGGCGTATATCCTCTTTTCAGAAGCTCCTTTATCAGGTTAGGATAGGTAGAGACATCCTTCAGGCCCTTTGGTAAGCTGTCACCAACACCGTCATAATCTGATCCTAATCCAACATAATCCACGCCTACTAAACTTACTACATGATCGATGTGATCTGCAACTTTCTGAACGTCCTCATAGACATCATTGTCAAGTGCATATTGCTTTGCATATGCTTTGTAGATAGAGTCTTCCGGTGACAGGCTGTTCTCCGCTCGGTAATTGGTGAGATCTTCACGCATCTTCTCAAACTTATCCTGTGATTCCTGCGAAAGGAAGCTCGATCCAAAGTTGATGTGAATCACACCTCCATTTACAGCCATTGCTTTAATCAGTGTATCAGGCATGTTTCGCTCCCATCCCGGAGTAAATTTTCTACAAGATGAGTGTGAAGCAATGACCGGTGCATTTGTTAATCTAAGTGCATCAAAAGCCGCACTATCTGTCACGTGAGAAATATCCACCATGATTCCCCATTTGTTCATCTCGGCAATTACCTGCTCTCCAAATGGGCTCACACCATTCCACGTGTAGGTGGTATCATAAGACGAATCACTGATTTGATTGTCTTTTGAGTGGGTCAGGGTGATATATCTGATTCCCCGATCATAGAAATACTTCACGTTGTTAATATCGTCCTCAATAGGAGCTCCATTTTCCATTCCCATAGGCAATGCGATCAGTCCTTGCTCAAAAGCAACTTGAACATCAGCAGGTGAGTCTGCCAGGGCAAATTTTGCAGGGAAGGTCTCAGGTAATCTTGAAACCATATCTATCAACGAATCCGCAAAAGCTTTGGCACCTCCGGTTTCCTGATATCTAGATGGGACGTATATCGACATGAATGGAGCATCCAGTCCTCCTCTTTTTGCTTTCGGATAGTCGAAGTTTCCGGTAGTTTCTACCGAAACATCCTCAACAGTTTTGGTGATCATGAAACCTTTGACATTCATTCGGTAAGGCAAATCCACATGACCATCAACAATAATGTAAGCATGAGCCAAAGAATCTGCAACCTCATCCAACTCAACATCAGACATAGTTGTATAGTTAATTTTCTCTTCTTTAGGAGCTGTACAGCTAAATATCAAGGCTGTGATTAGTAGTAATGAAAGTAGTTTTTTAAGTGAAAAATCCATATTATGTTTTCAAATTGATTGATTTTGACAAAAATACCTAAATGCTTCAACAACAATCCTGAACAACTAATGATTGTTGGTATTACAAATTTTTGATATTTTACAGGAAAATTTGATTGAATTAAGTACTTCTTATTTTAATTTGATTCGTTGGTTTTAATAAAAATGTAACATTTTTGTATAAGGAGTATTTCCTGATTTAATAAACAGACGCTATGACTGACCCTATTTCACCTGAACTACTAAATAATTGGAACACTTACGGAGGATATCTAGCCATGGCTGTGGCTGGCGTTGGAGTGTTGATTTTGCTGGGGCACTACCTTAAGCTTCTAGCAACAGGCGATTACAAGACACGATATGACTACATCAACATGCATGAGATTAACATGCTGTGGAATGGAGCATTGCTTATCATCATCGGTGGTACGCTTTATTTCAATACCATTTTTGGTGAGTCTACCTGGTTGTGGTTCTTTGTAAGGCTTTTCATGAGTTCAATGTTTGCGGTAATCCTTGGAGTGATTATTCAAAACGTTCTGAAGTTCTACTATCCGTTTTTCATTGAAAAGCGTCTTAAGAAATTGAGATTCACACCAAGAACTTCCCCTGATGGAAGAAAAATGAAGCTTTTGAGTGAAGAGGAAGAGGATGTTTATCTGGATGAAGGCATGCAGGCAGAGGAAGATGCATTCTCAGTAGACTATGATGTGTGGATTGATGAAGAATCAGGATTCACTAAGATTGAGAAGTATAATGGTAGACTACACGCACTGCAATGCAACAACTGTAACTACCAAACTTTGAAGGTGGAGAGAGAAGAAGTGATCCAAACTGCCTCTGAAACAGAAGAAGGCGAGCTAATGAAATATTATGCTTGCGGATACTGTGGGCATAAGGAAAGAAAGTCCTTCAAAATCGCGAAGCTTAAAGCAGGCGAGGCTACCGCATAAGAAATTCAATAACCGAATAGAAATTGAACCCCAACAGTAGTTGGGGTTTTTTATTGTCTAAAGCTTAATGCAGACATTTTGTGGTTCAGAGAAGAATCGAAGCGCATCATTTCCACCTTCCCTGCCAATTCCCGAATCTTTCATTCCACCAAAAGGGGTTCTTAAGTCTCTTACCAGCCAGCAATTGACCCAGATAATTCCAGATTGAACCGCATGGGAGACACGGTGAGCTTGTTTCAGATTTGAGGTCCAAATGGTACATGAAAGCCCATATCTTGTTGAATTTGCAATACGGATGGCGTCTTCTTCTCCTTTGAAGGGATTCAGTGTTACTACAGGTCCGAAAATCTCCTCCTGATTGGTTCGGCAATTTTCATCAAGTCCTTCAATGACGGTCGGCTCATAATAAAACCCTTCACGATCAATTCTTCTACCTCCAGATAAAATAGTGCCGCCCTCCTCCCGGGCAAGTTTGACGTAAGAATCCACTTTATCCAAATGATCAGAAGATACCAGTGCGCCCATCGTCGATTTGGGATCCATAGGGTCACCAACCACTATTTTTTTACACTCTGCCAGAAATCGCTTTTTGAATTCATCATAGATTGACTCTTCTATCAGTATTCTTGAACCACACAAACAAATTTCCCCTTGATTGGTAAAAGAGCTTTTCACACTGGTCTTCACTGCCTCATCCAAATCACAATCTGCGAAAATGATATTCGGGTTTTTTCCCCCCAACTCCAAAGAAACTTTCTTGAATTGTTGTGCCGCAGTGGCTCCTACAATTTTTCCGGTTGTTGTACCACCGGTGAAAGAAATTGCCTTAGTGGCTTCATGCTCTACAATGGCCTGACCAATACCTTTTCCTTCTCCATGGAGAATGTTGAGTACGCCCGGCGGCATCCCTGCTTCATTGGCAAGCTTGCCCAATAAAAAAGCAGTCATTGGAGTAAGTTCAGAAGGTTTTGCAATCACACAATTTCCCATAGCCAATGCAGGAGCAATTTTCCACGAAAAAAGGTAGAGCGGCAGGTTCCAAGGAGAAATACACCCCACAATACCAATCGGGGCTCTGCGTGTATAGTTTACCATGAATCCTTCTGACACTTGCGCCTCAGAGGAAAAGTTCACAATTGCGGAGGCATAGAACCTGAAGTTCGTACTCGCTCTAGGGATATCAACTGCTTTCGCCAACCAAAGTGGCTTTCCATTGTCACGGCTTTCCATCAACGCATAATCGTCCAGGTTTTTTTCAATCAGATCAGCGAGGGTATGCATGATCTTACTGCGCTTATCTACTGACATAGTACTCCAAACCGGGAATGCTTCCTTAGCAGCCTCAACGGCCTGGTCTAAATCTTCTTTAGTTGAATTTGGTATCTGTGCAAACACCTTTCCTGTTCCAGGCTCAATATCGTCAATGTATTTACCCTGAATTGGATCCACATATTCGCCATTGATGAAATTCTGTATCTTCTGCATTTGATTAAATTGATCCGGTGCGGCCACCGTCTATTCTTAAACTCGTTCCATTGATGTATGCACCACTATTACTGCAAAGTAGGCCTGCATATGCTGCAATCTCTTCCGGCTCACCAAAACGGCCCGCAGGAATGGTATTTTTCATGTCTTCCTCTACTTCGAGCTCGGACTTACCCAGTTTCTTTGACCTTCCTGCTACCAGGCTTTCTATTCGAGCCGTATTGATAAACCCCGGTAAAATATTATTCACAGTAATCCCATAACCCCCCAACTCATTCGCCAGCGTTTTTGCCCATGAAGCCATCGCTCCACGAACGGTATTGCTCACTCCCAATCCAGCTATGGGTACTTTCACAGAAGTAGATATGATATTCACGATTCTTCCAAATTGTGCTTCCTTCATGCCTTCCAGAACCTTTTGAACCAGGGTGTGACTTACGTGTAAATGCCTTTTCATCGCCCTATCAAAATCGGAAAGACTTGCGTCAGCTAAAGCGCCGGGTGCAGGCCCTCCTGAGTTATTTATCAGGATTTGATACGGTGCTTTTGCCAGTCCTACATCAATTGCATTTTTAACCGCCTCCAGATCATCAAAATCAGCAACCAGGTAGTCATGATCTCCCGGAGATAGTTGATCCAAGGCTTTTTTCAATGAATCTTCATTTCTCGCAAAGAGTGTGACATTGGCACCCATGCCACTCAATTCCTTTGCAATCGCCAGTCCCATTCCCTGTGAACTACCACAAACTAAAGCTCTTCGTCCTTTCAGGTCTAAATCCATAAATTTTTTCTAACTTTTCTTCAAAAATAAACATCTCTGACATGGCGATAAAAAGACCCTTTAACCTTCATAAATGGATAGAAGAAAACCGGGATTTATTAAAACCCCCGGTAGGTAATAAAAATCTCTATGCGGATGCTGGAGATTACATTGTAATGATTGTGGGCGGACCCAATGCCCGAAAGGACTATCATTATAACGAAACAGAGGAGCTTTTCTATCAGCTAGAAGGTGACATTGAGGTTACCATTCAGGAGGATGGAAAAGCTGTAAAAATTCCAATCAGAGAGGGTGAAATGTATCTTCACCCTGCTAAGGTCCCTCATTCACCGGCACGACCCGCCAATACGGTTGGATTGGTGATCGAACGGAAAAGAGAGCCGGAGCACAAGGACGGCCTGCTATGGTATTGTGATAACTGCAATAACAAGCTTCACGATACCTATTTTCATCTTACCAATATTGAAAAAGATTTTCTTCCAAGATTTCGGGAGTTTTTCAATTCTGAAGAGTTAAGAACTTGCGATAATTGCGGTGAAATCATGGAAACGGATCCACGATTCACTGACTAACTAAACGTTTTGAAGGAAGAGCATCTAAAAAAAGCCAGTCAACTAGACGCAAATGATCAGCTAGCGAAATTCCGATCAGAATTTCATATTCCTCAGAAAGATGGAAAAGACTGCATCTACCTGTGTGGAAATTCATTGGGGCTTCAGCCTAAGAGAACCTCAGAATATGTAAATGAAGAACTCAAAAACTGGCAGGAAAAAGGCGTAGAAGGTCACTTCACTGGTAACAAGCCTTGGGTGAGCTATCACCAAAATGCGAAAGCTTCATTGGCTAAAATTGTAGGAGCGAATGAACATGAAGTTGTGGCAATGAACAACCTGACCACAAACCTCCATTTGGCCATGGCTTCCTTCTACCGACCAAATGGAAAGAGAACAAAGATTTTAATCGAGAAAGGAGCGTTTCCATCAGATTTTTATGCGGTTCATTCTCGGATAGAGGTCAGTGGTTATGATCCGAAGACGAATCTGATAGAACTGGATTCTCCTGATAAGTCTAATTACCTGAGCACAGAAGAAATTATTCAAAAAATCAATGAGCTGGGTGATGAATTAGCTCTTGTCATGTTCCCCGGTGTTCAATATTACACAGGGCAGTTCTTTGATATTAAAAAAATTACTGAGGCAGCTCATAGCATAGGTGCGTATGCCGGTTTTGACCTGGCTCATGCTGTAGGAAATGTACCTCTCCACTTGCATGATCATCAAGCGGATTTTGCGGTTTGGTGTACCTATAAATATTTGAACTCAGGACCTGGTGGTGTGGGTGGACTATTCATCCATGAAAAGCATGGAAAAAACAAAAACATGCCACGACTATCAGGATGGTGGGGCCATGATGCCGAGGCTCGCTTCAAAATGAACAACCAGATTAACCCCATTCCAACGGTTGACGGATGGCAGCTAAGCAACGTAAATATTTTATCACATGCTTCTCACCTTGCCTCACTTTCTGTTTTTGATGAAGCGGGTATAGAAAATTTACGTGCAAAAAGCTTAGAGCTTACCAACTTGATGGAAAAGCTGGTTCTAAACTCTGAAGTGTTAAAAAATCAAATAAAAATTCTCACTCCGTCTAAACACGAAGAAAGAGGAGCACAGCTTTCCTTGTTCTTGATAAACCATGGTAAAAGCATTTTTAATTACCTGATTGAACATGGATGCATATTGGATTGGAGAGAGCCAAATGTGATCAGAGTGGCCCCAGTTCCATTGTATAATACATTCACTGATGTGGTGAATTTTGTTTCAATTTTAGAAGAAGCGATTTCCAATGAAGGATAAGATTAGTATTGTTGGAGCTGGCCTGGTTGGATCATTGCTGGCGGTAATTCTTAAGAAAAAAGGATTTGAAGTGCAGGTCTTTGAAAAAAGAAAAGATCCCAGGAAATCTGAAGTTGCCGAAGGTAGGTCAATCAACCTGGCATTGAGTCGAAGGGGCATTCTACCCCTTAAAATGGCTGGTGTTTTTGAAACGATAGAGCCATACCTCATCCCAATGAAAGGTCGTATGATGCACAACGAAGTGGGTGAGCTCACATTTCAACCGTACGGGAAGGAAGGCCAGTTCATTAATTCTGTTTCCAGAGCCCAGCTGAATGAGCTTTTGATAGAAAATGCAGAAAAAGCCGGTGTAGAGGTTCATTTTGATCATAAATGCACAGATGTTGATTTTGAGGATAACAGACTGCAATTTGAGAATGGAGAGTCTATTAAATGCGAGCTAATTGTCGGGACAGATGGTGCATTCTCTGCCATCAGAAAGAAGCTAGAGTTAACAGATCGTTTCAATTTTTCTCAGCACTACATTGAACATGGTTACAAGGAGCTCTGCATTGAACCCACGGATGGAGAGTTTCTCATGGAGCCTAATTACCTCCATATTTGGCCAAGAGGGAACTTTATGCTGATCGCCCTCCCTAATAATGACAAGACATTTACCTGTACGCTTTTCTTTCCTTTTGAAGGGAGTCCATCTTTTCAAGAATTAAACTCGAAAGAAGAGGTCAATGCTTTTTTTGATCAATACTTCAGTGATGCTAAAGCTTTAATTCCCGATTTAGCCGAGCAGTTTTTTAATAACCCTACCTCTTCATTGGTCACAACTAAGTGTGAGCCCTGGCATAAGAGTCGAACTATTCTGCTGGGGGACGCAGCTCATGCAATTGTTCCATTCTATGGTCAAGGGATGAACTCCGGTTTTGAAGATGTGCGACTATTTGTAGAAATGGCTGAAGAAATGAACTGGGAATGGGAAAAGGTGCTACCGAAATACTCCTCATTCAGAAAGAAAGATGCTGATGCAATTTCTGAATTGGCTCTTCATAACTTTATTGAAATGCGTGATCATGTGGGCGATCCGGATTTCCTAAAGCGGAAAAAACTAGAAGCTCAAATACAAGAGCAATATCCTAGTGAATGGGTTCCACTTTATAGCATGGTTACATTTTCGGACCTTCCCTACTCAGAAGCTCTGCGTTTAGGAAAAATTCAGAAAAAAGTAATGGACGAATTTCTAGATCAGACAGCCGAAATAGACTTTAGTGCGATTATCGACCGATTTAATACTCTAAAGCAAGTCGACTAGAGAGAGAGTCAATTGTCCGCTGCTCGTCAGCAGAGATTCCATCAGCAGCATTGGCAAACAAATACATCGCCTCGTAGACAAATTCCCTTTCATCAGGATGCTCTTCCAGATAACTCTTAAGTGTATTGAGGAATTTTTTCTCCCACTTATCAATGTTTTCAAGAAGGTATCTGAATTCCGTTCTAAACAGTGTTTCTACCTTTTCTGCATTTGTATTAGGCTGCTGATCTAAATACAAAAGAGCAAGGCCTTTAGAAATATTAAGTACACCATCCCATTCCTCTTTATCAAGTTTACCATCACTCATGCAAACAAGAAGGGAGGGGTATATTTTTAATATGTAGGTGAACTGATCAATGCCAAGCTCAGACTTTCTTACTTTGTGATACTCTTCAAGTAATGTCTCGTGCTGATTTTTCATTATTAGGGTGACTTTTAAAGTGCCTAAAGATAGGCTGTTTCAATAGATACCCCATAAAAAATGAAAGTAACCATGCATTTTATCTTTGATTATCGACCTGCTATTGGGCTATGGCCTGAAGTTGGCTCTCCTGCTGCAATATTTCTTTGTAGTTCTGATAAATATCTAAAATACGATCGACATACTCCACAGGCTCTGATCCACGACAATATCCGTATTCTACAACAGGATCATTGAAGTATTTAGATCTTGATTTTTTTAGCAGAAACTCACTCACATCCTCCCAGCTCTTAACATTACCGCCATATTTTTCCGTTAATCTTACTGCATCTTGTAGATGTCCAAGTCCTACGTTATAAGACGCCAAGACAAATTTCATCCTCTCATTCTCATCCTCTATTTTTCTCATCCAGTAATTCTGTATCCACTCGAGATGTCTGGTTCCGGCATAAATATTTTCTACAGGGCCATATAGGTTCGTAACGCCATATTCCCTGCCTGTGCGCGGAAGAACCTGCATTAATCCTACAGCTCCTGCCCAGGACTCAGCATTCTCATCAAATTTAGATTCCCTAAAAATCTGGGCAGCCAACAACATCCAGTCCCATTCCAACTCTTCCGCCGCATTTTGAATCAAACTATCATAAGGTGAAATAGCACCTTTTCCCCTAATCGTTGAATATTTACTTCGAGACCTTCTTAAAGCAGATTTAGAGCTTTTGAAATACTTGTCGTAAATGACATAGTAATCTGTGGTCTTTCTCATTCTGACAATCCAGTCATTCAACTCACTCAATAGTTTGTTGGCGTTCTTACGGACCCCCCATGCAATCTGGGTAGAGAAGCTAACTGGTGTTTTTATGTCCAGGTTCGGATAATAGGTGGAGTTTACTAATGCAATGTCCTCCTCTGCTACCGTATAGTCTATCTTGCCCTCAGCTACTTGCTTTATAAGTTGCTCCGTTTCGGCATTCGTCTCACCCGGTACGATCAAAATGTCACCACCAATTTCTTCGGAAAGGTTTGCCATTCGATCATAGTAAGACGAATGTGGACGAACCACTACCTCCTTTCCAATCAATTCCACAGGGTTTCGAATTAACTGTGCCTCTATTTCATGAAGCTTCATCTGCCGCCAGTTGTCAGGTTTTCGTTGAATTAAAACCTGCCTTTGCAAATTATGGTAATGGGTAAATGCAATTCGCTTCTTTCGCTCCTTGGTTACCGTCAGATTATAAGCGAGAATGTCGCCCTCACCCGTATTTAGCTTATTAAATGCTTCTCCGAGGTTTTGAGTAATGTTGATGCGAAGTTGCAGGCCTTGTTCTTCACAAAACATCTTGAGCAACTCATACTCATATCCCATGGTTTTGCCTTTGTAAACAAAAAGTCCGGTGGAACTATTGTCCATGATGGCTGTGATATAGCCACGCTCCTTGATCTTGTCCAAATCCAAATCCACAATAAATTCCTCTCTTTCCGGATAGTCATTGCTAGACTGGCTAGACGTGGATTGCTTGCAGGAAGCAAAAGTCAACATCAAAGCAAGATAAAGAGCGGCGGTCTTGAAATGAAGGTTCATATCATTTCTTAAAATACGAAAAATATCGCTAATGATAGTTCTGGTCAGGGTCTTATTCTTGTAATGTTTAGACTATTGACGTCTTATTTGCGACGAATTCGAATGCCGTCTTTTTTATCGCCTCAGCATCATATTCACACTCTCGATGGAGTTGCGGTTGCTCACCATGTTCGATTATTCTGTCAGGGATTCCTAATCTCTTAATTGAAGCATGGAAATCATTATCAGCCGCGAACTCAAGTATGGCCGAGCCGAATCCTCCCATCAGACAGCCATCTTCTACGGTTATGATGTAATTATGTCTTTCAAATATTTCATGGAGCATCTCCTCATCTAGCGGCTTTACAAATCGCATGTCATAAACAGATGGATTCAAGCCTTCATTCTTGAGATCCTGTGCTGCGTCCATTGCATAGTTTCCTACCTGTCCGATGGAAAGAATGGCTAAATCTTCTCCTTTGATCAGTCTTCTGCCCTTTCCAATTTCAATTTTCTCAAATGGAGTTCTCCACTCCGGCATTACTCCGGCACCTCTTGGGTATCTGATTGAAAACGGCCCATTGTGTTCGCTGGCTGTAAACATCAAATTTCTTAGTTCTGACTCGTTCATAGGTGCTGAAACCACCATATTTGGCACACATCTCATGTAGGCAATATCGTATGCTCCATGGTGTGTAGGACCATCAGCTCCTGCAACTCCTGCCCTGTCCATGCAAAAGATTACAGGTAAATTTTGAATACACACATCATGAATTACCTGATCGTAAGCTCGCTGCATGAATGTGCTATAGATGTTACAAAATGGAACCAAGCCCTGTGTAGCCAGACCCGCCGAAAAGGTTACTGCATGTTGTTCCGCTATACCTACATCGTAAGATCGATCCGGAAATGCCTCCATCATTATTTTCATGGAGGAACCTGATGGCATAGCTGGAGTGATGCCCACAATTTTCTCGTTTTTCTCAGCTAACTCTACTAACGTATGTCCAAAGACATCCTGGAACTTTGGAGGTTGAGGCGTATCGTACTTTTTCTTATTTATTGCACCGGTGATTTTATCAAAAGTGCCGGGTGCGTGCCACTTCGTCTGATCCTTCTCCGCAAGCTCGTATCCTTTCCCTTTTACCGTCAGACAGTGAAGAATTTTAGGCCCGGGAATTTTTTTCAAATCCTCCATCACATCTACCAGATGATTTACGTCGTGTCCATCGATTGGGCCAAAATAGCGAAGGTTTAAGGATTCAAATAGGTTGCTTTGCTTCAATAGCAAACTCTTCATAGAGTTTTCTACTTTGGCTGCTATCTCCTGAGCATTCGGGCCAAACTTGCTGATTTTACCTAAAATCTTCCAGATTTCATCTCTGAATTTATTGTAAGTCTGGCTAGTGGTGATATCCGTCAAATAATCCTTCAGAGCACCCACATTTGGGTCAATGGACATGCAATTGTCATTCAGGACAATTAAAAGATTGGAATTACTAACCCCTGCGTGATTCATTGCCTCAAATGCCAATCCACCAGTCATAGCACCATCACCTATTACAGCTATATGCTGTTTGTCATTTTCTTCCTTAAGCCTTGACGCCTCAGCCATCCCGAGAGCCGCAGAAATAGAGGTCGATGAATGACCCACACCGAATGTGTCGTATTCACTTTCGCTTCTTTTTGGAAAACCAGAGAGTCCTTTATATTTTCTATTGGTATGAAATGTTTCTTTCCGTCCTGTTAAGATTTTATGTCCATATGCCTGATGTCCTACATCCCAAACCAGCTGATCTTTGGGTGTATTAAAAACATAATGAAGGGCTACAGTTAATTCGGTAACACCAAGGCTAGCTCCAAAATGACCTCCATACACTGAAACATTGTCAATGATAAAATCACGAAGTTCCTGGCATACTTGGGTGAGTTGCCTTACATCCAGTTTTTTTAAATCCTCTGGTGAGTCGATTTTCGCTAAAAGTGGCCCTGGTTTAATCTCCATTACTTATACGTATTTCTTCCAAACGCTCAATGCTTTAGATTGTTTGAAAAAGACTGCTTTATCAAAAAGGCAGTCTGCAAAATTAAGCATTACACCGAAAGGTAAATTAATAGATGTGAAATTCCATATTGTCCGTAATTTTGGCTCGTGGCTACAGATCAAAAATTTGAGATAAAACTCCCGCTTTTCGAAGGACCTTTCGACTTGCTCCTCTTTTTCATAGAGCGAGACGAATTGGATATCTACGACATTCCCATTTCTAAAATCACGGATGATTTTCTTGAATACCTTGAGCATCTGGAAAAATTGAATGTGGAGATAGCAAGTGAATTTATTTTAGTTGCTGCCACTTTGATGCGTATAAAGGCGAAAATGTTACTCCCTCGTCCGGTCATGGATGAGGAAGGAAATGAAATTGATCCCCGGGAAGAACTAGTAAAACACCTGCTGGAGTACAAGAAGTACAAATCTGTTGTTGCTACACTTTCTAAAATGGAGGCCGATCGCCTTGACAGAGAAAAAAGAGGAAATCTTAAAAAAGAGATCCGACATCTTTCACAAACTATCAACGTAGAAGCCGAACTTCAAGACCTGGACCTTTACAAAATGATGAAGGTCTTTCAAAAAGTGATGAAACGGTACGAGTTTGAGCAAAACAAACCCGTCCACCAAGTGGTCCAATATCCCTACACGATAGAAAAGCAAAAGTCCAAGCTGATGGAGCGACTCGTATACGGAAAGAAGCTCTCATTTGCGGAGATGATAGAGGAAAAGCCGGATAAAATTTTGGTGATCTTCAACTTCCTTTCCATCCTGGAACTGCTTCAGCTGAAGCAAATTGTCATTTCTTTAGGCGAAGGATTTAATAACTTCTGGATCGAACGAAGAGATGAATCTGCCATGGCAGATGCTAAAAAATAAAAGCCCGCTAAGTTTCGCGGGCCTCTTGATTAAGAACTTAGAATTAAGCTTTTAAAATCTTTCAGTTGTAGAGAAGAAAAACCCTCCTTCAATAGCTGCATTCTCATCAGAATCTGATCCGTGGATGGCATTTGCTTCGATTGACTTAGCAAATAGCTTTCTAATGGTTCCCTCTGCTGCTTCTTCCGGATTTGTTGCTCCGATTAGTTTTCTGAAATCCTCAACAGCATTGTCCTTCTCTAAAAACATGGCAATAATGGGTCCTGAAGACATGTATGCTACCAAGTCATTGTAGAATGGTCGCTCTTTGTGCACTTCGTAAAACTGACCCGCACGCTCCGCTGACAGCTTTGTCAATTTTGCCGCTTCAATTCTAAACCCTGCTTCTTCAATTATTTTAATGATTGCTCCTGAATTGCCCGCAGCATAAGCGTCAGGCTTAATCATTGTAAAAGTCTTTTTTCCAGCCATTATTCGTTTTTTGTTTTTCGCTTCTAAAATCGCCGCAAAAATAAAGGAATCATAAAGAGTTTACTCAGCATTATTAGGTTTTATAAATGTTACTAATTTTGCCGTTCACATTTGCCCGTCTCGGGCATTTTTTTATGAAGGACACACAGGCGCTAAAGGACTTCTTACAATCCCCGAAAAAGATCGTCATTACCACCCATGCAAATCCGGATGCGGATGCATTGGGATCTTCTTTGGGTTTGCACCACTTTCTTGTGAGGCTGGGGCATAATGTTAGCACCATTGTACCAAACAGCTATCCTGATTTTCTGGAATGGATGCCAGGAAACCCTTTGGTGATCAATTACGAAAAATCAAAGGAATCCGCAGATAACATAATAGCTGAAGCTGAACTGCTATTTTGTCTCGACTATTCGGGGTTTGGCAGAATTAAAGACATGAAACAGGCTGCCGAAAATGTTGCAGCGAAAGTGGCTCTTGTGGACCACCATCTAAATCCTGAAATCACGCCAGACTTTAATTTCTGGAATGACAAGTCAGCTGCTACTGCGGAATTAATCTATGATCTAATCGTTGACTATAGTGGACGTGAAGTAATTGACAAAAATATCGCTGAGTGTCTCTATGCCGGCATTATGACGGATACAGGCTCATTTAAGCATCCTTCCACTACTTCCAAGGTTCATAGGATGGTGGCAGACCTTATTGATTTAGGTGCCGATGTAAATAAGGTGAGTCGACTAATCTATGATACCAACTCCCTTGAGAGATTGAGGTTTTTGGGTCATGCTTTGGCAGAAAAACTAAAAGTAGATGAACCTGCAAGAGTTGCCTATTTTGTAATTGGCGAAGAGGATTTTAAAGATTTCAGGCTCAAGCAGGGGGACACGGAAGGATTGGTTAATTATGCACTGTCAATTAAAGGAATAGTAGTTGCAGCTATCATAATCGAGAGAGAAAATGAAATAAAACTTTCATTCAGAAGCATAGGGGACTTTGCAGTTAATAAATTCGCGGAAGAGTACTTCGGTGGTGGCGGACATAAAAATGCCTCTGGTGGCATGTCAGAGCTATCACTTAATGAAACAGAAAAGAAATTCAAAGAATTAATAGAAAAAGACATTTTAAAAACGAAAATCAAATGAAGAAATTAGGATATATCATTTTAACATTGGTGCTTGCGGCGTGCGGATCCAACACATTCCAGACAGAAGCGGGAACCACAGTGACTTACCTTCAAAAGGGTGACGGGGAATCACCGGTAGACAGTTTGGTTTCCATGTTTAGAATCAAATACACCACCGAAGAGGGAGAAGTGATGATGGATGCTGATGAGCCTATGCCTCTAAAAATCGATCCAAACAATCAGATGGATCAAGGTGAGCTTTTCAATGTTTTAACTAAATTAAAAACAGGTGACAGTGTAGAATTCTCTCTCACAGCTTCGGAGCTATTTGAGAAGACCTTTAGGGCTCCACGTCCGGATTCCATCGCTGCGGATAGCAAAATTCAATTCCAGATTACGTATGTAGACCAATTGACCGAAGAGGGGTATTACGAAATGGTTGCCAAAAAAGCTGAAGAAGCTGCTGCAAAACAAATTGTTGTTGATAGCGAAATACTGGATAAATACCTGGCTGAAAATGGAATTGATGCTCAGAAAACAGAAAGTGGTCTCCGTTATGTGATCACAGAAGAAGGAAATGGAAATTTTGCAGAAAAAGGTGATACAGTATTAGTAGACTATATCGGCAAGGTGCTTGATGGTGATTACTTTGACACAAGCAACGAAGAGCTTGCAAGAGAAAAAGGCATTTACAATGAAAGAAGGGCTCAACAAATTGGATATGATCCTTTAGAGGTAGTCGTAGGTCAGGGGCGTGTTATTAAAGGCTGGGACGAAGGCCTTCTGCTTGTTCCAGAGGGTGGTAAAGCCACACTATATATTCCCAGTACCTTAGGATATGGCTCCAGAGGGTCCGGTCCAATAATTCAGCCTAACAGCATACTCGAATTTGACGTAGAAGTAGTAGAAATTAAGTAAGCCATTAAAACAATGAGAAAGGGATTATTATCGGTTTTAGTAGGTTTTATACTACTGGCCTGTGGAGATGGCAATGTGGTTATACCGGAGGATCCTCAAATACAGTTCGAAAAGGACAGTATTGAAATGATCGAATACCTCCTTATGAATGATTACAGTGAAGATGAGATTGGAAATACCACCAATGGCATTAGATATGTAATCCTTGACTCTGGCTCTATGACATCTATAGATGAAAGTGATTTCGTTGAGTTTAACTACATAGGCAAGACTTTAGGAGACACCATTTTTGATACGTCTATTCAGGAAATCGGGGACTCACTGAAAGCTCATTACGAGGAAAATCCTTTTGTTTTGGATAATGATACCATTGAAGTTTTTCAATTTACATCATACGACCCATTATTCATCACCTACTCTTCATCAGGATGGACTATCCCAACTGGTCAAGGAGGATATATCCCGGGGTTTGCTGAAGGAATGGCTGCCACCTTCAAGTATTTGAAAGTCGGAGGAAGGGTGCTTATTTTAATCCCCTCAGGGCGCGCATATGGAAGAAATGGATCTGGTGTATTTATCGGACCAAATACCCCAATCGCTTTTGAACTGAGACCAATAAAAGTAACTAAACAGTAATGCGAATTTGCTTTGCCTCGCATAATGCAAACAAGGTAAAGGAAATGAGCGATATCATGCCTGACGGCATCTCTCTTGTTGGGCTGGATGAATTAGGGGTCGCTGATGAAATCGCTGAAACAGGATCGTCTTTAGAGGAAAATGCTCAGATCAAAGCTTCTTATGTGTTTAAGAAGTTTAAAATGCCTGTTTTCGCTGATGATAGCGGTCTTTTAGTGCATTCCTTAAATGGAGAACCGGGTGTCTACTCCGCAAGGTATGCTGGTCCTGAAAAGGACGACAATAAGAACATGGACTTGCTATTGGAAAAACTCAGGAATCTTAGTGATCGATCAGCAGAGTTCCAGACAGTCATTTCATTCATTGATGAAGCAGGAAACAATCATTCTTTTACAGGAAGAATAGAGGGTGATATCATGAATGAGAAACGGGGGGCTAATGGTTTTGGATATGATCCGATTTTTCAGCCAAAAGGATATGACAAAACATTTGCAGAGCTTTCTACCGAGGTGAAGAATCGGATTTCACATAGGGCCAAGGCAGTGCAAAAGCTACTTGAATACCTTCATCAATCGAATGAATAAGCCAATAGTAGTAGGAATAACCGGTGGAAGTGGATCCGGCAAGACGCTCTTTATGAAAGAGCTCATGCAGCAAATCCCCTATGCTGCTTTACACTCAATGGACAACTACTATATTGAAAAAAGTCGTCAACCGAAAGACTCATCCGGGATTGAAAACTTTGATACCCCGGAATCAATCGATCAAAAGCTTTTTATAAGTGACCTTGAAAAACTTATCGCTGGGGAAAGCATTGAGCTTACTGAATACACCTACAACAACGATCGTGATAACCCCAACCCAAAGAAAATTACGGTCAAAAGCAGCTCAGTAATTCTGGTCGAAGGAATTTTTGTGTTTCATTTAAAAAAAGTCCGTGACCTACTTAATTTAAAACTTTATATAGAGGCTCCAGATTATTTAATGATGAAGCGCAGAATCATTAGAGATTCAAAAGAAAGAGGGTATGACCTTGATGACGTGCTCTATCGATACGAACACCACGTTACACCAGCGTATAGACAATATATTGAGCCTTCGAAGCATTATGCTGATTTGATCATTCCAAATCACCAAAATTTTGAAAAAGCACTTAAAGTAATAACTGCTTTTCTTAATCAGTGATTTTACTACATTTGCCCCACTTTGCTGAAAAAGAACTTCATATCGAATAAAATATTCCAAACAGTCTTTGGTTTGGTACTTGCACTTTTTGTCCTAACGCAAGCTGTGTATGTTCCTGAACAAAGTCACGATAAACAAGAGCAGAGCGATAGTGATCATGAAGATCAGGAGGTCCAGCAGCTATCAAAAACAGCAGCGGTACCAACATCTTCATTTCAAATAAATCTTGACTATCAATCGTACCTTCTTAATGAAGTATTCTTTCAGGATGAAGGCGAGGATAAGTCACCGTCGGTTGAATACATTCTTCCTTCAGCGCAAAAGGCACTGAAAATACTATTCAGGAATATTATTTCTCCGAATGCGCCCTGAAAAAGCCTCATTCAGGTAACCATTTCACACTTATTTTTTATTAAACAAACAGCTGTAACCACTACAGATCAAACTTATATTTTACCATGAAAAACAAAGGATTTATTGTTTTCTTAACGATACTGATCTCATTGCTCTGTATCTATTATTTGTCATTCACTTACATTTCTCAAAACATCCAAAAGGAAGCGACTGAAGTCACCGCCAGTGAAGATGGCTCAGTGGATGTAACAGAAAAACAGCGCTATCTGGACTCAATCTGGAATGAGCCCGTCTACAACCTTTTTGGAATCGATTATACCTATAAGGAAATTAAAGAGACCGAACTAAACCTCGGACTTGACCTTCAAGGTGGTATGCATGTCACCCTTGAGGTATCTCCAATCGACATAATCAAAGGTTTGAGTGGGAATAGTACTGACCCTGACTTCACAGCAGCGCTTGAGCAGGCTAAACAAAATGTACGAGGTACTCAACTCAACTTTGTGGATGAATTCTACAGCGAGTTTAAGGAAAGTGCTCCGGACAAGGAACTAGCTCAGATATTTGCTACTGCTGCCAACAGAGGTAGAATTAGCTTGCAAAGCACAGATGCTGAAATACTGGATATTATCGATACGGAAGTTGAAAGTGCGATTGATCGCTCATTTAACATCCTGAGAACACGTATTGATCGCTTTGGTACTTCTCAGCCAAATATTCAGCGCTTGCAGGGTACCGGGAGAATTCAAATAGAACTACCTGGAGTGGACAACCCACAAAGGGTAAGAAAACTTCTTCAGGGTGTTGCCAAGCTAGAATTTTGGGAAGTATATCAACAGCAGGAAGTTTCACAGGTTTTGATCTCAATCAATTCACTCATTGTTCAGGAAATGAAGAAGAACCCTTCTACAGCCTCTGAATCGGAAGAAGATCAACAAATGAAAGACGATATCACGGCATTGCTTAGTGGTGATGATGCAGACTCCCTTTCAACACAAGAAGGAGACTCTACCAAAAAAGAAGCGCTTGATTCGTTGATAAACACCAGACAATCTCCCTTATTTGATTTGCTTGTGAATGCACCTCAATACGGAGGGCTTATTTACAATGTAAAAGATACTGCTCAAATAAATCGAATCCTTGAAAGAGATGATGTGCAGGCGATCATCCCAGCGACCATGAAGTTCTTATGGGATGTACAGCCAAAAGATAAGGGTGACGATCTTACGGGCCCAGATCTGCTGGAATTATATCCAATTAAAACCAACAGAAACGGGAAAGCTTCACTTACAGGTGAAACGATCTCAACAGCAACAGCTTCCCTTAACGAGCGTGCTGAGCCGGAGGTGAGCATGCAAATGAATGCAAGCGGATCACGTACATGGGCAAAAATGACCCGTGAAAATGTAGGTGAGCGTATTGCCATTGTGCTTGACAATTATGTGTTCTCTGCACCATGGGTACGAGGCGAAATCCCTAACGGAAGTTCATCCATCTCTGGTGGATTTGAAACCATCGAACAAGCGAAAGATCTGGCAAACATCCTAAAAGCAGGTTCATTGCCAGCACCAACGACCATTGTAGAGGATGTAGTTGTTGGTCCGACATTGGGTAAAGTTGCTCAAGACCAGGGCTTGAACTCCATCATGGTAGGTTTGATTATCGTGATCATCTTCATGGTTGTTTACTACGCAAAAGGTGGATTGATAGCCAACCTCGCATTGTTCTTCAATGTATTCTTTATCATGGGAATTCTGGCCCAGTTTGGAACTTCCCTCACTCTTCCGGGTATAGCCGGCATCGTACTTACCATTGGTATGGCGATTGATGCAAACGTGCTAATCTTCGAAAGAATTAAAGAAGAGCTGAGAAATGGAGCAGGACTGAAAGCGGCAATCTCCTCGGGTTACTCCAAAGCCTACTGGTCTATTTTCGATGCGAATGTGACTACCTTAATTGTTGGATTCATTCTATTCACATTGGGTCAGGGCCCTGTCAAAGGTTTCGCCATCACTTTGATGATTGGTATCGTCTGCTCGTTCTTTAGTGCGGTTTTTATCACGAGAGTAATCGTAGAAGCATTTTCTAAGAAGGGTGATAATGCAAAGATTTCCTTTGCAAACGCGTTCTCTCGAAATGCATTAACAAACCTCAATTTTAATTTCCTCAGCAAGCGAAAACTGGCTTATACGTTTAGCAGTATTTTCATTGCGATCGGTATTGTGGCATTAATCACAAAAGGAATCACTTTAGGTGTGGATTTCAAAGGTGGCCGTTCTTACGTAATTACCTTTGATGAAGCTAAGAGTCCGACTGAAATAAAAACTTCTCTAAGTAATTATTTCGAAAATGCAGGGACTGAAGTGAAGACGTTCGGAGCTGATAATATCCTGAAAATCACTACTTCTTATAAAATTGATGATGAGAGTGATGAGGCAGATATGCAGGTGCGGAAAGAGTTGATCAACGGACTAGCTGAAACAACAGGGTTGACTTACATTGAGGATGGATCTCAATTAGCTGAAGGCAACTTTACTATTTCCAGTTCTTCCAAAGTAAGTGCAACCATTGCTGATGATATCAAGAACTCATCATATGAATCCGGAATCATCGCATTGATATGTATCTTCATTTACATTGTTTTCCGATTTAGGAAATGGCAGTTCGGACTAGGTGCTATCATTGCACTATTCCACGATACACTTTTTGTATTATCAGCTTTTGCAATTGCAAATGTTGCCGGTATCTCATTCGAGGCTGATCAGGTATTCGTGGCGGCTATTCTTACCATCATCGGTTATTCCATCAACGATACAGTGGTAGTGTTTGACCGTATCAGGGAAAATATGGGGATTAAATCCGGCTCTGAGTTAATTCCAGTTTTCAATGAGTCACTGAATAACACGGTGAGCAGAACGTTTATTACCTCCATCACTACTTTGATTGTGGTAATTGTTCTATTCCTATTCGGAGGAGCAGTACTTCAAGGTTTCTCCTTTGCATTGCTAGTAGGAATTATTGTGGGTACATACTCGTCGATTTTCATTGCAACACCTATCGTAATTGATTTGAATAAGAAGAAGAGCGAATAAAAGCTCAAATCAAATACTTAAGCCCCCATTTGTGAATGGGGGCTTTTTTGTGCCCAATCAGTATTTTAGTTAAATTCAGGCTACCAAATCACTAATACGCCGATGGGTAAATATCCAGTCTATGCCATTGTTGCTTTAATTTTTATAGGAATCATCAAACTCCTACAGGTTACTGCTTTCGATGCTGAAAAATATTCGAAGAACAGGAAGACCACCTTTTCAAAAGATATCTATAAGCCCTCAAAGAAGGAAGCCGCATCAAGTTCATCCGAAATAACATCGCAACTGCAAGAGAAAACCCCTCCTCCAGTCTTAGACCGAACGGAAGGTGACTCATTGGAAACTGACACATTTGAGCCAGTTGATGAAGCTGATGATATTCAGGTGAACAACGCATTCGATACAAAATCGGAAACCCCTGAAAACAGTGCGACGAATAAACCAACCTCCACCAGGTCATATAGTGGTTTGGCTGAGTTAAAAAATATTTATCTCGCTCCCAAAATTGCCAATTTACCTCCCGGACAATTGCGCGAAGACGTAGTAATAAGGTATTACCGGCATGATCAGGATGGTGACAAAGTTTATTCCTTAAAATCGCTAGGTTATTATATACATGAAAAAGAAGCCACTGAGACGGAGGGCTTGGGAAGCAATGTGATGTACTATGGTGAAAATGTGGCTATTGAGGATATTCAAATTGTAGCCTATACCCTTCTTGAAAACGGAATACCACTTAAATCCATCAAACCGTCAAGTTATAGCTGGAAGGCAAATGCTATTGAGATCGGAACAAACCCGGATATATTAGAAGCTCCTGAGCTGACACCTGAAAGTGTAAAAAAATTTACTAAGTAAAGAGAGAATTAGTTGCTTCCTGATTTTACACATGTAGTAAAAAATTCCTGTCTCCCCCCTGATGAGTTATCTTCTGTTCTAGTTCCTTTTTCCTCAATAGCCCTCATTTCAGCTTCTGTTATATCACATTTTGTAAATGTGTCTTCCTGCCTAAGAATCTGAATATCTTCGTTATCAAACGTTTGAATAATACGACTACATTCAAAGCAGTAACGTGGATCTTCCTCTTCCTTACAAGAGAATAGTATAAGCGCAATCCCAAATAACAGTGTTAATGACTTCTTCATGTTCCAAAACTGGAACAACAACTAATCAAATCCATTTACATATGTTGACAGATTAGCTCTTGCGGAATAGTGCTTTCCTTATTCTACTCAATTGTGTAGGAGTTATTCCCAAAAAATGAGCGATATGATATTGACTGATTAGGTTTTCTAATTCTGGAAATCTAGATCTAAATAAGGAATACCTTTCTTCAGCATGCATCGTTTGAAACTCAAATTCTCTGGCCTCTTTCCCCATGAAAAATAGCTCAGCAAGCTTTCTGCTCCACTGAGCAACTTCCATATTTTTATGGGATAGCTCATCCCATTCTTCAAACTTCCCGACATACATTTTGGCTGGAGTCAATGCTTCTATAGAAACAAGGTTTGGTGTGCTTGAAACCAAAGAAGTAAATGCACCCACAAAAGATATGGGTGTTTTAAAATGAATGGGTGTAAAGAGTGTTTTGACATAATGAGAGCCACGCCCATCAGGTATATACGCTCTAAAAATTCCATCAGTCAGTATTCCAAATTCACTTTCTATGCGCTCCTGTCGGGCGAAAAAATCACCCTTATTAAAAGACCTAAGGGAAAGCATTGGCCTTATATCATCCCATGTTTTTGTTGAAATGGGGCTAACAATATTTAGGTACTCCTTGAGGAATTCCATTCTAATGATATCTCACACTGAACCCAGATGCTTCAACTCCTTTGGGAATGTCCTTGACTAAAATATCTTTAACATGTGCAGCAGGTGGACCTATTGAGCACCATTCCCTGAATTCATTCATCTTGAATTCTTCACCCTCAGCCTCAATCAGCACACTTCCATCCGGTTCATTTCTGACCCAACCTTTAACTCCCAACTCATCTGCTTTTTCCTTAGTTGAAGCTCGAAAAAAAACTCCTTGCACTCTGCCTGTCACTTTAATGCGCAAAGCGATCATATTGATTCTTTTGCCAACCTCTTATGCATTTCTCCAATTTTCATCAAGCCAGCACTGCCATACCATGGGTGTAGCTCCATGACTAACCTGCCTGCTTGAATCGCAGGGTCGGTTTTTGTCAATTCCTCAGCCTCCTCTATTGTTTCAACAGCAAAAATGTAAATGCCTTTAACTTCCCAATCATCAAAAAAAGGTCCTGCTAACACCAGCTTACCCTCCTCAGCCATTCGAGTGATATTATCTAAATGTGCTCGTTGTAGCTCTGCTGCCTCTGTGGAGTCCTGATCTCTGTTGGGGCCGGCTTTTAATAGAGCCATGACATACCTGCGCATGCCATAGTCATCTGCCCCGGTCTCTGCTGCAAGCAATGAATCATATCCGGCTAATGCTGAATTCGCATCAACTGTGTCAACTGACTTGGTTTCATCTTTCGGATTTTGCTCACAAGCAATTATTCCAAGAAATAAGATTGAGATAATAAAAAGGTTCTTCATAGGAGAATTGAGTTTTCTCCTAAGTTCAGCAAATCAGCCCTCTTCTGCAACCACTTCTTTCACTTCCGGCACCATCCGCTTAAGTAGATTTTCAATTCCATTTTTGAGAGTAATAGTAGATGATGGACATCCACTGCATGAACCCTGAAGCGTCACCGTTACAATACCATCTTTATAAGAGGCCAGTTTGATGGCTCCTCCATCCATTTCAACCGCTGGTTTGATATACTCCTCCAGCACTCCTTTTATTTTAGCTTCAGCATCATCTCCGGTTAGCTCTGCGTCAATATCATCAGTGATTTCTTCTGTAAGGATGTCCTTCCCTTCCGTCAAAAAATCTTTAATAAACTGTTGGACTTTAGCCTTCACCTCAAACCACTCGGTTTCTTCCTTCTTAGTTACAGTGATGAAGTTGCTCATATAAAACACTCCTGTAACAAAGTCGAATTCTTCAAAAAGAGCTTTTGCCAATGGTGCTTCCTTGGTGCTCTCTACATTCGGAAAATCTCTGCTCACCCCTTCAGGCATCAACATAAAGTTGGCTACAAACTTCAAGGAGTTTGGGTTGGGATTGGATTCTGTATAAATATTGACCACTTTGGGTGCCTCAGTCATCTGCATAGTTTGTACGTTTAGCAATACAATTACAAAGTTCGTAGAAAAGTTCGAAACAAGCTGAGGGATAGTCGTATCATAGTTACCATACTTCTAGAATCGTTTTTTATCACCCTAAATCACAATGTTATGGTAACCAGAAAAATTCAAATAGGTATAATGGCAGCAATCATCACGCTAGCTCTTGGACTATCCGTTTATGTTTCTTACCTGATGCTAGGATAACTCTTCATGTTCCAGTCCACCTTCAGTTTTTGAGATCAGTGTTGCAACTGTGGCATCACCAGTCACGTTCACCACAGTCCTACACATATCCAAAAATCTGTCAACCGGGAAAATGATTGCTACCCAAGCAGGATTTAACCCTACGGATTGTAGCACCACGATCATCATGATCAAACCTGCGCTAGGAACGGCTGCCGCACCAATGGAAGCCAAAGAAGCAGTAAGCACGATTGTGAGTTGCTGTGCAATGCTCAGATCAATAAAGTGAAGCTGCGCCATAAATATCACTGCTACTGCCTGGTGAAGGCTAGTGCCATCCATATTAACTGTAGCTCCAATGGGTAGGACGAAGCTGGAAATCTTTTTCGGAACACCCATTCCCTTCTCCACACACTCCATCGTGACTGGAAGAGTAGCCGCACTGGAGCTGGTAGAAAAAGCCAGAAACTGGGCCGGGCTCATTTGCTTAAAAAACTCTTTGTAGGAAAACCCGGAAACCATGACCTTCAAAATCATAGGATACATTATGAAAATCACAAAGAATAAGCCGCCAAGTAATGTCAGCGAATAGGATCCAAGCCCCAGGAATATCTCAAAAACTTCTGCGGGTGTATCTGCCATTTTAGCCACTACCCCAGCCAAAAGCGCGAAGACAAAGAATGGAGCTGCCTTCATTACTATGTCCACCATCTTCAGAAAAACGGAATTAATACCTTCCACGAAAGAGATCACTGGAGCTACAGTTTCATTAGGCAGCAAAACAATAGTCACTCCAAAGAAAATAGCAAAGAATATCACTTGGAGCATCAGTTGATTATTGGAAATGGAAAGAATGATGTTTTCCGGAACCATATCCACCACAAACTGCAACGGTGAACTTTCCTTTGCTTCCTCAGCCCGGGCCATTTTATCTTCGAGATCCATACGCTCCTTTTCAGTCATACCACGATCTGCCTGGGCATCTGTCAAATATTGACTGTATTGTGGATCCGACAAAAATGACTTGCCATCTCGTGGAAGACCCATGTCATTATCCTGCAGCCATACTTCATAAGAAAGCCGGTTTTTGATGCGTTGAGTCTCATCAATGTGTGATCCGGGTTTCACCACATTGACAAACAACAGACCAACTCCAATAGCCAAAAAGGTGGTGATCATATATGCAGTCACGGTCTTGGCGCCAAGTCTTCCAAGGCTTGAAACGTCGCTCAATCCTGAGATGCCATTGATGATGGAGAACAGCACAAGCGGGACAGCAATGAACTTAAGCAAACGAATAAAGATGGTGCCGAATGGATCAATCCAGTTGATCGTAAACTCATTCCAACCGAGGTAGCTTGAGGTGAATGCCCAGATAGTCCCAAGGATTAAACCAATTACAATTTTTGTATGCAGGGGTAATTTTTTCTTCACGTTCCTAGTCATTTACATGCTCTTTCAAAACTTTTTCATCAATGGCATTTTCTGTTGCTGCCACCACAACCGACACAGTTGCATCACCGCTGATATTGACCATGGTCCGAACCATATCAAGAATTCTTTCTGGAGCCATAATGAGTGCAATGCCAGCCGCAGGGATGCCTACTGCTTCCAATACAATCACCAGCATCACAAGACCTGCTCCGGGAACACCTGCCGTGCCAACTGCAGCAAGTGTAGCTGTTAAGACAATGGTCAATTGAGAGGTTAATGATAAATCCAAACCAAGCGCCTGAGCAATGAATATGGCCGAAACGCCCTGATAAAGACTCGTGCCATTCATGTTAATGGTTGCACCGAGGGGCAAAACGAAGCTGCTAACCTCTTCAGAAACACCCAGATGCTTTTCTACACGATCCATTGTAACCGGTAGTGTAGCAGTACTGGAGCTGGTACTGAAACCCAAAAGCATGGCTGGCCTCATCCCTTTAAAGAAATCCAGCACATTGATTTTTGTAAATGATCTGAGGAGCAACGGATAGATCACTGCCATCATGATCATCATGCCTCCAATGACCGTAAGTGAATACCACAGCAGCGCATAGAGAAGCTCCCAAGCTTTGGTTGGATCATCGCCGGCTATTTCAATCATCAGCGAGGCAATCAGCCCAAAGACTCCATAAGGGGCAATAAGCATAATGAATTCCACTACCTTGACAATCACATCGTTAAGGCCATCAAAAAATGCGATAACAGGTTTGCTTTTTTCTTTAGGCACTTTCAGCATAGCTATGCCAATAATGATCGCAAAGAAAACCACCTGAAGCATAGCTCCATTATTTGTGGTAGCCATAAAAATATTATCCGGAACCATATCGACCAGTGGCTGCAAAGGTCCTCTGGTCTTCACCTGCTCGGCGAAATCGATTTTACCTGAAGCATTGGAGTTATAAAGCTCCATCAGGTTTGTACGTGTTTCTTCGGGCAACTTGTGTCCAGGTTTCACGATTGCAACAATAGACAAACCTATGCTGATGGAAATGACTGTGGTCACGATAAAAATCAACAGGGTTTTCCCTCCCATGCGTGTGAGCTTGGAGATATCACCAATGTTTGCCACACCAATGATAAGTGATGCCAGCACTAATGGAACTGCAATCATTTTCAACCCTCGGATGAAGATCGTTCCAATGGGCTTAATATAGTCAATGGTAAATTGTGACAGGGAGGGGAACTGTATGCACATCATACCAAACCCAAGACCCAGTGCCATTCCAATCAATATTTTGGTGTGGAGGGGTAACCTTTTAATCATTTGAAATTGTTGGTTTCAAGAATTAATCAATGTTGTATTAGCCTCGCAATATATTGGTTTGAGCTAATAAACAGAAATCGACCATCACCAAAGCCGACATTGCTTCCACAATCGGTACTGCACGAGGAACCACACATGGATCATGTCGCCCTTTTCCTTTTGCTGTGGCCTCATTCCCATCCTTATCGATGGAGGACTGATCTTGCATGATTGTGGCTACAGGCTTAAAAGCGACGTTGAAATAAATATCTTCTCCATTTGAAATCCCACCCTGAATACCGCCGGAGTGGTTGGTTTTTGTTCTGACTTGTCCATCCTTGCTCTCTATGATATCATTATGCTCAGAGCCTTTCATTTTCACACCTTCAAATCCACTCCCTAACTCAAATCCTTTCACTGCATTGATGGACAGCATCGCATGTCCGAGGGCAGCATTAAGCTTATCAAAGAGTGGTTCGCCCAGACCAACAGGAACGTCCGAGATAACACCTGTGACAACACCACCAATCGTATCTCTATCTTTTCTGATTTGGTCTATCAGCTCAAACATCTGCTTCGCTATTTGACTATCAGGGCATCTCACTTCATTGGAGTCAGTTTGAGACAAATCCAGCTCACTGTAGCTCTTTTCTACCTTCAAATCTCCTACCTGTGAGACGTATGCCTGACACTTTACTCCCAGCTGACGAAGCACTAGCTTGGCAATTGCTCCCGCAGCGACCCAGCCTGCGGTAATTCTTGCAGAGCTCCTGCCCCCTCCCCGGTAGTCCCGGATGCCATACTTTTTTTGGTAAGTGAAGTCCGCGTGGGAAGGGCGATAAATATCTTTGATGTGATCGTAATCCTTGCTTTTCTGATCCTGATTCCTGATCAAAATTGTAATGGGTGCACCTGTTGATTTTCCTTCAAAAACACCGGAGAAAAATTCAAACCCATCTGCTTCTTTTCGCTGGGTGGTGATTCGGGATTGTCCGGGCTTCCTTCTATCCAGCTCTGATTGGATAAAACCTGTGTCCAATTCTATCCCTGCAGGGCAGCCATCAATGATCACACCCACACCTGTTCCATGCGACTCACCAAATGAGGTGATCTTAAAAATGTTTCCGAGTGTATTTCCCATGCAATTATGCTGTCTTTTTGAAGAGCAGATAAGCTGTGAAGCCCAATATTAACGCGATAAAGATATTAACTATGACGGTAACCCAATCATTGCCATCAATAGAGGAGAGGTCATTGTCTGCATTTGCGATCTCATCATAAAAATCACCCAAATCATTTGATGCAATGGAAAGGTTTTTCCTACTCTCTCCTGTCACCTTTATGGAGTAATTAGAGGAGAGTGTGTCATAGGAATCTGTGCTTGGATTGAAAAATACCCATGAGAAAAAATCTGATAATTTGTAGTCTCCCGGTTCATTCGGAATAGCATAGAAATCGTAACTTTTTACTCCCCGTACTTTACCGCTCGCTCTGTTTATTCGCTGAGTGACATTTGGTGCATAAAAATCAAAGACATCATTTTCGGGTGGATTTGGAGCTTCGATCGAGCTTATATTTCCTTCCCCCACTATGTCAAATCCGTAATTAAAGCTCTGGCCAGTAGCCAATTCCTGAGTGCTTATTTTTTCATCCAGTGAATAGTTACCAACGGCCACTTGTTCCTTGAGTGGGTGCGGGGGTAAATCCACCACCTTTACAGTTTTTGGCTTTGAGTAGAATGTCTCATAATCCTCCTGCCGATTTCTCCCAAAGAAAGAAGGGTTCTTTGCCACCTTATACTTGATCATTTTCAGACCGACAGACGGAAACTTTATATCCTGTAAAGTGAGCGGATAATAGGCAGTCTGATAGATTTTATAGCGCGTGTAATTTCGGTTGTTGATAGTTACAGGCTCACCCGAAATCTGATCAATACTGAAATTTTCCTCCCAGCAATTGGGTGGTTTGACGGTTTTTACGATCTCGGTTATTTGATTAGCCAAATCATAAAACCGCATCTCCGCACGGTTCGCTTCCGCCACATAAAAGGCCAAAGTCGCCGTAAACCCTTCACCTACATACACCTCATCCTTATCCATGGTCAGCGCTACAAAAGCATCAGCTTTTATATCAACAAATTCTTCAGGCTCAGACCTGTTTCCAAACATGTCCTCAAAAGGATCACGACCAAATGGGCTTTGACGTGCCTGTCGCTGGACAGCATCTCCCACCACGATTTGAGTACCCTCAGACTTCACTTCCTTTCCATTGATGGTCATGAAAAAAGGCTCCAGCAAAAAAGTGCCTTTTTCGGTGGCTTGATAATTTTGGGTGAGTCCCTGGGTAGAGGACATCCTTCCATTGATATAATTGGTTGTAGTGGAAGACGAAGTGCCTCTTTTTATAAATCCCTCAATATCAGGAAAGTCGCTGTATTGTTTGAGACGATCGTTCTCCACCTGGATGGTAATAGTGAAATATTGGTTGATTCCTATCTCATTTTTACCTAAATTAATGGATACATCTTGAGACAGAATATTTGTGGCAGATACTAAGATTATCGCACAACCAATCAAGATCTTGTTCGTTAATTTCATGTGTGTTGTTTTTCAATGCATTCGGTCTTCTTCACGAAGGCTAACACTAAAGCAACCGCAGATTTATTTACTCAAACTAAATGTTAAAGTTAAACAACCATCAAACCGGAACGCCAAATTTAAGGTGAGGGTTTGATCATTAACAATTATTCACATGTTAGAGTACTTCAAAACTATTTTATCGAAAGTAAGCTTTGATAAGCGGCTATTCGAGAAGGAATTGAAGAAGGCAATCAAAGCCCTGATTCCGGATGAAGTCGTGCTACTCAAAGAGTGGTGTTACCGTAAATTTGGCAGGCAGTATCAGCCGATATTAGCATCCTGCTTTGCATAAAATAAAAGCCCCGATTCTTTCCGAACCGGGGCTTTCTTTTTTAAAATTCATTTATTTCTTGCTTCTAAACCGCTTGAGGATTTCTTTCATGTGATCACCAGCTGCTTCTCGCCCTCCCAAACCGTAAGAAAGTGCTACTGCAACCGCTATCGCTCCAAGGGTCAACCCAAATGCCAACTCAACAATACTGTTGGCAATTCCCATCGTTCGAAGAGCTATGGCCAGGAATAAACCAATAATAGCAACACGGGCGATTCCGGCGACAAATGTATTTTCTCCTGAGTTATTCATTGACTTGTAAATAATGGAGCCAAGAAAGTTGCCCATAACAAGTATGATCAAGCCGAAAAGTACATTTCCGGAAAGGTTTAGAATCGTATGTAAAACTTCTGCTAACCGATCAAGTCCCAGCATTTCCACGCCAGAAATCACACCAAAGAACACCATGAAGAAGAAAATAATATTAGCTACAATGGTGGATAGTTTTTGCTTTCCAAGAACAGACTTGAGCTGAAGACGATCGATAAGATTATCAAGACCTACATTGGCTAGCAAGTCTTTAACGAAGGAAGTAATGAATCTTCCTCCCACCACGAATATTGAAATAATCAAAATAGCTCCGATGATATTTGGAACTGAATCCAGCATTTCATGCAACACATTGTTAGCCGGAGTTGTGATTGCATCCAGCTCCAAAGCGTTTAACCCCTGAATAATAAATGGGATCAAAACGATGATGAAAATCACCTGCTGAATGAAGTATACCAGCTTATCAGTCTCCTTAAAGCCTATTTTGTTTGCCAGTCTGTCGATGACACTTCCTGCCATCTTTACGATGTTGGAGAGAAACTTCGCAACGATATACCCAACAAAGAAGGTAATAATGCTGACAATAATCTTTGGAATGAACTCTATGAATCCGTGATACATCCCTTTGATTGGATCCAGTATGTAGCTCACACCCAGTATTTCCAGCACCACCAACAGGATGATGAACATCAGAATGTAGTACACGAAGTTGGCGATGAATTTATTGGTGTCTACAATCGTATTACCCAGCAATCGTTCATCCCATTCCGTTTTCTTCATGAGACCATGGACAATTCGCCTTACGAGTAAGGCAAGTAGCCAGCCAATAATAAAGACGATGACAGCACCCAGCACTCCGGGTAATGATTCATTAACGGTGTTTACCAGGTTTTCTAAATATTCAGGCATATCCATAGGTTAGATAGGTTTTGTTAAAAATAATCTTCTCTTAATCCAAATATAAGGATTTTCGTAACCTGTCTAACCTAAAAGATTTGCTAGTCCATTATTCGCCCATCCTCCAGTTGAATGACACGAGACCCATACTCAGCAAATTTTTCATTGTGAGTTACCTGAACGATGGTCATGCCGTCTTTATGAAGCTTTTTCAAAATATCCATTACTTCCTCACCTTGCGATGAATGCAAATTTCCTGTTGGCTCATCTGCCAATAGCAGCTTTGGCTTACCTATGATCGCTCTCACTACACCAACCAATTGTTGCTGTCCTCCTGAGAGCTGCTCCGGGAACAAATCTTTTTTCGCAACCATATTGAATTGATCCAGCATTTCCGCAATCATACTGGCTCGCTCCTTTCCTTTGATCCCCCGGTATATCAGTGGTGTTTCGATGTTTTCATAAACAGTCAGCTCATCAATGAGGTGATAAGCCTGAAAAATAAAGCCGATATGTTCTTTGTGTATTCTGGAAATGCGCTTTTCACGGAGCTTGTGAACAGGCTCATCCATGAAATAGTACTCTCCTTCTGAAGGTTTATCCAGCATGCCAATGATATTTAGCATGGTGGATTTTCCTGATCCTGATGGACCCATTATACTTACAAATTCACCTTCATTAATCTCCAAGTCAACGCCTTTCAAGATGAAAGTTCGTTGGTATTTGGATTCTATGAACTTGCTTACGTCTTGTAGTTTTATCATGTCCTTGAATTTTTGACCAGCTAAACCTAACGAATCCCGCTATTTTTTGATGCATTTTATCATAAAACAACCTATAAAAGTTCATTGGCAAGGTTTGCCAACTCAGACCGCTCGCCTTTCTCAAGGGTGATATGCGCGAACATCGGGTGATCCTTTATTCGATCTATCAAATAGGAAAGACCATTCGATTGAGAATCAAGGTACGGCGTATCTATCTGATAAATATCCCCGGTAAAAATGATCTTCGTATTCTCTCCGGCTCTTGTGATAATCGTTTTCACCTCATGTGGTGTGAGGTTTTGGGCCTCATCCACAATGAAGAAAATATTAGACAAACTTCTGCCACGGATATATGCCAGTGGTGTAATCATCAGTTTCTCCTGATTCACCATATCAGTGATGCGGGTAAACTCCTTGTCGTTTTCTTTGAACTGGTGCTGAATGTATTTCAAGTTGTCCCAAAGGGGCTCCATGTATGGATTCAGCTTGGATTTGATATCACCTGGTAAGTATCCAATGTCTTTATTACTCAATGGAACAATTGGACGTGCCAGGTAAATCTGCTTAAAATTTCTCCGTTGTTCCAAAGCTGAAGCTAGAGCTAAAAGCGTTTTTCCAGTTCCCGCCACTCCATTAATACTTACCAGTCTAATCTCCGGATTTAGCATCGCATGCATGGCAAAGGTTTGCTCAGCATTCTTCGGTTTAATCCCATAAACCATTTGTTTATCCACCTTCTCTACCGTGTCCTCAGTAGGGTTGTAATACCCCAATACGGAGTTTTTTTCGCTCTTCAGGATGAAGTAGTTATTGGCTGGAAATTTCTTCCGTTTCAAGACCTTCTTCCGATCGATCACATTGTTTTTGAACAGCTCGTCAATATGTTCTGAGTTGATATCGTCAAGCTCCGTCTTACCAGTGGTTAGGGTATTAACATTTTTGATTTTACCCGTCTCATAATCTTCAGCAGGCAGCTGTAGGGATTTGGCTTTGAGGCGCAGGTTAATGTCTTTCGAGACCAGTGTCACCTTTCTTTTTGGCTCCTGCTCTTTGATGGTAAGTGCCGCATTTAAGATTCTATGGTCATTTTTACCGTCATTGAAAATCTGAGTAGCATCTAATGTACTATCGGAATCCATGATCACTTTAAAGCAACCTTTGGTCTTGCCATTTAGCGGAATCCAGTCCTGCAAGCTATAATCCTTTGCTAAGCGATCAAGCAATCGAATAAACTCCCGTGCTTCAAAATTTTTGGTGTCATTTCCTTTTTTGAACTGATCCAGCTCTTCCAAAACGGTAATAGGAATTCCTACATCGTGTTCGGCGAAATTGAGAATGGAATCATGGGAATAAAGAATTACTGAAGTGTCAAGTACAAAGATTTTCTTCTGCTTGGTGCTTTTTGCCATGCGTCGGGTGGTTTACAATTCTTCCGAAAAGGATTGACTGTAATATTGGAGATTCGGCTGAAAAAAAGAAAAGAAACGTGAGGAATTTGATGAAAATTATTCAGCTGGCATAAAGATGTCCCCATCTTTTTTTGGTTCAATTTTTAAAGCGCCGGATAAAGCCAAATGAATTAACTTATTAGAAGCAAGCTTTTTATTAAGTCCGCTTAGTTTGGCATACTCCACAAGCGTGATGCCGCTATTGTTCTCAAAATATTTAAAAAGCTGCCGTGTCTTCTCTTCAAACTCTATGGGTTGATGTGCTTTCTTACTTCGCTTTAATATCTGCCTTACCTCATAGCTAGCCTGTATAGACTGGTCTTCCGAGCGAACAAATGCTTTTCCATACCTGTGTTTTTTCTCCAGGAAAGCAAAATGTGGTTTGTCCTTGCTCTCAAAAATGTGGTAATGGAGAATTTCAACATCTTCTTTAACCTGTAAAATCTCAACCGTAAATTGAACCAATGGACGACATAATTCATTGATCGCTTTTGTAAGCACATATTCCTCATCTTCCGGATATTTTAGTCCGGCAAGTGTGCCGTTATCGTCTACGCCCACAAAGAGATGCCCGCCGGTGCTGTTGGCAAAAGCCACCACCTCACGAATGATTTTCTCCGGATGGTTTGCTTTCTTTTTAAACTCAACAAACTGTCCCTCTCCTCCACGAATTAATTTAAGTGCTGTTTTAACTTGCTCATTCATCGTCCCCCATCTCAGGCATGTTGAACATGCTGGTAAATAAATCCTTAAACTGCATTCCTTGCTGCAACTGATGCTTACTCAGCATGCTATATTCTGCTAATCCAAATAACGCGAATTCCATCAAAAAGTACTTAAACCCTTCGTGAGAAGTTTTCTGATACTTATCAATCAGCTTCTCTAATCCAGGTATGCTTTTCAGCTCTTTCCGGTATTCCTTTTCAGAAGCGTAAAAGGTGAGGTCCACCATGTTTCCTTTTTCAAACCACTCTTTAATGGGCTCATATGGATTGCCTTTCTCTTTCTTTCGCTCTTTTTCGGGATCAGGAAAGTAACTGATGAACTGGGACCTTATGGCTTTCCCAACAAGGTTGTTAGCAACGATACCGGGCCCTTCCTGCTCCCCTTCGTATACCAGCTCTACCTTCCCGGTAATTGCCGGGATCACACCTATAAAATCAGTGAGACGAACGCTGGTTTTTTCTTCGCCACTCATCAACATGCGACGCTCGCAGGCGCTAACCAGGTTTTCATAAGCTGAGATGGTCAAGCGGGCTGAGACGCCACTTTTTGCATCAACATATTCACTATCACGAGCCTCCATCGCAATTTGCTCGATCAGATCTTTGGCCAAATCATATATCTCGACCGCATCTTGTTGCTCTTTAGCCAATGCCGCCTCTTGGTTTGTGATCTTTTTACCAATCTCTATCGAGGAAGGATAGTGCGTAATGATTTGACTATCGATTCGATCTTTGAGAGGCGTAACGATCGAACCTCTATTGGTATAATCTTCCGGGTTGGCAGTGAATACAAACTGAACATCCAACGGCATACGAAGCTTAAATCCACGAATTTGAATATCGCCTTCCTGAAGAATATTAAAAAGTGCCACCTGGATTCTTGCCTGTAGATCAGGCAGCTCATTGATTACGAAAATTCCTCGGTGAGATCTGGGCACCAGACCAAAATGGATAACACGCTCGTCTGAATAAGGAAGCTTGAGACTGGCGGCCTTAATCGGATCAACATCTCCAATCAGGTCAGCGATAGTCACGTCCGGAGTTGCAAGCTTTTCAGTATATCGATCATCGCGATGCATCCAGCCAACGGAGGTCTTATCGCCAAGCTCCTCCACCTTTTCTCTCGCAAATTTTGAAATAGGATTTAGCGGATCATCATTTAGTGGTGCCCCATTAATCACCGGAATGTACTCGTCAAGTAATCCAGTCATCATTCGCGCCATTCGCGTTTTTGCCTGACCTCTCAATCCTAAAAAATTGATGTTGTGTCGTGACAAAATCGCTCTCTCCACATCCGGAATGACTGAATCCTCATACCCCCAGATGCCTTCAAATACGTTCCTTCCCTCTTTCTTTGCTTTGATCAAATTAGCTCGGAGTTCTTCCTTGATTGACTGAGGCTCGTATCCTGAATCTTTCAGTTCTCCGAGCGTGGTGATTTTCAACTTCTGCTCTGTAGATAAGTTTCTATAGTTCATTAATGCTCGTGATTAAATTGACTGACCGCTTAAAGGTTTTTTCTTCTGTTTCTCCTGTAATCCTCAAAAATCAGATTGCCTAACCCCTGCAGGCTGCTGTAGTATGCATTGCCATTATTGACCTCAGTAAATTCCTGCACAAACTGCTGAAGATAGGGATCTGATGCAATCATGAATGTGGTGATAGGTATGTTGATCCTGCGACACTGCGCAGCAAGGTTCATCGTTTTATTTAAAATTTTAGGATCAAGACCGAAGCTGTTCTTATAATATTTAATTCCTTCTTTCAGACAAGTAGGCTTTCCATCCGTGATCATAAAAATCTGCTTGTTTTTATTCTTTCTTCGCCTCAAAAGATCCATAGCCAATTCCAAACCAGCTACCGTATTCGTATGATAGGGACCTACGTTCAAATAGGGTAAATCCTTGACTTCAATTTGCCAGGCATCATTGCCAAACACGATGACATCCAAAGTGTCTTTTGGATATTTTCTTTTCACCAGCTCTGCCAAGGCCATTGCTACCTTCTTGGCAGGTGTAATTCGATCCTCTCCATACAATATCATCGAGTGACTGATATCGATCATCAGGACGGTAGAGGTCTGAGTTTTGTATTCTCGCTCACGGATTTCCAGGTCATTCTCCGTCAGCATCAAGTCGTTCAACCCATGGTTAATCTGAGCATTGCGCAAACTCTCCGTCATTTCAATCTGCTCCAGAGAATCACCAAATTGGAACTCACGGTAGTCTGAAGTGATCTCATCTCCTGCTCCGGTATGATTTGTTTTATGGCTGCCCCTCCCTGACTTTTTAAGTTTGCCAAAGATTTCTTCAAGGGCACTCTTTCTGATCTCCTGTTCGCTCTTGGCTGTGATCCGGAATTCACCCTTATCGTTTTTATCATCGATATACCCTTTACTTCTCAGGTCGTCAATAAAATCTCCTATTCCATACTCAGCATTTGAAATGCCGTGCTCTCTGTCCAAATTGGTGAGCCAGCTTAGTGCCTCGTTTACATCTCCGGAGGTAATGACCAGCAGCTGTAGAAAAATATTCAACAAATTGTCGAACGTATTTTGCTCAGGATTTTTCTCAGGGATGAATTCAGTAAATCGGTATCCGATCATAGCATTAACTTAACTAAAATCGTCTAAGAATGATTTCATCGAATGATGAAATGAGAATTTTTTCCCTTAAATTAACGTTAGAATATCACTTAGTTATGCCCGGAAGAAGACCCATATTCGCATCATTAGTATCCAATTTGATTTGGGGAACCCGGGACTTTTTGTTCAAAGCAACGCTGGAGCCCGCCTCTCCTGAAAAGCGAAAAGCTAAAGAGGCTAAGAAGGCTGCAAAGAAAAAGAAAGAAAATAATTAGTTATTTCTTTGGCATAGTCCTGAAGATCACATCCCAGAAAGGGGAAGAAACACCAAACGCATTTCCCGGATCTTTGTAGTGGTGAATGCCATGATGCACCCATAGTACCTTCCAGAAATTTTTTGGTGGCTGAAATGCATGCACCATATAGTGCACCCATAAATAAGCAGCATACCCTATCAGGAAGCCCGGCAAGAAACCGAATACATTCGCGCCCATAAAAAGCCTGAACAAGAAGAAAAATCCGGTAGCTAATGCCAGACTTAAAGGAATTGGCATGGCTAATCGATCCTTGTCTTTCGGATAATCGTGATGCACGCCATGCACAGTGTAGGCGAATTTTTCCCTTTTCTCTGTGGTAGGAGTCAGGTGAAAAACAAATCGGTGCATCAGATACTCTACCAGAGTGAAAGACATAAAGCCTCCAATGAATAAAAGTAGCGCACTCAGTGTTGTAAGATATGATTCCTGGAAACCATAAATTAACAACCCTGTGGAGATGATCGAAAACACAACCAAAGGGATTGCGATATGCGTTCGAGTTAACTTCTCAAGAAACTTATTCTTGAAAAGTGCTTTCGTTCCTTTTGCGTGTGGTTTATTCTTTAGTTCCATTGCTTCGTTTTATTGAGGGCAAAATTAGGAAAAAGAAACCCTAATTTTTCACAAACTCTCTGATAATGACTTTTTATGTTTCTCTAAAACGGATTGATAATAGGCTTCATATTTCGGAAGAATATTATTTACATCAAATTCTTTGGCCCGTGCAAGTGCTCCTTTCTTGAAACTCTCCAGATTTTTATTGTCCAGAATATGAATCGCACGCTTTACCATTGTATCAATATCTCCCACGTCACAGACATAGCCTGAGTATCCTTCCTTATTTAATTCCGGAAGACCTCCTGCATTCGTAGAAATAACAGGGACTTCACAAGCCATAGCTTCCAAAGCTGCCAACCCAAAACTTTCCTTTTCAGACGTCATCAGGAACAGATCACTTACAGAGAGTACTTCCTCCACTGCTTCAAGCTTGCCAAGAAAGCGGATGTCTTCCGTGCAAATCTCACGAGCCATATCTTCCATCTTCTTTCTCTCCGGACCATCTCCGATCAACAATAGTTTAGATGGCACTACTTTCCGAACCTCGCAAAAAACTTTCAAGACATCATCCACTCGCTTTACCTTCCTGAAATTGGATGTATGAACGACTAATTTCTCATCATTCGGACAAATTGCTTTTTTGAAGTGTTCCTTAGGTTGCTTCTTGAATCGCTCCAGGTCAATAAAGTTTGGAATCACTTCTATCGGCACAGAAATATCAAAGTGATCCAGCGTATCCTTTTTTAAATCCTCAGAAACTGCGGTCACTCCGTCCGATTCATTGATGGAGAATGTTACGACAGGTTCATTGGTAGCATCTTTTCCTACGATCGTGATATCCGTACCATGTAAAGTGGTGATGAAAGGAATTTCATAACCCTTGGTTTTAAGAATTTGCTGAGCCATATATGCTGCGGAGGCATGAGGCACAGCATAATGTACATGCAAAAGGTCCAGCTTCTCGTTTAATGCTACATCCACCATTTTACTGGCAAGTGCCAACTCGTAAGGAGCATATTGGAATAAAGGGTATGATTTAACGCTTACCTCGTGGTAATACAAATTGGGATTGAAGAAATCAAGCCTGGTAGGTTGTGAATAGGTAATGAAGTGAATTTCATGACCTTTTTTTGCCAGCGCCTTTCCAAGCTCTGTGGCTACCACTCCACTTCCACCATACGTGGGATAACATACTATTCCTACCTTCATTTTGTTAGGCTATTTTCTTCAAGATTTTTAAACTGACAGAGTGGACTTTTAGTTTCATTCCATGTTTTGGAGCGACTGATAAATCACATCATGAATATGTGTTCGGGTATTCAGCGTGCTTAATTTCCAGTTATCTGCGTCCGGATATATTCTATTGGAAAGAAAAACGTAGATCAAATCATACTCAGGGTCCGCCCAAACCATGGTGCCGGTGAAACCTGTATGACCAAAGCTTTCATCACTCGCCAGGGAAGAGGCAGCATTCTTTTCTCCCCCTTTTTTATCCCATCCAAGTCCCCTGCGGTTATTATCGAAATAACGGATATTTAGTGAGTTGAGGGTTTCTTTGGACAAATAATGGCGACCCCCGTAATAACCTCCATTGAGAAACATCGACATCATCTTTGCTAAATCACTGGCCGTAGAAAATAGTCCCGCATGCCCCGCAACACCTCCGAAAACGAGTGCATTTCGATCATGTACCTCTCCCCACACCTGGTAGTTGCGATAGCGTTGGTCGTACTCTGTAGGTGCAATTTTTTGTGGAGAAATTCCATTTCTGATGGGATTGAAAGTTGTGCTTTTCAAGCCCATAGGCAGGTAAAAATTTTCTTTAAGGAACTGATCAAATGGCTCTCCCGATACCTCTTCTATCAAAAGGTGCAAAATCATAAACCCCAGATCACTGTAATTATACGCATGCGGATTCTCTATCAGATTTGACTTGACAATAAAGCTCTTTAATGAATCAAGCATGCTGGGGTGGGGTTCCAGTCCATAGGTTCTGATGTCTCTGGCCTCATCCTCCGGTGTTTTGTAGTAAAAGGCATCCAGCCGATCCCCGTCCATCATCATGCTCCAAAATGGTACGTATGATCGCAGACCTGCATTGTGAGCCAGCAACTGTCGAAGTGTGACCGACGACTTGTTGGATTTTTCAAAAATGGATAGGTGTTGGCTTAAGGTATCATCAAGATTGATCTTCCCCTGCTCTATGAGTAATGCAATTGCAGGAAGGGTGGCAGCCACCTTTGTCACCGATGCAATATCGTAAACGGTCTCGTCAGTCACTGCATGCATACTATCGTACGTATAGTAGCCATACCCTTTCTCGAAAACAACATCCCCTCTCTTCACAACTGCCAACTGCATGCCTGGGGTAGCAAATTTTTTGATTGCATCTGCAGCAAGGGAATCGATCCATCGAAGATGACTTGAGTTGATACCGGCAATTTCAGCATCGGAATAGCCGAGAAATCGAAGATTATCCACCTGCCTGGCTGATGGGTGCCTGCTTCTTCCTGTAATTTCCTCTGCCCCGAAAAGCTTCTTAGCAATGATTACATCCTCACCCTGAATGGATACCTCCGGCAAACTAAGAGATGTATGATTAGCGTACCGCTGGCCTACCTGGATAACAATATCCTCCTCCTCTATTTCGCCATTGTGATTTCGTGCATCAACGATACAGGGCACGCCCGCAATACGATAGTCCAAAACTTGCAGGTATTGAGCCAATCGATTTTTAAGCTGAATGTCAAGACCCAGATAGGTAACAACTTCTCCTTGAATAGGAAAGGTGTTATTTGGATCTATGGCCACTACTCCGGCACTAAAAACTGCCCCTGCCAATGATTTTGGTAGCTCAAAGGCTGGCATAAATGCTGCCTGCTTAGCTTCTCTAAGTTGGGAATAGAAAGACTCCTGTCTGGCGCTTTCGAGCTTTTCACTCCACCTGTTTAGCTTCCTGGTATTTTCATCCTGATCAGCCAACCATATGGTAGGGCACGATTCTGTTTTTGATTCGTATTCTTTTTTTGAGCTTGGTATTGATCTGGATAGTGAAGACTGATGCAGAAAATAAAATGGTGAGTGCTCATTCGCTTGCTTGATCACCTCCAATTCAAATCCGGAAAATAAAGATGTGTCCGGAAGCACCATGTAAGTTACTCCGAATGTTCGGCCAAAGCTTTCCAGGAATCTGAAATAATCTTTTTTTAAACCCTTATCCGAAATGGCTGCAAGGGTAGTGAGCGAGGGAAGAGCAACACCATCTTTTGGAAGTGGATCGAAAAATTCATCTAACTGTAAGGCAACATAATAATTCTCATCTTCCAAAAACTGGCCTACGTAACCTGACCATTGCTTAAAATAGATGGTTGATTTTTTCTTGTGGCCGATGGATTTGTAAAAGGAATCACCATCAATCCACACCTCTTCTTTTACCTCATCATCAGACGCAAAGACGGATGTGCCTATTAAGGCAAATACTATTAAGAGATAGTCTCTCATAAACGGCAATTAATCTTAAATTTGAACAATTTTTCGAACATGTCGTGTTCAATAACAGAACATTCGACCAATAATGATACCCAATGCGATTTCCATCCCTTTTTCGTCTACCAAAACACCAACAATTTCGAATACAACCACGGTATTACGACCCGGTGAAAGATGAAATTAAGGAAAGAACCGAGCGCATCAAGGAAGAAATGGAAGGAAAAGATGCTGGCGATTACCGTCCTTCCCGTATTGAATTTAAGCGAAAAGCTAAATCAGCCCCTGCCACTTCCATGCTTCAGTTAGGAATAGCGGCGCTTTTGGGAGTGATGGTTTTAGGATGGCTCCAATTTGGTAATGAAATCTTCTATTACCTTCTGTGGATCGCTTTGCCGGTTTATTTACTCTACAGATTAAAAACATTAAGAAGGCGTAAATGAGTGATGTCATTCACTTATTGCCCGATAGCATTGCCAACCAGATTGCCGCTGGTGAGGTGGTGCAGCGTCCTGCCTCCGTGGTAAAAGAGATGCTGGAAAACAGCGTGGATGCGGGAGCGACCTCCATCAAGCTTATCGTCAAAGAAGCGGGAAAATCCTTAATTCAAGTAGTGGACAATGGGTGTGGCATGAGCGGAACGGATGCGCGCATGAGTTTTGAGCGTCACGCGACTTCCAAAATCCGAACCTCCGACGATCTATTCAAAATCAAAACGCTGGGTTTCCGGGGTGAAGCAATGGCCTCCATCGCGGCAGTCGCCCAAGTGGAACTCAAAACCCGGCAAGAAGAAGATGAGCTGGGGACGCAATTGATCATTGAATCCTCAGAGGTAAAAAGTCAAGAGCCAATTGCGTACAATCAGGGCACATCGATTTGCGTTAAGAATCTTTTTTACAATGTGCCGGCACGGAGAAATTTTCTGAAATCAAACCCTGTCGAATTACGCCATATCAACGATGAATTTCAGCGGGTGGCACTTGCTAATCCGGAAGTAGCTTTTTCCATGGTACAAAATGACCTGGAAACCTATAAACTGGATTCCGGCAAGTTGAGCAAACGCATTGTGCAGCTTTTTGGAAAAAATTATCAGCAACAGCTAGTGCCCTGCAGTGAGGAAACCGATTTGGTGAAAGTAACCGGTTATGTAGGAAAACCAGAGAATGCGAAGAAAACCCGGGGCGAGCAGTTCTTTTTCATCAATAATCGCTTCATCAAAAACGCATACTTAAATCATGCGGTGACCCGTGCTTATGAGGGGTTGCTCAAAGAAGATTACTTCCCTTTCTATGTATTGTTCATTGAAATTGATCCCGTACATGTCGATATCAATGTTCACCCCACAAAAACGGAAGTCAAGTTTGATGATGACCGGATGCTTTACGGTGTGATAAACTCGGCTGTACGTCAGGCGCTCGCTTCTTTCAACGTCACTCCTTCCTTGGATTTTTCAGCAGATGTGAGCTTTGAACATCTGAATATCCAGCGAGAAAGCCAGTCGATATCGAATAAAAAAGATCGGGATTACAGTTCTTTCAAATCGCTGGAAAGCAATCAAGAGCGTCTGGATAAGCTCAATGAACTTTATGCTTCTGCTTCTCAGGAAGAGATTGCCACTATTGAGGAAGCGGAAAAAGAGCGAGTGGTGCAAACCACTTTCAGTAGCTCTATGAATCAGCCTACAGATCAGGAAGAAAAAAAGCCAACTTATCACCTCCACGGACGTTATTTGCTTCGTCAGGTGAAGAGTGGGATGGTGGTCCTCGATAAAGTATCTGCACTGGAGCGAATCCTATTTGAGCAGTACCGGAAGTCCATCAAAAGTGGAACCGGCACCTCACAGTCGTGCATGTTTCCGCAGCAGGTTGCTTTGAATCCATCCGATTTTGCATTGACGATGGAGCTGAAAGAAGAAATCAATCAGCTGGGTTTCGAGTTTGAACAGATGGGTGAACGCATGATCGTGATACAGGGCATTCCATCGGAGCTGGCTCCCTGCAACGAAAAAGAGGTGTTTGAAGGTCTAATAGAGCAGTATAAGTTTAATGCGGAGAAGTTGGACCTTCCAAAGAAAGAAAGCCTGGCAAGGGCGTTGGCCAAGCGAACAGCGGGTAGCCGATGCAACAAATTGAAAGAGGAAGAGATGGATCACCTGATGGATCGACTCTTCGCCTGCGAGCAACCAAATTATACTCCGGATGGCAATCCTACGTATGTTTTGGTTAGCTTAGAGCAAATAAATGAATGGTTTAAAAGAAGCTAAATAGAACGTGTTTAGAAGACTCACTCCCGTCGCAAAAAATATTCTGATCATCAATGTGGCAATTTTGCTGCTGTCTTCGCTTTTAAGACTTCCTCTTAATGAGTGGTTTGGGCTAAGGGTGGTCTATTCGTCTGAGTTTGCACCTTACCAGTTTCTCACCTACATGTGGCTGCACGGTGGTATGTGGCACCTGTTTGGCAACATGATTGCTGTTTTGGTGTTTGCTCCCATGCTGGAAATGGTCTGGGGTTCTAAACGCTTTTTGATCTTCTACCTGGTTTGTGGTATAGGCGCAGGAGTGCTTTACGGGGTGGTAGATGCAGCAGAAAAGCTCCCACTAAAAAATGCTGCTGAAGCCTACATTGAAAATCCAAGTCCGGAGGCCTTTGAGCAATTCATTATTGAAAACAAATCATTTATTAACGTTGCTAGAGGTGGCGAACTGCTGGATCTCTATTACGATAACCCAGCATATGAACCTGAGACTGTAGCTGCGGTAAAAAGCATTTACAATGGCGTGATTACCAAGGGTACAATGGTCGGAGCTTCAGGAGCTGTATTCGGGATTCTATTTGCGTTTGCATTTCTGTTTCCGAACACGGAACTCTTTCTTCTCTTTCCGCCAATCCCTATCAAGGCCAAATACCTCGTGTTCTTCTACGGGATGTATGAGCTTTATGCAGAGTTTAATCGGATGCCCGGAGATAACGTGGCGCACCTTGCCCATTTGAGTGGAATGCTAATTGCATTTATTTTGTTGAAAATCTGGAAAAACGATACCCGAAGATTTTACTAGACGATGAACGGAGGAATTAAAGAAGAATTTAGCAACGCCTGGAGCAAGCCGAACAATGCGGTCGTTCAGATCATTCTGATCAACCTGATCATCTTTGTTGCGGCTCGTGTTTTCAAAGTATTCTTTGATCTAAGCGGAGCTACGGATACTTTTTTCTGGATTTTCAGAAAACTTCAACTTCCTGCTGATGTTGGCACCCTACTTCTGCAGCCCTGGAGTTTGGTCACCTACTTCTTTACTCATTTTGATTTCTTCCACATCCTTTTCAATATGCTTTTCCTGTTTTGGTTTGGACGCATCATTCAGGAGTTTCTGAATAGCAAGAGGGTGATTTCACTCTATGTTTTGGGTGGCCTAACTGGTGGATTATTGTACATATTCATTTACAATTTCCTTCCATTTTATGCAGATCGTGTCGCCGAATCGATGATGCTTGGTGCATCAGCCGGGGTTTTTGCTATTGTTGTGGGTGCGGCAGTGTTTATGCCTAATTATACATTCTTCTTGATTTTTATTGGACCCGTTAAGATCAAATACATCGCCATCTTCTATGTGTTTATGTCCTTTATTGGAACGACGGGGGCGAATGCCGGAGGAGAAATTGCTCACCTGGGAGGAGCATTTGTAGGATGGCTGTACATCTCTCAGCTCAACAAAGGTTCTGATATCGGGGGTTGGGTCATTAGCTTCATCCATTTTGTCAAAAGCTTATTTAAACCTCAGCCCAAAATCAAAGTGACTCATCGAGGTGGGAATAGACGGCCATCCGGTTCAGATGGAAAATCAAGTGCCTCTTCCTCAGCAGATAAAACGCCACAGTCTGAGATTGATGCGATCCTGGACAAGATCTCAGAGTCCGGATATGAAAGCCTCACGAAAGACGAGAAGCAAAAGCTTTTCAACGCAAGCAAGAAGTAGCACGAGATTTGCTAGCTAATTGGCTATATAAAGCTAAAAGCTATGAGCAAATACTTATTGATTTTTCCTTTGCTACTGGTGTTGAGTTGCAAAGAGGACACACCGACTTCCGATGACTTATTGAGTCAGATGAACAGCATCAATGATGAAATAGAAGCACTTATCGTTAACTCCTGTGAGTCATCCGACCATTGCGTTGCTACTCCTGTAGGCGTCAAGCCTTGTGGTGGGCCGACAAAGTTTATTGTTCACTCCAGTGAAACTGATCAACAAAAGCTTGATGCCCTCATTGAGAAATACAACGATCTGAATTCGAAATACAATGAGGTAAACAACCTCGGTTCTGATTGTTCTGTCGTTACCGCTCCAGAGATGGATTGCGTATCAGGAAATTGTCAGGAAATTGAATCTTAAAAAAACTACCTCAGCCGCTGGAAATACAACATTTCCTGCGGCTTCCCTATGTTCTTTTCGCTGATCGTGTAGAAACTACCATTGTGCCAGCAAATGGCTTCCCCCTGTGGTTCAGGAGTATAGTCGATTGTTCGGGGGTTCCAATCCAAAATACGGTCAACAGCCGGTTTACTTGATTGTCCCCAGTAAAATATTGAATCGTAATGTTTCAGTAACAATTCACCCTTTTCATTCATATCAGCTGCGGTAAAATTTCGGGATGGGATCGTCCCTTTTGCTTTTATTACCATCGGAGTTGGATTGATCTCAAAAGGAAATGAATAGACCATGGCATGTTTTTCTCTCTTTGTGACAAGCACAAATTCCTGCTTCTGATAATCATACAACACAGCCTCAGCATCTCTAGCTCCTTCAGCGTATTTGAACTGCATGATTTTAAGTTTCTCTCTCGGGACATTGGACGTGGCAGAGTTGAATATTGGTTCTTCCAGCTGAATCAAACTGACAGACTCATGCACGGCCCGGTTATCACCTGTCTCGGCGACATAAATAAACGACTGCTCTCCATTATTGACGGTGACAATCTCTTCCCAATCCCGATTTTCAATTCCCTCCAAAGTCACTTCCATGTGAATATTTCCCTCTTTGTCGATCAAGTAAATAATCGGATCGCTATCGCTATCATTATGTGTCCAGAAATAACCGGGATTTGTATAAGACTCATCTATTCCAGAGACCTCAACCAATCGAGAATCCGAGATGGAAGCGACTACTTTTTGATGGGCAAAAAACCGGATAGATAAAGTGAAAGCACTTATCAGCAGCCCGATTATAAATATATGTGATGGTTTTACCGCTCTCATTTAAAAAGAGAAAGAGGCGCAAAAATAAAATTTTTGTTTCAAACTACGCCACCTTACTTTTATTCGCCAGCTGTCCGCATGCGGCATCAATGTCTTTACCCCGACTTCTACGCACACTTGTATGAATCCCTCCCTTGATCAGGTGATTAGCAAACCGATCGATGGTCTCAGGGTCAGCTTTGGTGAATGATGCTTCGGAAATTGGATTGTACTCAATGATGTTGACACGAACTCCGGGAACCTTTCGCGCATATTTCAGCAACTTGTCTGCATCTTCGATTGAGTCGTTGAAATCATAAAAAAGGATGTATTCGAACGTGATTCGGTTTCCTGTTTTATCGTAGAAATAGTTCAGTGCTTTAAGCAATGCCTCAAGGGTGTTGGTCTCATTGATAGGCATGATGGAATCACGTTTCTTGTCATCTGCTGCATGAAGCGAAAGTGCCAGGTTGAACTTCACTTCATCGTCGGCTAGCTTCTGAATCATCTTCGCAATGCCTGCAGTGGAAACCGTGATGCGCTTCGGTGACATATTCAATCCATCTTCGGCTGTGATGCGATCAATCCCTTCCATCATTCCCTTGTAGTTGAGCAATGGCTCACCCATACCCATAAATACAATATTAGAAAGAGGTTTTTGATAGTGTTCTTCCGCTTGATCTCTAATCGCCACCACCTGATCATAAATTTCACCACCATCCAGGTTTCGTTCTCTTTTCATGTATCCGGTCGCACAGAACTTACAACTTAGTGAGCAGCCAACCTGAGAGGAAACACAGGCCGTCATGCGATCGTCTGCCGGAATAAGTACTCCTTCAATCAGATGTTTATCGTGAAGACGAAATGCGGATTTAATGGTGCCATCATTGGAAAGCTGAGAATTGTCGATCGTGATGTGATTGATCACGAATTCCTCTTTCAGCTTATCCCGAAGGGGTTTGGAAAGGTTCGACATTTCATCAAAAGTCCTGGCGGATTTCGCCCACAACCATTCCCATACCTGCTTTGCACGAAATTTCTTTTCTCCATTCGCTTCAAACCAGATTGTCAAACTCTCCAACGTCTCTTTCCTGATGTCCTTCATTCTGCAAAGGTATAAAGATGGTTACGGTTCTTTTACTATTTTCGTTGATGTGACCCTAATCGACAACCTAAATAAAACAATTGGTAAGGCCATTTCGTGGCTTACCCTGCTTTTGGTGTTGATAATCGTTGTGGATGTAATTCTACGATATACTTTCAGCATCACCTCAGCCGCTTCTTTTGAATTGGAGTGGCATCTGTTTGCAGCCATTTTCTTGCTTGGGGCAGCCTATACCTTGAAAGAGGATAAGCATGTACGGGTAGATGTTTTTTATCACCGGTTCTCTCCAAAATCTAAAGCATGGGTAAACCTAATCGGAACACTCCTGCTCCTGATGCCATTTTGTGCTGTTGCTTTCTGGGAGTCTTTGTCTTTTGTTCAGAGCTCATTTTCTATGAATGAAACCAGTCCTCAGCCCGGCGGACTTCCAGCCAGATGGATTATTAAGTCAACCATTCCTGTAGGCTTTTTATTATTAGCGCTTCAGGGCATTTCACTAATCATACAATCAATCAAGACAATCACCCATGGAGGACAAGAAAACCAATAAGCCGCAGGTTGAAAAAACTCCGAGTTGGCTGAAAACTATCCAGCTGAATAGCTGGGAAGCGGAGCTATTAATATCGGCACTTTTGCTTTATACCTTATTTCAAATTCCAGACTTTTTAGAAATGTGGGCACTCCAATCGTTTGAGCGTGGTAGCCAGCTACATAAGTTGTTCGGGATAATTGAAAAAGCGATTCGCTTGTTAAGTTTTGGTTACATCCTTCACATCCTCGTCAGGGGAATTTGGGTTGCTTCGGTAGGGCTCAGCTATGTTTTTCCTAAAGGCATAGATGCCACCTCCTTGAAATTCAAAGGAAAATTTAAAAAAGAACTAACCAATTCAGGCTCGCTTGTTAAAATGGTACTGAGATTAGAAGAACTCTCTTCGATCATTTATGGCATTTCATTTATTTTCTTTGGGACGCTTGTAGGGTTTGCTTCCTTTATCTTTTCCTTTATTTTCTTCTTTGAGCTAATCACTCCTTTGATGAGTGAAAACACCTACATGGGAGGGGTCATTGGCATACTAATTCTCTTCTACTTTCTACTGACAATTTTGGTTTTTATAGATTTCCTTACAAATGGCTATTTCAGAAGAAAAAATTGGTCAGCAGACTGGTTTTATTATGTCGCTCTCATTTTTAGGGTTGTTACACTTTCCTTCTTATACAGAAGATCATTATTGGTACTTATTTCTAATACAAAAGGATGGCGGTCGTATTTGATTCCTATTGTTGTGCTTATCATCACAGGAGGGTTTGTTTACCTAACTAAGAGTATTCGGGACGCAAAGGAAGAAGCCTACTACATCAAAGCTGCTTTGGGCGAGTATATTTCTTCCAATTATGAAAACACTAGAAACAACACTGACAGGTTAGTTGCCACTATACAGTCAGACATTGTGCATGATAATACACTCAAGGTTTTTCTAAAAGATCTTGATGCTTTCGGTGGTATCCATCTTTTTGAAGGAAAAAAATTAGAAAAAGGAAAGTGGGATCGGCTATCCTCAGACTCAGTCACCTTTTATTTTAAAAAGCGACTTAATATTCGTATTGATGAAACACGTCTGGATAGCATCAGTTGGTTTAAAACACAACACCCCAGGTCATACGAGTTTGGTTTTACCTCATTTATTGATATCAGTAAATTCGATGGAGGCCCGCATTTTCTAAAAATTGGCATTGATACTACCGGGATGAAAGAAGTAGCCAAAGACATTGTAGAAAAAGATAACTATTCCCTTCAAACGATCAGCAACATCTATTTTATCTACGATAAACCATGATTGAGTATCTCCCATTAATCTTATTTGGAGTAATATTCCTGTTGATTTTATTAGGCTATCCGGTTGCCTTTACCCTCGGCGGGCTTTCTGTCTTCGTTGGCCTGATCGTTTTCGATATTGACTTCTTTTATCTTCTTTCCCTCAGGGTATATGGCACCATGCAAAACTTTGTGTTGCTGGCCGTTCCACTTTTCATTTTCATGGGCATGATGCTGGAGAAGTCCGGCATTGCTGAAAGACTCCTTCACACCATGAGTATGCTATTTGGTCAAATTCGCGGCGGGCTGGCCATCGCGGTTGTGGTGGTTGGTGCTATGCTGGCCGCATCCACAGGTATTGTAGGAGCCACGGTCGTCACCATGGGCCTGATCAGCTTACCTACCATGCTGAAAAACGGATACGGCCCACGAATCAGTACAGGAGTAATCGCCTCCTCCGGAACACTTGGTCAAATAATTCCTCCTTCGGTAGTTCTTGTCCTCTTAGGTAGTGTGCTGAATGTATCGGTAGGTGATCTTTTTCTGGCGGCAGTGGTTCCCGGGGTTTGCCTGGTGGTGATCTACCTGCTTTACATCATTATTTATGGACAAATCTTCCCGGAGCGAGTACCAAAAGTTTCGAGGGAGCAAGTAAAGGAATTCCGATCAGAAGGCTTTTCAGCAGAGGTAGTAAAGTCCTTTCTGTTTCCTTTCATCCTGATTCTGATTGTGCTGGGTTCCATTTTCGCCGGAATCGCTTCGCCTACCGAGGCTGCCGGTGTTGGTGCTTTTGGCGCAATGATTTTGGCACTGGTGAGTAAGAAATTCAACTTGTCCATACTAAAAGAAGTGATGAAGGAAACCACTATGCTTACCTCCATGGTCTTTATGATTTTAGTAGGAGCAACCGCATTTTCGTTGGTCTTTCGAGGATTAGAGGGCGATAAATTTTTACTGAATCTTATACAAAGTGCTGATCTGGATGCGACTACTTTTCTCATTGTAGTCATGATCGTTGTGTTTATCTCGGGCTTCTTCATTGATTTTATAGAGATTGTCTTCATCATCGTACCTGTAGTAGCACCCATTTTTGTCTCACTAGGGGTGGATTTAATCTGGATTGGAATCTTGCTTGCAATCAACTTGCAGACATCATTCTTGACCCCTCCATTTGGCTTTGCTTTGTTTTATCTGAAAGGTGTAGCTCCTCCGGAAGTGAAAACCAGCCACATTTATCAGGGCATTATTCCTTTTGTGATTATTCAACTATTATTTCTGATCTTGTTGATTGTGTTTCCGGGATTGATTTCGATAATTTAATACTTTAATAATTACATAATTGTAAAGTGAGATTTAGTGCTGTCTTAGTTTTAGTGCTTATTTGTTTTCACGCCAGCAGTCAGGAAATTACGTTTTCCAGACTGACTGAACGTGAGGGATTACCGGGGAATCAGGCTTATGCTTTCTTAAAAGACCAAAAAGGTTTTATGTGGTTCGGTACAGCATCCGGGCTCTGTCGCTATGATGGATATGAAATAAAGCCTTTCACACAGGATCTGGGCTATGAGATTTCTGATGACTTTATAACTGCGCTCTGCCAGGATACAGAAGGGAATATATGGGTTGGTACAAATAGCGGCGGCATCAATAAGTTTGATCCGGCGACAGAGACTTTTAGTTCTTATCAGCATGATCCTAAAAACCCCAGCAGCATAGCCGCAGATCGTGTCAGAGAAATTATATGTGACGGAAATGGCAACCTATGGGTTGGATTTGATAATGGATTTGGACTTAGTAAATTCAACATAAAAGAGGGTACAAGTGTGAACTACGACCCATTTGAAGATGTCACAACTCCGGGAGTAAAGGCAATACGAGGATTGGTTCTGGATGCATATGACTCCTCCCTACTTTGGCTTGGCACAACGAGCGGATTGATCCGCTTCGATATCAAAAAAGAATCATTTAAAGTGATCGATCATCCGCTCACACCAAAAAACAGGCATGGCTTATTTTCCTTAATTCAAATTGATAGCACCCGATTACTGGGAGGCTTTTTTCATGCAGGAGTAGACATTTATCACATAGACAAAGAAAAGTGGGAAGGCGTGTATACTGATCCCTCAGAAACTGTTCGCATTTATGATCTGGCTAAAAAGTCTGAAACTGAATTTTGGGTTTCAGGTAGGCGAAGAGGGCTGGGGTTATATGATGTGAACTCAAAAGAGTTGACATTCCTCCCGGCAGATGTTAACAATCAGTCTTCCCCGTTTCCGGGGTTTACTTATGCTGTGTATGCAGAAGGCGATGGTGTGTGGGTAGGCGGAAGGCATGGCATCTCCTATTCAAATAAAAAGCAATCGCTTTTCTCCGCATTTACCGTCCCATTTTCAGAAAACCCACTGAAGGTAGTATCTGATTTGTCTGGGGTTTATGATAAGATATATATAACCGGCATTTCGCTATATGGAGTTTATGAAATAGATAAGATTACGGGTGAATCAAAGTTCTACAAGTATGGCGGTGAAACTCAATTTTCGGTCATTCTGGAATACAAGGACATTATATATCTGATTGGATATGATAATCAGTTGTATACTTTCAATAAGTCTTCCAAAAGCTTTAACAAGCTTGAGTTTGCGCAATTTGAAGGGCGGGAAATTTCACTTAACACGCTCTTGAAATGGGATGATCAACAGTTGTTAATTCTAACACGTTTCGGAGGTTCTTTTAAACTTGATCTATCTTCTCATCAGCTTAGCAAGCTAACAAATGATCAAAACGTCGAAGAGTGGCAGAATCAAGCGATCCTTCAAGAAGATGGCTCTATTTGGTTTGGGACGAGCAAAGGAGTAACCATTTATCAACCTGAATCTGACCAGCTTTCCAAGCTTCCCTTGAAGCTATCTGAAGGGAAGAAAGATCCAGACGTATTATCCCTCGCAAAAGATAGAAAAGGAACCATATGGTTAGGCACCACCTCAGGACTGATCAGGAAAGGTGAAAATTCTACTGAAATATATACCGTGATCAATTCTGATTTACCGGGAAATATCATTTCTCAGATAGAGGTTGATCATAAAAATAATCTCTGGTTGAAGACACAAAGGGGTATTAGCTTTCTAGATCCCACTTCAATGCAAATAATCAATTATGACCTTTCTGATGGCATCATTAATCGTGAAGGGGTTCTAAGGATAATAGATGAAGATGTCTATTATGGAACGCATGGGAACTATTTAAAAATGACTGCCCAAAATGAGTCATATAAGAAGACAGCCCCAAAAGTAAACCTGCTTTCTTTCGAAGTAGCAAATGACACTTATCCACTTGAAAAAGCCATTGACTTTACTGATGAAATTATTCTTGACTACCAGCACAATTCTTTAGCATTTTCTTTTACCTCTCCCGATTTTCATGAGCAGGAAAAAATCTCTTATTCGTACCGATTAGTCGGGCAGGATAAAGACTGGATTCCATCCAAAGACAGACGGTATGTCAGGTATACGAATCTGGAGGGTGGCAAATACACATTTCAAGTAAAGGCCAGGTATCATGATACAGACTGGGGTGAAATAAAATCAGTTGAAATTCTGTTGGAAACCCCCTTCTGGGAAACCTGGTGGTTTTATACGCTCGGCTGTTTATTCATCATAGGTTCGGCCTTTGCTCTTTATAAAATCAGGATCAGGGTTCTGCAACGCAAAGCAGATATGGAGACACAGGAGCTGAGATTGGAAGCAATGCATAAAAGGCTAATCGAACTAAATGCTACACCTCCGGATATAAGCCTTAATATGACTGCATTGAATAAAAAGCTAAACACTCCACTGAGTGAACGAGAATTCGAGGTGCTCAAACTCAGCCTGGAAGGAAAATCAAATAGTGAGATCGGAAATGAATTATTTATATCAATCAGCACCGTAAAGTTCCATTTAAGAAACACGTATGGTAAATTAGGCGTCAGCAATCGCAAAGAAGCCTTAGTTTATGTGGTCAAAAAGTCTTAATCTGGTATTAGTACTATTTCCTTGTCTTCTATTTTCCCAGTCGGATGTTTCAAAAGCAGTCCATGATTTGATTGAGGATGAGGAGTACGAAGAAGCTATCAAACAAGCAGATTCACTACTCAACCTGTCGCAATTCTATGAAGACTACTACTATTTATACAGCAAAAAGGGAGATGCTTACTACTATCTGGCAGACATCAAAAACTCCCTGAAGAACTACCTGCTAGCGAGTGAAGAACCGCAAATCAAACTGTTGGAAAACAGGAAAGTACTACAGGAAACGTTTAGCAATATTGGTTTTTGCTATAGTGATTTAGGAATCCACGATAAGGCGCTGCAGTACTATAAAGCTTCCTTTGATCTTGCAGTTGAATTGAATGATAGCTCGGAGGTAGCAGTAGGTTACTACAACATGTCCAATGCTCACCTAAAGCAAGGTAGTCTGGAAGAAGGCATGAACTTGCTGGAGCTTGCTTATGCGATAGATAAGCAAAGAAGAGACACTGCAGCCATAGGTTTTGACCTGAACACACTGGGATATGCCGCTTTGGAAATGAACAATCCGGATGAGGCCATCCAATACTTTAAAGAGTCTATACTCCTTCTGGCGAAGAGTTCCGGGAATTACAATTCACTGGGCACCCGGTATAACAATCTTTCAAAAGCCTTTCTGCGAAAAAGCGAATGGGATAGCGCCCTTTTCTACAATAAGAAATCCATTGAAATTCATGAGCAGTTTAATGATGAAATCAACCTGGCGAACCGATGGATCAATCGTGCCATGATCTTAAATCAAATGGATTTTCCGGAACAAGCCCTGGAGTGGAGCCTGAAAGCCAGTGATAGAGTGGCACAGTTGAAAAAAAGTGACCTGATTTTGATGGCCAACACAGCAGCGGTTGAATCTTATGAAAAGCAGGGACGGAAACAAGCGGCTATTAAGCTTACAGAAACAAACATAAAACTTGCAGAAGAAATAAGGTCGATCAAGCATCTCCACATTGCTCAAAAGAAATATGCACAGCTCCTAAACAAAGTGGGACGATCAGGAGAAGCATATGATGCGCTAAGAACAGCCGGCATCCTTTCCGATTCGATCAAAACCATTGAAGCCCAACGGGCAGCTTCTGAACTGGCCGTAAAATATGAAGTGGATAAAATAGCAAGTGAAAATGAGATTTTGCAATTGGAAAGTGATGTAGCGATAGCAAAACTTGCTCAAGAACAAAATACTACATTTTGGCTGACTGTTTTGGTGATCATTGTATTAGTAACCGGATCGCTCATTACCTATTCACTTATTTCAAAAAGTAGGATAAAAGAACAATTGATGCAGTCGGAAATCAGTGAATTGCGACTCCAGATCAAACAGCTCATTGACTTCAAACCCGAGGAATCGCACATCTCCATTGATCAGCTAAACAAAGCACTAAAGGAGCCACTGAGTGATCGTGAATTTGAGGTTTTGCAGATGGCAATGACCGATAAAAACAACAGTGAGATCGCAGATAAAATCTACATTTCTACCAATACAGTGAAGTATCACCTCAAAAATGTCTACCAAAAGCTGGGAGTGTCTAATAGAAAAGAGGCATTGAAATTCGCTTTCCAGGCTACCTCAAGCTAGTTCTTGACAAAACTACCCACAAGGGTAGGACAAAACTAGCCCATAAGGTCAGGCAGATTCTTATGGTATCGCGAGAAGTTTGATCCAAACAAAATCGCAATGCCATGACAAATGTCTTAGTTAAAAAATTCTTGCTCTTTGCTTCCATAGTGGTTGCACTGAATCAACTAGCAAGTGCTCAAAACGTAACGTTTAACGATACGAATTTTAAAAATGCCCTGCTCGCCCATGATCCGGTCATCGACACCAACGGTGACGATGAAATACAGGTGAGTGAAGCGGAGGCTTTTACCGGTTTCTTAAACCTCTACTATCAGAGTATCAGTGATGCTACCGGGCTGGAAGCTTTTATTAACATCACCAAACTGAACATTTCCCAGAATAGTTTAACGAATCTTGATGTCACAGACCTTACTGCCCTTACTTACCTCTATGCATACTCAAATTCACTGTCATCTATAGATGTTTCACAGAATACACAACTAGATACGCTTGTTCTATTTACTAATCAACTAACTACTCTTGACCTAAACAGCAACACCGGCCTGATCTATTTGGATGTTAGAGGGAATCAATTGACTTCCATTGATGTAACCAACAACATCAATCTAAAGGGAATCAATTTCTGGCAAAATGAGATTTCTACTTTTACCTTTCCTGCCAGCATTGAATCAAGTTTGACGCAACTGGGATACGGAGACAATCCGCTCTCAAACACCTTCGATTTTACACAGTTTCCTAATCTTGAATACCTGGAATGTAGGACCAGCAACCTTACTTCCATTGACGTCAGCTCATTGAGCAATCTTAAATCGCTGATCATAATCGATAACCCGATTACCACAATCGATTTATCACAAAACACCTCACTTGAAATGCTCTATAGTTCAAACACCTCAATGACGGAACTTGACTTATCAAGCAATGTCAACCTGACTTTTTTCTATCACTGGAGTGCTGATTTTTACGAAACAGAAAGTCTCATTGAGTCCATAAACTTAGCCAATGGAAACAATGACAAGCTAGATTACATCGCCATTGGCGATAATCCTAACCTCACCTGCATTCAGGTTGATAATCCAACCGACCCTTTCCCTAACGCAACCACTCTGACATTAAATGGATTTTCAAATTTCAGAGATATCTGTGTTCCCGGTCAAATAGTATTTATTGATAAGGCATTTGAGACGGCCCTTTTAGAACACACTCCTGCTATAGATACTGATGCTGATGGGGTAATCACAAAAACAGAGGCTGCTGCTTACACAGGGGTGCTTGACATAGGACAGAATCCAATAAAGAACGTCAGTGAGATAAGATACTTCACTGGAATTACCGGATTGGATGTGGCACAAACGGACATTGGAAACCTTGATTTATCTGAAAATCCAGCTTTAACTACACTAGATATTTCCGGCATCAGTGAGCTGCGGGTTCTGAGCCTCGATAATGGAAACAATGAGGCAATCACGAACATTACCTGGGCTTCCTGGTATCCTTCATTTATTACAGTGGATGATCCTGTCTATTCAGAAAACAACTGGAATTTTTTCCCTGCTGCCAACTACTGTACAGATTGTACTGCCAGTGTTCCGACTGCTTTTGAAAATAGACTTATTGCAGATGGGTATGATCTCAATGATGACGGGGATATTCAGGTCAGTGAGGCTGAACAAATAACAGAGTTGAAATATACTGCATACACCAGCTTATCCATTATTTCCGGGTTTGAAGCTTTCACGGCACTCCAAACACTTGAACTCCCCACAACTTTTAATACCTCGATTATCAATCTGACACAGTGTACAAAGCTGACCACCCTAAAATTGCCAGGTGCTGCCATTGGCTCGATCGATCTCTCCATGAATCCACTGCTGAGCACCTTACAGTTAAACGGTATGGAAAACAGCAACTTCACATCGTTGGACTTGAGGAACAATCCGGCACTCTCAAACTTATACCTGAATGATTCATACTTTGAGGAGGTAGATATTTCTAATAATAAAGAACTCCGAACCGTTGTTTTCAGAAACAATGCGCTTACTGAGCTGGATTTTAGCCATGTACCAGGCCTATCACACTTGGATGTTCAGGATAACAACCTTACCTCATTAAATGTCAAGAACGGCAATATCGAAGGTATTTTCGCGCCTCAATTCAGAACTAATGGCAACCCTAACTTAACCTGTATTGCAGTGGACGATGTGGCTTATGCGGAAGCCAACTTCATCAATATTGATGAGGGTCAAAGCTTTGATATTGATTGTGATGATTTTCCTATTCCGTTTGCTGATGCAAACCTTGAGACAGCACTCTTAAGCTACACTCCTGCCATTGATCTAAATGCAGATGGTGATATTAGATTGAGTGAAGCAGCCGCTTTCACAGGAGTGTTAGACCTTTCAGGTCTAAGCATCACCACGGCAGATGAACTTCAATATTTCACAGGTACTACAGGATTAGACATTAGTGATAATAATCTAACACTCCTCAATGTCAAAAATGGGAACAACCAAAATTTCACTGTGTTTGACGCTACGGGTAACTCAGGATTGAGTTGTATCAAGGTAGATCAGGCCAGGTATTCCGAGGAAAACTGGACAAACATAGATGCAGGAGCAAGTTTCTCTGCCTATTGTGATTCGGATGAGATTGTCCACATTCCGGACGGCTTTTGGAAAACAAGCATCATTAATTCCGGTGTGGATTCAAACAGTGATGGAGACATTACCTATGGGGAAGCACTGGCGTATACAGGAGAGCTCCGAACATTTAGCTATGCAGTAACAGATCTCACCGGTATCGAAGCGTTCGAAAATCTGGATGGATTGAGAATTGAATATCAGGCCTCACTCAACGAAGTAGATGTAACTGCCAATACCCAATTAACAAGTTTCATCTTCACGCAAAGTTTTGGAGAAGGTGTTGCCGAAATTGATTTGAGCAATAACCTGCTTTTGGAAACTATAAATGTGTCAAGGACGGCTATGACAGGCTTGGACCTGACGCTTTATCCAAATCTTACAGATTTCAATTGCAATTCCTGTGAGTTGTTGTCAGTTGATTTATCCCAAAACACATCCCTTCAGTTTCTAAATCTGTATTACAATGATATCCCTTCAATCGATCTATCAAATAATACATTGCTCACTCGACTTTATTTAGACTATAACAATCTAAATGAACTTAACCTGACAGGGTTGACAAACATCGAACAACTGAGTGCTTCAGGTAATAACATTACTTCTTTGGATGTGAGTAACCTGACCGGTTTAACATCCATAGAATTATTGGAAACCAATGTAGTGTCACTAGACCTTATGAATAACAATTTGCTGGAACGAATTGATATCTACGGAGGAGATGGTACAGAAGGCGAACCACAACGAGGAAAGCTTGAAGAACTCATCCTGCCGTCTGATCCTTCCAGATTGTATTACTTGCAGTTGGAATACAATAACATCCAGTATATTGATTTGAGCAATGTATACTTCGATCCGGAAGGGACACTCAACAATAGTGTGGTTTACCTCTACTCAAATGACCTTAAGGAAATAAACATTGGGAAGGTGTACAGTTTGGACATCTACGATAATCCAAATCTTACATGCGCCCAAACCACGGATGTAGCTTATGCAGAAGCGAATTACAGCTATGATGAAGGTGTCTCATTCAATACGTTTTGTGCTAGTAAGCAAAATGATATTTTAACCTTCTCTCTGGCAGAACAGACTAGTGAAGCGGTCATTGACAAGGACAATCACACCGTAGGCATTGAAGTAGAAATAGGAACGGATGTGACGAATCTCACTCCTACCATCACTGTTTCTGACAATGCTACTTATTCCCCGGGAGGAGCACAGGATTTTACTAATTCGGTGGTTTACACCGTTACAGCGGAGGATGGTTCTACACAAGATTGGAACGTGTCAGTGATCGTTGGTGAAAATACAGCCCCTACTCTTGAGACAGCATTTGAAGACCTGAGTGAGGAAGAAGGATTCGGCTCGGTACTCATCAGCTATGTGAATGCTTTCGCTGATGCCGATGGACATTCATTGACTATTTCAGTTGAAAGCAGTAATACGGATGTTGTGACCGTAGAACTAGCTTCAAATAATAATATTCGAGTAACTGAAGTAGGAATTGGAGTAAGTACCATCACAGTAACCGCATCCGATGGTTTTGGAGGGTCTGTTTCTGATGAGTTTACTTTCACCGTTACAGAAGCTCCACTCGGGCTAGTTGAAGACTTAAGTGTAAAGTTGTATCCAAACCCTACCGTGGACTTCCTGAATATCGGTTCGAGCAAATCACTGGAAGTAAAGCTGATTGACTTAAATGGAAGAACCTTGCAAATTGCCAACGGTCAACATATCCAAATGGATCTGCGAGCGATTGAGGCCGGCATGTATCTCCTAAAAATCAGTGACGGTGAATCAACGGAAACCAAGCGCATCATAAAGGCAAACTAAGGCAGCATTAGCTATGGCTATTGCGATGGGCGGCTCCAGGAGCCGCCCTTTTTTATTTCGCTTCTTTCATACCCACAGGTAAATCTCGGGTTTTATTGGTTGTCTATTCAGGGTTAGTTAATTTGGATTCGTGATCCGTCTATTTCCACAAATATTTCTCCTGACCCTATTCCAATCAATCACACTTCATGTCTTTGGTCAAAAGAACATTGAGGACCTTGAGTCTAAGCTATCCAAACTGAGTCAAAATACGACTGAATACACTTCTACTTTAACATTGCTTGCTAAAGAATACGCGGAAACTAATGCAGAAAAAGCACTGATTCTTGCTGCTGAAGCACTTCAGAATGTGCAAAATGATTCTTTAAAGGGCCAGATTTATATTGCCTTTTCGTCGGCTCACAGCTACATGGCCAGCTATGATACTTCTACCTGGTATTGCTTCAAAGCTCTGAAAATAGCAGAAGCATTTAAGGACACTGTAACCCTAATAGATGCTTACAACAATATTGGAATTGATTTTATGTTTCAAGAGGAAGACGAGCGAGCAGTAGAATATTATAAAAAAGTAGAGTCACTATCCAGGTCTTTTGGAGACTCGCTACGACTTGGCCATGCGCTCAATAACCTGGGAATTATGGCCAGCTATTCCGGAGATTATGATAGCGAGCTTGACTATTACAACCAAGCATCCGAAATTTTTCAAGCTATAAATGAGAAAGATGGACTTGCTAATACTTTTCTAAACACAGCAACAACCTACAGCCTCTTAGAGCAATTTGATCAAGCAGATGAATATCTCGAAAAGGCATTAGCTCTTTTTAAAAAAATAAAATTTTCTTCGGGCATTCAGAATACCATTCAATCGATGGCAGAAAATGAGTTTGCCCGGGGTAATTATAAAAAAGCCAACGAGCTGGCTAAAGAAGCACTCGATATGGCAGAAAAAAATGAGTTAGCACAAGATGTCATATATACCTATGAATTACTGGAACAAATTAGTCTTGCCACCTCCAACTATCAAAGGGCTCATGAATATTTAGTGAAAAGTAAAGCGAAGCAACAAGAGGTTTTTACACTTGAAAAATCTAAACAGATTGAGGAACTTGAGACGAAATATGAAACAGCCAAAAAAGAAGCGGAAATTGAACGTTTGTCTTTGGAAAATGAATTGCAAACGGCCAACCTTGCCAGTGCTAGAAATGCGCAGATTGCTATTGGTGTAGGAGCCGTCATGACCATTGTCGCTTTAGCTATTTTCTTCATTCAGCGAAACAAAAAATTAAAGGCAGAAAGAGAAGCGCAGGAGCTTCAGGTAGAGGCCTTGAAAAAACGATTCATGGAACTTCATTCCAGCCCATCCGAATTGGCTATGGAAATGGATATGGACGAACTGAATAAAAAACTACACACTCCACTTACGGAACGTGAGTTTGATGCCCTCAAACTCAGCATAGAGGGCAAATCCAATCCTGATATTTCAGAAGAACTGTTCATTTCTGTGAGTACGGTAAAATTTCATCTTCGAAATGCCTATTCAAAAATGGGGGTTGGTAACCGTAAAGAGGCATTTCAATTCATGCTCAAAACGAGCTGATTCACAATCACTTACGATTTATTTTTTAAAAACTAACCCATAAGGTCAGGTAAAACCTCTTGGCATTTCAGTGACTTTGAGCTGAACAAAATCGCAATGCCATGACAAAAATCAAAAACTTAACAACTATCGCTGCTATGCTGATGGGATTTCTCTCAGTCAAAGCGCAAACACCTGAACTTGTTCAGGACATTAATACTTTGCCACAGCAAACCATTCCGCTTAGCCATGTAATGGACAAAGCTGGAGACAAAGTTTTCTTTACCTCTGTCCATGCCAATGTCGGTATCTACGATGGGACAGACTATACCACCATCGACGTGACTACAGGAACCTTTGCTGCACGTGATTTCATCGACCTAAATGGCACAGTGTACTTCACCGCGGATGATGGAACGAACGGAAGGGAATTATGGAAATATGACGGCACTACCGCCACCCTGATTGATATCAACTCATCCGGTGATTCAAATCCCAGCTACTTGACCGTATGGGGATCAGACTTATACTTCGCTGCAGACGATGGAGTTGACGGAAACGAATTATGGAAGTACGATGGAACCACAGCCACTCAAGTTCATGATATTCAAGAAGGTTCAGTAGGGTCTGATCCCGAATACCTCGTCGTTTATAATGACGAACTGGTTTTCTTCGCAGATGATGGGGTCAATGGACAAGAGTTCTGGAAATACGATGGTACTTCCACCTCTTTAGTACAGGATATTCGTGGTGGATCCATTGGGTCTGCCGCAACGAGTCCTGATTTCGAAGAATATGATGGTAAACTTTATTTCAATGCCAGCACAGGCTCGCAGAGCTTGTGGGTCTATGATGGTACCGATGTAACCAATGTGGATAACACGATTGGAAACCCTAGACTTATGACGCAGTTCAATTCCAAGCTTTATTTCTATGGTTTTGTAAGCGGAAGTGATTTTGGAGGGGAGCTATGGGAGTACGATGGAACCACTGTGACAAATGTAGGAGACATCAACGAAGGTAGTGGAAATTCAAACATTGCAAATGGAGTAAGCGGTGGCTCCCATTTCGCCATTGTTAACGGTAACATGTATTTCGAAGCAGATGATGGAGTTAATGGGGATGAACTATATAAATTCGATGGCACATCGGTTACCAGAATCGATCTTAATCCAGGTTCAGGGAATGGCAATCCGGATTTCCTTTCCGTGATCAATTCAAAGCTCTATTTTCAGGGATACGACGGAACCATCACTACACTAAGAGAGTACGACGGAACCAACCTCAACACCATCGACATGGGTGAAGGACAAAGGTCTCCCAGACATATGACAGAGCTAAACGGGAAAGTAGTTTTCACCACAGTTTTTAACGACAATAGTCGGCGCTGGGAACTGTATGAATATGACGGGACCACTGCTTCACGAGTACCTACGCACGGAAAGACGGAATCTGGTGACCCCTATTATATAACAGCGCTAGGTGATAAAATATACTTCACAGCTGATGATGGGATCAATGGTCGCGAGCTATGGTCCAGCGATGGCACAACAACCGAGTTAGTAGCCGATCAATATCCCGGCATTGATGCAACGGAAGGGTATAATATGGTAAGCTTTGGCGATAAATTGCTCTATTTTGGATACACTGCAGAAGACGATGTGATCTATGTGTATGACGGCTCCAGCTTCGAAGTATTCAATTATTCCGGGTCCGAAGGAGATGGTTTCTTTGAGTACAATGGAGCACTTTATTTTCAAGGATGTTCTGATGAATTCGGTTGTGAGCTTTATACTTACAATGGGTCCACAATCACGCTTGTCGAAGACATCAATGAGGGGACGAATAGCTCATACCCGGGTGAATTCTGCATTTACAATAACGATCTCTATTTTAAGGCAAGGGATGCTACAAGTGGTAATGAACTTTGGAAGTACGATGGTGCCACCGTCAGCCTTGTAGCTGATATTAATTCAGGAACTGGCCACTCCAGCCCCAGTGAGTTGACTGTTGCAGGATCAAACTTGTATTTCAGAGCTACATCATCTACTCAAGGACAGGAACTGGGTATGTATGATGGAACTTCTGTGAGCATTATTGATATTTTTGAAGGCTCTTCGAGTTCATCACCTGGTAATCTAACCGAATACCAAAACAAACTAGTGCTTAAGGCCAATGACGGTGTTAATGGTCACGATTTGCATATTGTTGACGGAACCAACGTTCAATTGATTGACGTCAATCCATCGGGAGACTCCTACCCTAATGGCTTTTTCGAATTCAAGGATATTTTGTACTTCGAGGCTTTTGATGGCGTGAATGGAAGCGAACTGTTCAAATACGATGGTACGGATCTAACCCCTTTCGATTTAGTTACTGGAGCAGAAGCTTCCAACCCATCTTCGTTCTTTGAGTTCGGACCTTATATGTACTTTGGAGCTCAATCAGACGGAAACCCTTACGGATTACACCGATATGATGGAATGGGAGATATTGAATTTGTTGCTGAGGTAGAACCTTATGTGCAAAACGGTGATGATTACTATACCCTTGGCATACTGGATAATTACGCCTATTTCATGGGGTACAATGGCGTGGATGATGAACTTTACCGAATCCGAAGGATCGAAATTGAAAATGATATTCTGACATTCAGCTTAGCTGAGCAAACCGGAAATGCAGTCATTGATGCTGAAAACCATACAATTACCATCGAAACGCTTTTCGGTACAGATGTCAGCAACCTGAATCCGACAATAAGTATCTCTGATTATGCTGAACTTGACCTGAGCGGAGCACAGGACTTTAGTAGCCCTGTTGTCTACACAGTAACATCTGAGTATGGGGAAGCACAAGAGTGGACGGTAACAGTGACAACTGCTCCGAACGCTGCTCCGATTGTTGAAAACGAACTCAGTGATGTGCAGGATAACGCCGGATTCGGATCAACAGTAATTAGCTATGCAAACGTATTTTCTGACGCAGAAGGGCACTCATTGAATATCTCAGTAGAGAGTTCAGATGAAAATGTTGTGACTGCAGAGGTTATTGAAGGAGATCAGATTCAAATCAATGAAGTAGGTGTTGGATCTAGCACCATCACCATAACTGCTGATGACGGTTTTGGCGGCTCTGTTTCAGACGCATTCAGCTTCTCAGTAAACAATAATGCACCTACTGTAGCAAATCCAATAATTGATGAAAACGTGGATCAGGGTTTTGAAACTACTTCAATAAACTTAGCAGAAGTTTTCGCTGACCCAGATGGTGATGAGCTAACCTTTACCGCAACGAGTAATAATACGGATGTAGCAACAGTTGCAGTCACAGAAGCAACACTCACTATTTCTGAGGTTGGAATTGGAACAACGACTATCTCAATATCTACCTCCGATGGAAATGGGGGGTCGGTGGCTGATGAATTCACCTTCACAGTATCAGAAGTAGCTCTCGGCCTGGAAGACCTTAAGATCAAAATCTACCCCAACCCTACGTCCAACTTCATCCATATAGATGCAAAAGAATCGATATCTGCAAGACTAATGGATATGGAGGGTAGGGAATTAAAGCGCGAAGTGGGCACGCAACTCCAAATGAATCTACAGTCTTTACAACCAGGTATCTACTTATTGAAAATTATGGATGGAGATCGCTCTGCTAACCATCGAATTATAAAGGCAAACTAAGGCAGCATTAGCTATGGCTATTGCGATGGGGCGGCTCCAGGAGTCGCCCTTTTTTTATTTTGCCTCTTTTCTATCTAAAAAATAAACCTCCTGAATTTTACCTTCAGCCACTTTATACATTACAATCGCAAAAATCTTTCTTCCTTCCCCAAAAGTCACTTCTTCATGCTCGATCACTGTATTGTTTACCGCAATTCGATTGAGAAGCTTACAATTCAGGTCAGGCGTTCGGGCAAACATATTCCCATACTGTGCTCGCATGGTTTCTTTACCTTGATAAAGCAACGCTCTTTTGTCATTGTATACTTTCACCGAATCCGAATAGGGTTTTAGAAAAGCCTCAATATCACGGTTGTTATAAGCCTCGAGTTGTTCATTAGCCAGCTCTTCCGGTGTTTGAGAAAATAGGAGGTTGACACAAAGACTAGCCAGAATAATCAAAATGTATTTCTTCATTGTTTACATAATTCGTTCATAAAATACCCGCTCGCTTACATTCATCCACGTACTCACATCCTTTCGGAATTTATCGAAAGCTTCATACACTTTCTTGCTGGGTGCATCCTTTTCACAGAGTTCCGCCAATGCTTCTTTGGTATATCCTTTTAACGCCTCCAAAACTTCAACAGGAAATGGTGCAACCTCTACATCTGTTTCATTAATAATCTTCTGCAGATACTGCCCATTCTTGGCATCAAACTCAGCGCCCATCCATCGGTTGGTGCGGTAGCAAGCAGTACGAATGATCTCTTGTAAATCAGATGGTAATGCATCAAACTTTGGTTTGTTGATCATCATTTCCAGCGCCGGGCCCGGCTCATGCCAACCCGGATAGTAATAGTACTTGGCTACATTATAAAAGCCCATCAAATAATCATGGAAGGGCCCAATCCATTCGGTAGCGTCAATAACTCCTCGCTCCAGGTTGGTGTAAATCTCTCCTCCAGAAACCAACACCGGAGTACCTCCTGCCTTCTCCAATACTTTTGCTCCTAATCCGGGAATACGCATTTTCAATCCCTGAAGATCTTCAATCGTTTTGATTTCCTTTTTAAACCACCCTGCCATCTGAACTCCGGTATTTCCGCATAGAATCGGCTGGATATTGAAGGGTGCATAAAGTTCTTCCCATAGCTCTGCGCCTCCTCCGGATATGATCCATGATCCCATCTGCTGGGCATTCATTCCAAAAGGAACGGCTGCAAAAAACTGTGCAGCAGGCACCTTTCCTGCCCAGTAATAGGCGGCTCCATGATTCATCTCCACTGCTCCATTGCTCACCGCATCAAACCCTTCCAGTGCGGGTATGAGCTCTCCTCCTCCATAGACCGTGATCTCCATGCGGCCACCGGACATTTTCTTCACCCATTCTGCAAGCAACTTACAGCCTTCTCCGACTACTGGAAAATTAGGCGGCCAGGTAGTGGTCATCTTCCACCGATAAGTGTTGTTGAAATTGATGTAGGGGCCCTGGCTTTTTTCTTCCGATTTTACACAGGAGGCCAATGTGGTAGCGCCTGCTGCAGCCAGGGCAGATTTAGTTAGGAAGTTGCGACGTTTCATGTCGCTAAAGCTAATAATTAAACTCCTATCAAATGACGGCTATATTGATATTCAACTATGCTATCTCATACGTCAAGGAGGGTAGGAATGAAAGTTTGGCGGGCCAGCGTGGGGCTCGAGGGTTGATAGCTTTCAAACTTTCTTGGTTTTTTTGCTTCGTTTTTGGGCCAAGCCAAAAATGAAGAGCCCGCCTGGCTTGAAGGCGAAGAAATCAAGAATAGGAGATTTTAATCCCATTCAATAAGTACTTCTGAGCAGTTCTTTCTCCATATTCACATACTGCAACTTCTCCATCTTGTTTACTTCCAGAGAATAAAAGTCAAATTCTTCCACCACTTTTCCCTGCAGACGATACACGCCCTGTCCCCGAAACGGCCAGGCGGCAGCCGAAGGAGGAAAGTGAACCGTATCAATAAACTGACCTTCCCGATCTACAAACGTCCCGAAGTTCATGCGCTTACCATTTGATGTGCCTGTATTTTTGATCGCCACCAGATAACCGAGCATGGTTACGTTCTGCCCCAGAAAATCAGGTAGCTGGCGTGAAAGAACACCCCGCTCATCCGCCTCCAGTAAATCGAAAGGGTTACATAGCGGAAAGCCCAACAGATCCATTTCATCGAAAGCACTTTCCCTGGGGTCCTGATGCAGGTTTGGTAGTTTCCAGGATTTCATCGGTGTATAAAATAGCTGGTTCTTTTCTCTCGACACGCCGGACCCTAACTGGAAATGCACTTGCCAGAGCGTCTCCTTTTTTGAAAGCCCACAAAAGCGAAGTGCTCCTACTCTCACCAGTAGCTTGATCTGCTCAAGCGAAACATCCACGCGCTCAATGAAATCATCCAAATCCAGGTACTGCCCGTTGACCTCACGCTCCGTCAATATCTTTTCAATCACCTCGGTATTCAACCCCTTGACCATTCCTAACCCCAGGTAAATCGTCTTACCCAAAATAACTGTCAGTCCTTCGCTATGATTGACACAGGGTGCCTCGATTTGCGCCCCTTGCATCCGTGCTTCGTGCACATAAAACTCCACACGGTAAAAGCCTCCTCCATTGTTGATCACCGCCACCATATACTCGAGCGGGTAGTAGGTCTTCAAAAACAAGGCCTGGTAGCTCTCTACGGCATAAGATGCCGAGTGTCCTTTCGCAAAGGCATATCCGGCAAAACTTTCAATCTGCCGCCAGACATCAGCTGCCAGCTCGTACGGGTGACCCAGGTCTTTGCAGTTTTCAAAATATCGGTCACGAGCCTTTTGAAACTCATCTCTAGATCGGTACTTTCCCGACATCCCCCGACGCAGCACGTCTGCCTCTCCGAGTGTGAGCTTGGCAAAATAGTGCGCCACCTTGATCACATCTTCCTGGTACACCATCACACCGTACGTGTCGGGCATGATCTCCCACAACACCGGGTGGGCTTCTTTCCTACGCTCGGGATAACGATAACGAAGGATGTATTCTCGCATCATTCCTGACTTAGCCACGCCCGGACGAATGATGGAGCTGGCGGCTACCAATCCCATGTACTCCTGCACCTGCAGCTTTTTTAGCAACATCCGCATGGCTGGTGACTCAATATAAAAGCAGCCAATAGCATCTGCATTTCTCAGCCGGTCACGAATCACCGGATCTTCTTTGAATTTTTTGAAATCATGAATATCAATATCACCCACATCCGGGCAATTTCTGCTGATTATTTCCAGTGAATCTTTAATCTTACCAAGCCCTCTCTGACTTAGAATATCAAACTTGTACAAGCCCACATCCTCCGCAATGATCATGTCAAAATGGGTGAGCGGATAACCCTTCGGAGGCAGACTGGTAGCGGTGAAATAATGAATGGGTTTGTCGGAGATGAGAATGCCTCCTGCGTGGATACTCAGGTGGCTTGGAAAATCTTTCAACCGCTCACTGTACCGATGAATCAGTTGACCAATGTGATCAAGATTGGATGGTTCAGACGCAGCAACCTTCTCAATTTCATAGCCCGGCAATCCAAATACTTTCCCCAGTTCTCGCATCACTGCCCGATGTTGGAAAGTGCTGTAAGTCGCAAGAAGCGCCACCTTCAATCCGTTCTCAGACTGACCAAAACGTTCAAAGATGTAGCAGGTGATGTCGTCCCGATCCTTCCAGGAAAAGTCGATATCAAAGTCAGGCGGGTTCTGGCGAAACAGGTTGATGAAACGCTCAAAATACAGATCCAGACTCACCGGATCTACATCTGTGATCCGGAGAAGATATGCTACGATGCTATTCGCCCCACTCCCGCGTCCTACGTAATAATATCCCATCTTTCGGGCATAATTCAGAATGTCCCAGTTTACCAGAAAGTAAGAGATAAACCCCTTGGTTTTAATCAGGTCAAGCTCTTTTTTCAGCCGTTCGTGAATTTCCGGTTCGGGATGATCCCCATATCGATAGGGTAGCCCTTTCTCGCATAGATCCACCAACAACTTCCAATCTTTCTCATCCGATCCGGTATACGTTTTGATGTTTTGGTGCCGCTCAAAATTCCCAAACTCAAAGTCGACTGCACATCGATCAAACAACCGCTTGGTATTTACAATAATTTCCGGATAGTCCCGATAGCATTCCAATAGTTTGCCTAACGGATACATCACATCATCAGGATTACCCTCCTGTGTTTTCGAAAGCTTGCTCAGCAAGGTGTTTTGATCCATCGCGCGAAGCAGACGATGCATATTGAAGCTGACTTTTTCCTCCCGAAAAGAAACCGTCTGTAACACCACCAGCTTGTCGAGTTGCTTGCTCCACTTTGTCATGGTAAACTTCACCATGTCCCGGGGACGCACGCCCAAATATTCATGCGACTCCAGCTCCCGGTCAAAATCAAATTGAAATGGATAGATAATAAATACCTGCTCAAATACCGGCGCTCGATCCGGAAAATCCTTTCCCTCATGCAGATGTTCGGATAAGTATTCATTCAGCTCCTGAAAGCCTTCATTGCTCTTTGCGATCCCGATAAATTTCTGCTCGTTCCCATTTCGGAAATCAATTCCGAGAATAGGTTTGATTTCCTGCTCCTTGGCCAACCGAACGAAGTTGAGACTGCCCGCAGTGGAGTTGATATCGGTTAGTGCCAGCTCATTAATTCCACACCTTTTAGCCTCTGCCAGGAGGTCTTCCTCGGAAAGTGTGCCGTACTTAAAGCTGTAATATGAATGGGTGTTGAGGTACATGGTTAATCATTAAATCCACCTCCTACCCCCGCCAGCGGGGGATACACTGCTCTGATTTTTGGATTTCAAAAAACGCCATATATCTCTCCCTCTGGAGGGAGATAGAGGGAGGACTCTCATGAAGACAGTTTTTTGAAGGTCAAAAATCATATCTGAATCGCTTTAATTGAGGGAGAAACCACTCATCATTTCACCCTCCTCGTCCTTGGCTTAGGTAAGGGAATTTTATTTTTATGAATAATTTCCCTTGCCTCATTTTCTATGACTCGAGCCACGCTATTAATTTGAGTTAAAACTGCTTCATCAGAGAATCGAAGTACTCTAAAACCGGCCTGTTCCAATCGATCCTGTTTCTGGTGGTCTTCCTTAACAACCTCTTCATAACTATGTGTGATTCCATCAACCTCAATTATGAGCATCAAATCCTTACACATAAAATCAGCAATGTAATCCAGCACAGGTCTTTGCCGTCGAAAAGTGAAACCCATTACACCTCCTGCTCTGAGAACATATTTCCAAAGGCAAGCCTCTGCTTTGGTCATTTCTTTTCTCAACCTATTGGCATTAGACTTTAAAGCTTTGTTGTATCCGTAGTTGTTTTGGTTAGATGATTTCATTACTTATTCAATTAGTTCATTAAATCCACCCCCTACCCCCGCCAGCGGGGGATACTGTACCCTGATTTTTGGATCATCTTAATTGGGGGAGGAAGCACTCGCAATCTCACCATCCCTCCTCCGCTTAATCGTTAACTCCGTCCCCGACATCATGCTATTACGCTAAGCAGTTTACTTCTGTCCTCTCCCTCCACCCTCTCCGAGAGAGGGACATTTTGTTGCTTAGCTTAATAGCACTGGCCCCCTCCAGAGGGGGACACTGTTTTTATTCTCCATCTTCAACCAGCTTTCTTCGAAATCCTCAAATCCCCTTTGAACGGATTAAAAGTTCGCAGTGCTTTCACATTCATCGTCTTTGCCCGAACCACCGAGCGATCGCCGTGTTTCATCCGCATTTGATCCACCGCCTGGTAGAGGTTGATGATCTCGCCCGTGTCTTCAAACAGGTTGATCTGATAGTTACCATGCACCAGACTGCTGAAACGCACACCGACCAATCGCACTCGTAAGCGTCGATCATAGAGCTTATCAAACAACTCCAAAATCCGTGGAATCAGGATATGATCTGCCGACGTATAGGGTACCCGAATCTGTTGCGTGTACGTATTGAAATCGGCGTAGCGCACTTTCACCGCAACGCATGAGGTGAGTTTATTTTCCGAACGAAGCTGAAAAGCCAGGTGCTCCGTCATGGCCAGAATAATCTCACGTAGCTTCACAACATCTGTTGTATCCTGATCGAAGGTGCGCTCGGTAGAAATTGATTTTCGCTCCGAATATGGGATCACCGGGGAGTTATCAATCCCATTCGCTTTCTCCCACATCGCGATTCCATTTTTCCCAAAGATCTGCGCCAGCAAATCCCGGGGCATCTCCTGGAGGGTCTGTACCAATCGCACACCCAGACCAATCAATGTCTGATGGGTTTTCTCACCAATCATCGGAATTTTATTGACCGGAAGAGGTGCCAAGAAGTTTCGCTCCCTGCCGGTCTCGATCCATAGTTTGTTGTTGGGCTTAGCTTCTCCGGTGGCTACTTTGGAAACCGTCTTGTTGATTGACAAGCCAAACGAGATTGGAAGTCTTGTTTCTTTGATTACTTTTTCCCTAAGTTCACTCGCCATTTTATAGCAACCAAAAAATCGATCCATCCCAGACAGGTCTGCATAGAATTCATCGATGGAAGTTTTTTCGAATACCGGCACATTTTCGCTGATGATCTCCGTGACATCATTGGAAAATTTGGTGTAATCCGTGTGACTTCCTTTGATCACGATAGCCTCCGGGCACAGCTGCATCGCCAGCTTCATCGGCATGGCTGAGTGAATGCCAAACTTCCGTGCCTCATAGCTACAGGCTGCCACCACCCCCCGGTCGCTGGACCCGCCGATCAGAATGGGTTTTTTCTCCAGCCGACTGTCTCGCAACCGTTCTACAGACACGAAAAATGTGTCCAAATCCATGTGAAGAATTGACCGCTCCATACCGTAAATTTAGCTACTTATTTTAGTAATGCTAAAATTATTAGTAATATTAACTGCAGAATTTTACAAGTGTTTAGAACCAACTGTCCCTACATTTGTACCCATGTCATCCAGAATCCCACGGAAGTCAAAAAAAGTCAGTGATCAGTCGGTGTTTATCTGGAGTTTGATTTCCCTGGTTGCGCTCATTCTGGACTATGGCTATCGTCTCAACTACTGGATGCACCTCGGAACAGATGTCTTTTATCTGCTCTTCGCATTAATTTTTTTTACCTTCCACATTCAGCAGTATCAAGATAAGAAAAAGGGGGAAAGCGGATTTAAAGGGTATATCGCCTCGCTTATTCTCACATCAATTTTGCTGATTCTGGCTATTGCCAATACGACGAACTTTCTACTGAACGAATCTCCTGTCCTCAACTTCTATACTGCCGGACTGGTGTTTATTCTCACTTTAACGGACTTAAGTGGAAGGCTATACAAACTCGACAGACAAACCTTGCATCCGGCCCTGGTCTTCGTGCTTAGCTTTGTGGTGCTCATCTGCATCGGCACACTGCTATTGATGGCTCCCAAGGCTACCTACTCAGGCATCAGTTTCATCGATGCGCTATTTACTTCCACCAGTGCCGTGTGCGTGACCGGTCTGGTGGTGCTCGATACCGGCAAAGATTTTACAATGACTGGCCAGCTTACCATTCTTGGGTTGATCCAACTGGGAGCTCTCGGGATGCTGAGTTTCACCTCGCTTTTTGCTCTTTTCTTTCGGGGATTTGGGTCGTTTGAATCTCGTCTCAACCTGAAAAACATGATCAATGCGGAAAGCCTGGAAGATACCTTTAAAACCTTGCTACAGATCATTCTGTTCGTTTTTCTCGTAGAAGTGACCGGTGCAATACTGATTTTCTTCACTGCGGATCTGCCATTCGAATCATTATCTGAAAAGGCATTTTTTAGCTTGTTTCATGCTGTTTCGGGTTTTTGCAATGCGGGTTTTTCCACGCTCACCAACTCCCTTTATGAAGAGGGCTACCAGCATCAATATGGATTGCATCTGATCATTGCCGTGCTAATCATCCTGGGTGGACTAGGCTATGGTGTAGTGATCAATCTGTACCGATACATAAAAAAATGGTTTTACTACCTCTTGCAGAGGTACTTCAATATTCACAGTACAGATCAAATGCTGAGGCTAAGGCCACACGTGAGCCTGAATACGCGCATTGTTCTAGTTACTACCCTCATCCTGATCTTATTTGGGAGCTTACTGTTTTTCCTACTAGAGTATGACAACACCATGAAGGGTTACAGCCTATGGGGTAAGATCGCCACTTCCCTTTTTGGATCCATCACGACGCGTACTGCAGGATTCAATACAGTGGATACTGGAGCTCTAAGCTACTCTACTATCATGATTGTGATTTTACTCATGTGGATTGGTGCTTCCCCGGGCTCTACAGGTGGGGGAATCAAGACCACCACGTTCGCCGTAGCAACCCTCAATATTATTCAGCAGGTTTTTGGCTTTAAAAACATTCGGGTAGGCTTCAAAAAAATACCTCAAAAAGCGCTGCATCGTGCCACAGCTATTATCTCACTCTCCCTGATCATGATCGGGCTAAGTACCTTTTTGTTAGTCACTTTTGACGGTGAACTGGGGGTAATTCAGCTTGCCTTTGAAAGCTTTTCTGCTTTCAGCACCGTAGGATTAAGTATGGGGGTCACAGCCCAGCTGAGTGATCTGAGTAAATTTATTTTGGTAATCACCATGTTCGTGGGACGGGTGGGTTTTTTGACGCTGCTGACTGGTATGGTACGGCAGATTGTTCGCTATAAGTATTCGCCTATTGATTATCCGGAGGAAGATATTTTCATCAACTAAATGAAAACGCTATGAAATTTATTGTTGTTGGCCTTGGTACTTTTGGTTCTTCACTGGCAATTCGTCTGATTGAAGACGGGCATGAAGTGATTGGGGTGGATCATGATGCCGAACATGTGGACCTGCATCAGGATAAGCTCACCCACACACTGAAAATGGACAGTACGAATGAGCAGGCTGTGACTAGCCTGCCTTTGTCTGATACGGATGTTGTCGTCATTGCTATCGGTGAGCGAACCGGTGACTCCATCACCACAGCAGCCCTTTTCAAAAAACACGCACCTAAATGTCGGATTATCGGACGGGCTACTTCGGATATTCTCGAGACGATCTTTCAGGCCATGGACATTACCGAAATAGTGAATCCGGAAGCAGAATATGCAGACCAGTTTGCCAACAGAATCAGCATAGCCGGAACCATCCAGTCCTTCTTTCTTGATGAAAAATATGAGATTGCGGAGTTTAAAGTTCCTGAATTCTATCTGGGTAAGACAGTGCAGGAGGTAGATATCATCTCTAACTGGAACGTGTCACTGATCACAATCATCCGTCACAAAACACGGAAAAACATCCTGGGAAGATCCATTCAAAAAGCTGAAGTGGTGGGTGTCATTTCCGGCAATACGGAGTTTGGTGAAAACGATACCCTTGTGCTTTTTGGCACCATTAAAGACATTCAGAAAATGATGAAAGGCCTTGGGGTTTCGGATGAGTGATTATTCTTTGTAAGAAGTGAGAGCCAAATACCTTGTAATTCTAATTGTTCTTTTTCAATCATGTCGGTTTGCAGAAGATGAACACTTCTATATTCCCGAAAGTTTTGAGGGAACGGTTGTCATATTCTTTGATCAAACAGATGGGCAGGATGAGGAATACTCAAATGATGGTGGCAGAATCTATAGAATACCTAAAAATGGAATCTTGTTCACTGAATTCAGTGCCAATTATGGAGCTGTGAACGCCAAATACTATTATGTAAATGAGTTTGGGAGAGTAACTAAAGAGATAAGACCTGTTTATAGGCATGATGGTATCGAGAATTATTCTGATGAAATTGTAGCATACAATCCTCAGACCATTGCAAAAACAACTAACTACAATGAACATAACGAAGTTGTGAGCATAAGCCCTCCGGGATTATCCATTCTCGTATGCCCTATGAATAAAGTCATTAATCTTTCAGAAAAAAGGTTTGATGCTATTAGGGATGCTCGTTCAAAACTCGATCGTTAAAATAGCATTATCCTCTTTCCTCCTCCTTACCATCGGCATGGAGGGCAAAGCGACCTTTCTCTCTGGGGTGTACAAACTCATCTTTAGGCCATGGCCATCCACCAAACTGGGTACGCTGAAACTCACGGATGGTATCATAAATTTCTTCCTGACTGTTCATCACGAAAGGTCCTTGTTGCACGACCGGTTCACCAATTGGTTTGCCCTGCAGTAAGAGTAAATGTGCTTCTTCGCTCCCATTCTTCAACACCACCTTTTGATCGGCATGCAGGTCTGCCCCTTGTTGCTCATTGAGGGTTTGATCATCTACATCCAATGTTTCCCCTTTATAGAAATAGATGGATCGGTTTACTGCTACGTCAGCGATTGGTAGCTCTAACTGGCCATTCGGTTTGATCTTAATCAACCACACGGCCACTCCATTTTCGGGATCTGCCGCCCAGGAATCCGGCGTGGTGTCCAGTGATTTGGTTTCGTTGAAATCACCCGCCACAATTGTTACTTCCGCATCATCGGTTTTGTGAACCGGAATGTCTTCCGCCCAGAGCATTTTGTAATGAGGCTCCACAAACTTGCTTCTTCGCGGTAAGTTCAGCCAAATCTGGAACAGCAACATGGGATTGTCTTTGTCAGCGTTAATCAACGGAAACATTTCTGAATGGAGCACTCCCTTTCCGGCGGTCATCCACTGCACATCTCCCTGACCAAACCGTCCGGTCGCTCCCAGGCTATCAGAGTGATCCACCAACCCTTCCGGCACCACAGTGATCGTCTCAAAACCCCTGTGCGGATGCTGTGGAAAGCCGGGCACTTTGCTGCCATGGTACATGCGCCAGCCATCCTTGATGGTAAAGTCCTGCCCAATCATTCTCCCTCTTAAATGCTCCGGATCCGGACCCATTTCGTCATTCCCTTTCGGAAAAAGATCACGGTGGTAAACACAAAAAAGGAAGGGGTCTTGTGTCTCCCATGGAAATCCTAACGGTTTGATTTGTTTGATTACTGACATGTCGATTTTATATTTTAATCATTAACTAGTAATACACCGATCAGGTTCAGAAAAGCAAGTTCAACAACTCTCTGCAGCCAGTATTCCGTTAAGCAACGAACTTCAGGCTAAGCTCTACTCAAAGTCATCCTGCAAAGGATCTATGAATTTCAGCACTCCGATCTCCAGAGATTCTTTCGGGGACGCCTAGTCAGAATGACAACAGAGCGAAAACAGGTTCCGCTTAACCTGAGGTCTATAGTAATCAATAACTATTTTTACTCTATGAAGCGAATCGCCATTTTCTGTGGATCTAAAATGGGTAATGAGCCGGTCTATGAACAAGCAGCACGGGAGCTGACCGAAGCATTGGTGAAAAAAGGAATCGAGATTGTGTACGGTGGTGGAGATGTAGGGCTGATGGGCGTAGTTGCTGAAACCGCTTTGGAAAACAATGGCATCATCACTGGAGTGATCCCGGACAAACTTTATGAAATGGAGGTCGCCCACACGGGTATCACCAAACTGTACCGCGTGAAAGACATGCATGAACGCAAAGCCCTGATGGCTGATCTCTCAGATGGGTTCATTGCTTTGCCCGGAGGTGTGGGCACACTGGAAGAAATGACCGAAGTGATGACATGGGCACAGATAGGCTACCACAATAAGCCCTGCGCATTCCTCAATACCAAAGGCTACTACGATCACTTCATCGCTTTCTTCGATCACATGGAAGAGCAGGGGTTTTTGTATAAGTCATTGCATGATCAGGCGATAGTAGAAAGTGAGCCTGTCGAATTGATCGCACGGTTGGTTGCTAAGAGCTAAAGGGCTAGCCACTCCTCAATCTTCCCCTTATTCTCTTCAAAAAGCTGCTGGCCAAAGGCTTTCAGTTTGGCCATGTTTTCCTGTGTGGCACAGTCCATATCCGGGTCTATTCCGGTGGCATCTGGATCCAGATCTTTGTCTATTCTTAAGTATTGCTTTGGGTTATCTATGGTGCCATAGATCTTGTCCAGCTGGTAGTGAGCCACATCGGCAGAGCCGGACATCATGATGTCGATCACTGGTTGCACCCATTCGGCCATCCCCCAGTTCTTCGCTTTAGAGTACTTATATGATTTGCGGTTGTGCCCTGTCCCAATAGATAGGATTTTCATGTCCTTGGCGGTCGCCTCATCACCATTGTCTTTGAAGATGTTTCTGCCTTCCGCATATGCCACCAGCGCAGGGTTGTTCACAAACACACCGCCATCAATCAAAGCGAAGGAGTTGCCTGCCTCAGAGGTAATGCGCTCGCACTCAAAGTAGGTGGGAGCTGCGGAGGTAGCACGAGCTACATCCTTAACCCTGAAATTATAGTCTGGATCATTCTTCGCCTTGTGCTGACCAAAGAAATGACCTTTTCGGTTTTCAATATCATATGTAGTAATGACGCAGGGTTTGAGCAGGTCTTTCAGCCAGGCTGCACCGAAATAATCGTTGAGTGCCTTTTCGATTCCTTTGGCCGGATATTTTTCATCCAGAATGCCGGCTACTGATCTGATCTTATGGAAAAAGGGGACGTCAAAGATTTTATCTCCACGTTCAAAGTAGAGTCCTACCACCTCTTCTGCTGAGAATTTTGGTTGGGATGGTTTAGAAACATTGGGTAGCAGGAAGGCACACGCCAAAATCCCGCCGGTACTGGTTCCGGCTACCAGATCAAATTCGCTGGCAACCTGCACGCCGAATTCCTTTTCAATTTCAACAAGTATCTGACCGGGAATAATGCCCCTAATACCTCCTCCATCAATGGAAAGGATCTTTTTCAATTCTGCCATCTTAATTCTTCGTAACCTTCACTTTTTTGTATCCGAAAAAGGCTAAAATAAGTGCAATAGCAACAAATACAATTCGTGTAATCTTTTTCATAGCAATGTGTGTTTAGAAATGATACATCAAAGATCGATTGCTATATGCCTGAAAATCAATACCCTAAAACGGGTAATCTTTCATGATTCAACGATTTTCACCGAACCAGAACCCTTATCCATCGAATCTTAGAAATGCCGTTTGAGAAATTGATGAGCATTTTCGAAGCAAATTCCTCTTGCTGCTTTTTCAACCGAAGCTTCATCCGGAAGGTAGTAAGATGCGCCATCGATTTCCTGAAGAGTTTTCAGTTTCTCATATAAGTCCTTTTCAAACTCATCAAAAAGCAAAGAGTTACCATAATCCTGTGTAGGGTCGATATAACCCTCGAAATCGGTACCTAATGTGAAGTAGTTCCAGCATTTGGATTTTTGATCAGCAGAAAGCTTATTACTGCTTAGTATTGCATCCGTCATGGCCTTCAGGTTTTTCCAGATCAAATCAATACTATTCACATTATCCTTCTTATCTCCCAAAATTCGCTGATCAAAACATATTCCAATCAGCCCTCCTGTTTTTGCCGCCCAGATTACATCTTCTCCACAGACATTGATATTCCATGGATAAAAACCATCCTTTTCATCAAAGTCATTTTCACTACTGGCGTATTCAATAGTCTGATCAAGCGTATCCCAGCTACTGTATCCAACATGACTCAAAATGACAGGGATTACATCTCCTTTCGCTAAACATTTTTCTACGATGTTTTCATAGTACCATTTGCGTGATTTAGCAGCCGTATGCTTTAGGTCAATCAAGATTCTACGCCCTAAGGCCGGATCGCGATCCAGCTGTTCGTTTAGTCCGAGTAATAGCCTTACCGCCTCCTCTCCTTCCGGTTGCATGCCCTCATTCATTCCGTCTGTCTGGTCGGACAATATCCGTAGCGCATCTGGCATGCTATGGGCGTGTCCTCCCAGGTAGTTGTTAAAATGGTGAGCGAATGTGATGAAAAAAACGGGCTTGTGCCATGACTTCAATTCTTTGATACGATCATTTACTTTACCCAATTGCGTGTCTGTACCCAATGCATGCATCCCCTCGATGGTCAGTACCATGGCTATTTGATTGCTATCAAGTGTCGATTTTACCTGGTCATAATCCTCACACACCCGGTATTTTCCAGTTGCATCCAATGACTCAGGATAGTTTCTACGAAGCTTGCCGGTACGCTTCCAAAGTCGGCGAATGCCAGGAATATAAATTTTGTTTTGCACTTGCTCTCCGCTCATGCTTAACAAAAAATCACGTTCCCTGATCAGCTCCTTATAGTAGTCATAATCCTTCGAAATAAAATACTTGATCCGTCGGATGGGCATGCGCATAAGTAAAGATTGCAGAAAGGCGCGGGCTATCTTTAGAATAGTAGGTGCGCCAGTAAGAAAAGCGAAAATCGCCTGAAACCATTTAATTGGATTGAGAAACCCCAACCCGGATGTCGACAAGACATCCAAAATGCGAATCAGCTTATTCTGATCAATCTGTCCCCCCTTGTAAAAGCCCTTTTCAAATGGATAAAGTGAAGTAAAAACCAGCTTGGTTTCCCCATTCCAAAGTTTCACCGGATCGCATTGCGAATAGCTAAATGCCCGCTTCCCTTTTTCCTGTTTTTTGAAGTTGCTGAGGACAACATTCCATGGATTATACTTTGCAGGTTTCTTTTCATTTTTTGTGTGTCTCATCCAATGAAAAGCTCTGGAATGCGGGTGACAATGCAGATCTGCATATTTCTTCATAGCATAGATAAGTAGGTGAGATTTAAAGTTCTTTATTCTACTCCTTATACCCAATACCTAAAAAATGGTAATTCACCTACCCAAATAATTTTCTGGATTTCTTCTTTACGCGGTAGCCAAAAGTGATCATCACCGGTGGATAAAGCATGTAAATAAACCCGGCTATGGCAAAATTGAGTGCGCCATACCCGAATGGATGAAGGAATGCAACGATGGTGGATAAAAACGGAATTGAACTCATCAGCAGGTTTTGCCAAAGACTCACCTTCGTGGAAAAAGTCTCATATTCATTGAGTTCGAGTTCCTCTCTTTTTTTATAAGCCTCCCGATAAAGCCACGTCATTGCCATAAAAATCAACGTAGCACCGGCACCATATGCAGTCATTAATAGTGTCATGTTCTCACTATTCATTTCTCCTCCAAAATTATTCATGAAGTTATCCGGCCTTCCGAAAATCAATCCTCCGTATAGCTCCACCAGAAATCTGGCTAAAAATTTTAATGGATATACATAGATCAGGAGCAGGAATAGGAGGAACGTGTTTATGGTGACAGTCTTTGTGTTTTGCAGACCATATCGTAGATAATACACATAGTGCTGATACCAAATCACCACGATAAGCACAATGCAAATGAAGGAGGGTATGATATCGTGGATGGATTTTCTTAGTTCACTGAACGTTTCAGGCACAGCTGATGATAATACCACCAAGGTGAACGCAACTGCAAACACAGCATCGCTGAATGTTTCAATTCGCGTCTGGTTCAGTCCTCTATACCTGAAATTCGGATCAAGGCCTACCAGTTGATCTTTTAAATCCCTCATAAACGATCAGTTGAGTACTCAATGATAACCATTCATCTACAAAATAATCCCCTGATAGAAAATAAAAAGGTCGTTACCACCCGAGTCGTTTTTCATTCATGGAAAACCAACTCTCAAACACTATGAACTACAACAAAAGATTTTTTGGAATGCTGGCCCTTGCTTTTATCAGCTTTATGGGACTGGCGCAGCTAAGTACACCTCCTGGTGGAGGAAGTCAACGGTCATATGTAAAACAACACATTGGTGGGGTGGGCTCAGTTGCTATTGAATATAGTAGCCCTGGAGCCAGGGGCCGTACTATTTATGGTGGTATTGTTCCTTATGGATTTAACAATCTTGGATTCGGTCTGAGCACTACGGATAACCCGTCACCTTGGCGTGCAGGTGCAGATCAAAATACCACTTTCAACTTTTCTCATGACGTGAAAATAGAAGGACAGGATTTGCCTGCCGGCAAGTATGGTTTCTTTGTTGCTCCTGAAGAAGAAGGCTCATGGACTGTGATTTTCTCGAAGGATAACAATCACTGGGGGAGCTTCTTTTACCAAGAAGAAAACGATGCTTTAAGAGTAGAGGTGGAGCCGGAAGATGCCGGATTCCATGAGTGGCTGACGTATGAGTTTATTGATCGCCAACCAACATCCACAACTGTAGCATTGATCTGGGGAGACAAAAAGCTTCCAATCAAAATTGAGCTTGCCAATCCAGTTAAAGCCCACATGGAGCAACTCACTGCTGAACTTAATAATCAGCAGGGATTTAGTTTTCAAAATTTTACCGCTGCTGCAGGATATGCATCTAGTGTAGGAGAGCATGAAAAAGCCATTGAGTGGGCTGATGCTGCAATAAACGCACCTTTTGTCGGCCAAAAAAATTGGGCAACCATGTCTACCAAAGGAGCAATATTAGCAGCCGCGGGAAAAGCAGAAGAATCTGCCCAGGTAATGGATGAAGCCATCAAGTTGCCGGGAGCAACCGCAGGAGCTATTCACCAATATGGACGTCAATTGATTGCAGCTGGTCAAAAGGATAAAGCCCTCGAAATATTCAAATACAATCATAAAACAAATAATGGTGCATGGCCAACAAACTATGGACTGGCAAGAGGTTACTCTGCAGTTGGTGACTATAAACAAGCTCTTAAATACATGAAACTTGCTAAGGAAAATATTCCGGCAGGTGACAATGTGAATGGACCAATCATTGATCAAAACATTGAAAAGCTTAAAAATGGTGAAGACATCAATTGATTCATCACCAACATGACCGGAGAGCCTGTCCCATCCGGATGGGCTTTCTTTTTTACCAGCTAAAAACACTAGTCTTCAATTATCCGTTGAAAGACGGACTCAACAAAAAACAATTTAACCATGCGAAAAACACTTTTAAGCCTCGCTATAGGATTGATTGCACTGACTACTCAGGCAATCGACCCGGGAATGAAAAAAGGCACTCCGGACATCATTTCACTTTCAGTTCTGGAGTTTAACAACGATGGCGTTTTGTTTATCGGTGACTCCAAGGGTGGAATCATATATGCTGTAAATCTGGACGACACTCAGAAAAGCAATAACGAGGAACAACTCAGCATCCCTGACCTGGAAGACAAACTAGCCGGACTGCTGGGAACCACGGCAGACAATATCATGGTGCATGATATGGCTGTCAACCCCATCTCTCAAAATGTCTATCTCAGTGTCTCTAGAGGTCGTGCAAAATGGACGTCAAGATGGGAAACCCCTAACGACCTGGAAGATGCCAGCATCTTAATCAAGATAACTCCAACAGGCGAAATGACTGAGGCAAGCCTCGAGAATGTTGCATACTCAAGTGTTAAAATTCCCAACCCCGTATCACCTGACATTGAGCACAGATGGATAAAAGGAGCTAAGCTTCGAAGCAATGCCATAACTGATATTGCATTTGATGATAACAAGGTTTATGTGACCGGACTTTCCAATGAGGAATTTCGTTCCGCTATGTGGACCACCACTTACCCTTTTACACAAGATGTGAAAGCAAACACCCTGGAAATTTTTCATGGAGCGCACGGCAAGTGGGAGACTGCTTCTCCGGTTAGAGCATTCCTCCCATATCAGATCAATAATCAAAAACAGCTTTTAGCTGCCTATCTATGTACTCCGCTGGTGACCATAGATGCCAATAAACTGGAAGACGGTCAGCATGTAAAAGGAAGAACGGTTGCTGAGTTTGGCTCTGGAAATTACCCGATAGACATGTTGCTATACCAAAACAATGGTAAAGACTATATTCTTATGTCGAATAGTGCCCTCCCACTATTGCTGTTCGACCCGCAGGATGTAGCAGAATATGAAGGTGAAATCACCGAAGAAGTGAAAGGATACCTGGCAGGGGTGAAGTACACTCCACGCTCCGGTAATGGAGTTCAGCAGCTTGCAGACTTCAATACTAAGTATATTCTGTCCACACAGCGACTGCCAAACGGAAAGCTTGCATTAACTTCACTCCCTAAAGAGTGGCTTTATCCGTAATCAATATGAAATCAATCATTACCAAAGGAGGCCTTCTGTGTCTCCTTTATTTTTTCTTACTGACCAGCACTGCTTTAGGTCAAAGCTTCTTTACCGCCAAGACCTTACCCAAATCAGAAAATTATGGCATGATAACAACCCGACTGGTGCCAGAAGAAATTGTCAAACTCATTCAAAAAGAGAATTTTACTTTTAAACAATGGTCTTCTTTTTTCTTTGTCCAGACAGCCCAGGGAGCACCTGCTGTACTTGGTCAATACAGTATCGTAAATAACCATCTGGCATTTAATCCAAAATTCCTTCCGGACCCTAATGTTCAGTATTTGGTAACATTTTCCTATCCCAAGCTAGATGAGCTACTGTCAGAACATATTGCGGAGCAGGCCGAATTCACGGATATAGCCTCTTTTGAGCCTCCTGAGACGACACAACCTGAAGTCATCTCCTTTATTCCTGAACTGGAAGAAGTGCCGGCAAATCTTCTGAGGCTTTACGTGTATTTCTCAGCCCCAATGAGCTTGTTACAGAACCCTTACGATTTCATTACCATCGAAGATAAAAATGGTAAAGAGCTCGTTGATCCGTTTGTTGTTATTCCCGAAGGCTTATGGAATATCAATCACACTCGGCTGACTCTACTATTACACCCAGGCAGAGTAAAGCAGGGCGTTGGTCCAAATATGACCCTTGGCGATGTGTTGAAAGCGGGCAATAGCTATACGTTGAAGATTAGTAAGGAGTGGAAGGGAGCAAGTGGAGAGCCTTTGAAGTCAACCTTTACTCAAGTGATCAATGCGACTAACCCGCTGGAAAGAGCAATGAATATCAATAGCTGGGCATTGAGAGCTGAGCGTAAAAATATAGGCGTGCTGCATGTGGTAACGGATCACCCCCTTGATCAGCCGTTGGCTAAACGAATGCTTTTTGTTAGAGGTCAAAGTGGTCAAATATTGCCATCGCGGGTTGAGTTTGATAGCCCAGAGAAATTTAGAGTGCTTTGGCAACTTGATGAATCCAAAGAACTGGATCTTGTGATCGACCCAAGATTAGAGGATGTCTGTGGCAACACGCCACACTATGCATTTGACCTGGAGGGGACGGAGCGAACTCCTTCAACAGAAGAATTGAAACTCAAGTTTAAAGTACAATAGGCACAAAAAAAGGGAGCACCTTCGTACTCCCATAGCCGATCCCAATGTGCTGGTTGGATCGAACTTTCGACCCGACTATTGTCGAATCTAATCACCGCCTAATTTACTCGCCTGTAAATGTAGATAGCTAATATAATAATTATCGAACATTTTTTGGGACTAAATACTGATTTTCTTTTCCAAAAAGTTTGTTGCACCAACAGTCAACAGAGATTGGTTCTGTTGAGTTAATTTGCCACTAATGCTGAAGTTCATATTCTATCTCGCTTTTTTTCCACAGCTGATTGTATTCGGCACGGTTAATCGCATACAAAAAGCGATGGAAAAGAAAGAGTATGAAAAAGCCTATGAACTCATTTTAAAAGGGTATGAAAAGGAACCCAATAACCCGGGTGTGAGCTACTATCATGCCCTATTGTTTTATGATTCTGACTTCAATCAAAATAATTTAGACACTGCCCGTCTTGCCATAGAACGATCCCTGACTGCATTCGAAAATGCTTCTGCTGACTTACAGCAAAAGTTGCTGGATGATGGAGTAACTCAGGAGAAAATCAACCTGCTCAAGGAGAAGATTAGAGACCGGGCATTTCAAAACACTCTCAAAGATTTAACGCTGGAGAGGATTCATAAATATCAGCAAAACTTTCCTGAATCAGTTTATGATGACATTCTCACCTTTAAAAAAGACAGCATTGAATATGATCGTGCCAGAAATAAACAATCGCAAACGGCATTGATAAATTTCATTGCAAAACATCCCACCTCTGTATTTAAGCCAAAGGCAGATTCACTGCTTGATCATATGAGATGGCAGGTTCTTGAGAACACAGGTTCACTCACTGATTTTTATACCTTCCTGAAGAGGTATCCATACACCCGATATAGAAGAAAGGTGGAAGCCTACATTTTGAAGGTGTCAACAGCTTCTCATTCAGCGGAAAAATATGAATCATTTATTTCCTTATCGTCCGTTCCTTTTTTGAAAAAGAGAGCAGGAGACGTGCTTTTCTATCTTGATCAGAAAGCAAGTGAAAACCTGCATCCTTTGAAGGACTCTTTGCGACTTGCCAGCCGCCTGAATGATACGCATCTTTTTCCCGTAGTGATTAAGAATCAAATTGGATTTTATGATCAATTCGGAAGTTTAAAAATAAATGCCCACTACGATGACATCCCGCCTGACAATAAATGCACGCTTACCTCTGATAGCTGGGTATCCGTGTACGAAAACAATGTTGGAAGAATAATCACAAAAAATGGCAAATCAATATTATTTGGCATTGAGGACTATCAAAGCCTCAGCGAAGATGTTGGCTTGGTGAAGAAAAGTGGAAGTTGGTATCTGTTTCACAAAAGTGGATTTGAAATTCTCACTAGCCCTGTAGATAAAGCTGAGATTTTGGAAAATAAATGGATCAAGGTTCTTCAAAATGGAAAATGGGGACTTTTTAGCTATTTGGGTCTAAGTATCGCCGAGAGTGTTTATGATGACATTTTCATAGAAGGGAATTTCTGGGTTTTTGAAAAAGACGGGCTTTTTGCAGTTTACACAGAATCTTTAATTCTGGATGAAATAGAACAACGTGGACTGTCACTCGAATTCAAATTTGACGATATTGAATTGGTGAATTCCAACGCATTGATTGGGTTTAGGGGAGAACGAGAGTGCCTACTGGATTCAACGCTAAAGTTTTTAATTCCCTGGGGAGAGCATGAAATCTTCCCGGAAGCATCCGGATGGTACCTACGATCGGAACAGGGTTATCGAATTTATAATCAGTCAGAGGACAACCTGATGGATAAATACTATCCCTATCTGGAATCAAACGATGGATGGCTAGCCATTAAAACGGAGACGGACTGGATGCTTCTTCCCAGAAAAGGTATCCTACAGCCTTCACGGGAATATGATTCCATCAAATTACTCAATAGTCATGCAGCGATTGTCATGAGTGACGACAACCGAACGCTGCTATTTAACTCAGGAAACCGAGTAGCCATTGGCGATGAAGCGATCTCCATCCTACCCAATCAGACACAGTTTGTAAATGTGTCCCGTCGTGGAAGCTCTACTATCTACAATGAAAAAGGAGAGGTGGCTATTTCCGGCAATTTTGAAAGTACAAATTTTCTGAATGACACACTGGTTAGGGTTCAAATTCGTGGAAAACAAGGGCTGATTCACACCAAAGGCGATTGGATTTTGAATCCGGTTTTTGACAGCATTGATGAAAAAGATGGCTTGGTATTGACACTTATTAATGGGAAAATAGGATGCTATGACCCATTGATCAACGAACTCATTGAGACGGGATACCAAGCGAGGCTGGAGCGGTTTGGGGATCACTATCTGGCGAAGAAAGACGGAAAGTTCGGGGTGATCAATTTTGCCAGTCAGGAGGTGCTTCCTTTTGTCTATGACGAGATAAAACCATGGAACGACACAACCTACCTTGTAAAAGAGGATCAGCAATACTGGATTATTGACAATGATCAGGAGCCGGTTTATGAACCGTTTGAAAGTATGCGAAAGATTGTTGGCAATGAACTGCAGGCCATCTATCGATTTGTAAAAAATGGCCGTTATGGACTTATCAGCAATCGGTTTGGTGAATTACTCAAACCCGAGTTTACGGATATCTTCAATATTGGAACCGAACAGAACCCACTGTTTCTTTCAGATCAGCACTTGGATAAGGCCGGATTCCATGTCGTGAGTTATGTTAATCAGGAGGGAAAACTCATACTCTCGAATGCTTATACCCGTGAAGAATTTGATCTTATTCTATGCGACGACTAGTTCCTTGTAGATATTCATCACTTGCTCAATCATTGACCTATTACCATCATTTTCAATGACGAAATCAGCCAGCTTCCTTTTCTCTTCATCCTTCATCTGCTTCGAGATAATATCTTTAACATCTTCAGCCTTTCTGTGACTGTCGCGGGCAACTACCCTCCGAATCCTCATGTCCTCTGGTGCTGTAACCAAAATATTTCTATCCAGATTTTTGTAAGATCCGGTTTCAAAAAGAAGTGCTGCTTCTTTTAGCAACAGCTTAGAATTTTGATTTTCTCTCATCCATTTTTCAACATCCCTACCCACAGCAGGGTGAACCAATTTATTAAGTTGGTTCAGAAGAGAATCATCTTTGAAGGCAGCTCGGGCAATGTGCTGTCGATCTAACTTGCCCTCTTTGAAGGCACTTTCACCAAAAAGGCTTTTTATACTCTCAACCAGCTCCGGATCATTTTCCATCAGCCATTTGGCACGGTCATCGGCATAGTACGTCTTAGCTCCAAGTGTTTCAAAAACCTTACAGACTGTTGTTTTGCCTGATCCAATGCCCCCGGTTACACCTACTATAAGCGGCTTATTTGACATAAGTGATAGCTAAGGAATCGGGAATCGTTTCCACCTCAATCACATTCTCCGGTTGAAAAAGAACAATTGCTGGTGCGGTGGAATCGGCTTTGTTTATCAGATTGTAGTCAACTACAATTTTGAAATCATCGGCAAAGTAGTCTTCACGAAGATCTTCCAATACCACAAAACGTACAATTACATTGGGGTTGGAGACATATACAGAGGAATCTTGCGGAAAATTTTGCATTTCCACTGTCGTATTTAACTCCAGTCTATCAAACTGGCCAACTCCAAATTTTACATTTACAGTAGGCGGATCTGAATAAATGTCATAAGCCTCAAGTAGACCCAGTTTAACAAATCGATCGTATGTTTTATCTATGCTTTCAGCGTCTAACTTAAAAATGTAAGTCGTATTCAGTGTATCGATAAAGCTGGTTGGACCAAAGATGATAGCAGTGTCAGGAGTAAGCTTAATAGGGGAAATTATCCTGTAGTCTTCATCCATGCTGATTGCCGCTGAATCAATTTTAAGCTTCACATTTTTAGAAACCTTTCTGTCAATATCAACAAATAGTGTATCGGTAAACAGGAAATTGATGCGGTATTCATCCAGCTGATCTGTAATGATCGGAAGGATAGTGGGGCGAGTGAGATATCGAATGGCTGCCGGATTGTCCAGTTCTATCACAATGGGATTGCTCCCAAACCAAAAAAACTCACGAAACAAGTCCCATCCTCCCCCTGACACATCAATATCCACATACTCCGGAAGAGGACTGATCGCTACCAGACTGTCCTTGTCGTATACGAACTCAATTGGATATTCAATTCTGGAATTGTAGTCTTTACCCAGTGCACTAAAAAACCAGAAAATGGTTGCTCCCAAAAAAGAGAGCAAAACCACTTTCCAGTTTCCTAATATTTTGGGCACTCCCATAGCACTAAGTTGTTATTTTTTATCCTTCTTATCGCCCTTATCGCTTAGTCTTTTGCTGGCCTCCAGGGATATGGATGCTTTTTCTACCAAAAGCTTGGTTCCCCGATCTACATCGATCAATACAGTAGTATCTGAAACCTCAACGATTTTACCATGGATGCCACCTACTGTCACTACCATGTCTCCCTTTTTTATTTCTTCCAGATATTTCTTTGTCTCCTTTTGCTTTCGCTGCTGTGGTCGAATAAAAAAGAAATAGAAGATCGCAATCATCCCGATGATTGGTAAAAAAGAAGTGAAGTCACTTCCCCCTCCTGCTTGTAGTAAAACTGTGTTCATGTTATGTTATTTGAAATAAAAAAGTCCCGACAATTTGCCGGGACAATGTTAATAAAATTTGATGGGCTTATCAGAGACTTATTCGCCCTCCTTCACCACATTTGCTTTGATTTGTAGCCTTTGAGTCGTTGGCCAGGTATTCGCAGTTAGTGTTACAGTTTTATTCTGTACACCCGGTTTATTCTTACTGTTGAATCGAACTTTGATTTCTCCTGTACCCCCCACCGGAATAGGTTGTCTTGGCCACTCAGGAACTGTGCATCCACATGTTGCTTTCGCATCTGAAATTATCAATGGAGCCTCACCCTCATTTACAAAAGAGAAAACGTGCTCTACTACGTCTCCATCTTTGATGGTTCCAAAATCATGTAATTTCTCTTCAAACTGAAACGACGGAAGCGGTCCTTCAGGTTTTTCAGCCGGGGCTGCAGGCTGAGTATTATTTACTGGTACCGGCTGTGCGGTAGGATTGGCTCTCGCTACTCCACCCTTACCTTCAAGGGCAGCTACTCTGCCTTCAAGCTTGGTAATTCTTGATTCCATTTCTTTGTTGCCACAGCTAACTAACACGGCTGCCACAATCACTCCTAAAAAGATCTTTGCTATTTTCATCACTCTACTTTATTAAAATTTAACCAGTTGAAATACAAATCTACGAAAGATATGGTTTCAAAAGTCTTAATGAAATGTTAAAGGTGGATTAGTTCAGGTAAATAGGGGTTTATCCCCTTTTAATGTGAGGAATAGAAAATAAGTAAACCCAAATCCATGGCTAGATAGAAATCAACTCATTAACTCCTTTACTGTAAAAGTTATCAGTAAGCAATAATGATTCAGGCGTGCCTGCTGAACCAATCATATTTTTTTCGAGGACATAAATGTAATCAGATTTAGAAGCAACTTTCATTTGATGCGTCACAATGAATATGATTAATTCTTTTTTTAGTTCGTGCAATAAATTCAGGACAAAGTTTTCCGTATTTCTATCCATTGCTGCTGTAGCTTCATCTAATAGAAGTACTTGAGGCTTATGGTACAAAGCTCTTGCCAATGCTATTAATTGCTTTTGTCCACCCGATAAATTAATGCCACCATCTCCGACTACAGTCTCGAAACCTTGTGGAAATCCAGCAATTAAATCCCCTAAGCCAATTTCATCACAGAACTCAACCGCCTTTTCCCAATCCCTCTTATTATTCGTCAGCGTTATATTATGTAGTACGGACCCATTAAATATGTGAACATTTTGTGGAATGTAGCTTACCTTTTTATTCCAAAATGAAGTAGAAATCTCGTGAAGATTGTGGATACCATTTACAATAATATTTCCTCCAGAATTCTGATAGAATTTATGAAGAATCTGTAGTAAGGTGCTCTTTCCATTACCACTTTCTCCTATTAAGGTGAATAATATACCTTTCCGAAGTTCTAAAGAAATATTTCGCAATAATGTAGCTCTTCCTTTATAACTGAATGACAGTTCGTTCATCTCAATAAAGTCAATAGAATTTAATTTTATGTTTTGATCCTTCTGCACCTGCGGAAATGATGAAAATGCAAACATTCTATTAAAAGCCACCATAGCTTCATTGAGAGGAATGCTTACCATTGCAAGATTGGCAACAGATGCAATTAGATTTATCGTAACGCCCATTATGGCGATGAGGCTTCCAAGTTCCATCTCCTCATGGATGACCTGAACGCTACCTAGCGATAAGATTGAAAGTAGAATTAAAGTGCTTACAATACCAGCTAATAAAGATAGTTTGATATTGATTTTTCCAAGATTGAAAATACTTTCCTGAAATTGGCCGAATACAAGTTTATTGGCTTCTAAAAAATCATTGTATTTATGATAGGATTTAATATCAGTAATCCCTCTTATCGTATCAATATACTGGCTTTCATTTGAAGCATAATTACTCATCACTGCTTTTTGAGTGCTTATTATCTCATTGTTGCTTCTATATAATATGATAAAGTAAATACCAAGACCTAATATCGCAATTAGGGCAATCTTCCAAGAAAAGAAGAACAGAAAGCCAATAGTAACTAGAGCTATAATAAAGTCTATTATTGTAGAACCTATTAATTGACTGATCACTCTTTGAATACGGGAAGTATCATTGAGTCTTGCGACAAAGTCACCGACCTTTCTCGTGTCAAAAAATGGTTTAGGCAAGAATAACAGTCTATTGAGGAAGCTCCCTGTTGCTCGAATATTGAATTGACGTGATTGGTCAATAATCAAGGAAGAGCGTAAGGCGCTAAGTCCACTTTTTATGAAAAGCAGGAAGGCGACCGTAACAATGCCGATGAAAAGTGCTTCTATATTTCGCTCTGGCAGAATCTCATCTATCAGCTTCTTGTTGAAGATGGCCATTGCAAGTCCGAGTATTGCTATTGCAAGTCCGAGCACAGCACTAACCGAGAGGATCTTCAAATCATCCTTTATTAATGTTTTTATCCATTTCTTTTTTGAATTGTCGACTTGTAATACTTTACGATAGATAGCAAGCAGGCTGCCCCACAAACTGACCGATCAAGCTGTTGAGTGAACGTTTTCTTGATCAATTTAGAATCGATATATTCACTTTGTGCCCTCAAAGTATTTTTTAATGTATACTACACGTGCGATACCGTCTATCCTTTTGATCATTTCAAGTTGGGGATTGTACAAACGAACCTGGGGGGTATTCATCTCATTGAATTGGGTATTAAGTAATTCGAAATCAGCCTTCCAAAATTTAAAAGGAGGATCAGGATAGTTTTCTGCAAAGATTTTTATGTCTTCAATGTTTTGATAGGAAATAAGAATGATTTTAATACCCTCAAGTTTATGCGCACGTTTATAGAGTTCATCCACAAGTGAGTGACAGATTTGACACTCAGAATTAATAAGCCCAACGACTAAGCCCTTTTCAAATTCGATATCATGCAATTCTACCTGGGTGCTGTCAAAATCAGAGAGGTAAATATTGGGTAAGACCTCCTTTTCCGGTTTAGAACTGTTGCTGTCTGTCATTTCTTTTGAAGCCAGTCCAAGCAATACAAAAAGCAATAGCATTCCACCAACAATAAACAAGGCGTACTTTTTCATTTTAAAGGGAAATAACGGTTGAACCTAAGCCAAGAAGTAAAACAATCGTACCATAGGTAATTCCAAACCAGTATAGATGATGTGATAGGTTCTCATCGGTAGAACCCTTTAGTAACTGAGCAACAGCTAAAACATATAGCACCTGTGTAATACTTAAGTATTTGAATAACGGATAGATGGTGTTCTCTTTAGTAATCCCCAGTAAACCATTCAGGGACAAGTAGTTATCAAACAATCCCGTTTCATATCCAACCAGGTTGTCTGCATTAAAAAAAGTAAACCAAAGAATTTTTGAAATTTCGGGGAGGTACTTAACTAATTCTGCCAGGACAACTATTTTTAGCAGGTTTGAGAAATCTGGCTGTTCTACCTTGAATAGAAAAGCTCCCATCATCATCATACCCGCCAATGCAAGAAACTTGAATGGGTATAAAATAGCCTTTAAACCTAAATTATATACGAGAAAGTTTTTAAGAATAAAATCATCTTCCCTTCCCTCCGATACAAGAAAAATTTCTTTGAAATAGACATAATTAATTAGTGAGGCTAAAACAATAAAAAGTAAAAGGGCAAATCCCCATCCCGGCAGAGAGGAATACGAACGCTGATCTGATAAGTCTAAACTGCTTTCATTCTCCATTGTCTTCAAATTGAGTTTCTAGTGATTTTTCTTTTTCTAGGTCTTCTTTGGCGGGTTTCAATAATGGGTCTAAGAGTAGCAGATTGTAGTTTGCCCAAAATTCTGGATCGTATGAATGATCGGTATCATAGAGATCTAGGTCTTCCTCTAGAGCTTCCCTGTTTTTGATACGGTCAAAATCTCGCTTGCGTGTGATTACCTGATTAACCATGAAGGTAATTTTATCAAATTGATACTCTTTTCGACCATCTTCGTATACATGTTTTTCACCTTTTAAGATTGGCTCATACATTTCGAAAAAAGTGGGGTAATATTTATCTTCAATTTTGGAATAGATAATATGATTATGTCGGTGAAAACGTCCTTTGTAATACATTACATCTAATTTCTTGATAGCTTTAGATGGGTGTGGTATTTGACCATACTTCCATTCTATTATAGCATAATCCTCCATATTGATTACCAGTTCTCCCGCGGAATAGGAAACGGCTGATGCTGTCAGTGGCATTTGAAATGAAATATGCATTCGCTTATGCCCATTTTCAACAGTCACTTTCGCAATCTCAAAGTCAAAAGCTTCAATGAAATTGAGTTCCTCAAACCAGATAGTGATTTTCCCACGATCAATTTTCGCGAAATTCATTTTCAACATTTTACTGAGGTTATTATAGTCAGCAAAAGATTCACCCATTGCTAATTTCATAGCCGCTAGATACAACTTGGCTTTTATGCTATAATCTCTATAATCCTCACTTTTTCGAATTTGTCTGACCTTGATTTTGGTCTTGGTTTCTGCTTTGCGGTAGCTGTTTTCAGTAATTCCTACTGAAGCTTCAATTAGTCGTGTATATTCATCTCCTTTCAGGCTAAGCTCACGATAAAAACCTTCGAGATAGTGAAGTCTTGTCGGGTAATTTTTTCTAAATCTCTTGATAGCCTTTTTGACTATCGAGACTACAGTATCTTTTTTTGCATATACCACTACCTCATCCAGATAGTCTTTACTTTCACTCAGATAAATTGAGAGGTCAGTCGTAGTAGTATCTCTTTCCCCAAGTGCAAGATTATAGCTGGTATACCCGATTCTGGATACAACAAGGGTGTCTTGAGCTAAAGAATCCGGATAGTAAAATAGAAATTCACCATTGGTATTGGTATAAGTACCAATCGTACTGTTTTTGAGGTATACATGTGCAAACTCTAAGCCTGATGAATCATTTCGATCTAAAATAGAGCCCTTTAATTTATTGCTTGAATTTTGTCCGAGAGAATAATATGAATCAAAAAGAAGGAATAGGATAAAAAACTTTATTAGTTGACTCCTAAGACATTGTTTATTGCACATAATCAAACAAAGCATTTTTAAAATCCTCCAACTTGATGAAGCTGGAGGATTCAAGTTCAAATTTCCTGATTTACTAATAACCTCGCATTTGGCAATTAGAAAGACCTAAAACTGTTCCATCGTTTATGCTGTCAGGATTATTCTCTGCAATCATTCTCAAAGTGCCACAATATTCTTCCCAAGTTACAGGTGCACCACCTTGTATTTGGATTTTTTGTTCATTCGTTAATTTTTTCATTACGTTTAATTTTAAAGGTGAATAAAAACAAATTATTCCCACCTACTGGCCAGATTAGGTAAAAACGTTGTAAGTATAAAACAGGGGGGGAGTATAATGCCAAGAATTTTGAATTTATTTTCCAAAAAACGTAATGGCTTATCAAATGATAACAAGGAGTAGTTATTTGCCATAAAAAATTATCTCCCCCAAAAAGGAGTATGGTTTCAAAAGTCTTAATGAAATGTTAAAGACTTTTTTTCCTTATCGGAAAAGCCAAAGCAACCCCCAGTGATATCATTGGATTTCCTGTGGCCTGAGAGGCAAAACCAAAATGATAATTCCTGGACTCTCCTGACGAATCACCCAACCCTAATGAAACATAGTAGTCTAAAACCACCTTATTCCAATTCAGACGCTCACCAACACCTACGAAAATCCCGTATGCAGTGAACCAGTCTTCATTATTTCCATAAGAAGCCCTGGATATCTGAAAGAGTGCGTATCTCCGAGAATGCTTTAGCAGAGTGTAATTCTTGTAAGTGGCCTTGAAGAAGTGACCTTCATCATATTTATCACCTTCAGGCTGATCCGCCAATAAAATGTTTCCATCATAGCGAATCATCTGTACCGGGAACCCATAATCTACCTGAATGCCAAAACCATCAAATTTTCGCTCAATACCAAAAGTAAGGTTGTTAGTTAGTGGGGCTAAGACATCCGCTCGTATTTCCCAAGCTGTAGAATCCTGCGAATAAGCATGCGAGCATAAAACAATTAAAAGGGAGCTTAAAGCTAATCTCTTCAAGAAATCTTAGTCTTTCTGAATCTGACTAATCAGGCCATTTACATCATCCAGCAAGCGCTCTGCTTTATCCTTAGCATCTTTCACGATCTTCTCCCCTTGATTCTTCGCATCATTGTCGAAAACATCTTTTCCTTCAGCCACGTCATTCACGAAACCCTCCAGTTGTTTTTTGAGCTTATCCAGCTGGTAAGTGAGTTTATCACGCGTGTTTGTTCCCTTGTCAGGAGCATAAAGGATACCAAGTACACCTCCGGTGACTACACCTAGAAGGAATGCGAAAAAAGAACCGCCTGATCTGCTCATTGTCGTTTTTTTGTTTATTTATTATCGATAAGGCCTCTACCGCTCTTACGAATTTTACCACTCGAAGTTAGCTCGTTTGAAAGTACATCCAAAACGCCATTTACAAATTGTTTACTCTTCGGAGTGCTATACATCTTTGAAATTTCGATCGCCTCATTAATTGTGACCTTCACAGGAATACTCGGCGAATTCATCATTTCAACGAGTGCAAGCTTCAGAATAACCCGGTCTGTCAGCGCAATACGATCTACGTCCCAGTTCATCGTTTTGCTCTGAATGATCTCCTCGAGAAATTCATTTTGATTGATGACATCATCAAAAAGGCGTTCCAAAAACTTAAAATCTTCCTCGCCATTTTTTGTCAGTTCCGCCAACTCAAACCCTTCACCGTCCTGAAGAGATTTTATTGTCTTCACCACCATGCTTTTCACAATGGGCTGATTTTCCACCCAATGCAGGTGGTTAATTTCAAGGTAGGATGCTATCGCTTCGTTTTTAAATACTACACGCTTAAAAAGCTCAAGCACAATGTCATTGTCAGGAGTATCTTCCGATTTAGAACCTCCAAAGAAATGCTGCAAAGGTTTAGCCGTACGTATTTGCTCACGATACCAGGCTTTAATATCATTCTGCTCATTGCTCCAGCTTACACCGGCTCTGGCTGCCTCTTTTTGCAGGAGGTCTGACTCTTTCAACTGTCGGATCAGGTCATTCCCGATAAACGGATATATCTTTTTCTCTTTGGTGATGTAGGCCTTATCCTCTTTCTCGCTATCCAGTTTTTCTCGCTGCTCAATTTCGATAGGAAAAAGTAGCAATTTCAGATACGTATCCTGAAGCCGTTCGGCCTCTTTCATCATATCGTTCCTGCGAATGCGCGCTTCTTTATTGATTTGATTTTCAAATTCCAAAAGTGCATCATTCACATTCTTAACCACCTCCTCCTCAGCGTCTTTCGCATTCTCCACTTTACCAGCTAGCAAATTTCTATTGAAAAGCTGGACGGCCTGTCTTTTCCGAGCCTCAAAAAGCGCCTTATCCGCAAAATCATGCTTGGCAGGGTCCAGTGCATGCATTTCCTCCAGCTCATTTCTTTTCACCTCTTTTATGGACTCCACTGCAGTGAAATATCCATATAATGCCTGCATGGCTTTTACTCTAAGTATTCGTCTGTTTAGCATGTTTATTCGGCCTGTCGCCTTCTACTTCTCCTTATTTCAAATTTTTCAGTCATCCACTTTCGGATACTGAAGATGTGGGATAATTCCTTATTCTCCAAGTTTTACTTTCCCCACTTGCTCTATTCGCTTCAATGCCAACTCCAGTGCAGCTTCATGGGATCCGATCTTATTGTCTTCAGAGTGATTCAATACATCCAGGCATACATCGTAAATGTGTTCTGTAGATGCGATGACTCTATCCTTGTTGTAATTACCAAGGTACTCGTGATAAACGTTGGCAATACCACCTGAGTTGATCAGGAAGTCCGGGCAGTAAATAATGCCATGATCACTCAGCATTGCACTGTGTTTTTGCTCATTGGCCAGCTGATTGTTAGCCGCGCCTGCCACAACAGCACACTTCATTTCCGGGATGGTTTCATCATTTAAAGTTGCTCCCATGGCACATGGTGCATAAATGTCCATCTCCATCTGGAACACTTTATTCGGATCAACCACAGATACTTTGTCATGCTTATCAGTAATTGTCTTGATTTTATCCTCAAAAATATCAGCAATGAAAACATTTGCATTTTCTTCGATCAGGTGATCCACCAAATATTTTCCTACCTGACCAGCTCCTTGTACAAGAATGTTTTTTCCACCCAATGAATCAAGTCCGTATGCTTTTTTAGCACCTGCTTTCATTCCCATATACACACCGTATGCAGTCATCGGGCTTGGATCACCAGATCCTCCCATGTATTCCGGCTTGCCTACCACGTAAGGCGTTTCCATGCTCATGTACTCAATGTCACGCATGGTGATGTTCATGTCCTCAGCAGTGTAGTATTTTCCGTTCAGGCTGTTTACAAATTTTCCAAAACGCCTCATCAATGGCTCATTCTTCATCTTACGAGCATCCCCGATGATTACGGCTTTGCCTCCACCAATATTTAAACCAGCAAGGGCTGACTTAAACGTCATTCCTCTTGAAAGTCTCAAGACGTCATTCAATGCTTCTTCATCCGTAGCGTAGTTCCACATGCGGGTACCGCCCATTGAGGGGCCAAGGACGGTGTTATGAATGGCAATGATTGCTTTAAGGCCGGTTGCTTCATCTCTGCAGAATACCACTTGCTCATGCTGTAGGTTGGCCATCTGGTCGAATACACTGTTCGACTTTACTTCGGGTTGTGTGTCTATCATTGTAAATGAACTTTAATCTAATTTTGAACCTTCTTTCTCGGGTGCAGTTGCACATAGAGAAAAGGGCTGCAAAAATATCTCATTTTTAACTAAAACACATTGGCTGTCAGGCCTTTATAAAATTTCGTGAAAGACCTAGGCTACTTAAATAAATACCTACTCAAATATAAGTTTCACCTAATTTTTGGTGCCTTATTTATCATTATAGCAAATTTCTTTGCAATTGTTCCTGCGGTAATTGTTCGGTATGCTTTCGATATTTTGGGTAGGAGCTACGCTATTTTTTCTTCGTTTGAAGGGTTTGATCTTCAAAATAATACAGTAGAAATTATCGGGTCTAGCATCGTCATTCTTGCCGTCTTGATCCTGGTCTCAGCACTTCTACGAGGAGTCTTCCTGTTTTTTATGCGCCAGACCATCATTGTGATGTCGCGACATGTGGAGTATGATCTGAAAAATGAGATTTTTGAACACTACCAAACCCTCCCTTTAAGCTTCTACAGAAAAAATAACACCGGAGATCTGATGGCACGGATTTCTGAGGATGTGAGCAAAGTGCGTATGTACATAGGCCCGGCCATTATGTATGGGATCAATTTATTCACCTTGTTCCTGATGGTAATCCCCTACATGATCTCGATTAATCCAACACTTACTCTTTACTCCTTACTTCCGCTCCCTGTGCTTTCGGTTAGCATCTACTTTGTAAGCAACATCATTAACAAACGCTCGACAGAAATTCAGGAAAGTTTATCAGGGCTTTCCACATATGTGCAGGAAGCTTTTTCAGGCATCCGGGTGATCAAAGCGTTTGTGCGTGAAGAAGAAGTAGCCAAAAATTTTGAAACTGAAAGTGTAGACTATAGAGACAAATCACTCAAGCTATCTTTTGTACAGGCCTTGTTTATGCCACTCATCATGGGGCTAATTGGTTTAAGTATTATTCTCACCGTATGGGTTGGATCGATTCAGGTTTTTAATGGTGAAGTAAGTACGGGTAACATTGCGGAGTTCATCATCTATGTGAATATGCTCACCTGGCCTGTGACCGCTTTGGGCTGGATTACCTCTATCATTCAGCGTGCGGCCGCTTCACAACGCAGGATCAATGAATTCCTCAATACCAAAACAGATATTATTTCAGAAAAAGATATTGAGAGGGAAATTGAGGGTCATATCATTTTTGATAAGGTGAATTTTACTTATCCTGACTCTGGAATCCACGCATTGAAGGACATCTCTTTCGAGGTGAAACCGGGAGAGTCCATCGCGATTGTGGGAACCACGGGTTCCGGAAAAAGTACCATCGCCAATATGGTTTGCAGGTTATACGATATCGATAGCGGCAAGATCGAAATTGATAATGTAGGTGTGAAAGACTACAGCCTCTCTTCTTTGAGAAGTCAGATAGGGTATGTGCCGCAGGATGTATTCCTTTTCTCAGATACGATCGAGAATAACATCTCATTCGGCAACCGAAAAATGAGCCGGGAAGAAGTGGAACGAGCCGCTGCAGATGCGGATGTGCTGGAAAATATCAAAGAATTTAAAAATGGGTTTGAAACGCGATTAGGTGAGCGGGGCATTACGCTTTCCGGTGGACAAAAACAACGCGTTTCAATTGCACGTGCGATTGCCAGAGAGCCGAAGATTTTGATTTTGGATGATGCACTTTCTGCTGTTGATACCAAAACAGAAAACGCCATCCTCAATGCCATGCAACGAATCATGCAGGGTAGAACTTCAATTATTATTTCCCACCGGGTTTCCTCAGCGAAGCTTGCTGATAAGGTGGTGATGCTGGATGATGGCAAAGTGGTGGAGCAGGGTACGCATGATGAATTGCTTTCGAAAGGAGGCGCGTACAAAGAGCTTCACGACAAGCAGCTGACAGGAGAAGAAGTGGCCTAACTATTTAGCCCAATACTCCACACTCAGGCTTTCATCCTGATAATAAAGCTCAAACCAAACAGGCTGAAGCACTACTCCCTCCTCGATGGCTTTGATCTCCATGAGTTCATTGATTTCTTCGGGGTTGGGTCTTACTAGCGGGTGTTGTGTCATGAAAACCTTCAAAATCTTATCCGTTTTGAACTCCTTGTAATCATAGCCAGCCGGAAGCATGACTACATTTTTCACTTCATCTTTAGAAGCGCCAAGAAAATAGTGAATTGAATCCGAACCTATCGTATCGTTTTCAAAAAACACCACCGTCAACATGCCTTTCAATTTTCCTGAATCGATGGCTTTCCGGGTTTCCTTCATTTTTTTTCCAAACGCATCGTAATCATACTTCTCGATGTATTCCTTCCCGATCACTGTCCGCTCTTTGCCCTCCATGACGAACACTTCCACCGGATCAAATCCACCAAGGGTGTAGTAAGTGCTCCACATAATGATAATCAGACACACCACAATAATGGCTGAATAAATAAGCTTAGCTCGCTTCATGGCATCAAATATAGGGGTGAATCAGACAGCTTTTGCTACCTCTTTGTATTGCATTTGGTGCAAGTGGGCATAGTGACCTTCCTTTCGAAGTAGCTCCTCGTGGTTTCCTCTCTCTACAATCCTTCCTTTGTCCAATACCAAAATCTGATGAGCATTCTGTATGGTAGAAAGTCGGTGAGCAATCACAATTGATGTTCTTCCATACATCATCTTTTGTATAGCTGACTGGATCAATTCTTCCGTCTCTGTGTCCACTGATGATGTCGCCTCATCCAACACGATGATCTTTGGATCATAGACCATCGCCCGAACAAAGGAAATCAACTGACGCTGACCTACTGAAAGTGTCGCTCCCCTTTCCTGGACATTGTAGTCCAGACCGCCCGGTAGCTTCTCAATGAATGGAAGTGCACCGACAAGCTCTGCTGCTTCTTTTACTCTTTCCCGGGAGATATCCGGATTGCGCAAAGTGATGTTATTGTAAATAGAATCAGAGAATAAGAATACATCTTGTAACACCACTGCAATGTGGCTTCTCAGGTTTTGCAAATTGTATTCTCTAACATCCGTACCGTCAACATAAATGTTGCCCTCATTGATTTCATAGAATCGGCTCAACAGGTTAATCACGGAAGACTTCCCCGCACCTGTAGCTCCTACAAGTGCGATCGTTTCGCCGGCATTCACTTCAAAAGAAATGTCTCTAAGCACGTAATCATCCTCCACATACGCAAACTTCACCTCCTCGAACTTCACATCTCCCTTTACATGCTCCGGCTGATGCGTTCCATTATCCTGAATGTGATCCGTGTTGTCCAGCAAGTCAAGTATACGGTTGGATGATACAATTCCCATTTGAAGGGTATTGAATCGATCAGCAATCATCCGGATCGGGCGGAAGAACATCTGCAAATACAGAATGAAAGCGATTAGCATCCCGAACTCCACATTTCCCTGGATCATCTGTCCTCCTCCATACCAAACGATCAATCCAATACCAGCCGCCTGGATGACTTCCGCAACGGGAAAGTAGGTCGCATAATAAAGTACGGAGCGAATGTTCGCTTTTCGATGTTCCTGATTAATCTCTTTGAATTTCTCAAACTCACGCTTTTCACTGTTGAAGATCTGCACGATGTTCATCCCGGTGATGTGTTCCTGCACAAACGAGTTGAGATTAGAAACCGCAGCGCGCACCTCATTAAAAGCCACCTTCACTTTTTCTTTGAAAACATAGGTGGCAAAAAGTAAAATCGGGAGGAGTGATAAACTCACCAACGTCAATGACCAGTTCATCCAAAACATAAAACCGAGAATAACTAGTAGCTGCATCACGTCAGCTATGATCCCTGCGATCCCGGTGCTGAAAACTTCAGCAAGTGTCTCAATGTCCGAGATGTTTCGGGTCACCAACCTGCCTATTGGGGTTTTATCAAAAAAAGATAGCTTGAGACTTTGAATGTGTCGATATAGCTTGATGCGGATGTCCTTGATGATATTTTGCCCCAACCAACCGGAATAAAAGGTATGTAGGTATTGGATGACCGACTGAATAACCAGCAAACCAATCAACAGGAGGATCATATTCACCAATCCCGGATAATCCCCATTGGCGACATTATTATCTATCGCTTTTTGAATCAGCATTGGACGGAGTGGGCCCGCGATGCTCAATGCGATCGTGAGGAATACGATAAAGTAGAAAACCCCGATGTAGGGTTTAGCAAAGGCGAAAAGTCTCTTCAGCACCTTAAGGTCTACTATATTTCCGCTCGCTTTTTCTTTTTCCAAATCAGTCTATGTAAATGTCTTTCGGGTAAATCACTTCCTGCAGGTACAACCCATCCGGTGGCACAGCTCGTCCTGCCTCACTTCGGTTATTACTTCTCAGGATCAGTCCCAACCCCTCCAAACTTGTCTTCTCCAAGCCAACATCTATCAACGTTCCCACAATGGCACGTACCATTCCACGAAGAAAGCGATTAGCTGTGATCTCAAACAAATGATTGGTGCCCTCCTGCACCCATTTGGCCTGGAAGATGTCACAATTGAAGTGATTCACCTCGGTATGAACTTTACTAAAGCACTCAAAGTTCTGCCAACCCTTAATTATTTCACATCCTTCATTGATTAAGTCGACGTTAAGTTCCGGTCGGAAGTAGTACGAAAGGCCGGTTTTAAAAGGATCCTTTGCCTGATGAAGGTGATAATGATATTTTCTGGATGTAGCTTCAAAACGTGCACTTACATCATCTTTGACCCGACGAATACTGTTGATGGAGATGTCCGGACCTAGAAACGAATTCAGTTTGAAGCCCAGCTGATTCGGGTCAATGTTATCTGCGTCGAAGTGTGCAATTTGTTGGGTGGCGTGTACACCTGCATCGGTCCGACCGCTCCCGGTAATGGGTATTTCGGCTTGCAGAACCGTTGAAATTGCTTTTTCGATTTCTTCCTGTACAGTCACACCATTGGGCTGGGTCTGCCAACCACTATAGTTCGTGCCTCGATAGCTGATGTCCATGAAATACCTCACGGCGACAAAATTGTGGTATTACTTCCATTTGATAGGTGTTTCCGTTCATATTTGCAGATACTATGTTAATAAAGGTCATGCTGAATTTAATTCAGCATCTTTCAACATTTGTTTAAAAGATTCTGAAACAAGTTCAGAATGACTTTCGATATAAAGCCTTAACTCAGAAAAAAAATGCTGCAACGAGTACAAACCATCTTCATGACCATCGCCGCAATCGCGATGATTCTAATGCTCTTCTTCCCGATCTGGGAGAAATCCGATCAGAACTTTGAAGCTGAAAAAAGAGAATACGCCATCATGGATTCATTTCAGCTTCGATACGAGCAGCACATTATGGAGACCGGTGAAGTACAGCTGCTTGGTACTCAGAGTACATTCTTGCTTTCAGCTGGCGCTGTGGTAGCGGCACTGGTGATGTTGTTCTCCATCACGCGCTACAAGAACCGAATGACTCAGGTAAAGTTGAATGCACTCTTCTCACTGATCACAGCAGCCACGCTCGTGGGATCTTATTTATATATCAGCAAAGCCAACCAACTATTCGACCCTCAAGTACAAGGAACGTTTCTCGTAGGCTTCTACCTCCCCATTGTAGCGATGCTTAACAATTTCCTGGCGAATCGTTTCATCAGAAAAGATGAAAAATTAGTGAGGAGTGCGGATCGGATTAGGTAATTATAGAATCGCTTTCATCACCCGTTTAGTAATATTATCGCATTTGCTAAAGCCAAACTCAAAGAGGTCTTTGTCCTGAGATAATGCATACAGGCTTTCCCGCAGCATCAGTCGGGCCCGGTGAAGCCGAATCTTCACATTGGATACAGAAATACTCAGAACTTCCGAGATTTCCTCTATGCTCATCTCTTCCAGTTCCTTCATGATGTAAGTCGTCCGGTAGATTACATCCAGATCTCCAATGGCTCTTTCCAGAAGCTCCCTTCCTTCTTTTCTTATCATTCTGTTGTAGGGGTTCTGTTCATGGCTCTTATCGTTCGCAAAGTCATTTTCAGCATCTGTTAATCGATTTGTGTCCCATTCAACAATCTTCCCTTTTTGTTTCAATCGTGCCAACGCTTCATTCATGGCTATACGGATCAGCCAGGTAGAAAATGAAGACTGGAGTTTGAATTGGCTTAGCTTGTCAAATGCTTTGAGGTAGCTGTTTTGCATTACATCTTTTATCTCTTCCTCATCGGAAAGATACCCTCGCACACATCTAAACAACTTTTGGTTATTTCTCCTGACCAAAATTTCGTACAGTTCCCTTTCACCACCAAGAATGCGCCTGATAATGTCAGACTCCTTCATTCCCGGTGAGTCCTGCCTGCCCTTGTATGTGGTAATCATCATGTTCTCTTTTGGCTTAGATAGCGGATCTCGAAAAAAGTTACATGATTTTGTATCCTTTCGAACAGCACTCAATCTAACGCATGATTTTAACCAAAAAATTTAGTTATGAATTCAAATGTTCAATTTGTTCAAACGATGTTGAAATACACATACGGGGTTGTCCCAATAGTTGCGGGGCTGGATAAGTTCACAAACCTGCTAACAGAATGGAGATTGTACCTATCTCAGAGTTTTGCGGGAGTGCTTCCCTTCGACCCATCTACATTTATGATTGTGGTAGGGATTATTGAAATAATTGCCGGGATCATTGTGTTGGTAAAACCCAAAATCGGTTCCTTCATTGTGGGTGCAGGGCTGGTTTGCATTGCGTTTTCTTTGATTGCCACCTGGTCTTATGTAGATGTAGCTGTAAGAGATTTGGTCATGGCGATGGGGGCGTTTTCGCTCTTTATGATTACCAACGACAAGGTGACTCCATCAAAAGAATTGGGGTAAATAATTATCGTGTGAGGGGAACTCACCCCTTGCACGTCTCTGCCAACCTGTCAGTTTTCGTCCTCTGGAATAGATTTTGAGTTTGTCCGACTGAGTAACAACTAAAAAATTGTAATCAGACGATGGCAGAGAAAGGTACAATCTCAATACACACGGAAAACATCTTTCCGATCATTAAAAAATTCCTGTATTCCGATCACGAGATCTTTCTTCGTGAATTGGTTTCAAACGCTGTAGATGCATCTCAGAAAATCAAACAACTGGCGCAGCTGGGTGAATACTCCGGCGAGTTGGGTGATCTCACTGTCGAAGTGTCATTCGACGAAAAGAAGAAAACGATCACCGTTTCCGATAATGGTATCGGGATGACGGCCGATGAGATCAAGAAATACATCAACCAGATCGCATTCTCAGGCGCCACTGAGTTTGTAGAGAAATACAAAGACAAAGCGGATAACCAGCAGATCATAGGTCACTTTGGTCTTGGGTTCTACTCGGCTTTTATGGTAGCTAAGAAAGTAGAGATTCAGTCACTTTCCAGAGAAGAAGGTGCTGAACCTGCACACTGGATCTGTACGGGTGATACGGAGTTTGAAATCAAAAATGGAAAGCGTAAGAACCGTGGAACTGACATCATCCTTCACATAGCGGATGATTCAGAAGAATTCTTAAATGAACACCGGCTGCAAGGTATCCTTGATAAATACTCCAAGTTCTTGCCGATCCCAATCAAGTTCGGTCAGAAGGAAAATCAGGTAGAAGACGGCAAAGACAAAGATGGTAAGCCTAAATACAAAACTGAGAAAGTTGATAATATCATCAATGACACTGACCCGATCTGGACCAAATCGCCCAGCGATCTGAAGGATCAGGATTATCTTGATTTTTACAAGACTTTATATCCATTCAGCGATGAGCCGCTTTTCTGGATCCACCTGAATGTCGATTACCCATTCAACCTGACCGGGGTGCTTTACTTCCCTAAGCTGAAGAAGGATTTCGAGATGCAGAAAAACAAAATTCAGCTGTATTCTCGTCAGGTGTTTATCACCGATGAAGTGAAGGACATTGTGCCTGAATTCCTGCAGTTGTTACACGGGGTGATTGATTCTCCTGATATTCCATTGAACGTATCCCGAAGCTACCTGCAGTCAGATTCCAACGTGAAGAAGATCAACGGATACATCACCAAGAAGGTAGCCGACAAACTGGGAGAGCTTTTCAAAAACGACCGAAAAGGATATGAGGCGAAGTGGGAAGACATTGGTGTATTTGTAAAATACGGCATGATCTCCGAAGAGAAGTTTGATGAGAAAGCGAAAGATTTTGCGTTGGTGAAAAACCTCGAAGGCAAGTACTTCACCATTGAGGAATACAAGAAGCACATTGAGGCAAACCAGACCAACAAGGACAAAAATGTAGTGGCACTTTACACCACGAATAAGGACAAACAGCACGGCTATATTGATACTGCGCAGAAGCGCAGTTACGATGTGATCGAGCTGAGTGGTCCGATTGACAGTCACTTCATTAGCCATTTGGAACAGAAGCATGACAAGCTGCAATTGCAGCGTGTGGATGCGGATGTGATCGACAAGTTGATTGACAAAGACGAGAAGAAAGAGTCAGTGCTTTCCGAAAAAGAGCAAGAATCTATCAAAGAGATCTTTGAAAAAGCAATCAATAACAAGAATAATAGCGTAGCTGTACAGCCGATGGCTACTGATGACCTGCCGGTTACCATCACTTTACCGGAGTTTATTCGACGAATGAAAGACATGCAGGCCACCGGTGGCGGTCCTATGATGTTTGGCGACATGCCAATGACTTTATCGGTAGCGGTGAATGCTAACCATGCGATGACGAAAAAGATTCTGGAGGCAGACTCTGACGAAGCGAAGCAAAAGCTGGCGAAGCAGGCTTATGACCTGGCGCTCCTTTCACAAGGCATGCTGGAGGGTAAGGATCTGACGGATTTTGTGAATCGAAGCGTTGAGCTTAGTTTGGTGTAAAAAAACAGAGACCTCCGAAGTTGGACAAGGCAAATGTTGATGTTTCGACAAGCTCAACATGACATAGAAAAAACCCGCTCGGTTGAGTGGGTTTTTTATTTCATCTCAAACTTTTTCTCGCTAAGTCCTTTGGTCTTCAGGTATTCTGATAGTCCTTCATTCCCTCCAACATTGGCATGGTGTAACAAACTGAATCCATGTGGTCCCTTCGCTGATAACAATGCCGGGTAGGCCTCCAATGTAGATTTTACAATCTGGTTTTCTCCGAGCATCGCCATAACAAACAGGTTGGGTCTTGCTCCTTTTTCAATCAAAAAAGTAGCAATCTCTTTGTTGCCAACATGGCCGGCTCCTTCAATCGCCTCTTCAAAGTCACCCCCTCCCCAATCGTGGCGGGCATAAATAAGGTTCGGCTGCTCAGCCAGTAGCTCCTTGACTTTATCTATGTTGTTATGTCCTGCTGAAACAAACTCTTTAATCATTTTTGTGGAAACCGTAGCATCCTGATTAACCAAACTATTAGCCAGTGTGGGAAGTGCTACAAAGCTTCCCAGAGCCAAAACCTGAGTTTTGATATATGTCTTTCTATTCATAGTTTTTTCTTTTCACCCAATAACGTGTTTTTCACCTCAGTGTTGATCTCCCTCGACCACCCATCAAACCCTTCTTTCATCTCCCTGTTCATTTTCTTAGATTAGTCAACCTAAAAAAATGAAGATATGAAGAAGTACCTCACCTTATGTTTCACAATTCTTTCCTTTTGGTCTTTCGCGCAGGTAGATATGGCTTACTACCTCCCGGAAGGATTTTCCTATAACCCGGACATCCCTACTCCTTATGAAGTGCTGGGCTACCAGCCGGGTGAATGGCATGTGAGTCACGATCAGCTAGTGTATTACATGCGAGAAGTAGCGGAAGCTTCTGACCGGATGATACTGGAAGAAATTGGTCGCACGTATGAAGGACGACCGTTGATTCAGATCACCGTTTCTTCACCGGTGAATCTTGCCAATCTGGATAAGATCAAAGCTGATCACAAAAAACTAACAGACCCATCTGTCTCATCTTCAATGAATACCGCTGAAATGCCAATTGTGATGTTACTCGGCTACTCTGTTCACGGAAATGAAGCCAGCGGATCAAATGCTTCATTGATCACGGCCTACTATTTGGCCGCAGCTCTTGGAGCCGAAGTTGATGAGATGCTGGAAAACTCCATCATCATTTTAGATCCATCTTTTAACCCCGATGGACTACATCGCTTTTCTACCTGGGTAAATATGCACCGCTCTCACGTAATCAGCCCAGACCCGAATGATCGTGAATATGATGAAGCATGGCCCGGAGGCAGAACCAATCATTATTGGTTTGACCTGAATCGTGACTGGTTACCATTGGCACACCCGGAATCAAGAGCTCGCATAGCTCGATTCCACGAGTGGAAACCAAACATCCTGACAGACCATCATGAGATGGGTACGAACTCCACTTTCTTCTTCCAGCCGGGCATTCCGTCAAGGAAGTTTCCATGGACACCAGACAAGAACGTGGACCTCACTCACAAAATGGCGGCTTTCCATGCTAAATATCTGGATCAGATTGGCTCATTGTATTACAGCGAGGAAAGCTTTGATGACTTTTACATCGGTAAGGGCTCTACTTATCCGGATGTCAATGGAAGTGTTGGGATTTTATTTGAGCAAGCCAGCTCCAGGGGCCATGCCCAGGAAAATGATTACGGAATTTTAACCTTCCCTATGGCCATCAGAAATCATTTCACGGCATCACTTTCCACGCTTGCTTCCGGCATTGCGCATCGTAAAGAATTTCTGGATTATCAAAGGGAATTTTATCAAGGTGCTTCCAACCTCGCTTCACAAGATGCAGTCAAAGCATATGTATTCGGTTCAGAAAAAGACCCATACAGAAATTATGAGCTAGCCAAAATGCTTATACAGCATGAGATCGATGTTTATCCGCTAAGCAGAGACATCTCCAAGAATGGAAAATCATTCAAAAAGGATCAGGCTTATGTGGTACCGATGAATCAGGACCAGTACCGATTAGCAAAAGCGATTTTTGAAACACGGACTTCATTTAGCGACAGTTTGTTCTACGATGTATCCACCTGGACTATGCCACTGGCATTTAACCTCCCATATGCAGAACTGGGAAGCAGGGAGGTTGGATCCATCAGCATGAATGAACCACTTGAATATGCAGCCATGCCTGAAGGTGAACTGATTGGCGATAAAGGAGCCTACGCATATGCTATCGAGCCTTACGGATATCTTGGTTTCAGAGCAATCAATCGGTTGTTGAGTAAGAAAGTAGTGGTGCAGATGTTGAATGAAACACATAACGATGGTGCTCGCACATATCCGCGAGGCACAATGATCATTCCAGTTGGTGTGCAGGAAAATAAGCGGGCATGGATCGAGCAAACCATAGATGAAATCGTTAAACAAGATGGCATCAACGTATATGCACTGAATACTGGTCTTGCCAGATCAGGAGTAGACTTAGGCAGCCGAAGCAACACCACGATGAAAGAGCCGAAAATTGCAGTATTAGTTGAAGGTGGTGTCAGCAGCTATGAGGCTGGTGAAGTATGGCACCTTTTGGATCAGCGATACAAAATGAAAATGACCAAGCTCCCGGTAAGCAGATTGGGTCAGGACTTATCAAGATATAATCGAATCATTATTCCCAACATGTGGGGGTCACTCAGTGATTCGCAAAAAAGAAACCTGAAAGAGTGGATTTCGCAAGGCGGTGTGGCAATTGCATGGAAAAACGGAGGAAAATGGTTATCCGATGCAGAGATCACCAATGTGCAGTATGCCAATGGTGACGAGGAAGAAGAGGAAGAAGAGTCCTTCAAAGCGTACGAAAATCTGGATGAAGAAAGAGGGGCCCAGGTAACAGGTGGCTCCATTTTTGAGGCGAAGGTCGATTTGACACATCCACTGGCTTATGGAATGGAAAGCGATCGTATGCCGCTATTCAGAAATCACAACCTGGTCATGGAGAGATCAAAAAATGCCTATGCAAATCCTTTTGTTTACACAGAAAACCCTTTGCTCTCCGGTTATGTTTCCGAGGAAAACCTGGAGCGATTTAAAAATTCACCGGCGGTGACCATATCTAATGTTGGTCGCGGGAAAGTGATTACATTAGCAGACAATCCAAACTTCAGGGCATTCTGGTATGGTACCAATAAAATCTTCATGAATGCGTTGTTTTTTGGAGAAGCAATCAGCCGTGGTGCTGGTGAGTAAATAGAAACAACAACTGGATGAAAGTTCAGATAAAGCACATACTTACATTAAGCCTCATTTTTATGGGGCTTTCTGTTTTTTCTCAGGATGGAGAGTCTCTGGAAGATCTCTTCAAGGTAGACTATGACACACCTCTCACCCTTGACCTGGAAGAAGAGGAGAAGGAAAAAGAGGATGATCCCGTCGAAAAAAAGAAGAAAAAGAAGAAAAAACGTAACGTCTATTTTGGCATCAAAACCCGAAAAGCATCTACTCGAACGGGATTTGGAAATGATGTCGTTTATGAGCTTTTTAATGTCCTGAGAGAATATGAAGGGCCACCTGAATATGCAGCTGATTTTTACTGGTTTGACTATAAAAAGAAGAAAATCATGAACTCTCTAAAAGTGGATAAGAGAAATGCAGGTGTACTGCATGGTCCTTATCAAAAGATGCTGGGAGATCAGGTGTTGGAAGAAGGGTGGTATTACAAAGGCATGAAACACCGGCGATGGGTTCGCTTCAACAGGCATGATATCTTGCAAGACAAATCATACTGGTGGAAAGGTTGGCCACAGGAGTCTAAGCTGGCTTATTATGATTTCAACAAGACAAAGCTGAGAGAAGTGATCCCCGTACATTTTGGCGAAAAAGATGGAGAGTACTGGGCATTCCATAAAGATGGATCAGTGGCCGTGAGGGGTAACTATAAATTTGGACACAAGGTAGGTATGTGGAGAGAATATTATGATGGTGGTCGGGTGAAACGTGAAGTCATCTACCCTGATGACCCTTTTAACTTCAAGTTCAATCCCTACATCGCAAGAGAATGGGATAATAAAGGAGTTTTAATTTACGATCGCCAAAAATTTCTGAAGGGTCGGAATTAAAGAACAAGCTCCATTTGCACATTACATCGGGCATAGGGCGAACAGTAGCCCTTTGCATCTTTGAATCCAAGCTTTTGATATAAATGGATGGCTGGCTTTAATATGCTATTTGTCTCCAGGTATACTCGCTCCGCCCCTAATTCTTTTGCTTTTTCGATGGTAGCCAACCCAATCCTCCATCCTATTTTTTGTCCTTGTGCCTCCGGTGATACGGCCATTTTCGCTAACTCAAATACTCCATCATCCATCTTAATTAGCGCACACGTTCCAACCGGCTTTTCATCCATCTCTGCAATGAGAATTGCTCCTCCCTTGTCTAAAATATATCCTTGTGGATCACTAAGCGCCTTGTGATCTGACTCCTCCATTTCAAAATACTCATTAATCCATGCTTCATTGAGCTCCTTGAACGCAGTAGCATGATTAGGCTGAAAGTTGACAATCTCGATCATCTTTGATAGCTATAGAAAAGGCCCAAAATCATCACTATAACCGCCAAAGCAGCAATATTAATTCCCACCGCAAACCATAATAGTAAAAAAACCATGATCCACCAGAGAGGGAACGCAAAGAGGCCAATACCAAACTTAAGTGTGGAATGAAAAACCACATCCTCCGTATTCATAATAAAATGATGGATTATAAGGAAAGGAATCGGGTTCAACATTTTGGCGATGCGGTGATGAGACTTTTTTCTCACTTCATCCTGACTCTGAGATGGGATTAGCTCTTTAAGCTGTGAGAATGAAAGATGTTCATTCTGCTCCTGAAAAATCATCCTTTTTCTTAATTCATAGTCTTCTGTTTGTTCCGGAATGACCAGAGTTGCCTTCATGCCATCACTAATGGCATCCCTCATTCCTATTAGACCTTTCGCCCGGTCTTCATCATGGTTTTTGAGGTAGTCCCTGACACGAATTGGCATACCAAAACGGACGAGAACAGTGGATTGAGGATTTCGATGTTCAAAATAATTCAATCCAACGGGTAAAATCATCAAGTCATTTTCCAGCTCGGTCTGGCATTGAAGGGCCAGCCGAGCCGCACCTTTTGTAAGCGGTCGTAAAAAATATTCCCTTCCATGATTGCCCTCTGCAAACATCAAAACAGAACCATTCTTCCTGAATATTTCTTTACATGCAGCAAACACTTCATCATTTAATGCCAGCTTGGAATAACCGTCCCGTATACGATAAATCGGCATCATGTTCATCCATTTCATGACGGGGTTGATCCACCATTTAAACACATCGGAGCGAGTAAGAAAATGAATGGGTGTTGGAATAAACGCGCCAACAATCAGTGGATCAATCAGGGCATTTTGATGATTAGGCGTAATCAGTAAAGGAACTCCTTTGGGTACATTTTCAATTCCCTCAATCCTGATCCTTCGAAAATACAGCCGAAGCATGACCTTGATGAAAACCTTAAACGAGGTGTAAAAGGCTTTCATTTAGACCAACTCTTCCGTATTTATCAATGTAAGCTTCACTTTATCGATCCGGTTTTCCTCCATGGTAAAAATGGTGATGACAAATGGAGGAATTTCAATGATTTCATTGACCTCAGGAATATCCTCATGATAGGCGAAAATCAATCCTCCCAGCGTATCATACTCACCTTCGGGCAGAGAAAGCTCGTAACGATCATTCAGGTAATCAATCTCATGACGTGCACTAAAAATGAAGTTGTATTCATCCAGTTGCTGCTCAGTCAAATACTCATCATCGTGCTCATCTCGGATCTCTCCAAAAATCTCTTCTATCACGTCCTCTATACTTACCAATCCGGATGTGCCGCCATACTCATCCACTACCAGGGCCAGACTTTTTCTATCTGTGATAAACTGGATCAAAAGCTCATTGACGAGCATCGTCTCCGGAACAATGGGTATCTCTGCCAGAATGGATTTAATATCTTCTGGTTTTTTAAAGAGTTCCAAAGCATGGCAATAGCCAATCACATCGTCGATGGATTCTTTGTAAATCAAAATCTTTGAGTGTCCACTTTCTACAAAATGCTCCTTTAATTCTTCTATAGAGTCGTTTACATCAACAGCTACGATCTCCGTTCGGGGGATCATACATTCCCGCACCTTGATCGTTTTAAACTCTATAGCATTATTAAAGATTTTCGCATCTATTTCAGCCTCCTCTTCATCTCTAATATTCAGGATATTGTTTTTGATGTAATTATTCAGGTCTGTAAGACCGAAGACAGGCTTTTCATCAGAAAGCTTGTATCCAAATACCCAGATAAAGACGGATGATATCTTAACCACCAGAAATACGATAGGATACATCAGGATATATATTGCTCCCATAGGAAAGGCAAAAAGTCTCAGGGAGAAGTCGGGGTTGATTAAAAACAGACTCTTTGGTAAAAATTCGGCTGTTAGTAAAACCAGAGCAGTAGAAATTATGGATTGAACAATCAAAACCGCAACATCCGATGCTATCGCCACTGGTAGAAGGGAAACAATTACCGGCTCAAGAATGGCCGCCATAAAAATACCATATAGTACCAGGGCAATATTGTTTCCAACAAGCATCGTGGCTAGAAACTGCGACTGGTTGCCCGTGAAAAGCGAAAGGATTTTACCACCAAAAGAACCTTTCTTCTTCAACACCTCAATGTGAAGTTTATCTGCTGATACAAACGCGATTTCCATTCCTGAAAAAAACGCCGAAAACAACAAACAAAGGAGTATGATCAAATAGGGGAATGGATCATCCATGCTTTCGCTTCTTTTTCTTGTGCTTTTTAGAGGCCTTTTTTAACTCTTCTTTTTCTCTGGATTGTCTTTGGCCCTTGCGATAACCATATAAAAATAAGAGTGCGAGGCTAAACATAAAAATCCAATAGGATTCAGCTATGCCAACAACAATTGCCTGATCAATACCAATGATGAAGGTAACGAAGATCAACACAAAGAGTATTACATCAAATAATCTCATTGATCTTCTTTGATTGGTCTGAGAGGAACATCTCTTTGAAAAGGACGGTTTGGATCATCTTCCAAAGTAAACGTCCCACTTGGTTTTAAGATTCGGTACTCCGTAAAATCCTGATTTGATTCCATACCTTCACCTGTATGTACTTCATCTTCAGATTTGATGGTTACAAACTTGTCAGTATAAAATTTTTCCTCGCTTTGATCCCAAAATAGCTCCTCTGTATTCAATTGGTCTTGTTTCACATTGCTTCTTACAACTACATCACCTTCCGCCCGATATAGATTATCGGCTTGTGTGAAGTACACATAGTTTGCAGAAAAATAACTAGTCACCTGACCTCTTTTATTAAGCCACTCTATATAAAATCCGTTTGGCCATTCCCTGTCCCCGTTTTCAAAGTTATTCTGAACATCTGCCTTCATCTTCATTACCACTATTCCTGAATCGCTCAGCAAGGTGATAGCGCTATCCATAGATGAAAGTGGCCCATCATATTGGGGGGCATCCACTAGTTCCTTTCGCTGATCACATGCTAAAAAGATTACCCAAAGGCTTAAAACCAAAAAGCGACCCGGAATAGACTTCCAGGCCGCATATATGTTTCTGATTGATTTGATATTAATTCGCAGGTCTTCTTTCAAGTGCTACTGTCACATTTATCCAACACCCTACAGTGATTGACTGGCCTTCTTCCATACCCTCATTGAATATATCTTCGATGGAAGGGAATTGTGCTTTGGCTGCTGCCATAGCACTGCTATTTCCCGCTTTTCTATACTCATTATAAGCGGCAATAAATACAGCCCGATCCTGCACCTGACTTTCTTCTTTTTTGCAGTCATTAAAGCTATTCATGTAAAGATCCCCGATTACCTTATATGCATCCGAATAAGAAGGATCAAATGAAAGCGCTCTTCTTGCGCTATTTCTAGCTGTAGACTTCTGACCATTTTTCATTTGTATACGAGCGATACTTACGTACATCTCTGCCTTTTCAGCGTTATCATCAGTAAGACCAGCAGCCTCCTCGAAATATTCGATAGCTTTTGCATCGTTTCCATCCTGAGCATTCTTTTGTGCAAGGAATTTAGCTACTCCATAGGTTGGCTCATTTTGCTGTACAATTCCAGCTGCTTTCAAAGCAAGCGGGCTATCCAGGCATTTTCCGGCAAGCATCAAACCGAAAATTTTCTTGGCCATATTAAGATCATCTCCCTGTCCTAATTTAGGCCCCAGTTTTTCTTCTACAAACTCACAGCTAATCTCCACTTTAGTAGCTGTAAGAATCTTATCAACCTGATCAAGCATTTTATCATAGCGCTTTTTATTATTCCCGGTCACACGACTCTTTTGTTCGTTAAGTGCTTCGGAAATAGCCGAGTAAAGATTGATCACATCCTCGTCACTTAGGTTTCCGCCTGTGATCCTGTGTTTATATATTACCAGCATATATGCCACCAGGTTTCCACTATTCATATCCGCTCCATTCGCCTCAAAAGCTTTGGTATATAGTTCATATAGGTAAGGATACTTATCCTGATCCTTACCATAGAACTGATAAGCAAATGTGGCTTTTCTATCCATGATATCTGCCTTGTCTTCCGGATAGACTTCCATTCTAGTGTCATGAAGGTCTAATGCTTTTTGGATATATTCATCTTTTTTGGCAGGATCGCTTGTCTTCTCGGCCAATCCTTCATAAACCTTTATCCCATTGATATAAATGGAAGGATTTAGATCTGGTGTGTTTGTAAGCAACCAGTTCAATGGTTCAACTGCCGCTTGGTAGTTTTTCGCTTTAAGAGCATCTGTGTAGAGTACATTTTTCTCCTTTGCTTTATCAACTTGCTCGCCCCAATTCCATCCATTTTGAGCATCTGCTCCAAACGCAAGTAATAAGATAAAGGATGCTCCGAGTATTTTAGTAATCGTCTTCATAACTTACTTTTTACTAATCATATTTTCGTTTTATGAACCATCTGTCATTGATGGTTGCTCCTATAACAACTTTATAATAAGTTTCCTTAATCAATCCATTTGTTGATTCTCCAAGTTGCCCCCATTTAAAGGCTAAATCCAAACTTGAAAAGCCACTAACTGGTAAAGAGGCACCAAAATTAATACCAAAATCAGTAAGTGCCTGATTATTTACGATATATGGGAGCTTGTGATAGTTGAAGCCGGCTGAATACTTGGCACGCTTCCAATAGGAGCTTACATTATCAAAGTCTGGTGTCCAACCTATTCCAAGGGCCATTTTTACACTGTTATTATAAGTTTGACTACCAGATCCAGCACCTTCCCACCGTTCGGATTCTATGTCAAACCCAATGGTATATTTATTTAACTTCTGGTAAGAGACTCCAAAACCAAATGTTCCAGGAAGATCAAACTGGATAGTTTGTGAGCCAACTTCAACTGTCTCCAATTCAGAGCCTGTAGGGGAAAGTCTGATCAGTGAAAGTTCGGAAGCACCATTGAAAGGAGTTTGTGGAGAGAAAGTCGCCCCAAAATTTAAATACGTTTCCTCTGACAGGGTATGTCTATACCCTAAACCAAACAAAAAGCTGAGGTCAGAGTATGATTCCAGCTGCTCATAAGTGATGTTACTTACAGGCACATCGCTTCCTCCAATGGAGATTGTCGAGGTTTTTTCTATGGACCCAAACGTGTAATTTGCTCTAACTCCTACCAGGAATTTCTCTTTAATCATAAAACCATTCGACCAAAAAAGGTTAGTGAGGCCACCCTCACCACGATTGTCAGAAATCTGATTCACTTCTTCATTAGTGCCATCTACAGTGCCTTGTGAAAACGTGTTGTAGCTTACAGAACTGTAAGGAAGAATCCCAAAAGATGAAGACCATTTGCCCGGCATAATTGGAAAAGCATATCCTAGAAACCTAAGGCCTCCATCGGTATCTTTTCCTGAAACCTCATCTCCTGTAAAGCTTCTTCGATCCACTTCTAACCCAACCTGGAAGGTGCTAAATTTATTGTAAACAAGGTTTGCCGGATTTTGGGTGTTTATATGCCAGATGGTTGGTGTTCCAATTCCCACCTCTCCCATCGCAACGTTATTAGGCATTCCTTGATGGTTGAGACTGCCCAGACCCTGAAATGAGTAAATGGACTGTGCCTGCACAAACTGTCCTAAAATAAACCAACAGGCAACCCCTGCTAAAATCCTTTTCATTATTGCTGATACTTCCAAATTCGGTATAGACCCTTCTGCACAATTTTTGAGCCAGCAAAGATGTGAGCTTTTAGCTTGGATTCAAAGTAATGAGCGTCTCCACCTGTTATAATCGTGTTAAGACTTGTGAAATCCTGCCTCATTGTCTGCAAAACGCCATTTATTTCATGAATGATACCCCAAAAAGAGCCGCTGAAAAGGCATTCTTTGGTTGATTTCCCGAGTTCACCAGACATTATTCTTTCCCATTCGTTAGAAATATCAGGCAAGCTGTCTGTGAAATGTGACATGGCTTTCATGCGCATTTTCAAGCCTGGCGCAATGACTCCTCCTCTAAACACTCCTTCCTTTTCTACTAAATCAATAGTCATGCATGTGCCTAAATCAATAATCACATTATTTTGATCAGGAAACATCTCCATCGCTCCTACAGCGGCGGCTATTCGATCAGCACCAAGGGTTTCCGGTGTTTTATAGTCCAACTCAATGGGAAGTTTACTGAGGTGAGATAATGAGGTGATATTTTTTCTACCGACAATCCATTTATCTAATTTCTTCACTGAAGAAACCATCAGAGGAACGGATCCATAATGTTCAATTATTAAAAGTAATTCTTCTTTCCAAACCCTAGTATTTACAAACTCTCCATTTATTACTTCTGTGGTTTTCACTGAGGTATTACCCACATCTATCAATATTACCTCTATCTTTTCAGCCATAGGCGAATAATTCATTGCAAAGAAAATGAAAAGAACGTATTCCATCATAGGAGGAATGGCTGGCTCATCTATGGATGGACTGGATCTTTCTCACATAATCTTCGAAGAAAAAAATAACAGTTGGGGTTTTCATCTTAAAAAAAGCGAAACCATACCGTATGATGATGTAATTCATGCCCTTTTAAAAGATTCCTCCAGCATGAGCACAAGTAAACAGCATGAGTTGGACCGTCAATTTGGTAAGTGGATCGGTAATAAAATCAACTTATTTAAATCAGATATTGATGTAATTGATTTTGTGGGAGTTCATGGCCACACGGTTATTCACTCGCCATCAGATAAAATAAGCTGGCAATTAGGACGAGGAGACATCATTGCTAAAGAAATTAAGCTTCCCACCATCACCGAATTCAGAACGAAAGATGTGCAAAACGGAGGACAAGGTGCTCCGCTAGTTCCTTTCGGGGATTTTAAGCTTTTCCCAGAATATGATGCATGTCTGAATCTTGGTGGAATAGCTAACTTGTCATTAAAAGAGAATCAGACAGCCTGGGATATTTGCCCTTGCAATCAAGTACTCAATTTTTACGCAAAAAAAATGGGTGATCCATTCGATGCGAATGGGGAACTTGCTAAAAAGGGGGAAATAGATTCCGAATTCTATAATCTAATTTCTGAAATTGATTTTTTCAAGCAACCTCCACCTAAATCTCTACCTAATAATTTTATCAGCTCTAAAACTCTTGAATCGGTTAAACCTTTTAATGGTCTTCGCACCTATTGTCAAGTCATTGCAGAACAAATTAAAGCATCTCTTTACCAAACAAATCCTGGCAAATTGCTGATCACCGGTGGTGGTGCTTTCAACAACTTTCTAATTGAATTAATTAAGCAGGGGCTTAATAAATGGGAAATAGTTGTGCCAGAGTCAAAACTGATCAATTTTAAGGAATCATTGATATTCGCTTTTCTAGCCCTCAGAAGGTTCAGGAATGAAATCAACGTGCTCGCTTCAGTGACAGGTGCTAGCAAAGACTCCTCTTCAGGTGTGATTCATCTTCCTTAATGATTAGATTTGCGCCCTCAAAATATTGAAGTGCTACAATGAAAGAACTCCTAAAAAAATTTGAAGACAAAACACCAGAAATCGTTTTTGAATGGTCTGATCCTGAAACTGAAGCTCAAGGATGGGTTGTGATCAACTCTCTGAGAGGTGGTGCTGCCGGTGGCGGAACTCGTATGCGAGTGGGACTGGACAAAAGAGAAGTTGAATCACTGGCTAAAACAATGGAGATCAAGTTTACCGTCTCAGGACCACAAATCGGTGGTGCCAAATCAGGGATCAATTTTGATCCTAATGACCCTCGAAAGGAAGGAGTACTTAAAAGGTGGTACCATGCTGTTTATCCATTGTTGAAAAATTATTACGGAACAGGTGGAGACCTGAATGTGGATGAAATTCATGAGGTTATCCCCATAACAGAGGATTTTGGACTTTGGCACCCACAAGAAGGTATTGTAAATGGACATTACAATCCTCGTAAACCCACTAAAATCCACATGTTGGGACGTTTGAGACAAGGGGTTTCCAAGGTTTTGGAGGATCAGGAGTATATCCCTAATTCGCCGAAAAAGTATGTGGTAGCTGACATGATCACTGGATATGGAGTGGCCGAAGCTGTACGTCATTATTACCAAATCTGGGGTGGCAACATCAATGAAAAAAGAGCGATCATTCAGGGCTGGGGAAATGTTGGGTCCACTGCGGCACTTTACCTGGCTAAATATGGAGTTAAAATCGTAGGAATTATTGACCGTGAAGGTGGCTTGATGAACACCGAGGGGTACGACCTGGATGATATCAAGAAATTATTCCATGACAAGGAAGGCAACAAGTTAGTTGCGGATGATATGATCCCTTTCGAAAAGATAAATAAAGAAATTTGGTCAATGGGCGCTGAAATATTTATTCCTGCTGCAGCTTCAAGACTTGTTTCAAAAGAGCAAGCAGAATCTATGATTAATAACGACCTTGAAGTAGTTTCATGCGGTGCTAACGTACCATTTTCAGATACTGAGATTTTCTATGGCCCTATCGCAGAGTTCGTGGATAAAAAGGTTTCCTTGCTGCCTGACTTCATTGCGAACTGTGGAATGGCAAGAACATTTGCTTTCCTGATGGATCCGGAAAATGACAGTGTGCTTACGGATGCTGATATTTTCAATGATTGTTCTAAAACAATCGGTTCGGCCTTACAAGCTGTTCATAAAGAGAATAATACCCGAGTAAATCTTGCTGAGACCGCTTTTACCATTTCGTTAAATAAGCTTGTTTGATTTTCAGTAGGTTTGTTTTTGTCTGCGCTAATGATAACTTTATTATTAATCAGTAACGCCTAAGTATGATCGGTCGAATTCTTGTTGCCATTTTATTAATGAGTGCAATCTTGGTGGCGCAAGCCGATGATTCGGTGCAGTCGCATGAGCAACAGGAAACTCATCAAACCCTTGAGCAAGGCGGAGAAAGTCAGTCAGATCATGAAGGAGGGACCAGTGAAGGGCATCACTCCAAAAAGCCGGCAGGATGGAGTGTAATCCCATTTGTGTTGTTGTTGCTCATGATTGCGACAGGACCACTTTTTTACCCGCACTTCTGGCACAAAAGCTATCCCGTCATCTCAATCATACTTGCCTTCATTGTTTGCACCTATTATTTATTCTACCTAAATAACTATCACAGTCCAGTACATTCCACAGCGGAGTATATTCAGTTTATTGCCCTTCTTACGGGTCTATTTGTTGCTTCTGGTGGGATATTGATAGTGGTGGACAAAGAAGCCAAACCGCGAACAAACGTCATTATTCTGGCCATTGGGGCAGTCATAGCAAATATTATTGGCACTACAGGAGCATCCATGCTTTTGATACGTCCTTTCATACGGTTGAACAGCAATAGGATCAAGCCGTATCACATTGTATTCTTTATTTTTATTGTGAGTAATGTGGGTGGCTCATTAACCCCAATCGGTGATCCTCCGCTATTCCTGGGGTTCCTGAAGGGCATCCCATTCGAGTGGACGCTCATTCATAATTTCGTTCCATGGGTAATCGCCTGCATTATCCTCATTACTTTTTTCTACTTCTACGACATCCGAAACAAGGCAGACTATGCTAAAATGAGAGGCGAAGAGGATGAAATCAAAGCCCCAACAGGCCAGGTTTCCTTGAAAGGAAGAAGAAACTTTATCTGGCTGGCAATCGTAGTGGGTGCGGTTTTTCTGGATCCAAATGTTTTTGATTGGGTACCAGGCATCATATATGAAGGTCAGAAATTTTCCTACATCAGAGAAATCATAATGTTACTTGCGGCCCTGGGATCTTATCAGTTTTCTGATTTGCAAGCCATCCAGGGAAATGAGTTCAGTTTTGAGCCAATTCGGGAAGTGGCGTTTCTGTTTATCGGTATTTTCTTCACCATGATGCCTGCCCTTGAGCTAGTAAGTCAATTTGCTCAGTCACCTGAAGGTGAAAAATTAATACGTCCAAGTACACTATACTGGGGTACAGGAGTTTTAAGTGGTTTTCTTGACAATGCGCCTACCTATGTGAACTTTTTGACTGCCTCCATGGCAAGTGTTGGAGCTGATGTCAATAAAATTCAGGAAGTCATTGCTTTTGCTAATAATGAGTATCGTGAATCACTTCTTTCATTAATGGCAATTTCGCTTGGTGCAGTTTTCTTCGGTGCATTCACTTACATCGGAAATGGGCCTAATTTCATGGTAAAATCCATTGCAGAGCAGGTTGGTATCAAAATGCCATCGTTCTTTTCGTACATTGTGAAGTACTCAATCCCAATTCTTTTGCCGATGTTAATAATCATCTGGCTCATCTTCTTTATGGGGCATTAAATTTTACCCTTAGCTAGTACATCATATTATCAAATAATTTTTCCTTTATTTGTGGTTAATTACTTAATTTGAGTTGCGCCCTCACTAATAAATAATCGCCTAACGAATGCTACTGAATTTATTTACGGGACAAAATGAAGGACTCCTTTTTGGAGTCTTCGGAATTATTATTGTCCTGTTCCTGATCGTAGACCTGGGGGTTTTTCATAAAAAGCATCAGAAAGTATCCCAAAAGGAAGCCCTTCAGCAATCTATTTTCTGGGTATTGGTTTCTGTTGGTTATGGCGCCCTGATTTACTTTTATGGTGAAGGGTCCCAAGCGACTCTTGAATTTTTCTCTGCTTATGTAACAGAGAAGGCACTTTCAGTAGATAATATTTTTGTGATCCTCTTGATTTTGAGGTACTTCAACGTCAAAGAAGAATACTATCATAACATCCTTTTCTGGGGTATTCTTGGTGCAATCGTTTTTCGTGCCGTATTCATTTTCGTAGGTGCCCTACTTATCGCAGAGTTCCATTGGATTCTTTACATCTTCGGTGTTTTCCTGGTTTATTCAGGTATTAAGCTTTTCGGTGAAGATGATGATATGGAGCTGGAGCCCGAGAAAAACCCTTTGTTGAAGGCTGCCAAAAAGATACTTCCAATGAGTACTTCCGATAAAGGAGGAAAGTTCTGGCTCAGAGAAAAAGGGAAACTTCTGTTTACCCCTCTTTTTCTTGTTATTATTCTTATAGAATCTACTGACTTAATTTTTGCCGTAGACTCCATTCCGGCCGCTTTTGCCATTACACAGAATGAGTTTGTAATCTACACCTCCAATATTTTTGCTGTGATGGGATTGAGAGCCATGTTCTTCTTATTGGCCAACGTGCTGGATAAATTTTATCTACTACAAAAAGGATTATCCGTAGTGCTGATATTTATTGGAGCTAAGATGTTAGCTGAGATTTTCGATATCCATGTTCCGATATTCCTCTCCTTTACCATCATCATTGGAGCACTGGTGCTGGCCATTGTGCTGTCACTAATCTTTCCAAGGGAAGAGGACCCTGAGGAAATCATACAGGAAAAATTACCGGCCGACGAGTAAGCTTATTTCTCCAGACTTTTCACGCTTTCCATCACTTTGTCCCTCAGACTATCTTTATATTTCTGAAGATTGTTGGCGATCGAGTCATCTGATGCGCCTACAATTTCAGCGGCTAAAATGCCGGCATTTTTGGCACCATCCAGTGCTACTGTAGCAACTGGAATTCCACCAGGCATTTGAAGGATGGACAGGATTGAGTCCCAGCCATCAATGGAATTGCTGGACTTTACGGGTACTCCTATAACCGGGAGTGTGGTAAGAGATGCAACCATCCCTGGTAGGTGAGCGGCTCCACCAGCTCCTGCTATGATAACCTGAAGCCCTTTGCCTCGTGCTCCCTCAGCGTATTCGAGCATACGATGAGGGGTTCGGTGAGCAGATACAATGGTTAGCTCATAATCAACTCCAAGCTCTTCCAAAATATCAGCAGCCTGCTGCATGACTGGAAGGTCTGATTTGCTTCCCATGATAATACCAACTTTCGGTGATGCCATTATGCTTTTACTTTTAGTGTTTCTTTTACCTTTCGTGCTTTTACTTTCAAACTATCTATCGAATCATCAGTGATAGTCACATGACCCATTTTTCTGAAAGGTTTCGTCAGTTTCTTTCCATAAAGATGCACATAAACTCCTTTCATTGCCATGCAGGGTTCCATTCCTTCGTATTGTGCATTGCCTGTGTGACCATCTTCTCCCAGCAGGTTTACCATTGCTGCTGGTGTAATCAATTCTGCAGAACCCAGTGGGAGGTTTAGAATGGCCCGCAGGTGTTGTTCGAACTGTGAGGTACGATTGGCCTCTATAGTATGATGACCTGAATTATGTGTTCGAGGAGCAACTTCATTTACAAGAATATCTCCCTCTTTCGTCAAAAACATCTCAACTGCAAGGAGACCTACCATGCCCAGCTTCTCTATCACATCCTTTGCAAGCTTATATGCTTTGTCCTCTAATTCTTTATTGATCTGTGCCGGAGCAAAAAGAAATTCTACCAGGTTCTGTTCGGGATGATAAGAAAGCTCAACAACTGGAAAGCATTCCATGTCACCCATTTCATTTCTGGCAACTACTACACTGAGCTCCTTTTCAAAATCAACAAGTTTTTCCAGAAGTCCCGGCTTATCAAAAACTTTGACTAAATCAGCCTCCGTTCGTATCATTTGCACTCCTCTTCCATCATAACCCTCAGTTCCCAGCTTATTGACGGCAGGCAGCATTTCTTTATGCGTCGCTACATCTGCCGCATTTCCTGTGAGTACGAAATCTGAAGTAGGGATGCGGTTAGCTTTGTAAAAAGTCTTTTGTTTCCGTTTATCCTGAATCAACTCTATTATTTCCGGTTGAGGATAGACTTTTTTACCCTCTTCCTGTAACCGCTTTAAAGCCGCAACACTAACGTTTTCCATCTCAATAGTTAATAAATCAAATTGCTGCCCCCACTGGTAGACATACGCTTCATCAGTGAGTTTTCCCACTGAAAAATTCTTGACTAAATGAGCGCACGGAGCATTTTCGTCCGGATCCAAAATGGAGATATCCAGGTTGTAGTTGATTGCACTTTGGATCATCATACGGCCGAGCTGGCCTCCTCCAAGCACTCCGATTTTTATATCTGTAATGTCTTTTACTGGCATGGGGCAAAGATAACCTTACAAGTAGTTTCAGTGTTATTGAAATATGATCAAGTATCTTTAGTACATGGAAAAGGATAAAAAGAAGGCAAAGAAGAAGGCGAAAAAAGAAACCAATGAAGAGGAAAAAGAAATTGAAAAAGGTGGGTTTCCTGAGAACGTGGATTTCAAAAAATTCCTAGGCTGTGGGGGTTAGAAGCTTTCTCTGAATAATCCATTCCGCTACAAAAAGATTAGGCACCCAACAAAACCAAGAAATGGCCTGATAGGCTTCAGGCTCAGGGATTCCCATTGCAATCATCAGAGGCATGAAAACCCTCAAGGTCACCGCACCTAAAGTCACAGCAAAGCTTCGGATCATCCATCGCTCGTGTGCACCAATATCTCTTCGCTTGATACTGGCAAAAGCCATAGCTGTAAACCCAAACCAACATGCGGCCATCATTCCAAAACCCAACACATTATTAAAGCCGCCATTGGCATACATAGCCATGTAAAATGCCGCAGGTGAGCTGCATAAGACAATTGCGATGATGTAGGCATAACCTATCCTCCTGTGAGTATTTAAATGCTTTGTCCTGAAATTTTTCAGGAACTGAGTCCAGCCAATACCCAAGGCAATGGCTCCACCAATGAAGTGCATATGAAAAGCTACACGCCATCATGCAACGTCCGCTATTCCATTCGTCTTGAACGAGTAAAAATCTTCTCTGAATAGGTGAGAAAGGGCATAAAGAGCAACTCCAATGCACAAAAAGCCATAAAAGCCGTTTCTAACGTTGATGATCGTCTTTGTAGCCATGGCATGAATTTACTCAGAAACAAAAACTCTCTTTACACGATTGCTCACATTTGTGAGTATTTCGTAAGGTATGGTGTGAGCCCATCTGGATAGCTCCCTGATGGTTGGGTTACTTCCGAAGATGATCACCTCATCTCCTTCTTTTGTATCAACATCCGTCACATCTACCATTGTCATATCCATACAAATATTCCCAACTGTGGGACATAGTTTCTCTCCTATGCTTACAAACGCATTCCCATTTCCGAATACACGCGAATACCCATCCTCATAGCCAATAGGAAGAACAGCTATTTTACTGTCCCTATTGATTTTACCCATGCGTGAATAGCCCACCGTATCTCCCGCCTTTAGGTTCTGTATTTGAGAAATCACCGTTTTAAGCTGACTACTATTTCTCAAACTCAATTGTCCAGTAGGGTCGAAACCATGTAAACCAATCCCCAGCCTCACCATATCATAATGATACTGAGGCCACCTTACCATCGCCGGAGAGTTGCAAGCATGTCTCAGCGGTGCGTATCCTATGGCAGCAGTGATTTTCTTGTATGCCTCTTCAAAAAGCTTGGCCTGATTAATAGTAAAAGCATCCTCGTCTACTACATCTGAACTGGAAAAATGGGTGAAAATCCCTTCAACTTTCACCTGAGGGTTTTTAGTTAAAAGGTAAATTAGCTCTCCTACCTGTTCAGTCGAAAACCCTAATCGGTGCATTCCTGTATCAATTTTAATATGCACTTTCGGGTGTTCTTTCGTATCGTTCAATAACCGTTTCAGGTATGAAATACTAAAAATTTCTGCTTGAAGGTCGTATTGCTCAAACTGATCGAAACTCTCGATATGAGGGTTCATGATCATGATTGGAATATTAATCCCGTTCTTTCTCAATTGAATCGCCTCATCTACATAAGCTACTCCCAGCATATCTACGCGTTGGTGCTGCAAAAAATTAGCTACCTCCAGCAACCCACTACCATACGCGTTGGCTTTCACCATGACCATGAGTTTGGTTGACGGATTTAATAGTGAACGATATTGGTTGAGGTTATGCTGAAGCGCTTCAAAATTAACCTCCAGCACAGTGCCATGGCTTCTTTCCTCCAGCCGCTGAACCACTCGCTCCAACTCGAAATTTCTCGCCCCTTTCACCACAATCATCTCATTATGAAAATCAGGCAGATTATTAAGCAGATCTTCGGTGCTTTCAAAAAACTCTGCATCCACAGAGAATGAATTTGCACATGCTTTAATTCGCTCTCCAACCCCAACCAGTCGGGTAATATCTTTCGCTTTTAGAAGCTTCGCTATCTCTTCGTAGAGATCATGGTCTTCTTTGCTGGAATGTAGGATGTCAGAAAGAATGAGTGATCGTTTTGCATTCTGCTTGTGAGATTCCAGATAATCCAGCGCCACCTTCAGTCCGACCTCATCATTGTTGTAGGAGTCATCCAGAATATAGCATCCATTGATTCCTTTCTTCAACTCCAAACGCATCGGCACACCTTCTATCAAATCAACTCCTTTTTGAATTTGATCATGATTTAATCCCAGCTCCAAGGCAACAACTATTGCATGTGTCAAATTCTCTAATTGAGTGGGTGTGTCAAATGCTGATAAGTATGTTTCGCCATTTACCCGGACATTTCCACTTTCCCACTGGACAAAAAAATCTGCATTTTTTTTTAAACTCCAAGAGATTACTCTATTTCCAAGATTGCTCTTAACCTGCTCAAAATACGAAGTATCCTTTTTGCAAACGACTTGTTCAGCTGAATTGAATAACTTCAATTTCTCGGATAGCTTTTGCTCTCGAGACTCAAACCCATCATCATGCGCCTCCCCCAGGTTGGTAAAAACTCCCAATGTTGGTTTGATCATCTTCTCCAGTTTTTCCATTTCACCAACACGTGAAATACCCGCTTCAAAAACACCAATCTCATGCCCTGTTCTCATTTCCAAAAGGGAAAGCGGAACACCAATTTGGGAATTAAAACTTTTCGGGCTTTTAACCACAAAAAACTGCTCGGAAAGAATGGTGGATAACCACTCTTTCACAGTTGTTTTCCCATTGCTGCCCGTTATACCCACAACAGGAATATGCAATTGAGTCCGATGGGTGGCTGCAACCTGCTGAAGGGCATCAAGAGAGTTATTGACGATCAGAAAATTGCCGTTTGGATGATCGGGTTCTTTTTCGACGATGAAATTCTTAACACCTTTCTCTACAGCGTTCGAGATGTAATCATGGCCATCTCTTTTGCCCTTTATGGCTACAAAAACTTCGCTGGTACTTCCTGAGAGCGTCCGTGTATCAGTGGAAAAACGGGTGACATCAAGATCTTCTGAAATCTTAGTTCGACCTTTGGTGATGTTTTTTAGCTGAGAAAAAAGCATTCACCTAAATTATCAATTCCATCTCAAACTGATTGACTTGATTTTCAAAACCACAGGCTTTTAAAAATGCGTCAAACCCGATCTCCTCTTCAGGGATATTCATAATGAACAAGTGCTTCTCTGTATATGTCTGTGCTTTTCTGATCAGAGATAAGCCTACATGATTGTGACGATGTATCCGACTGACAGCTATTTGCGAAATCCGACCCAGGTGTGGTTGCATAATGAGATGTCCAATAGAATTACCAGACTCATCCTTTGCCAGGAGCACTTGTTCATTCCCCCTTTTCAACTGGTCACCACTATCAATAAAGCACGGATTAAAATCAACAAAAGAAAAATCAACATCCTGCATCTCACCTTCTACTACTTCAACCTCGGGTTTGTCATCCAATTGCTTAACTTTCTTGTAGCATTTAAATCTTCGCTTAAATGTGAATCCGATTTTTTCATAGAGCGCTATGGCATAAATGTTTGTTTCGACCACCTCCAGTAGAATTCGTGCCAGGGACTTTTGCTGGATTCGTGGAATCAGAAAATCATAAACCTGAGCGGCTACCTGCTGGTTGCGAAAGCCAGGGAGTACACCAGTGCCTCCATTGTAAGCAGTTGGGATTCCCTCATAAAGATTGGAACTATGTAAGATAAAGCCAACCATTTCATCCCCATCGAAGGCTGCTGCAGATATTTCCATATCAAGAAGAAGTTTCTTATGGATACGATAATTGAAGTCATCCAATGAAGGCTGGAAACGAACTTCATTATTGGCGAAGGAAGATGTAAATGTTCGATATAGAGGATTTAAATCCTCGTTGCTCAACAATCGTATATTCATCTAATTACTTTAGACTTAAAGGAACTTACTTGTCCTCATTTACTCTTATAACTTGTGCATTAATAAAATTAAGCCGATCTGACCAAAAGGAAAACCCTTCATGCAATTAGACGAGTTAGAAAAATGTATTGATCTGGAGGTAGTAAAAACCGAAAAGAGAAGACTGGAAATATTTATCGGGATTCTCATTATAGGTTTGGTATTGCTACTAACCAATATGATCTTCTTTCCCACAACGATCTCCGATACATTTGTTGATGATAGGAGCATCAAATTGGGGGTGTACACTACCTCTGCATTTGTAGTTATTCTCTTAATCTCCCGGTGGATGGTCGGAAAAATTGCCGATTGTGAGAAACCACTACCAATATGGTACAAATACTACTCGGTCATCTCGGACTCAGTAGTTCCCTTTATCTGGCTCTATTTCATAATCAAATGGGAAGGCAGTGGTATCTTCCTTGACTCCCCATTGATATTCATTTTTGTGCCAATCATTATCGTTTCTGCCCTTTATTTAAACTTTTGGATAAGTTTCCTTAATGGAATCTTAATTTCCACTCTCTACATTGCAATCATAACCTGGACATTCGATACATATGACACTGCATCTATGTTACCACCCATCGTTTACTACACAAAAGCAGTGATGTTTTTAATTGCAGGAATATGTGCAGGTCTGGTTGCTAAAGAATTAAATAAAAGGTTGACCATATCTATCAAAACACAGGAAGAGCGAGACGAAATTGAGCAACTGTTCAGTAAACAAGTATCAAAAGAAGTGGTGCAGGCACTAACGCAAACAGATGGTGCCAGTTTTAAGATCAAAGCTTCGGTGCTTTTTCTTGATATAAGGGACTTTACTCAAAGAGCACAACTGCTCTCGCCCGAGGAGGTGAATAAATTCCAAAATCAGTTTTTTGGTCCTATCATGGACTGCATCCATAATCACGGCGGAATGATTAATCAACTGATGGGTGACGGACTGATGGCAACATTTGCCTCGGAGGAGGGTGATTCACCGGAGAATGCTTTTAAGGCCGCCAGAGACATCCTATCAACGGTTAGTAAAATGAATAAATCAGAGTGGAGCGAGGAAATTAAAGTAGGAATTGGAATCCACAACGGAGAGATCATTGCAGGGAATATTGGTAACAATACTCGTCAGCAATTCTCCATTTCCGGCATTCCTGTAATAACAGCGGCACGATTGGAACAGATTACCAAAGACTACAATTGCTCATGGTTGGTTTCTTCTGCTTTTTATGAGGACATCAAACACCTCGCGCTTAATGGAACGTCAATGGGACATGTGAAACTAAAAGGAATTGACAAGGAAATGGAAATCATCAAACTTGCCTAATAAGTGAAGTTTTTCGATCGTGATCTCAGCTGGCTTTCATTTAACTACCGAGTGTTGATGGAGGCGATGGATGAAAGTGTCCCACTTCTTGAGCGTTTAAGATTTATTGCGATCTATTCTTCAAATCTCGATGAGTTTTTTAGAGTGAGAGTTGCCAGTATCCGTAACATCAAACAAATCGATAAGAAGAAAATCAACAAAAAACTTGATTTCAACGCATCTGATTTATTGGTCGACATTCACAATGAGGTAAGCCACCAGCTAGATCAATATGGCAATGCCATGAAAGCCATTATTAGCCAGCTGAAGGAACAAAATCAAATCATTTGTACAGACACTTCAGAAATACCCAATGAATTAAATAACAAGCTCCTTGCCTATTTTAAGACATCCATTTCTGCCTTCCTTCGACCGAAAAAGCTGGATAAGAACACCGAAATTTTTTTGAATAATCAGGCCATCTATTTAGCAGTCCAGATGGAGAGTAGTGAGGTTTCCATTCTAAATATTCCAACTGATCATCTTCCCAGATTCTCAACATATGAAGTGGGAAATAAAACCTATTACACCTTTCTGGATGATGTCATACGTCTCCATTTAGATTTGATTTTCCCGGGTGAAGCCGTCAAAGGTGCCTACTCTATCAAACTCAATAAAGATGCTGAACTCCAAATTGATGATGAATACTCCGGTAATCTGGCCAAGAAAATCGAAAAGCAAATCCAAAAAAGGAATCTCGGAACGCCTGCTCGATTTTTATTTGATATTGATATGCCCGATGAGGTGCTTTCCACTTTAGCCGACAAGCTGGAGCTCTCTTCTGATGATATTGTAACTGGTGGTCGATACCACAACCTCAATGATTTCTTCCAGATAGATCCCAAAAATTCAAGCCTTGTTTACGATGATCAATCTCCTGTACCCGTTTTCTCCTTACAGAACTCCAGATCAATTCTAAAAAGCATCATTCAGAAAGACTACCTGCTCCACTTTCCTTACCAGCCGTATGACTATGTACTACAGTTTTTCAATGAAGCTGCTATTGACCCGGAGGTTGAGGAAATCAATGTGACCTTTTATCGTATGGCTAAAAAATCGACCATAGCGGAAGCACTGATAAGTGCTGCCCAAAATGGAAAAAAAGTGTCTGTATTCATGGAGGTAAAGGCGCGCTTTGATGAGAAAAACAACCTGGACTGGGCAAGGAAAATGCGAGCGGCTGGAATTAAAATCGTCTATAGCCTACCGGGGTTAAAGGTTCATGCCAAAGTTGCTTTGGTGCGAAAGACCAACAGGATGTTTGCCTTTTTTGGTACAGGCAATCTCAATGAAAAAACTTCAGAAATCTACTGTGATCATGGACTTCTAACATCAGATTCATACATGACCCTGGAGCTTCACAACCTCTTTCAGTATTTACTCACAAAATACACACCTCCTCCATTTGAGAAGCTTATCGTCTCGCAGTTTGGAGCTTATGAGAAGTTCATTGAAAAGATTGATCGGGAAATCGAAAACGCAGAAGCGGGGAAGGAGGCTCGAATTATTGTAAAAGTGAATAACCTCCAAGAACAAACACTGATCAGGAAACTCAAAGAGGCCGCCAAAAAGGGAGTCGACATCAAATTGATTGTCCGCAGTATTTGTTGCTTAGTTCCAAGCAAAAACCTGAAAGTAAAGCGCATTGTTGATCGCTACCTTGAGCACGGTCGCGTGTTTTACTTTCATAATGATGGAGAGCAAGAAATATACCTTGGATCAGCAGATTGGATGAATAGAAACCTGCATAGACGAATCGAGGTGTGTTTCCCTATCACAGATGATGCAATGAAGCAAGAGATTCTTACCATCTTAAAGTTTCAATGGAAAGATGATATTAAGGGAGTTTGGATAAGCTCGAAAATGGAAAATAAGAGACCAAAAGTCGAACACGAAATACAAGCCCAATCAGCGACCTATAATTATCTTAAAGGTCAATATGGATAAGGGGATTTGAAGAAAAGCTCAGCCACAATAAAGCCAAGTATCGCAAGTACAAACCCAAACATGAAAATCGTATAGCTAATCCTCAGTAATCGATATTTCTTTCCCAGTACGGCTCCCAAATAGTAAATGTCCTTAATCATACTTCCATATAGGTAGTCTGCATCCTGAAGCATTTCCTTCATTCCCCATTGATAATCTTCCAGCTTCATGCGATGAAAGTTTCCAAAGAACAGGAGGTTTGCTTTTTTATTGATGATATCCTCGTGCTTGAAACGTCCTTTGGAAACATTGGGGCGAGTAGCTAACACTGCAAAAACAATGGTAGTTAAACAGACCAACGTTAGTAAGATTGCCGGTATGGTCATGTGCGGATATTCCTCCAGCTTCCTGATCAATACGGATACCAAGACCGACAAAATGATTGAATTGATGGAAATCATAATGTTCGCCTTGTTGTCAGCAATCGCGCTGAGCTCCATGTGGTTTTTTGAGGTCGTTCGAAACATCGTCTCAATGCCACGCGTTGGCTTGAGCTCTTTCGCCTTTTTCACCTTCTTTTTGAGCTTGGTGACCTTTTCTTCCAGCTCGTCTACTTTTTCTCCTTTTTCCATGATTTTAGGCGATCACGTACTTTTTTTAGATTTTCTTTTACGGCCGATTCGTAATTCTTCTTTGCGTAATCTGTAAAAAAACAGTGCTTATCCAGAAAATCCTGATTCATTTCCAGCCATTCCGATTCAGGAATCTTACACACCTTCGTTTTCTCAATTTCCTTGTGAAGTAGGTCCGATTTGGCAAAGTAATTATGATCTGCCAAATGCATCATATCTGCATCACATATGACCTGTTCAAGTGGGTTTTGTGGATTTTGTGGCATTTGAGTTGCCATAATACAACCAGCTACTTTTTCAATTCTATCTTCAGGATAATCATGCTTTTTCAAAAAATCATGTGCCATCTGAGCACCATTTTTTTCGTGATTTTCACATCCCTTCGTATAGCCGATATCGTGAAACCACGCTGCAATCGTCAAAACCTCTGTGTCCCCCTCACTAAGCCCTTGTTTATCTGCAATTTCCTGTACAGAATTGACTACATCTAACGTATGATTGATGGAGTGATAAGTCATGTTATCCGGCAACTCTTTCGTCAGCACCTTGATCGCATGATCCTTTACCTGTCTCAGAATTTGATTCCTGGTTTCCATTCCTTCCAAATCAATTCACAAAATAGAACAAAAATTAGGCATTTTAGTGTTGTCACCTAGACATTTTAGATCAACCTATGATTTTATTAAAGAACATAGTCCCCCTTTTATTGTTCATCTTGCTCATTTCTTTGAGCCAAGGCTGCTCTTCATCATCATTTGGTCAACACGCTGACAGCCTTTTCCTTGTGGATCAACATTTGGATATAAAATATGATTTGAAGCGACCAACTGAAAAGCATTTTCTCCCTTACGTACTAGAGGAAATTTCCGGATTGACTTTTCGCCCACCCTCGCAGTTGCTTGCCGTGGATGATGAATCAGGGAAAATATTTGAATACCACCTGAAGAAAAGAGAAATTGTTCATTCCATTGAATTCTACAAGTCTGATGACTATGAGGGAATAGAACTTGTAAGCAATGATATCTATGTGTTGAAACACGATGGGGATATTTTTCACTTTCCTTACGGATCCGGGAAACAAACTCGCTCGAATAAGCATGAAACAGCGCTTCACAATGACAATGACACGGAAGGCCTTGGCTATGATCCAATAAAAAAAATGCTTTTAATTGCATGCAAAGAGGAAGGGCATATTGGAGACCAAAAAATTCAAGGTCGGGGTTTTTACTCGTTTCACCCTGAAAAAAAGAAGCTTTCTGAAAAACCAATATTTATAATTGGACCTAATGAACTGGAAGAATTCTGGGAAAAGCATAAAGACTTTGATTACGATAAAGAACGAATAAAATTTAAGCCTTCAGCAATCGCCACTCATCCCCTCACAGGACATTACTACATTCTCTCATCCGTTGGCAAAATGCTCCTTGTAACAACAGATGAAGGAACTATTTTAGGCACCTACCCTATTTCACCCCGGGTGTTGGGACAACCAGAAGGTATCTGTTTTTCATCGGAAGGAGACATGTATATCAGCAGCGAAGGAGAGGGCGACAGAGGCTACATTTTGAAATTTGAAATGCGATGAGATCATCCCTGAAAGTACTTTTTTTTACCACCCTGCTTCTACCTATTTGCTCATGGGGGCAACAGATTTATCTTATCGGGGATGCTGGTGAACCAAAATCTCTTGACCCGAATCTGGAATTACTAAAAGAAAAAATAAAGACTGCCTCAAGTGAAGACTACCTCATCTTTCTTGGAGATAACATCTACCCAAAAGGATTGCCCGGAAAGGAAGATCCTAACCGAGAGGAGATGGAAAATAAGCTCATTCCCCAGCTGGAAATCATGAAAGCTTTTCCGGGCACTGCCTATATCATTCCAGGCAATCATGATTGGGCTCAAGGAAGGAAATATGGCTGGGAATACAATTTGAATATGGAGCGGTTCATTCGAAACTACTTCGAAGGTGAGGATGTATTTCTTCCACTTGGCGGATGTCCGGGTCCGGTGGAAATCCCGATGGGGGAAAAATCAACGCTCGTACTTCTAAACACCCAATATTTCCTCCACAGCTGGGACAAACCGGATGAAGATGATAACTGCGAAAACAAATCGACCATTGAGGCATTGGAAGATCTGAAGGCCATCATTAATCGGAATATTGGCAAACATATCCTTATCGCTGCACACCATCCTGTTTACACCTACGGCGAGCATCATGGCAATTTCAGTTTTAAAGATCAAATGATTCCACTCCCAATTCTGGGTAGCATTCAGCCACTTTTCAGAAGATTGATAGGGAATATTCAAGACAACACACACCCCAAATACCGGGCGGTTATGGGCCAGATCATCGAAGCGATGGATCAGGCTGAGCATGTGGTTTATGCGAGCGGTCATGAGCACTCACTTCAGCTTATCCAAAAAAATGGCCATCATTTTATTGTGAGTGGATCGGGTTCCAAGACCTCTCATGTGAAGAAAGGCAAAGGCAGCATTTTTGCAAGAGAGGAACAGGGATTTGCTATACTCAACCTGAATAATTCAGGAAGTGCAAATGTTGCCTACTTCGGAATAGAAGGAGATGAGCTCTTTCAAACTGAACTTTACAAAAAAGAACTGCAGGAAACATTAAAAGAACTTCCACCGCTCGACTTCTCCGATAGTACAGTGACGGTTGTAGCCAGCAAAAAATATGAAGGGGACAAGGGCAAGCATCGCTGGCTGGGGGAAAACTATCGTGACGTCTGGAGCACTCCTGTGGAAGTGGATGTGTTTGATCTAGGCTATGAGCACGGTGGACTTGAGGTCATCAAAAAGGGTGGAGGAATGCAAACCAAATCTTTGCGATTAGAGGCCAGTGATGGTAAGCAATACGTACTCAGGTCCATTGAAAAGTATCCTGAAAATGCTATTCCAACCGCCCTTCAAAAGACCTTTGCCCAAGATATCGTTGAGGATCAGATTTCTGCATCGCATCCGTATGGTGCATTTATAGTACCCTACTTGGCTGAGCCTGTTGGAATATATCATACCAATCCCAAGCCGGTCTTTATCCCGGATGATCCAAGGCTGGGACAGTTTCAAAATACGTTTGCCGGCACGCTGGCACTCTATGAGGAAAGACCAAATGAAGCGGCTTCTCGTGAGCTATTTTTTGGTGGCGGAGAGGATATTGACGGAACTGATACAGTCATCGAAAACCTGAGAGAAGACAATGATAATGAGGTAGATCAAAATTTTGTGGTCCGAAATCGGTTGTTTGATATGTGGATTGGCGACTGGGATCGTCACGATGACCAATGGCGCTGGGCACAAATAGATAAAGACAAGGGCAACATTTATCGACCGATTCCTCGAGATAGAGATCAGGCCTTTTTTATCAATGAAGGAATAATCCCCAAAATTGCAGCTCGCAAATGGGCGTTACCAAAAATCGAAGGATTTGACGAAGAGGTAAACTGGGCCCCCGGAATCAGCCAAAACGCCAGGTATTTTGATCGTACCTTCATGAACGAAGCTGACTGGCAGGACTGGCAGGAGCAAATAATATTTTTACAAGAGAACCTGACTGACGAGGTGATCGATCACGCGGTAGCTCAATGGCCAGATCAAATTGAAGAACTAACAGGCGAACGAATAAAAAATGGTCTGAAAGCGAGACGCGAAAACATGGAATCCTATGCTCGCGAGCTTTACCTTTTTCTTTCCAAAGAAGTTGAAATCACAGGTTCAGATAAACACGAATATTTTTTGGTAGAACATCTAAACGAGGAAGAAACCAGAGTGACTGTAAGAAAACGAAAAAAAGATGGAGAACTTGAACAAGTCATTTACGAACGTCTATTCAAAGCGGACGAAACCAAAGAAATACGTCTCTATGGATTTGATGGAGAAGATGTTTTTGAAATAAAAGGTGCCGATTCAAAAATAAAATTGAGAATCATCGGAGGCACAGATAAAGACTTGATCATCAATGGAAACGCTGAAGAGAAGCTGAGCAAAGTGAAGGTCTATGATCGATACAAAAGCTCACGGGTTCAGGGGAATTCAAGTGGGATACTTAAGCTAAGCGACAAGCCGGACGTTAATAGATATGATCGTAAGGCTTTTAAATATGATGTTTTAATGCCTCTTGTCACGGCAGCAGCAAACCCGGATGATGGTATCTTCCTAGGCGGAGGTTTTGCATACACCAAGCATGGCTGGAGAAAAGAGCCATTTGCAGCCAAGCACACCTTCAAAGCAATAACAGCTTTCGAGACAGGCTCTTATCAATTTGATTATTCTGGTGACTACACGGACGTCATCGGAAAGTGGGATCTTAATACATCCGTGCTTTGGCAAGAGCCTTTTTTTGTTAACAATTACTTCGGGTTTGGAAACGAGACCGAATTTCTGATGGATCAGTTTATTTCTCCTGACGATGACCCCATTGACTACTATCGCATTCGAATGGATCGCCTGGATTTGAATGTGGGGGTTTCCAGAAATGTGGGAGCCAAAGCTAAATTTTATATGAGCACTGGCTATAAATCAGTACAAGTAGAAAACACTGCTAATCGCTTCATTTCAGACCAGCCAACAGATATCGATTATTTTGAAGAAAACAAATACATGCGTTTTGCTACAGGCATTGCATTTGACTCGCGAGACAATAAAGTTTTGCCAAAAGCTGGTATGACCGCAACGGCTGAAATCGAACACCTGGAAGCTCTAACCGATTTTTCAGAAAACACAACGAAGTATAATGCCGAATGGGCATTTTACCTTTCTACGCGACTCCCATCGAGACTGGTAATTGCCAATCGCTTGGGTGCCTCTTATATACCATCGGATAACCTTGATTTTTTTAATGCCAGCATTCTAGGTGGACGAACAAACCTCAGAGGTTTTCGGAGAACACGATTCTATGGACAATCCTCCTTTTATCACAACCTTGATCTCAGACTGAAAATTGCCTCATTCAGAAGTTACATCTTCCCCGGCCAGTTTGGCGTTCTTGCCTTTCACGATGTAGGCAGAGTGTGGGTTGATGGAGAGAATTCCAATGAATGGCATCAGGGTAAAGGTTTTGGTCTATGGCTCAGCCCAATGAATACCGTGGTATTGAATATCAACTATGCGTTTGGTGAAGACGAAAATCTGCCCACCTTTTACATGAGTTTTTTCTTTTAAAGGAAACGCCTCTCCAAAGAGAGGCGTTTTTCAAATCATTCCACAACCTCCCCATTAAAGTAGAGATAGGTATACTCATCTGAATCTGATGTTTTAATTCGAATGTTCTTCTTAAATGTACCAAGCTTGCTAGACTTGAAATTTGCAGTAATTGATGCAGTTTCTCCGGATTTAATCTCTCCTTCCGGAAACTTAACATTTGTGCACCCACATGAACCCTTGGCCTCAAGAATTTGAATAGCTGAACCCGAGTTATTGGTAAACTCAAAGGATAGTTCCTTCAATTCATTTTGGGAAACTTTGCCCAAATCAATGGAGGTTGTTTTCCAGGTGACTGAGGACATGCCGGCCATCACAGCTACTGCGATCCCAAGCATTACGATAAAAGTTGCTTTTCTCATGTTTTAGTAATTTTTGTTTCCACCAAAACTGAATGTAGCTTCCTCAAAACATTGTTAATGACCTCCTAATGATTGTTAATGAGTTGTTAAACTCCATTTTTTCACTTTCTTTCCGTTTACTTTTGGCTGTATGAAGAATGCCCACATACGCGTATTAGTCGTTCTTGCCATTCTTTCGCTGGTAGGCATTATCGGCACACAGGTCTTTTGGCTCAATCGGGCCATCGCACAGCAAGACCAGGTTTTCAATCACAATGTGCAGGTGGCCCTTCGCAACGTTGTAGAGTCACTTTGCGAAGCAAGCGGAAAAGATTTCCCCTCTGTAAATCCCATTGAGCAGATTTCGGGAAATTATTTCATTGTCCGTACCAATGATCGAATAGATCTTAAAAATTTGGAATACCTGATCTCAGCAGAGATAAAAAAAAGAGCTATCACTCAGGACTTTGAATATGGCGTTTATGATTGCGCTAACGATCAAATGGTATATGCAGAAAATGTGAATTTGGAATATGACGATGACCGTGAGCCAATTCCGGTTTTGAAAAACGACGAGTATTATTTTGGCGTCTACTTTCCTGATAAATCAAAGGATCTTTTTGCTGGTTTTGATCTGTGGAAGTTTACTACAGCCATTTCCCTTGTTGTCATCATTTTTTTCGGTTATGCACTATTTGTGATCCTCCGTCAAAAGCGACTCAGTGAAATCCAAAAAGATTTTATTAATAACGTCAGCCATGAGCTGAAGACCCCATTAGCAACCCTCTCACTTGCGTCAAGTACACTTAGCGAACGGTCGGGAGATCGTGAGCAGAAGTATATTGGAATCATTCAAAAAGAAGTGACCCGCCTGAAGAAAAACGTTGAAGACATTTTACACTCTGCGATGATAGAGTCAAGCATGAAGGTGAAAAAGGAAAAGGTGGATTTGATTGAGTTTTTTAATGCCTTGATTAGGGATATAAAAGAGGAGTATTCCTCAAAGATGATTGATTGGTCTATTAATCTCTCAGCAACAGAAAAAATAGATTCCAATTCGAAGCTGCTTGAAAATGTAATTCGAAACCTTCTGGATAATGCGGTAAAATATGGCGCCAGAAAAATTCATTTGGAAGTGGTGCAAAAGGAAAAAACCACTTCGATTTCAATCACTGATGATGGAATGGGCATTCCCCGGAAACACCAGAATAAGATTTTTAGAAAATTCTATAGAGTACCGGAAAGTAATCATCAGCATAATCAAAAAGGATTTGGTTTGGGGCTTCATATTGTCTCAACCTTAGTTAAAAAGCTTGGTGGAAAAATTTCTCTTTCTTCAGAGCTTGAAAAAGGAAGCACATTCAAAATCGTATTACCTAATGGCTAAAATTCTACTTGCAGAAGATGACGAAAGCCTTGGCTTTATGATCGAAGACAACCTTCGAGAAGCTGGTCATGAAGTACAATGGTGTGTTGATGGAGCCGTTGCTCTGTCACAGTTTGAAAAGGATGATTTTGAGCTGTGCATCCTGGATGTGATGATGCCAAAAATGGACGGATTTGAGTTAGCCTCCGCCATTCGCTCTATGGATGAATTTATTCCAATCATTTTTCTTACTGCCAAATCGCAAGAAGAAGATAGACTTGGTGGATTTGAGGTTGGTGGAGATGACTATGTGACTAAACCCTTTTCCATGAAGGAGTTGGAATGCCGTATCAATGTTTTCATTCGTCGGAATCAATCACAGCCTTCAAAAAACACCCAAGCCGTGCACTTTGGACAATCCAGCTATGATGAAAGGAATCTTGTGTATAGCTGCCGGGATAGCGCACATTCACTCACTCAAATGGAAGGTGGGATACTAAAGCTACTGATCAATAACCAAAACGAATTGGTAAAAAGGGAGGAAATTTTGGAAGAGGTCTGGGGTGAGAATGACTACTTCAAAGGCAGAAGCTTAGATGTATTCATCACACGATTACGAAAATATTTAAAAAACGATCCCACTCTGGAGATTAGAAATCATCATGGTGTTGGCTTCAGCTTGATCGTTTCCGGCTAAATTCCAGAAATCCAAACCCCTCCCACGCTTCGTAGTTGTAGTACTTGATCGATTATCGGTCACTATCTATTAACCAACAACCACGATCTGAATGAGTACATCCAAATTGCTTAAACAACGCGCGCTGGAAGTAGAATGGGAAGAAGCATTAAAACGTGCCACTATAAAATACCACATCGCAGGTGCATGGGTTGCCGTAATCTTCAATCTTATTTTTGGTGCTACTGATTTCATCAATGTTAACCATCATTTTGAAGTTTTCTTCATTTTTCGTCTGGCTGTATCTTCAATTACAGCTATTACATTGGTACTGAGAAAGCCGCTTAATCTATCTGCTGAATTTTTGATTTTCGTACCTGTCCTGCTCATTTCTATACAAAATGCGTTCATGTGGAGTTTGATGGATGTGGACGACTTCCAAAAACACACTCTTGCCTACATAGCGTTATTCATTGGAGCGGGCATGTTGGTTCTATGGAAAATATATTGGTCCATCATTGTAGTAGTACTTTCCATTGCAGCCAATTTCTTCTTCCTTATTCGAAATAGCACATTGTCTCTGGAAGAAATCCTTGCCAGTGGTGGATTGCTCACTGGTACTGTGATGATCTTTTCAATCATCCTTATTCAAACGAGGTATAACCTAACAAAACGGGAGATCGTGGCGAGGTTGTCTTTAGAAGAATCAAATAAACAGCTCAACGAGCAGAAAAAAATCATCGAGTCTAAGAACAAGGATATTACCTCAAGCATTCGCTACGCCAAGAAAATCCAGGAAGCAATTCTTCCCTCAGAACGTACAATCAAAAAATACCTGCCGAATTCATTTGTGTACTATCGCCCCAGGGATATAGTGAGTGGGGACTTTTACTGGTTCAAACATGCTGATGATGTATCATACATTGCTGCAGTTGACTGTACTGGTCATGGAGTTCCGGGAGCATTTATGAGCATGATCGGGAACACCATCTTAAATAAAGTAGTACCTGATTATCGGACCAAACCAGCAGAGATTTTGGACATCATGCGCCGGGAAGTAATCGACACCATGCAACAAGGTGAAGAAAACTCATCCCGAGACGGAATGGACATTGCATTTTGTGCCATTAACCACAGAACAAAAACCATGGAATATGCAGGAGCATTTAATCCTCTGTGCCTGATCCGCAACGGCGAGTTAATTGAAACCAAAGCTGACAGAATGCCGATTGGTTCATATTTTGGAAAAATAGACAGGCAATACACCAACCATTCGGTTGAGTTAAAAGCCGGTGATACTTTTTACATCTACAGCGACGGATTTCAAGATCAAATCGGCGGCAAGGGAGATAGAAAATACTCTTCAAAAAAATTCAAAAGCTTTCTGCAATCCATTCACGTTCAGTCTCCGGAAGAACAGTTAGAAATACTGGAAAACGAAATAGCCACTTGGAGAGGAGATGAGGAACAGCTGGATGATATGTTAATTATGGGAGTAAAAGTCTAATGTATAAACCAATGAAAAAACCTTACATCACAGAAGCAACCAGAACCACTCCAATGACATGCGTGGACTACAAAACGGGTCGGGTAATGGTTAAAGGACGATCTAGCCCGGAAAACACCATGGAGTTTTACGATCCGTTTTTAGCGGCCATATCAGAACTTGGGGAATCTGATCATAGGGATATAAAAGCCAGTTTTAAACTTATTTATTTCAATACGAGCTCCGCAAGATGTATTTATCTAATAGTCAAAGAACTCAAAATGCTCATGGAAAAAGGGAAGAACCTAACAATCAACTGGTATGCCGAAGAAGATGATGAGGATATGATCGATACGGCAATGGATTTTCAAGACATCATAGGTATTGAGTTTAACATCAAAATTTTTAGTTCTTCAGAAAGTTTAAAATAAAAAAAAAGCCGATTGATTATCAATCGGCCACTTATTAAACCAAAATCATGTTTTAATTGATCACAATTTTCTTTGTAAGCCGTTTTTTACCCTGGCTTATTTCCAGCAAGTAAATGCCATCATTTTGTCCGGAAAGGTCAATCATTTCAGAATACAACCCACCAAATCTCTCAAAATACCTACTAAAAACTTCTTTGCCTTCAAGATTGGAAACCTTAATGCTTAGTTCACCTTCCTGCGGTACATTAAACCGAACCTTAAACCGCCCATTAGAAGATGGGTTTGGATAAAAGTTCAAATCCTCCAGCTCCAGCTTATAATTATCCTCTACCTTTCCTTTTTTACCAAACTCATCATCTACATCGGTGACTTTTACTCGTTTGAAGGCAAATACTTTCACCTGATCATTGTCATCTTCATGAAAGCCTTCCATCATCATTTCCATCTCCTCCCCAAACTTCTTCATCTGCTCTTTGAACTCCTCCATATTCATATTGTCAAGGTGGAAATTGAAAAACCCATCAACCGAGTCATTATCAAAATGCTTAAAAAAGAAGCCCTGACCAGCATCTTCATTATCATCGTGGAAGAACTTGAAAAATGATTGATTCTGGTCTTTCAATTGATTGAGGTTAAGAAAAACATCTTTGCTCATTTCATCATCAAACCAAATATTGAAACCTCCTTCATCGCCGGCAAATTCCTGATAATTTGGGTCAGCTCTCATTTCTTCAGCGCTGTTGTATTCACCTTTGAAAGTTTTCTTTTCACCATTCACTTCTTTGGTTATTTCCACAACGATTTTTCCCTCGTCATCAGACTGTGCAAGGCCGACACCACATGTTAAAAGTGACACCAGTAAGGTCAAAATTTTTAAATTAGTTTTCATATCAATTTTGAGTTTTGTTTTTGATCTAAATCGTCAATCGAAAGTACGTAGAGGGTCTCTATCTCACTGTTAATCAGTCGTTAATCGTTGTTAAAAATGGTTAAACAGGAACTACGCTTCTTCCTTAGTCGTATTTTTGAGGTATGCAGCGAAAGACATTGAGATGGATAATTGGCCTGATGGGGATGGCAATGATGGGCCTGATTGCTTTTCAGCTTTACTGGATCGATTCTCTGGTTTCTGCTAATGAGGAGCGCTTTCGAAAAGATGTATTAGATGCACTCAACACTGTGGCCAGCAAGCTGGAAAGACAGGAGACTTTTGCAGCTCTGCAGAAGCTGAACTATGTGAATTCACCACTTTATGAACAGCGAGAAAACTTACATCTTCAAAAGATGGAGCAAGCTGAAAAATTGCAAAATGAAAAAAGGAGTGGAAACGTCGAAATTATTGAGCAGGGGAATCAACAGGTTTTCTATTTCGCTGACACCATCAATGAAGGTGGCTTTGAGTTCGTGGTGAATTTTTCAAGTGTTGCCGATCGCTTCTTTTTTGAAAACGCTCCTCCACCACCCGGTTCAACGATGGAGCAAATGCTGGAAGAGCGAGATGTGAAGATCCAGCAACTTGAAAATAAGCTTGCACGGGTTTCCAGGAAATATGAGCTCACCTTCGATGTAGTTCGCGACTTGATGGGTCCAAATCGCTCAATCGCTTCACGCTTCAACCCACAACAACTTGATTCATTACTAAAAAACGAATTGAGCAACAAGGGCATTGACATTGAGTATGATTATGGGGTGATCCATCCCCAGCAGAATCGATTCCTTCTACTGACAAATGGTGCTCAAAAAAATGATTTAGCGCAAAGTGAACTTCGGGCAGCATTATTTCCGAATGATATATTTGGCAATGACAGCATGCTCACAATCAACTTTCCCGGCAAGCAAGGGTATCTGATGAGCAAAGCCTGGTCCGCCATGGTAAGCTCAGGTTTTTTGGTTTTAGTCATTCTATTCTGCTTTGGCTATAGCATTCGAACCATCGTGAGACAAAAGAAACTCTCCGAGATGAAAAATGATTTCATCAACAACATGACGCACGAATTGAAAACCCCTATTTCTACGGTTGCTCTTGCTGTTGAGGCATTAAACGATAAAGACATTGAACAAAGCGCACTACGAACGAAATATATCAAAGTCATTGGTGAGGAAAATAAGCGGTTAGGCAATCAGGTAGAAAAGGTTTTACAGATTGCTGCTATTGATAGAAAAGATTATAACCTGAAGCAGGAAATGTTGCGGATGAGTGACATGGTGAAAAGTGCAGCAGAACACATCGCTATGCAAGTAGAGCAACGGGGTGGGCGACTCAACCTCATTGAAAAAGCAGAAAAAGATATAGTTCAGGGAGATGAACTTCACCTGACCAATATCATTCTCAACTTACTGGATAACGCAAATAAATACTCTCCAGACTCTCCAAATATTACATTAAGAACCGCATCGGATGAAGAGGATTTTATTCTCTCCATTCATGACAAGGGCATTGGGATGACTCGTGAACAACAAAAGCATATTTTCGAGAAGTTCTATCGAGTGCCTACAGGTGATCTTCACAATGTGAAAGGCTTTGGACTTGGTCTGGCCTATGTCCAGCGGATAGTAGAAGCTCATGGGGGTAGTATTCACGTGGATAGCGAGCCAGGAAAAGGAAGTAAATTTTCAATCATATTACCATTAGCTGATGAAGCCTAAATTATTAATTGTAGAAGATGACCCCAATCTGGGTGAAATATTAAGTGAGTACCTCGGGCTGAAAGGCTATGACACAACACTAAAGCGTGATGGAGAAGAAGGAGGCAATGCTTTCAAAGAAAGTGATTTTGACCTTTGCATTCTGGATTTAATGATGCCAAAAAAAGATGGGTTTACGCTGGCTAAGGAGATACGAGCCTCAGATGAAGACACCCCGATCATATTCCTTACGGCTAAATCAATGAAACAGGATATCATCAAAGGATTCACAATTGGTGCTGATGACTATATGACCAAGCCCTTCAGCATGGAGGAGCTTTTGATGCGTATTCAGGCCATTCTGAAGAGGTCTACAAAAAAAGAGGAAGAGGAACCATTCCCCAATCCTTTTGAAATCGCAGGTCTTACATATTATTATCAAGAGAATCGCCTCATTACACCAAAAAGGGAGATTAACCTCACAACAAAGGAAAATGAGCTACTAAAGGTTTTCTTTGAAAACGTGAATAAAACGGTGGATCGAAGTTCCGCTTTGAAAAAAATCTGGAAAGATGATAGCTACTTCAATGCGAGAAGCATGGACGTATATATTGCGAAAATTCGAAAATACCTCCAAGATGAACCCAGTCTTAAGATATTGACAATTCATGGTGAAGGTTTCAAATTAGTTGAAGTTAACTAACCCGATTCTAATCAGAATGTAGTATCTTTAAAAGAGCATCCTAAAAGGAATCAATCTTATTTATTGTGTTATTAGTACCATCAATATCAGTTATTGAAGGCAGAACCATTCGCCTCAAACAAGGAGACTACTCCAGTGAAAAAGTTTATGATAACACACCTATAGATGTGGCCAAGCAGTTCGAGGACCATGGTATCTCCCGAATTCATCTCATAGATCTGGACGGAGCAAGGAGAGGTACTTCAGTCAATTACGATATACTCCACATGGTAGCTGCTTACACAGATTTGAAAGTAAATTTTACAGGCGGAATTCATACAGATGGAGATGTGATTAAATCCTTTGAATATGGGGCTGAAAGTATCACAGCTGCTTCTGTGGCTGTTTCAAATAAGGAACAGTTCTCCAATTGGCTAATGTCTTATGGACGAGAAAAAATAGCTCTGGCTGCTGATAGCCTGAAAGGGAAAATCAGAATTCGCGGCTGGCAAAAAGCCACCTCTAAGGATCTCTTTGATCATATCGCTTATTTCTATGATCGAGGATTAAAGTATCTGAAAACCACTGATATTTCAAAAGACGGAGCAATGGAAGGTCCCTCCTTTGACCTTTACAAGAAGCTTTTGAAAGAGTTTCCTGACCTCTGTGTTTTTGCCAGTGGAGGAGTTAGAGGGATGGACGATATCAAAAAGTTAAGAGATATCGGCCTATATGGTGTGATTTTTGGTAAGGCCTTTTACGAAGGAAACATATCCTTGGATGACATAGACAACTATCAATCAGTTGTTGCTTAAGGGGACTCCTCAGACTCGTATTTGAATTTATAAAGGAAGTAGAAGATAAAATTGTACTTACTTACAGAATCATCTTGTAATGAGTCTGATTTAATTTGAGGGTTTTCTTTTGATTCCAAATCTGAACTCGCAGCTGGCTCTACATTAGACTCTGCCTCCTGCTGTTGGAACTCTTGCTGCCCCTGACCAGATGAACCATAGTCACCATCTGGATGTATCATCGCCTGATTGGATTTTTTCCTGCCCTCTTGTTCTTGATTGGAGGTTTTAGACTCCTGACCATTTGTGGCAAGACCTATGTTAACTATGAAAATCAGGAGAAACACTGAAAATATGTACCTATTACTTTTCAATATCTTCATCTTAAACAACAAAATAACGAAATAATAGACGGAAGGTTATGTTTTTTTACAAAACTTAACTTTTGATTTTGAAGTATTTCGAGATTAAATATGGCTGAGGTAATAATATTGAAAAAGCCCATCCATAGGGACAGGCTTTTTATATCTTCCAAACACCGTATTAAAGTGTTCGCTTAACTTCTTTCACTTCAAATCCTTCGATCACATCCCCAACTTTAATATCATTAAAGTTTTTGATGCTAAGACCACATTCGTAACCACTCTTCACCTCAGACACGTCTTCTTTGAAACGCTTCAACTGATTAATCTCACCTGTGTAAACTACGATACCATCACGTATCAATCGAACCTGATTGGATCGCTTCACAATTCCGTCTGTAACGTAGCATCCCGCTACCGTTCCTACTTTCGAAATCTTGAATACATCCCTTACTTCAATGTTGCCAGTAATTACTTCCTCACTGGTAGGTTCTAGCATGCCCTCCATGGCATCTTTCACATCATTGATAGCATCGTAGATGATTGAGTAAAGTCTGATTTCAATCTCTTCGATTTCAGCAAGTCTCCTGGCACCACTCGATGGACGTACCTGGAATCCAACAATTACAGCATCTGATGCCGAAGCAAGTAATACATCTGACTCAGAAATCTGACCCACCGCTTTATGCAGGATGTTTACCTGAACTTCTTCAGTTGACAGCTTAAGTAAAGAATCCGCCAATGCTTCAATTGAACCATCCACGTCTCCTTTTACAATTACGTTTAGCTCTTTAAAGCTTCCTATTGCCAGCCTTCTGCCAATCTCATCAAGTGTAATGTGTTTCTTAGTTCTGATGGATTGCTCTCTTAAGATCTGCTCACGCTTGTTAGCCACCTCGCGAGCCTCTCTATCACTCTCCATGACATTGAACTTGTCACCTGCCTGTGGGGCTCCATCAAGACCTAGCATCAACACTGGTGTAGATGGTCCGGCTTCTTTGAGTTTCTGTCCTCTATGGTCAAACATCGCCTTCACCTTACCAAAATATGGTCCAGCCAATACAACATCTCCCACTCTCAAAGTACCTGCTTGTACCATAATCGTAGAAACATATCCTCGACCCTTATCTAATGATGCCTCAACCACCGAACCAACAGCTGGTTTATCCGGATTGGCTTTAAGTTCTAAGAGTTCTGCTTCCAGCAATACCTTGTCGAGCAGCTCATCAATTCCTTCTCCTGTCTTTGCAGAAACATGCTGACACTGATATTTACCGCCCCAGTCTTCTACCAGAATATTGATGTTAGAAAGGTCTTCCTTGATTTTATCAGGGTTGGCGTTTGGCTTATCTATCTTGTTGATCGCTATAACAATTGGCACCCCGGCAACCTGAGCGTGATTGATAGCCTCTTTTGTCTGAGGCATCACTGAATCATCTGCAGCTACCACAATAATGGCAACATCCGTGATCTTCGCCCCTCTGGCACGCATCGCTGTAAAAGCTTCGTGACCGGGTGTATCAAGGAAAGCTACACGTTTACCACTATTGGTCATCACATCATAAGCACCAATGTGCTGGGTAATACCTCCAGCTTCGCCTTCTGTTACTTTTGATTCGCGAATGAAATCAAGGAGAGATGTTTTACCATGATCTACGTGACCCATAATAGTCACAATGGGTGCACGATCTACTAATGTGCTTTCATCATCCTGCTCCTCAATAATGTCTGTCTCCTCCTTGGCTTCTGTGAAGTCAACATCAAAACCAAATTCATCTGCAATAACTGTGATGGTCTCAGCATCCAATCGCTGGTTGATCGAAACAAACATGCCAAGCGACATGCAAGCCGAAATGACATCATTTGCAGAAACATCCATTAAAGATGCCAGATCATTTGCGGAGATATACTCCGTCACTTTTAGTGTTTTTGAAGCCTCTTCTGCCTGCTGCAGTCTTTCTTCCTCTTCCTCGGCCCTGGCAGATCGTTTATCCTTTCGGTATTTAGATCGTTGAGATCCACCTTTTCCGCCTCCCCCGCTTAGCTTAGCAAGGGTTGCTTTGATTTTATCCTGAATTTCCTTATCGGAAAGTTCTTCGGTTTTTCTTCCTGATTGTGTCCTTCCACGATCGCCTCGACCACCACCTCTTTGCGGCCCTCCACCTGACTGTATTCGTTTTCTGGGACGTTTTTTGCGGTCTTGATTGGAGTCAGAAGAAGCTACAGGTTTCGGCTTATCTTTTGGTAGTTCGATTTTATCCAAAACCTTTAGTCCCCTTAGAGAGTCGGCCTTGGCTTTTATAACTCCTTTGTCCTTTTCCTCTTCCTTTTCTTCCTTCTTAGTTTCTTCCTTTTCAGCAGGTTTAGATTCAGTTTTATCCTCTTTAGCCTCAGGCTTTTTCTCTTCCTTCTTCTCCTGCTTCTCTTCTGTTTCTTTTTTTGCTTCTTCTTTGGCAGGCTTCTCTTCTTTTGTCTCTTCTTTTGTCTCTTCCTTTTTCTTCTTGTCAAGGTCTATCTTACCCACAACCTTTGGCCCATCTAGTTTGGTTCTGGCAGAAATTTTTTCGGGCTCAGGTTCTGATCCAACATTGTCTTTAATGAGAATTCTCTCATCCTCACTCTTTTCATCAGATGACCCTTTTTCCGCGTCAATAACCATATTGTCGGTTTTACCTCCAATGGTTAATTCAGATGCCTCTTCTTTGTCATGCGCCGAATCTGCAAACGCTCTGGCAAGCATGTCATACTGCTCCTGTGCAATTTTAGAGTTCGGGTTTGAGTCTACCTCATAGCCCTTCTCTTTTAAGAATTCCAGGATTGTATTCTTACCTACGTTTAGCTTTCTTGCTACTTGACTTAATCTATATTCTGCCATATAAACCTCTCAAAATTAGTTTATTCAAATTCCTGGCTCAGAACTCGAATCACTTCATGTACTGTTTCTTCCTCTAAATCTGTTCTTCTCACCAGGTCATCGGTACCAAGTCTTAAAACACTTTTAGCTGTATCCAAGCCTACACGTTTTAGCTCGTCGATAACCCAATCTTCCAATTCATCAGTAAACTCATCCAGATCCACATCTTCCTCTGAACTTTCATCCAGTTCACGAAAGACATCAATCTCCATTCCCACCAATTTACTAGCCAATTTAATGTTTTGACCACCTTTTCCAATAGCCAAAGATACCTGATCTGGCTTGAGATAAACAGATACCCTGTCTTTCTCTTCGCTTATTTTCATACTTGTGATCTTCGCAGGGCTCAATGCACGAGCCAAATAAAGCTCAAGATTGTCGGTGAAATTGATTACATCAATGTTTTCATTTTGAAGCTCTCGTACGATTGAGTGAATCCGTGACCCCTTCATTCCTACACACGCACCCACCGGATCAATCCTATCGTCGTAAGACTCTACCGCTACTTTTGCTCTTTCACCAGGCTCTCTAACAACGTTTTTAATTGTAATCAATCCGTCATAAACTTCAGGGACTTCCGCCTCAAAAAGTCTTTCAAGGAAAACTGGAGATGTTCTGGAAAGAATAATCTTTGGATTACCATTTACCATTTCTGCTCTATGCACGATTGCACGTACTGTATCGCCTTTTCTATATCTATCTTTAGGAATTTGTTCACTTTTCGGGATTGTCAACTCATTTCCTTCACCGTCAGTAAGAAGCACCTCTCGACCTAATACCTGATAAACTTCGCCCTGAATGATCTCTCCTACTAAATCCTTGTACTTCTGAAAAAGGATATCCTTTTCAAGATCCTTGATTTTTTGAATGAGCGTTTGTCGAGCCGTCATCACTGCTCTTCTCCCAAAATCCTCAAGCTTAATTTCCTCCGCAACTTCTTCTCCTATTTCGAAATCGGGCTCGATTTCACGAGCTTCGGTCAAACTTATCTTATCATGATCCCAAATATCTTCTGAGTTGTCATCCACAATTTCACGGAATCTCCATATCTCAAGATCTCCATTGTCTGCGTTGATTACAATATCGAAGTTGTCGTCGGTCTCGTATTTCTTCCTGATCATCGTTCTGAATACATCTTCCAGAATTCTGATCATGGTTGGGCGGTCAATGTTTTTGCCTCTGGCAAAGTCCGCAAACGAATCAATTAATACTGACGCTTCCATCTTATTTAAATGATACTTTAACTTTTGATTGTTTTATTTCTTCAAACTTCAGCGATCGGTTTTCTTTTTTTCCTTTCAAAACGATCGCGTCATTATTTACTTCTAACAGTTCACCTTCCTCTTTTGTGCCAGTTGTCATTTCGACATCCAGAATTCGACCTACATTCTTCATATACTGCCTATGGAGGGTAATTGGAAAATCTAATCCCGGAGAAGACACTTCGAGCGTGTATTTACCCGAAAAAAAATCTGCTTCTTCCAATTCGGAACCAATCTTCCTACTAATTCTGCTGCACTCATCAATAGAAATTCCCTCATCACCATCCACAAAAACCAGCACCTTCTGATTTCCTGTGTTTCCTTTGACTTTAACGTCTACTAAAAACAAAGAATTATTTTCAGAAATTGCCTCTTCTGCCAACTCCCTTATTATCTGCTCTTCTTTCATTTCTATGAATGAAAAGAGGGGACTGATGTCCCCTCTTTCGGTATTCTGATAATTAACTGGGTACAAAGGTAGGAAACTAAAATGGAAATCTGCTATTATGCTCAAAAAATATCGTGATTCTCTGAATCGGATTCTATTTAAATACCAAAACCAATCATTCATCTAAAGTTGTACCCCATAACACGTTGATTTTTTGGAAATTATAGCCCATTGGTCTAATTTTTACACTCAGTTTTGGAATAGTCTCACCGCCCAATTTTTAACCAATTGATAAACCAAAAAAGTCCAACCGCTTAGGTTAGCCTTAGTTCAATAAATATCCCCAATTATGAGCTTTAATAAGAGCGCAGTGTTTACTGCATTTATTCTAGCCTACACTTTGTCTTTCGCACAAGACAATTCCGTAGGAATTAATACAAATTCTCCAAACTCCAATGCGGTGCTGGAGCTAGTTTCACCAAACTCTGACCAAGGGTTCCTTGTGCCTAGATTATCAACATCTCAGCGGACTTCAATGTCTCTGAACAATCAGGATAATGGGTTGATGGTTTTTGATACAGACCTGGACCTCTTCTTCTATTGGAACAATGGAAGCTGGAAAGCAGGACTAGGTGTGATAAATGTAACTACGGCAGGTGGGGATCTGACTGGTAGTTATCCAAACCCTGTTATTAGAACTGCGGCCGTAACCGAACCAAAAATAGCTGATGGGGCAATATCAACAGACAAACTTCAAAACAGTAGTGTAACAACAGACAAAATAAACAATGGTGCTGTCACCACACAAAAAATTGCTGACCTGGCTGTAACAGGAAATAAGTTGGAAAACATCAGCAGCATTAGTGCTGGTACCTACGGGACTGACGCATTTAATGTCTTGCAACTTACCGTTGATCAAAAAGGTCGAATTACCGGGATTTCTGAAGTTATTATTCAAATCGGCTCAGCTAACATAATAAATGGTTCAATTCAAAATGCTGATATCGCTAATGGAACAATTACCATTTCAAAGATTAATCCTCAGGGAAACACAAATGTTGTTTTAACGGTAAATGCTTCCGGGGGAGTTCAATGGACTGATCGAGCTGAATTTGCTTCATCAGCTCTTCCATTTAATAACATTTTCATCGGAAGCAGTTCTGGTGTTACTCAAGGATTGCCTGTCACAGGTGACATCTCACTGACTAATACAGGTACAGCCGCCAATGCTCAAATCCAACCCGGTGTAATTGTTAATGCTGATATCAACGCTTCGGCGGCTATCAATGCATCCAAAATAGCTGATGGCACGGTTTCCAATGCGGAATTCCAGAATATCAACAATCTGGATCAAAGAGTTGCCACTACGAATAATGTCACTTTTAATGATCTACAGGTCGACGGCACACTTGGACTTGCATCTGGTACTACCGTCAACGAGATTTCAATCGATGGAACCTTATCTGACAATAGCGATGATGCACTGCCTACCGAACAGGCTGTTAAAACATATGTTGATACAGAAGTATCGGACATCACACTTACTTCGGGTAGTGGTGTGACCATAGATGTGGATAACTCCATTGACTTAGGAGGAGACCTTGATCAGCCCACCACTGTTGGTATAACGACCGGCAACTCTATCTCTTTCACCGACGGCACCACCGCTAACGCACTCTCTATCGATGATGCAGGACAGATCACAGCAGATGGAAACATCGATGCGCAAAACGGAGTGGACGTGCTTGGAGGCAACCTCAATGTCACCAACAATGCCGACGTAGACGGTACGCTCGATGTAGCCGGACAAACCAGTTTAGCTGCAACAGGTGTAGCTACCAACGTCAGAGGTACACTCGATGTGGATGAAGCTGCCAACTTCGATGGAAACGTCGATGCACAAAATGGAGTCGATGTACTCGGTGGTAACCTCAACGTCACCAACGATGCGACCATCACCGGCAACACCCGCGTCGATGGCAACTTCCAGTTCGATGCTGCCGGCAACCCTGTCGACAACATCCGTACCGATGTACGAGCTACCGGACTCACCGATAACAACACCCTCGTCACCGAAACAGCCGTGCGTAGTGCCATCTCAGGTTCCGTCACCGCCGATAACGGACTTAACGAAGATCCCGATGGCAACATCCAACTCGGGGGGCCGCTACTGGAAAACACCACCATCACCAATAATGGATTTGACCTGGTCGTGGACGGATCTACAGGAGATGTCACCCTCGATCAAACAGGACTCATCACCGCTGGCAATGGAATCGATGTAACTGCCGGCGATGTGGACATCACCGATAACCTCAACGTCACTACCAATGCTGATGTAGACGGCACACTCGATGTAGCCGGACAAACCAGTTTAGCCGCTACAGGCGTAGCTACCAACATCAGAGGTACACTCGATGTGGATGAAGCGGCCAACTTCGATGGGAACGTCGATGCACAAAATGGTGTCGATGTACTCGGTGGCAATCTTAATGTTACCAACAATGCTGACGTAGACGGTACGCTCGATGTAGCCGGACAAACCAGTTTAGCCGCTACAGGGGTAGCTACCAACATCAGAGGTACACTCGATGTGGATGAAGCGGCCAACTTCGATGGGAACGTCGATGCACAAAACGGAGTAGACGTACTCGGTGGTAACCTCAACGTCACCAACGATGCGACCATCACCGGCAACACCCGCGTCGATGGTAACTTCCAGTTCGATGCTGCCGGCAACCCTGTCGACAACATCCGTACCGATGTACGGGCTACCGGACTGACCGATAATAACACCCTCGTCACCGAAACAGCCGTGCGTAGTGCCATCTCCGGATCAGTCACCGCCGATAACGGACTTAACGAAGATCCCGATGGCAACATCCAACTCGGGGGGCCGCTACTGGAAAACACCACCATCACCAATAATGGATTTGACCTGGTCGTGGACGGATCCACTGGAGATGTCACCCTCGACCAAACAGGTCTCATCACCGCTGGCAATGGAATCGATGTAACTGCTGGCGATGTGGACATCACCGATAACCTCAACGTCACTACCAATGCTGATGTAGACGGCACACTCGATGTAGCCGGACAAACCAGTTTAGCCGCTACAGGCGTAGCTACCAACATCAGAGGTACACTCGATGTGGATGAAGCGGCCAACTTCGATGGGAACGTCGATGCACAAAATGGTGTCGATGTACTCGGTGGCAATCTTAATGTTACCAACAATGCTGACGTAGACGGTACACTCGATGTAGCCGGACAAACCAGTTTAGCCGCTACAGGCGTAGCTACCAACATCAGAGGTACACTCGATGTGGATGAAGCGGCCAACTTCGATGGGAACGTCGATGCACAAAATGGTGTCGATGTACTCGGTGGCAATCTTAATGTTACCAACAATGCTGACGTAGACGGTACACTCGATGTAGCCGGACAAACCAGTTTAGCCGCTACAGGCGTAGCTACCAACATCAGAGGTACACTCGATGTGGATGAAGCGGCCAACTTCGATGGGAACGTCGATGCACAAAACGGAGTAGACGTACTCGGTGGTAACCTCAACGTCACCAACGATGCGACCATCACCGGCAACACCCGCGTCGATGGGAACTTCCAGTTCGATGCTGCCGGCAACCCTGTCGACAACATCCGTACCGATGTACGGGCTACCGGACTGACCGATAATAACACCCTCGTCACCGAAACAGCCGTGCGTAGTGCCATCTCCGGATCAGTCACCGCCGATAACGGACTTAACGAAGATCCCGATGGCAACATCCAACTCGGGGGACCGCTACTGGAAAACACCACCATCACCAATAATGGGTTTGACCTGGTCGTAGATGGATCTACAGGAGATGTCACCCTCGATCAAACAGGACTCATCACCGCTGGCAATGGTATCGATGTAACTGCCGGCGATGTGGACATCACCGATAACCTCAACGTCACTGCCAATGCTGATATCGACGGTACGCTCGATGTAGCCGGACAAACCAGTTTAGCCGCTACAGGCGTAGCTACCAACATCAGAGGTACACTCGATGTGGATGAAGCGGCCAACTTCGATGGGAACGTCGATGCACAAAACGGAGTAGACGTACTCGGTGGTAACCTCAACGTCACCAACGATGCGACCATCACCGGCAACACCCGCGTCGATGGTAACTTCCAGTTCGATGCTGCCGGCAACCCTGTCGACAACATCCGTACCGATGTACGGGCTACCGGACTGACCGATAATAACACCCTCGTCACCGAAACAGCCGTGCGTAGTGCCATCTCCGGATCAGTCACCGCCGATAACGGACTTAACGAAGATCCCGATGGCAACATCCAACTCGGGGGGCCGCTACTGGAAAACACCACCATCACCAATAATGGATTTGACCTGGTCGTGGACGGATCCACTGGAGATGTCACCCTCGACCAAACAGGTCTCATCACCGCTGGCAATGGAATCGATGTAACTGCTGGCGATGTGGACATCACCGATAACCTCAACGTCACTACCAATGCTGATGTAGACGGCACACTCGATGTAGCCGGACAAACCAGTTTAGCCGCTACAGGCGTAGCTACCAACATCAGAGGTACACTCGATGTGGATGAAGCGGCCAACTTCGATGGGAACGTCGATGCACAAAATGGTGTCGATGTACTCGGTGGCAATCTTAATGTTACCAACAATGCTGACGTAGACGGTACGCTCGATGTAGCCGGACAAACCAGTTTAGCTGCTACAGGGGTAGCTACCAACATCAGAGGTACACTCGATGTGGATGAAGCGGCCAACTTCGATGGGAACGTCGATGCACAAAACGGAGTAGACGTACTCGGTGGTAACCTCAACGTCACCAACGATGCGACCATCACCGGCAACACCCGCGTCGATGGGAACTTCCAGTTCGATGCTGCCGGCAACCCTGTCGACAACATCCGTACCGATGTACGGGCTACCGGACTGACCGATAATAACACCCTCGTCACCGAAACAGCCGTGCGTAGTGCCATCTCCGGATCCGTCACCGCCGATAACGGACTTAACGAAGATCCCGATGGCAACATCCAACTCGGGGGACCGCTACTGGAAAACACCACCATCACCAATAATGGATTTGACCTGGTCGTGGACGGATCCACTGGAGATGTCACCCTCGACCAAACAGGTCTCATCACCGCTGGCAATGGAATCGATGTAACTGCTGGCGATGTGGACATCACCGATAACCTCAACGTCACTACCAATGCTGATGTAGACGGTACACTCGATGTAGCCGGACAAACCAGTTTAGCTGCTACAGGGGTAGCTACCAACATCAGAGGTACACTCGATGTGGATGAAGCGGCCAACTTCGATGGGAACGTCGATGCACAAAACGGAGTAGACGTACTCGGTGGTAACCTCAACGTCACCAACGATGCGACCATCACCGGCAACACCCGCGTCGATGGTAACTTCCAGTTCGATGCTGCCGGCAACCCTGTCGACAACATCCGTACCGATGTACGGGCTACCGGACTGACCGATAATAACACCCTCGTCACCGAAACAGCCGTGCGTAGTGCCATCTCCGGATCAGTCACCGCCGATAACGGACTTAACGAAGATCCCGATGGCAACATCCAACTCGGGGGGCCGCTACTGGAAAACACCACCATCACCAATAATGGATTTGACCTGGTCGTGGACGGATCTACCGGAGATGTCACCCTCGACCAAACAGGTCTCATCACCGCTGGCAATGGAATCGATGTAACTGCTGGCGATGTGGACATCACCGATAACCTCAACGTCACTACCAATGCTGATGTAGACGGCACACTCGATGTAGCCGGACAAACCAGTTTAGCCGCTACAGGCGTAGCTACCAACATCAGAGGTACACTCGATGTGGATGAAGCGGCCAACTTCGATGGGAACGTCGATGCACAAAATGGTGTCGATGTACTCGGTGGCAATCTTAATGTTACCAACAATGCTGACGTAGACGGTACACTCGATGTAGCCGGACAAACCAGTTTAGCTGCTACAGGGGTAGCTACCAACATCAGAGGTACACTCGATGTGGATGAAGCTGCCAACTTCGATGGGAACGTCGATGCACAAAACGGAGTAGACGTGCTTGGAGGCAATCTTAATGTTACCAACAACACCGACGTAGACGGTACACTTGATGTGGCCGGACAAACCAGTTTAGCTGCTACAGGGGTAGCTACCAACATCAGAGGTACACTCGATGTGGATGAAGCTGCCAACTTCGATGGGAACGTCGATGCACAAAATGGTGTCGATGTACTCGGTGGTAACCTCAACGTCACCAACGATGCGACCATCACCGGCAACACCCGCGTCGATGGGAACTTCCAGTTCGATGCTGCCGGCAACCCTGTCGACAACATCCGTACCGATGTACGGGCTACCGGACTGACCGATAACAACACCCTCGTCACCGAAACAGCCGTGCGTAGTGCCGTAGAATCCATCAATAGCAATCTGCAGACTGAACTCGATGACACCCAAACAGGAGCAGGATTAGGTACCGATGGATCGTACAACACTAACTCCGGCACCAACTACATCGACGCTGCTGGATCACTCGATGCAGCCGACGACCTGCTCGATGCTGCTATCGCTGGCGTGCAAGCCGATGTGGATGCCAATGAGGTAGATGCAGATGCTACTCAGTCCGAACTTGATGTTACTCAAGGTGGGGCGGGACTAAATGCCGATGGTACTTACACCGGTAAAACAGGAACTAACTACATCGACGGACAGGCTAGCCTGGATGCAGTGGACTTGGCACTCGATGCAGCCATCAACACCGTCGCTACTTCCAATGCAGGGGTGCAGACTGAACTCGATGACACCCAAACAGGAGCAGGATTAGGTACCGATGGATCGTACAACACTAACTCCGGCACCAACTACATCGACGCTGCTGGATCACTCGATGCAGCCGACGACCTGCTCGATGCTGCTATCGCTGGCGTGCAAGCCGATGTGGATGCTAATGAAGTGGATGCAGATGCTACTCAGTCCGAACTTGATGTTACTCAAGGTGGGGCGGGACTAAATGCCGATGGTACTTACACCGGTAAAACAGGAACTAACTACATCGACGGACAGGCTAGCCTGGATGCAGTGGACTTGGCACTCGATGCAGCCATCAACACCGTCGCTACTTCCAATGCAGGGGTGCAGACCGAACTCGATGACACCCAAACAGGAGCAGGATTAGGTACCGATGGATCGTACAACACTAACTCCGGCACCAACTACATCGATGTAGCTGGATCACTCGATGCAGCCGATGACTTACTCGATGCAGCTATCGCTGGCGTGCAAGCCGATGTGGATGCCAATGAGGTAGATGCAGATGCTACTCAGGCCGAACTTGATGTTACTCAAGGTGGGGCGGGACTAAATGCCGATGGTACTTACACCGGTAAAACAGGAACTAACTACATCGACGGACAGGCTAGCCTGGATGCAGTGGACTTGGCACTCGATGCAGCCATCAACACCGTCGCTACTTCCAATGCAGGGGTGCAGACTGAACTCGATGACACCCAAACAGGAGCAGGATTAGGTACCGATGGATCGTACAACACTAACTCCGGCACCAACTACATCGACGCTGCTGGATCACTCGATGCCGCCGACGACCTGCTCGATGCTGCTATCGCTGGCGTGCAAGCCGATGTGGATGCTAATGAAGTGGATGCAGATGCTACTCAGTCCGAACTTGATGTTACTCAAGGTGGGGCGGGACTAAATGCCGATGGTACTTACACCGGTAAAACAGGAACTAACTACATCGACGGACAGGCTAGCCTGGATGCAGTGGACTTGGCACTCGATGCAGCCATCAACACCGTCGCTACTTCCAATGCAGGGGTGCAGACTGAACTCGATGACACCCAAACAGGAGCAGGATTAGGTACCGATGGATCGTACAACACTAACTCCGGCACCAACTACATCGATGGCGCTACTTCACTCGATGCAGCCGATGACTTACTAGATGCGGCCATCGCTGGCGTGCAGGCCGATGTGGATGCCAATGAGGTAGATGCAGATGCTACTCAGGCCGAACTTGATGTTACTCAAGGTGGGGCGGGACTAAATGCCGATGGTACTTACACCGGTAAAACAGGAACTAACTACATCGACGGACAGGCTAGTCTTGATGCAGTGGACTTAGCACTCGATGCGGCCATCAACACCGTCGCTACTTCCAATGCAGGGGTGCAGACCGAACTCGATGATACACAAACAGGAGCAGGACTTGCCGGGGATGGATCCTATAACGCCAACACCGGCACCAACTACATCGATGGCGCTACTTCACTCGATGCAGCCGATGACTTACTAGATGCGGCCATCGCTGGCGTACAAGCCGATGTGGATGCCAATGAAACAGATTCTGATAATGCCGATGCGGCTATCCAAACTGAACTGGATGCCGTAGAGACAGGCGCTGGCCTGAGTGCAACAGGTACCTACGTGACCAACACCGGAACTAACTACATCGATGGCGCTACTTCACTCGACAATGCCGATGATCTGCTCGATGCGGCCATCAACACCGTCGCTACTTCCAATGCAGGGGTGCAGACCGAACTCGATGATACCCAAACAGGAGCCGGATTAGGTACCGATGGATCTTACAACACTAACTCCGGCACCAACTACATCGATGCAGCTGGATCACTCGATGCGGCTGACGACCTGCTCGATGCGGCCATCGCTGGCGTGCAGGCCGATGTGGATGCCAATGAAACAGATTCTGATAATGCCGATGCGGCTATCCAAACTGAACTGGATGCCGTAGAGACAGGCGCTGGCCTGAGTGCAACAGGTACCTACGTGACCAACACCGGAACTAACTACATCGATGGCGCTACTTCACTCGACAATGCCGATGATCTGCTCGATGCGGCCATCAACACCGTCGCTACTTCCAATGCAGGGGTGCAGACCGAACTCGATGATACCCAAACAGGAGCAGGACTTGCCGGGGATGGATCCTATAACGCCAACACCGGCACCAACTACATCGATGGCGCTACTTCACTCGATGCAGCCGATGACTTACTAGATGCGGCCATCGCTGGCGTGCAGGCCGATGTGGATGCCAATGAGGTAGATGCAGATGCTACTCAGGCCGAACTTGATGTTACTCAAGGTGGGGCGGGACTAAATGCCGATGGTACTTACACCGGTAAAACAGGAACTAACTACATCGACGGACAGGCTAGTCTTGATGCAGTGGACTTAGCACTCGATGCGGCCATCAACACCGTCGCTACTTCCAATGCAGGGGTGCAAACTGAACTCGATGATACACAAACAGGAGCAGGACTTGCCGGGGATGGATCCTATAACGCCAACACCGGCACCAACTACATTGATGCAGCTGGATCACTCGATGCGGCCGATGACCTGCTCGATGCGGCCATCGCTGGCGTGCAGGCCGATGTGGATGCCAATGAGGTAGATGCAGATGCTACTCAGGCCGAACTTGATGTTACTCAAGGTGGGGCGGGACTAAATGCCGATGGTACTTACACCGGTAAAACAGGAACTAACTACATCGACGGACAGGCTAGTCTTGATGCAGTGGACTTAGCACTCGATGCGGCCATCAACACCGTCGCTACTTCCAATGCAGGGGTGCAGACCGAACTCGATGATACCCAAACAGGAGCAGGACTTGCCGGGGATGGATCCTATAACGCCAACACCGGCACCAACTACATCGATGGCGCTACTTCACTCGATGCAGCCGATGACTTACTAGATGCGGCCATCGCTGGCGTGCAGGCCGATGTGGATGCCAATGAAACAGATTCTGATAATGCCGATGCGGCTATCCAAACTGAACTGGATGCCGTAGAGACAGGCGCTGGCCTGAGTGCAACAGGTACCTACGTGACCAACACCGGAACTAACTACATCGATGGCGCTACTTCACTCGACAATGCCGATGATCTGCTCGATGCGGCCATCAACACCGTAGCTACTTCCAATGCAGGGGTGCAAACTGAACTCGATGATACACAAACAGGAGCAGGATTAGGTACCGATGGATCGTACAACACTAACTCCGGTACCAACTACATCGACGCTGCTGGATCACTCGATGCAGCCGACGACCTGCTCGATGCAGCCATCGCTGGCGTGCAAGCCGATGTGGATGCCAATGAAGTGGATGCAGATGCTACTCAGGCCGAACTTGATGTTACTCAAGGTGGGGCGGGACTAAATGCCGATGGTACTTACACCGCAAATGGAACTGCGAATTACATCAGTTCTTCCACCTCATTGGTAGATGCCGATAATAGCCTTGATGCACAAGTTAAGATCAATGCAGACGCAATAGCAGCTGGTGACCTAACTGATGATCAAGATTTATCTCTAACCGGAAGTACACTTTCACTTACAAATGATGGAACCACCGTTGATCTTTCAGGTTTCCTTGATAATACGGATAATCAGGATCTTACCTTAACGGCAAACACACTCTCATTGACAAATGACGTTTCAACTGTAGATCTCTCTGGCTATTTGGACAATACAGATAATCAAGATTTATCACTTACAGGTAACAGTCTTTCTTTGACAAATGATGCAACACCAGTTGACCTTTCTGGGTATCTGGATAACACGGATTCTCAGAACTTAGATTTTACAGCAGGAGTAATAACTCTAAGTGGTGATCCAGATGCCACCAGCATTGATCTAAGTAATTATGATACGGATGCTTCCGATGATGTAAATAACGGAGACTCCCCTGCCGCAGGAGACATCTCAGGTTCCTATTCAACTGGGTTTACTGTGGACAATGTGGATTATGCTAACATTTCCAATTTGCCAACAAACTTAGACACAGATGCAACTGATGATATCACTACGTCGAACATCGGTAGTTTATCTTCAAATATTTCTACTTCTGGTACTTTAGGAGCAGGCGCGACTACAGTATCAAGCTTGACTGTTTCTAATTTGGCAGGAGGTACTACGGGAGGAACCTTAACAATTGATGGCTCTGGAACAATGAGTGTATCATCTGATAGAAGACTTAAAGAGAACATAGAGCTTCTTCAAAACACGCTTTCTAAACTCAACCAACTTGGTGGTTATAACTACAACTATAAAGCTGATGATAAGAAGAAAAAACAAATAGGTGTAATTGCTCAGGAGCTTCAAAAAGTATTCCCTGAATTAGTAAAAGAAGATGATAGAGGTTATTTAATGGTGAATTATCAAGGGCTTATCCCTGTACTAATGCAAGCCATCAAAGAGCAGCAGCTCGAAATCTCTCAACTGAATCAGAAAGTAGTAAATCAGGAATCTAAACTTTCTCAGCTTGAGTCTGACAATAAAGAGATGAAGAATGACCTTGATCTAATTAAAAAGATGCTGATGGGTGATAAAACTGCTAAAGAGGACAACAAATAAATGAGAAAGGTAATCACCATATTGCTTCTCTTTCCTTCCATACTTTTTGGACAAATGCACATTCAAAGCAATGCCCTTGTGCATGTCGCTGAAGGAGCCAACCTCGAAGTAGGAGGTGATCTCAACAATAGGGGTGCTATACAAAATATTGGCACAATTACTCTTTACAAGGACTGGATTACAAACGGAAACTTCAATGGAGAATTAGGTAGTATTCAATTTATTGGTATTTCTGATCAGCTAGCCCCAACTGGAGTTCTAACAACGAGTGAATTAATAATCAACTCACTTGGAAATGTGAGCTTTCCCGGATCTGATTATACGGTAACGGATCGTTTGGAGCTACGTTTTGGAAATATCGTGCCAAGTGAATCTACCCGTTTTGTTTTAGGTCAAAATGCTCGGGTTTTAGGAGGATCGGTTGATTCGTATTTTGAAGGAAGTTTAATCACCAGGGGGAGTGGAATCAAAACTTTCCCGGTTGGTTTTAATGGCGTTTATTCACCAATCACCTTGCTGGATGTTTTTGGTTTGAATACAGAAATTCAAGCTTCCTATTCCCGAGAGAATCCAGTCGATCCGGTTCCCGGCGATAGCTTGTTGGGTGTTTCCCATCGAGGGCTTTGGGAACTGGAGTTACTAAACGGAGGTACCGATGTGACTCAGATTGAGCTACAGTATAGCGAGGAAGATTTAAGCGACTTTAGAATCTTCAATAACATTCGTCATCGTGTCAATGCCCCGGCAGTTGCCTATGCATTCAATCCTGAGGGAATCTACGAATCGCTTGGTATTGAATCCTTGGTGAACTCTGACACATTGACTTATGGAACCATCGTCAGCAAAACACCTTTGTCGTTTACATTGGGTCAAAAAGTGTATCTGGCAATGGCACTAGCGCCGAGAATACCCACTGATGGTCTTTATTATATACCGGAAGCTTTTTCACCACAAGCAAGTGACACGAGGAACCAGACTTTTAGGGTTTTTGGAGAAGGAATTGTCGAGCAGGGGTTTGATCTTCAGATCTATAACAGATATGGTGTAAATGTCTTTTCTACCACATCATTTAAGGAGGCAAACGAAAATGGATGGAATGGTGAAAATCAAAAAACAGGTGCAGAAGAACCCACCGGCATATACTACTATACTGTAAAATTTAGATTTAGGACAGGATTGCCAGTACAAAAGTCAGGAGTATTTTATTTAATAAGATGAGACGAATCACCACCATATTGCTTTTGTTTTCCTCCTTTCTTTCGATTGGACAGGATGCTCAATTTTCACAATACTATGCCGCATCTCTTTATTTGAATCCAGGTTTTAGTGGTATCTATAATGATCCGTCATTTCACCTAAATCATAAACGACAACTTCAAAGTGTAGATGTGATCAATGAGCTCACTCAAGTTTCATTCATCTTCCCTATTAAGCCAAACGGCCAGCATGAGAGGTCCATTGGTGGTGCAGGAATTATGGCATTCAATGAAAAGAGCGGATTTCGTGGAGTATATGAACGCAGTTCAATCTTTGCTAATTATGCCCATAATATAAAGTTTGGTTTATTGAGCACCTATCTGGTTTCTCTTGGTGTTCAGGTAGGATACGAATTGAGGAAGTTGGATTTCAGCAATCTATCATGGGGCTCACAGTATAATCCGTTTTTTGGTTATGACAATTCCCTTCCAATTCCTGTTACTGAGTTTAATGACCAGCAAAACAACATTGTAGTAAATGCAGGTATCATGTACTACTTCAATCCTGAAAGAAATTATTTGCTACACTCTTATAGTGGGTTTTTAGGAGTCTCAGCTACTAATCTTAACCAACCAAACATCTCTTTCACAACCGATATAGAGAGTGATGCACCAATGCTTTTTAAATACAATGGTGGAATTGAGTTTAAATTTGACAAATTCTTTTTTATGCCCAGCCTCTTATACTTGAACCTACGGAATAACCACCAGTTCAATGCCGGTATCAATGTCGCTTATTCACCCGGAGCTGGAAGATATCGTGCCAAAGGAAGTCAGTTGCTGTTTGGTGCCTGGTACAGGTTAAGGGACTCATTCATCTTTATGGGAGGGGTCAAACTCCAATCACTCACAGTAAGAGTTAGCTATGACATGAATAGCACCTTGTTCGATCCCAACCGAAATATTAATCTGGCACAAAACTCAATGGAAATATCTATCCAATACTCCTTGTCCAAAAATGCCGGAGCGAAAAGAGCTACAAATCCATTATTCTAATTCTTCTTGTATATAATCAATCGTTGACCAGATTTCAGAGTGGTAGAATTTAGTCTATTCTGCTCCATTATTATCTCTTCCGGGACATTGAATTTTTTAGAAACACTCTGAATAGTTTCTCCTTCCTTCACGAAATAAACAAAGTCACTGTCGCTTTCAATATCAGCAGGAACCAGCAAATCATAGTTTGGTTCCACTTGCTGAGTTATGCGAATTGGTCGATAAGCCTCGAGATCTCCTTCCAGCCCGTTGAGCTTTCTGATTTCCTGATCAGAAATATTCATACTGTTTGCTAAGCTGGATATGGTTGCACCTGGCCTAATCAAATAAAACTGACCGAAATCTTGTCTGTTGGACCCAATAAGTCTCACATCGATTCTTCTATTTAGTTGCCTTCCAAATGGGCTATTATTATCTGCGATTGGTCTTTCTGAACCATGCCAAATCACTGAAATGTCTGACTTATCTATTCCTTTTGAAATCAGGTAATCCCTTGCCGCATAACCACGATCTTTACTCAAAGCCAGGTTATAGTCTGCTGCCCCTGTAGCATCAGTATGCGATTCAATCTCGATTTTAGCTCCACCATTAACAAAGGCTTCAGCTACATCATCAAGTAAGATTTTTACTTCCGGCCTCAACTCCGAAGCATCAACATCAAAGAATGCTCTTGTGGCGTTAGTAACAAGTGTAGTTGCTTTTGTTCTTCTTCCCTCAACAACAAAATCCTCCAGGGAAACGGGCTCTGCACTATTCGCCTTTTTGAACGTAAGATCATACTTAGCAGGTGGTACTGTAAACTCAAATTCACCCGCTCTATTGGTATATCCTTCGATTACTGTTTTGTTATTATCAAATGAGATCAGAGTAATGGAATATGACGAGAGTGGACTTCCTGAATTGCTTCCTACTAACCTACCATTAATGATAATTTCATCATAGCCTTCAATTTTATTAATCGGTAGTTCAATTCGTATCTCATCAAGTTCTTCTGAAGCAAGAATGTCCTCAGCTCCTAATATCTTCTCAGCTCCTGAGTGCTCAATGTTCTCCTGCGTAGCTAACGCCATCAGGTCAACTGGTGCAGTGTCAACATCTTTCGCATCTACCGCTAAATTATCAGTCAAAATCCGTTGATTGTTGAATCTGAATTTTTTGATCTTCTCTAGGAGATCAAGTTCGCTTGAGGTGAGTTGAGATCTAGCGCTTGCATCTCGTGACGGTAGTACATAATTACCGTTTCTTTTTGGCAATCCCTTATCTAATACTATCCTGCTTATAAATCCTTTTCTATCCTCAGCCAGATTATCATAATAAACAAAAGCATCCCTGATGTATGCTCTCTCATTTTGCTTTATCTCCTGACCAGATACTTTTTTAGCAAGAGCGGCTGTATAAACTTTTTCTCTACTGGAAAGCTCTGGCAACTTGCTTTCATCCTTCAGTCTCAATGCTCTGTCGGAATACTTTAATGTGATGTAATCAAGCGCTATCACATTATCAATCGCACGTTTTTTAGCTTCACTAAGTGCTTCGTATTGGTTGATATCAGCTTGTGTCAACCTCGCAGACGGGTCTCCGGTTATTGCCTCACCACTCTGACTCACAACAGGTGTCGAAGGATTGAGGAAGACAGGCTCTGGCTGAGTCATATAAGAATCATAAGCTGATCTCACGAATCGTTCTACTGCCTTTTTCTGCTCTTCATTTAATTCTGGCCTCATTGCCAGCAATTTTGCAACAGTTTCATCTGCAGAATCGCCAATGGCTGATTGAATTTCCGATTGAGAGAAAGTTGTCTCCGTTAAATAGATACTTGAATTAGCCAAGTTGGAGATTTGTTTCAAAAGCAGTTTATCTAATCTACTCTGCTCAGCCGAATTCTTATTCTTATAAACTTCCAGGTCTGAGTTTTTTACATTTTGATCAAAATTTGAAATATCAGAAACCATAAAAGTGTTAGCAATGGATTTCAATCGCTCCTTATCCAAATCATTTAACGATTCATAATAATCCCTATCCTCTTTTAGCAGCTTATATTTCTCTTCACTACTCATGGCAATCAATTTCTCCTGAACAGCTGCTTTTACATCATCCAATGATTCCTGATTATCTCTCAGAAATACCTTTTCATTCATGTCATATTGTATGGCATCCAGATTTCTTCTCTGTTTTAAGAATTTGATTGCAATACCATCGATACTCTTCTGCTCTTTAGGCGCAAAGGAATTATACGTAGGAGTAGCTGGCCTAAATGCTTGCGCATTTTTCAACCGGTCTGAAATAAGAACATCTATTTTCTCTCTCTCATCTGAGCTTACTGAGCTATAAAAGCCAAACACATCATTAGACATGCTTACACTGTTACCCATACCCTGCTGCTCTAAATAGGTAGTAACAATGTTGTCCACTTTGCGTCTTTTATCTACGCTTAACTGTTGATAATAATAATCATCTTCTGTTCGAATGGACCTGATCATATTGCTGGTCATTTTTCTAACCCGTGCCTTTACGATCCGATCAATTCGCTCTTTGTCATCTTTGCTCAAGGAATTGTACACAGCCAGCTGACGATCCGTCAGTATTAAATCCACATCTGAAACGGAAGAAGAAAGCATCCGCGAGATAATCTGGTTGATGATTTCTGTCTCATTACTGTCGAAATTGTAGTCATCTGTAAAAAGCGAATTACGGCCAGCGATCGTCCCCTCACTCGATACTTCGGAAATGATGTTCCCTTTTGACTGAATATTGAATCCATAGATATCAAATTGTCCGACTCCTTCCTCGCGATTAGAAGAAAGGTACCCCTTCTTATTTCCTAAGAAAAAGAAAATGTCGTCGCGATAAGAATTGAATGGGATCCCAGCATTGTATATTTCTGCTGATTCCAATTTGGCTCCTCTAGCAACGAAAATATCATACCCACCAAATCCTCTGTGACCATTTGAAGCAAAGAATAATACCCGCTCATCGGCATCATAGAAAGGGGAAATTTCATTAAATGGTGTATTAATTTGATTTCCTAAATGAATTGGAGGCCCCCAATTATCTCCTCCGGCATTGATACTCATATAAATATCCAACTCACCCATTCCGCCTTCTCGATCTGAAACATAAAAAAGGGTGTCTCCCCCTGGCGTCAAACTTGGATGCTTTGAGTTAAAGCCATACTCATTGATGTTGTGGTTTAATGGAAGCGGTTCACTCCATCTTCCTCCTTCCAGCTTAGAAACATAGATGTGACACACACTTCCCTCCTCATCGCAGTTTGTATAGTAAAACTTGTCTCGCTCTCTGTTGAATGATCCTGATCCGTCACCATATTTTGTGTTGATCATTTTCTCAAATCGATCATTAGGATCATAAGCTTCCCAACTTCCGCCCTGATTTGAAAATCGGAATAAATCAGCGAAAGCCTCTCCAAACTGATTGTCCACTAAACTCCCTTTGCCACTGCTTCTTGCAGATGTAAGGCATACCACCCCATCATCTCCTACACTAAACGCAGCATAATCGTTGTATTCTGAGTTCAGCGGTGCACTCAAAGGTTGAAATTGATAATCAGGGTGAACCATGGTGATTTGATTCAATGCCAGCTGACATCCGTCAATTTCAATCTTTGCCTGTTTATAATAATATCGAAACTGCTCCGACTCATGCTGGCCACTCGTTACTAACAGTTGCCTAAACTCTTTGAAATTCTTCATGGCCGCATCGTATTGGCCCTTCAGCTTCTGCATCATGGCGTGATAATATCCTGCAAGGGGATAGCGTGAATCCTGTCCGCCTGACGTCATTTGCTCGTAATAATACTCAGCGTTTTCATATTGCTGAGTCAGCCTGTAGGATTCAGCCAGTTGGTATTGAGCTTTGATATTATCCGGGTATTCCTCAAGGGCTGCTTTGTAGTAGCGTATGGCCTCCATATAATAGCCATCCTTAAAATAATCATCTCCGGCTTTTACCCGAACAGAGGATTTCATCTGATCATTTTGCGCCAAAACACCGGCGGCTATTAACAAGGAAAATAGAAAAACAAATTTTTTCATGTCATTCAAATTTTAGTCAACACCTGTAATCATGTATCCTCCCCACACTCTTGGATCCGGATACTTAGCCCGTATCTCAAGTTGCGTCTGTTTTAACGAACTTCCAACCTTTTTGGTCTCATTATACTTTTTATAAAAGAGTGTTAATAACTCTTTCGAAATATCTTGATCTGACTTCAATACCCTAACCATCGCATTTCGGGCTCCCGCAACCATAAAAGCTCGTTGCAACCCAAAGAAAGCATCCGCTGTTTCTGCATTGGGTTGCTCAACGATATTTGCAACCACAACGAGGCTCGTTTTGGTCAGGTCCAGATTCATAATTTCATGTGTACTCAGGATGCCGTCATTTTCAGAAATGGTCCTAATGCCTTCCAGATACCTTGAATAAGATTCAGAAGCACCTGTGAGATATATGCCAGACTGGAACACGTGACTGGTCAATGGGCTTCTTGCTCTGATATACTTAAATTGGTCATCCAAAAATCCGTACGTATCAAAATGCAGGACCGTCGGGTTGAAGGCGGACCGAACCCTCAATTCATTTGCATCTGATCCATTATATGATCTCACACTCCATTCTGTTGAGCTAAATGATCCTTCCCCAATCGCAGATGGCCGTTCCAACTTACCTATGTCAGCGGGATCACCTGATTCACTACCTGCATACTCCGGATTGGAAAAAATGTATGCACGAGGGCTGTAAGTAGATGCATTAGCCCGAAAAAGATCGTGCGGACTTGAGAGGTTGGTGACAAAATACTCATCAATCACATAATTCTTTCCTGAAGTTTTAAACACATTGGGATTTATTCCCTGATAAATGCCATCCGAGCCAAGACGTACATAATCCAATTCTTTAACCCATTGATGTATGGGCTCCCATAAAAGATCGAATGCCTGTTTACCATCTCCGCCATCCAAATAACTGATATAATCCGCCAAGTACTGAGAATCCGTCCTTGATTTTTCGCCGATAATCTCATAAGCCGGCTCGGATTTATTGGGTAGAAATATCACTGCCAGGTATTTGGTGAAGTTGGTGAAGCTAAACAAAGTGCTTTGCGATTCACCTATCGACTCAAACTCTCGAATCTTAATCAGCTCTACGATTGCTTCATCTGGCCTTACTTTCTCATGCACGGATTTCCAGTTTTCACGAAACCGCTGTAGTGAACCTTCGAAATTGTCGATCCTGGATATCAAATTATCTTCCAGTCTCTCTATGCGCTCTTCCTCATACCTCAGGTTAATATTAAGCTCTTCCAACTCGTGAATACCCATCTGGAAATAACTGGCCAAAAGTCGTTTGTCCGATTGCCATTGCCTGAACATTTCCTTTAATTCATAATCTTCACTATCCTGAACCTTTTCCAGCACTTTATCAGAGGTGCTGAAAAGGATGCTTTTCGTCTTGACATGAAAATCATAAATGTTCTTTATCAATTCGGGCTTCTGATCCAGCAGACTGATCGCGATGAAATTATACCGATCTATGCTTGTGGTGATACCATCATAAAAGGACTGTCGATCAGCCTCTGACATGATGGGGAAAAGCGTGTGAATTCGATCGATTTGGATCTCAATCGACTCTCTGAAATTTTTCTCTGCATTGACATAGTCTCCAACCGCCAGCGCATGCATACCCATATATTCTAATGCACTCCCATAAGCAGGATGCTTTACGCCCAGCACTTTAGCCCTGATTTTCACAGCCTCCTCGTAGTATTTGGCTGCTTCGTCTTCCCTGTTATTTGCACTGCAGAGTATACCCAGGTTGATTAATGTTGTAGCATAATCCGGGTGATCTTTACCATAAATACGTTCATCTATTTGTAGAACTTCCCGGTAATATTTTTCAGCGAGATAGGTGTTCCCTAGCTTTCGCTCCACTCTGGCAAGGTTATTCAGTGCATTTGCATAATACGGATGGCTATCGCCAAACCTTGTTTTATAAGTAGCCAGCGCAGCATTAAACATATCTCGTGCATCAACAAAGTTTCCTTCCGCTATTGCAAGAGCTCCAAGATTGTTTTTTGCTGTGGCATAAAAAGGGTGATCTGTACCTACATTTTCTTCACATTCTTCAACCACTTCATTAAACATCTCCTTGGCCTTTGCAAACTGCCCGAGTTGATGGTATAGAATACCCAGATCATTTAGTGTTTCTATAATAAGGATATCAGCCTCATCAGGAATTGTTCTTTTCAGTTTTAAGACAGTGAGTAGTGTCTCCTCTGCTTCGTCAAACCTACCCATGCGCTCATAAAAAATGGCCAGGTGCTCCATGGACTCAGCACGTTGAACAGCATAATTTGGTCCAAGTGATTCGTAAATAGTCGTACTCAGGCTGATGAATTTCTCTCCTTCTTCTGGATCTCCAGTAAAAATGAGAATTCGACCCTTGTGCATACAGATTTCAGCAAAATCAGGTGAAAGGTCGTTTCCTGAGGCAACCAGCTGATTGTAGCTTTCATCGTAAATGCTAAGTGCTAAAGTGTAGGAACCAGCCTCCTCATAAACAAAGCCCAACTTGGAGCGAGCAATCCAATATTGTGATCGATCGCCAGGAATCTGATTTAGAATATCCAATGACTTTTGGATGTATTGCCTGGCTAAATCAAACTCAACCTGATCCAGGTAAAGGACACCCATATTCAACAGTGCCTTCGCATAATCTCGCTGATTGGGAATTCCGGCCTCCTCATGATATAAAATGGATAAGTTAAGATATCGCTCAGCCTCAAATGGATCTAATAAACTATAATGGAGATATCCGAGATGATTGTAGACCTTCGCCCGCTGATGATAGGTCATATCATCCTCATAATTTTCAATGATTTTCTTAAAATTATCTGTGGCTTGTTCCCAGTGATTCTTTTCCAGATTCCTTTCGGCCTGGGCAATAAGACCACTTACGTTTTGAGCATAACAAAACGATGCTAATAGCATATAGAATATACAGGCGAATGTGCTTTTCATGGTGGTGAAAAATACCAGCTGCTAAGCTACAACGGATATTAGCAAATGATAAATTTAGAGTTGAACGAAAGGAGGAAATTTTTGGACGTAAAAAGGATTCAGTAACCTTCATGCTAATTTTTCGGTAAATGCCTTTCTTTGCGAGACAAACAAGGCTCATGATCGGTAAACTCAAAGTTTTTAATTCACTTACCCGGCAGAAAGAAGAATTCACCCCTCTACACCCGCCGCATGTGGGTATGTATGTGTGCGGACCGACCGTATATAGTAATGTGCATCTTGGAAATGTTCGAACATTTTTAAGCTTCGATGTAGTGTATCGCTACCTGAAATTCATTGGTTATAAAGTGAGATATGTTCGTAACATCACCGATGTAGGGCACTTATCAGATACCGGAGAAGATAAGATTTCTAAGAAAGCCAAATTAGACCAATTGGAACCCATGGAAATTGTGCAGATGTACGCCAATGATTTTCATGATGTCATGCTAATGTTTAACGCCATTCCACCGGATATTGAACCTTCAGCGATAGGACACCTTATGGAACAGATTGAGATGACCAAAAAGCTGATTGAAAATGGATATGCCTATGAGTCCAATGGCTCAGTCTATTTCGATGTAGAAAAATACCACAACGAATCCGATCATTCCTACGGTAAACTCTCCGGCAGAAAGATTGAAGACCTGATGAGCGAAACACGCGAGTTAGATGGCGGAAGTGATAAGCGAAATCCCTTGGATTTCGCCCTTTGGAAAAAAGCCTCTCCCGAGCACATCATGCGCTGGAAGACCGAATGGAGCGATGGCTTCCCAGGCTGGCATCTGGAGTGCTCGGTGATGAGTACCAAATATTTAGGTGAAGAGTTTGACATCCACGGAGGCGGTATGGACCTGCAATTCCCCCACCATGAATGTGAGATCGCCCAAAATGCGGGTACTCATGGAAAAGGTGGAGCCAGGTACTGGCTGCACACCAACATGCTCACGGTCAACGGCCAGAAGATGAGTAAGTCACTGGGCAACTCGTTTCTCCCGCGAGAACTGATGGCGGGTGATCACAAGCTTCTAAAAAGAGGCTACAGTCCGATGACTGTTCGGTTCTTTATGATGCAATCACACTATGCCAGCACACTGGACTTTTCTAATGATGCACTGGAAGCTGCGCGAAAAGGATATGTGCGTCTTGCCAACGGCATGCGCTTAATGAATGAAATGGAGTGGACCAAAGACGATGGTGGGCTGAATGAGAAGCAAGTTGAGCAGATCAACAAGATGTGCGATAACTGCTACTACGCCATGAACGATGATTTCAATACAGCGCTGACGATTGGGCACCTGTTCAATCTTGTAAAGAAGATCAACTCGCTACACACCGGACAGCTGAAGTATGGTGAGATCGGTGAGGAAACGTTCAAGCGAATGAAAGAAACGTTTCTTGGATTTGCAGAAGATGTGCTAGGCCTGAAGGTAGAAGCCGATGTGGATTACAAAGCGTTGATCAACACCATTCTTGGGGAGTACAAAGACGCCAAGTTCAACCGTGACTTTGAGCGGGTGGATAAGCTACGCGCCGAGCTGAAAGCGGAAGGTATTGTGGTGAAGGATATGAAAGAAAAGATTGAGTGGGCGTTTGAGGAATGATTTACTCATTATCTTAGTCGATCAGTTTGACACAAATAAAAGGAGGAACATATACTGCTCCCCCTTATTAACCACCTAAAATTAAAATAATCTTAGGACAAAACTTTTTCCTGATTTACTACACTTGTTTTGGCAATTTTATCGTGTAATGTTTCATTTCTATCGTTAAAAAAAGCCATTAAAAATCCAATTAACAAGACAGGAGAAATAGTGCATTTAATCAAGTTCCTTATCACCAACTTAACAAAACTTGCATCTTCTCCATCTAAGCTTGAAACCTTTATATTCAGAATTATTTTTCCTATAGATCCATTGGCCAATAAGTCTCCAAGTAAGAAATAGACGAACCATAGAAGTGGATCAAAAAAGTTGAGTCCAAATTCCATTCGGCCAATATTTCCAAAATCATATCTTAAATCAATAAATGGGAAAAAAACCTTAATGAGGTTGGATAACAAAATCAAGAATATTAAGTCCAAGATAAAGGCATAAACCCTTGACTTATTTTTAGCTAACTCCATATTATCTAATTTCAACCCAACAGCGACTTACTCGAGTACTGCATACAAAACAGTATTCAACCTCTATTTCACCATAAATTACCCCTAAATTGTAACCAATAACACCATCTCTACATTCTTCAACGAAATAAGATTGTGCAAACGATAACATAGGTAAGAAAAGCACGAAAAGCGCTATCAGTTTTTTGGAAATTAAGTTACGAAATTTTTTCATCATTATTGTGTTTTCAGTGATATTCAAAAGTCCATCAGTTATATATTAAGAACAATACCATTGATTACTGTTTTATACCAAAAACGACTAACTTAGACCATATGAAAATCAATGAGAAAATTAGAATGCTTAGAGAAGCTCAGAGTATTTCGCAAGAAGGAGTAGCCAATTCTCTAGGTATAAGTCAAAAAAGCTACAGCCGTATCGAAAGCGGAGCTACTTCGTTAAAAGTTTCTCAGCTACAAGAAATAGCCAATATTTTAAAAGTTAATCCAGGAGAATTGTTAGACTCTTCAGGGATTTCAATTAGAATTGAGAAACAACAAACCGAAAATGTCTATGGCCCACAAAACGGAAATATTCAGAACTATTACTCCCCGTTAATCAATGAAAAAATAGAATCATTAGAACGTGAAATTCAAATACTTAAATCAGAGCTTGGCTTGCTAAACAAAAAATGAACTTGTTCTAAGACTTAGATAATCTTCAAATCGAATCAATTTTCAAATCTTCAAATCAATTTAGCCTTCTCCCAATATTCATCCATCTCTTCCAGCGTCATTTCGCCCAGGTTCTTTCCGTCTTTTTTGGATTCTAACTCCAGGTATTGAAAACGCTTAATGAATTTTTTGTTGGTACGTTCCAGTGCTTCCTCTGGGTTTATGTCCACAAAGCGGGCATAGTTGATTAGGGAGAATAGCAAATCACCAAACTCACCGGCCTGCTTTTCTTTGTCGGTCTCTTGCTCGAACTCACCCAGCTCCTCATTCACCTTTTCCCAAACCTGATCCTGGTTGTCCCAGTCGAACCCAACCCCTCTAGCTTTCTCCTGAATGCGCATCGCCTTCACAAGCGCTGGCAATGATTTCGGCACTCCACCCAGTACCGATTGATTGCCTTTTTCCTTTAGCTTGATCTTCTCCCAGTTGGCCTTTACCGTCTCTTCATCTTCGGCATTTACATCGCCATAAATGTGCGGATGTCGGTTGATCAGTTTGTCGCAGACCTGGTTCAGCACATCCGCCACATCAAACGACTTTTTCTCGCTTCCAATCCGTGCATAAAACACCATATGCAACATCAGATCCCCCAGTTCTTTTTTCACTTCCTCCAGATCGTCTTCAATGATCGCATCCGACAGCTCATAGGTTTCTTCGATCGTAAGGTGTCGCAGCGTTTCCATCGTCTGTTTTTTGTCCCATGGACAGTTTTCTCTCAGCTCATCCATGATAGTTAGCAGACGATCAAACGCTTCGAGTTTGGCCTTTCGGTTTGGGTCTGGTGCGGAAAGTGGTTTTTTGGTCATTCTAAATCAGCTATTCATTACATCCCCCTCCCATCACACAAGGCCATCTCACTCCCCCTTCGAAGGGGGAATATTGTCCCCTTGAGGGGACCGTAGGGGTGTGAAGAAGTGAATCATTATTCACATCAACTTGTTCATCAACTACAGCCGCAAATTGGCTAATTTTGTATCAAAATCGGAACGAATGCAGGTAGTATTATTAGGAATCGGAATTTTCGCGTTGTTTTTTGTGGGGTTGTCCATCCGAATCTTGCTAAAAAAAGATGGAGAATTTAAGGGGACTTGTGCTTCTCAGAACCCTTACCTTAATAAAGAAGGTGCGTCCTGTGGATTTTGTGGGAAGACCGTAAAGCCCGGTGAAGATTGTGCAAATCCTGATTCGGAAGTGAATAAGGTACTGGCCAAGTTCTGAATAGAAGGCTTTTTACTTCTACCTACATTTCTATCTTTGCGCACCGCTAAAAATTAATCGCTTTGACCTTAATCAAATCAATATCCGGCCTGCGTGGAACGATAGGTGGAAAAGCCGGAGAAAATTTATCGCCCTTAGATGTTGTCAAGTTTGCCGCAGGTTATGGTACCTGGCTAAAAGAGACAACTAAAAAACCGAAAGTCATCATCGGACGGGACGCACGCCCTTCCGGAACATCTTTTGCACAGCTTGTCGCGAATACACTCATCAATCAAGGAATAGATGTTGTAGATCTCGGCCTCAGCACCACTCCGACTGTGGAAATGGCAGTGATCGCTGAAAAAGCACAAGGTGGAATTATCTTGACAGCAAGTCACAATCCGGCAGGATGGAATGCCCTCAAATTGCTGAATGATCGTGGTGAGTTCATTTCTGCTGAAGAAGGCAAGAAGGTACTGGATTACTCCGAATCAAAAGACATAGAGTTTGCCCAGTCTGGCAAGTTTGGCAAGCTGTCCAACAACGATTTTTACATCGATTATCACATTGAACAGGTCCTGAAGCATCCGTTAGTAGACGTTGAAGCGATCAAATCTGCCGGCTTTAAGGTGGTTGTTGATGCCGTAAACAGTACAGGTGGTGTCTCCATTGTACCTCTCTTAAGACAAATGGGTGTAGAGGTAAAAGAACTTTTCTGTGAGCCTACGGGCAACTTTCCTCACAATCCAGAACCACTTCCTGAAAACCTGCAGCAAATCAGCAGTGAGTTGGAAAATGGCAACTATGATCTGGGGGTAGTTGTAGATCCCGATGTAGATCGCCTGGCACTGATGTGTGAAAATGGAGAGCCATTTGGCGAAGAATATACGCTAGTAGCTGTCGCTGATTATGTGCTTTCTCAGAAGAAAGGAAATACGGTTTCCAACCTATCGTCTACCCGCGCACTGAGAGACATCACAGAAAAGCATGGATGCGAATACAATGCATCAGCCGTTGGTGAGGTACATGTGGTAGCTAAAATGAAAGAAACCAATGCGGTGATCGGTGGCGAAGGAAACGGCGGTGTGATCGTACCGGATTTGCACTACGGACGAGATGCATTAGCTGGAGTTGCCTTATTCCTGACACACCTGGCCAAATTTGGAAAGAGTGCTTCCATGCTTCGAGCGAAGTACCCAAACTATTTTATTTCCAAAAACAAAATTGAGCTGACACCTGAAATAAATGTAGACGGTGTGCTTGAGGCAATCAAAGAGAAATACAAAGGTCAGCCGATCAATACCATTGATGGAGTGAAGATCGAATTTGACAAAGAGTGGGTTCAGCTAAGAAAGTCGAATACTGAGCCGATTATTCGTATTTTTGCAGAGTCTGAGAGTCAGAATACGGCTGAACATTTAGCTAAAAAACTGATCATGGACATCAAGGAAGTGATTTCCAGTTAAACTCTACTTGGTATGAAGGTTTATTTTGATAATGCTGCCACCACGGCAATCGACCTGGATGTATTTGAGGCTATGAAGCCATACATGCTCGAACACTTTGGTAACCCATCTTCTATTCATTCCCACGGAAGACAAGTGCGCACGGCCATCGAGCGATCAAGAAAAAAAGTAGCTGACCTACTTCATGCTGCGCCTGCTGAAGTCTTCTTCACCTCCGGCGGAACAGAGGCAGACAATACAGCTCTTCGATGCACGGTGCAGGATAAAGGCATCAAACATGTCATCTCTAGCAAGATTGAGCATCATGCGGTTTTACACACGGTGGAGCAACTTGAAAAAGATGGCATCAAGGTTAGCTATGTCAATTTGGATGGTCATGGGCGTGTAGATTATGACCATTTGGAATCCCTTCTGAAAAGTCATCCCAATACCCTCGTTTCACTCATGCATGCCAATAACGAAATTGGAAACCTGCTCGACTTAGAAAAAGTAGGTAACATGTGTGAAGAATATGGTGCGGTTTTTCACTCTGATACCGTTCAAAGCATGGCTCACTATGAGCATGATATGTCTAAGTTAAAACTAGACTTTGCAGTAGGATCTGCACACAAGTTTCATGGACCTAAGGGCGTTGGATTTCTTTACATCAACCATAAAAATAAAATTCATCCGTTCATCCATGGTGGAGCGCAGGAGCGAAACATGCGAGGTGGAACAGAAAATGTTTACGGAATCGTAGGACTAGCGAAGGCCATGGAAATTGCCTATTCAGACATGGCAAATCACCGTAAACACATCGAACGGTTGAAATTACATATGATTGAAAGGTTGAAAGCGTCCATCGATGGAATCGCTTTCAATGGTGTCTCTGATGATCTGGATAATAGTCTTTACACCGTTCTGAATGTGTGTCTCCCTCCCAATGATGATAATGACATGCTGCTCTTCAATCTGGACATTGCAGGCATCTCCGCATCAGGGGGAAGTGCATGCAGCAGCGGGTCAAGTATTGGGTCACATGTCTTGGCGGAGCTAAATAGGGATCAAAATCGGGGAGCCATTCGCTTTTCTTTTAGCAAATACAATACATTAGAGGAAGTGGATTATGCGGTTGAGAAGCTTGCGGAGCTTTATCAGCCCGAGACGACCTCTGCATGAACGTTAAACCCATATTTCATCAGTTTCAGGCCAAAGACCTGATTCACATTATTCCAAGATTGATTGTAGCCATCATTCTGGCGCAAACACTTCCATTCAAGTTTAGTGGTGCGGAGGAAAGTGTCTGGATTTTTAATCAGATTGGATGGGAACCGTGGGGACGTTATCTCATCGCCAGCATTGAAACTGTTTCAACTATACTGTTGCTAACTAACTATTACATTTTTGGAGCGATCATTTCGCTAAGCATCATTAGCGCAGCAAACTTTCTTCACTTCACCAAGCTGGGCTTCATTGTCAATGATGATGGTGGATTACTTTTCATCCTCAGTATTATCGTTATTTTCTGCTCGCTTTGGATTGTCCTCCATTGGAACATGCAAAGGGTAGAATCCAAGGCTGCCAACTTTGAGTTTGATTGGGGAGATGATGAAGATGGGTTATTTGATGATTAACTCAATCCTCGTATTCGAAAATTACTTCACTCTTTAAATCCTCCTTTATTCTGGTAATTCGAGGACCTTTATTTCCATCAATATGGTATTCGAGGACATAGGCGTCTCCGGAAAAAAAGTCTAGTCCTACGGGAGACCAGCCATCTTCCGGTCGGTAGAATGTTTCATGGCTTCCGTCCTCATTGATTTTAGCAATTCTTCTACCTGCCGTCTCGGCCACATACATGAAATTGTCACATCCTTTGGTGATGCCCAGAAGGACATCATTATGCTTGTCGACCGGTCGGTGATCCAGTTTTGTGATTAGGTTCGAAGCAATAACCTTACAGTTTCCCTCCTGATCCATTTTGATGATGCTTCCTCCGTTGGTCGCCTTATCTGTGGCATAGATCATCTCGTCCGGATCCGCGTAGATGGATTGGTTCCATTCCAGGTAATGATCATTGAACTTCCTCTTCTTTCCATCTTTAATCTGCCAGATGTGATGACTGGCACTGAAATAGATCGCACCCTTTGAATAGGTGCAATTACCTCCGAAAAAATCACGATGATCCCAGGACCGATGTAGTGTATCAATTCCATTTTTGGAAATCCTGACCATCGTATGATCGCCCTCACCATGTGCTGTGTAAATATTACCCTCATCATCAATGGCCATATTATGAGCGTGGAAATCACTGAGCAACAACTCCAATTTTCCGGTATTATGTAGCTTCCAAACAGACCCTCTACCTTCATGCATGATATCGGCGAAATAAATATTTCGATCCTTGTCCACCACAATCCCATAAGAAGGGTGAGCCGAAAGAGAATGAATAATAAAAACGGAAATGAGAAGAACTAGTAAGAACTTTTTCATTCATTCTATTACGGGGAAAAATCAATAGCGGTTTTAAAAGGGATATGACTTCATGTTGTCAATTATTTATAACCCAATAAAAGGTTTGGAAAGAATGACAATAAGATACACTATTGCCACATGAAAAACATTTGGCTCCTAGCATTTACTCTTTTCAGTTGTCAATCTTCCAATAGCAGTGAAACATCAGAGGTTGTCGTCTTCAGTCTTCATGATGAGGAAGGAATTCAGTCAGTCCATGATTTGAAGTTGGATGATAAGTATGCGAACCTATTGGACCCAAGAGTTAGCACCGAAGAGCAGCTTCCCGAAGTAGTGGATTCATGGAGTAAGTTTCACCAACAAATTGGGAATAAGTTGAAAGAAAAAGGATTTGAATGGGGAAGTGAGAAGCCAGTAAAACTCGTGAACAAAATATATTTTAACTCCAATTCCGAGGTTGAGTTTTATGCTTTCCGTATTATGAATGATCTTCCAAAAGAAAAGATCGAATCATTTAATCGACATATTCAAGAAATTCTACCGACTGTCAATATGGATCTAGTGCGAACAGGTCAATTTGCGCAATGTGGAAAGGTGGAATATCAGAACTAGGATGCCACTAAGTTTTTCAAACACTCCACCCATTTATCCTCTTTATTCAGGCTGGGAACCAAGTCCCAGACCTCACCTCCAGCTTCAATGAATTCTTCGTGATATTCCTGCCCTACTTCAATGGTGGTCTCCAGACAATCAGAAACAAAGGCCGGTGAGAACGCCAATACCTTCTTTTTACCGTTCCTAGCAAGTTCTTTAAGGACGTCTTCGGTGTATGGCTTTACCCACGGGTCTTTGCCTAAGCGTGACTGAAAACATACCGTATAATCCGTTTCTTTAATTCCAAGCTTAGCCGTAACCAAACGCGTTGTTTCAAAACATTGCGCCCGATAGCAGTAGCGGTTATGTTCGTTCAACGTATCGCAGCATTTACCTAACTGGCAATAATCTCCATACGATCCCTTACGAATTTGTCTTTCAGGGAGCCCATGATAGCTAAACACAAAATGATCATATTGTTGCTTTGCCATGAGTCCTTTGCCCTGATCGGCAATCGTTTCAATGAAGAGCTCCTCTTCTATGAATTGAGAAGTAAACTTGATGTCAGGTATGATCTGCCATTGCTTAGTGATCTCCATCACCTTGTCAATGATAGAACCTGTAGTTGCAGAAGCATATTGGGGAAAAAGTGGAATCACATGCAAGGTGGCTACCTCCTCTTTCTGAAACTCTCTTAGCACTGATTCGATAGAGGGGCTTTGATAGCGCATCGCAAACTTAACAGAATATTGCTCAGTGAGCTTCTTGCTTAAGTGCTCCGTGATGTCTTCCGTATAGTATTTCAAAGGAGACCCTCGATCATCAAATAATTTTCGGTATTCCCTGGCAGATTTAGGTGCACGAAAGGGAGCGATGATTCCCTGCACTAATAAAAAACGAGGAAAAGCTGGGATGTCAATCACTCGCTTATCCATCAAAAACTCCTTCAGGTATTTTCTTACATCAGAAACTTTGGTGGAATCCGGTGTACCCAGATTTACGAGTAAAACCCCTTTCTTTTTAGTCATAGAATTAGAAAATGTTGGCTTCCCAAATCACGATTCCATAAGCTAAAAATCGGAGGAACCGAAAAAGGGAAAACCACAAATATTTTTTGAATGAATAATGCACTGACCCGACCAGCATTGCAATTCCGGAGAAAGGCAATGGTGTAAGTGATGCTACTATCACCAAAAAACCACCATAATTATTTAAATGTTTTTCAAACTTCCCAAAGACACGAATCTTCATGATTCGATAAAAGCGCGTGTTCTTCAAATATGCTCCTATGCCAAAACCAATGATTCCTGCCACATATGAGATTGCCGATAGTGCAATGATGTTGTTGATATAATTGGAAAGTATCTCACTCCTCAGAGACCAGATCATGAAAAACTCTGGCGGGATGATACCAAATATCACTTCAGAAGCGAGAAAGATGAAATAAACCACCGTAGGTCGATCGTAAACCGGCCCGAGCACTGCCTCCAGCGTGAAATCATAGTTTTTACGTGCATAAATAAACGCAATAACTATGACAGCTAACCATAAAAACCCTCTGAGAAGATTTCTCAATAGAAATTTTCTTCGATCAGGTAATTCTTTTTGGGTTCTTCGGATCATGCTTGAAGCTAAACTGGAAATGCGAAATTATTGTTCCTCCGGCTTAGTTTCCACATCCTTTTTCGGTTTTGTTTTTTTAAAAGACACCTTCCAGAAAGGATCCTCCAGTTCGGTGTACCTTCCATAAAACTGGGTCAGCATGATTTTAACCGCATAATTGAGGCGGTTCTGTGCATCCTGAAAATAATCATTTCGATTCTTTGGGTGATAAATGAAAAATTTGATGATCGGAAAGACACAGGTGCGAAAATCCCCCAAGACTTTTTTTACATCTGCTTTTTCTTTCTGCAACGCTTTCATGGCTTTGCCACTACAGTCACCAACTCCTTTAATGAGTGGAACATAAACATTATTAACCTCACCCCCTTTTTCTTCCAGCTCAGCACATGTTTCTTCGCAAAAAGCCTGAAGAATCCGTAAGGAGGGAATACTCATACTCGCCTCGGTGAAGACATCCGGCTGCCATAGGATTTCACGAAAGGTGAAGATGGAAGGTAATAGTTCCGTATCGTAAGTCTCATCGTCTTTTAACGCCAACATGGTCTCCGTAGAAATGGCATCCACGCTCACATCCCCTGCACAAAGCGAGTAAGACCACCCTTCTTCCTTGGTGTTTACCATCTTCAGAAAATTCCATATTTCGTTTAGCGCGATTTTCATCACCTATAATTAGCGATCCCAAAATAAACATTCGGTATCACATACGATAATTTCACACATTTTGATCATCGTTTTTATAACTTCATCCCGTGGAAAAAAGATGGATATATAAACAAGAGCCAAATAAAGAAATAGTTGATAAACTCAGTCAGCAACTTAATATCAATGAGTACCTGGGAAAAATTCTCGTGCAACGTGGTATTGACACCTTCGATCTTGCCAAAGATTTTTTCAGGCCTTCTCTTTCCAGACTCCATGACCCTTTTCTGATGTTGAATATGGACCGGGCTGTCAACCGGCTAACGGAGGCGGTTTTTAACAAGGAGAAGATTCTTATTTACGGTGATTACGATGTGGACGGCACCACATCCGTCAGTTTGATGTATTTATTTCTCAAACAGTTTACTGACAATCTCGAATTCTACATCCCAGACCGCTACTCCGAGGGATATGGCATTTCTAAAAAAGGAATTGACCATGCCATTGAAAATGAAGTCCGACTCATCATCGCCCTTGATTGTGGTGTCAGGGCGATTGACCGAGCACAACAGGCCAAAGATGCAGGCATTGACCTAATCATCTGCGACCACCACTTACCGGGAGATGACCTTCCGGATGCTTATGCTTTACTTGACCCTAAGCAACTAAATTGTAAATATCCTTTCAAAGAATTATCCGGTTGCGGGGTAGGGTTTAAGCTGCTGGAAGGCTTTTGTCAGCAAAACACGATCGAAAAAGAAAAGCTTTTTGATTTTCTGGATTTGGTGGCTGTCAGTATTGCAAGTGATATTGTTCCCATAGTAGATGAAAACCGTATTCTCGCTTTTTACGGCCTCAAGAAACTCAATCAGGCACCATCTGCAGGTTTAAAATCGCTCATTGAAATCAGTGGTAAGAAAAATGAGTTTTCTGTTTCTGATGTGGTGTTTTCCATTGGTCCGCGAATCAATGCTGCCGGTCGTCTGACACACGCCAAAGAATCCGTGAACTTGCTTATTGGAGATGCAGAGGAGACTGGTGCATTTGCCGATAACCTCAACGATCGAAACAAAGAACGGAGAGAGTTTGATCAAACAATTACTAGTGAAGCGTTGGAAATGATTGCTTCGTTTGAAGAAGAAAGAAAATCGACAGTCCTTTTTAAAGGAGACTGGCATAAAGGGGTCATTGGGATCGTTGCTTCCAGATGTATCGAACACTACCACCGGCCTACCATTATTCTCACCGAATCAAAAGGCATGGCAACTGGCTCTGCACGGTCGGTAGATGGTTTTGATGTTCATCAGGCGATATCCGAGTGTGCAGATCTACTAGAACAATTTGGTGGTCATACCCATGCGGCCGGGCTTACGTTACCGCTAAATAATGTGGAAAAATTCATTGATCGTTTTGAACAAGTGGTGAGTGAGCGCATTTTACCTGAACAGCTAATTCCTAAGGTGGAGATTGACACAGAAATCCCACTTTCATATATCAATTTCAAGACGTATAATGTAATGAGCCAGATGGCTCCTTTTGGCCCTCAGAATATGTCTCCCATCTTTGGCACAAAAAATGTAATTGTGGACACCACTCCAAAGGTGATCAAAGACAAGCACATCAAAGGCTTTTTGCATGCTCAAAACAGCACAAAGCTTTTTGAGTTTATTGGATTTGGAATGGCGGACAAATTGGAACAAATAAAAACAGGTGTTCCTTTCCATATAGCCTATCATCTGGAGGAAAATAATTACATGGGCAACAAGTCACTCATCCTGAATCTGAAGGATGTAAGATTTGATGCATAAATTGCACCTCTTTTATGGAATTACGCGCAGAACATCTGATTAAAAAATACAAAAAGAAGAAGGTCGTTAATGACATCTCCGTATCGGTAAATACCGGAGAGATTGTTGGACTTCTCGGGCCGAATGGAGCCGGGAAAACCACCTCTTTCTACATGATCGTAGGCTTGATCAAACCGAATGAAGGTCATATTTTTCTGGATAAAGATGATATCACTGACCTGCCGATGTATCAGCGGGCAAAGCTTGGCATTGGATACCTTGCTCAGGAAGCTTCTGTCTTCAGAAACCTAAGCGTAGAAGATAATATTCTGGCGGTGCTGGAAATGACCAAAAAGAGTAAGCAGGAGCAGAAAGAAAAGTGTGAAAGCCTGCTGGAAGAATTTAGTCTGACGCATGTGCGAAAAAACCTTGGAAAGGTTCTTTCAGGTGGGGAAAGACGAAGAACAGAAATTGCCCGAGCACTTGCCGTAGACCCCAATTTTGTCCTGCTAGATGAGCCCTTTGCCGGTGTAGATCCTATCGCGGTGGAGGAAATCCAAACCATTGTGGCCCAACTCAAAAACAAAAACATTGGTATTTTGATTACAGATCATAATGTGAATGAAACACTTTCCATTACCGATCGAGCTTATTTGATGTTTGAAGGAAGGCTGCTAAAAGCCGGAACGGCAGAGGAGCTGGCGAACGATGAGCAGGTTAGGAAAGTTTATCTTGGTAAGCACTTTGAGCTAAAACGGAAGATTTAACACAGCGAATGGAACTCTTTAACTCCATATTATCATGGGTCATGAAAAAGCGCATTCACCAGATTGAGCTTTTTATGAAATACCCACATGAAGTTCAAAACGAGCTTCTGGAGGATTTGGTGAAGAAAGCCAACAAAACGGAATATGGGAAAGAGTATGGTTTTGGCACAATCGAAAACTATGAGCATTTCAAAAACAAAGTGCCAATTGTTAATTATGAAGAGCTCTTTCCATACATAGAGCGGCTGATGAAGGGAGAGCAAAATGTGCTTTGGCCTTCAGAAATACGTTGGTTTGCGAAATCTTCCGGTACCACCAATGCCCGGAGTAAATTCATACCGGTATCTCAAGAAGCACTCGATGACTGTCATTACAAAGGAGGTAAAGACCTTCTCAGCATCTACTTCAATAATTATCCGGAAGCGAAGATGTTTGCCGGAAAGGGACTGGTGATCGGGGGCAGTCATCAAATCAATCAATTCGATGAAAATTCAAACTCCTATTATGGAGATGTCTCTGCAGTACTTTTAAAAAACCTTCCCTGGTGGGCACAAATGGTTCGTACACCTAGTCTGGATATCGCACTGATGGATGAGTGGGAAGAAAAAATTGATAAGATGGTGGATATCACCTCCACAGAGAATGTGACCAATATTTCCGGAGTACCGACCTGGATGATTGTGCTGATAGAAAAGATGTTGGAGCGAAATAATGCTAGCAACATCCTGGAAATCTGGCCCAATCTGGAAGTGTTTTTTCATGGGGCCGTTTCTTTTACTCCTTACGAAGACCTGTTCAAGAAGCTGATCCCCTCTCCGAAGATGCGATATATGGAAACGTACAACGCCTCGGAAGGATTTTTTGGCATTCAGGATCAGACCGATAGCAAGGACATGCTTCTGATGCTTGACTATGGCATTTTCTATGAATTTGTGCCTTTTAGTGAATTGGATAGTGACAACCCTAAAACACTAACACTGGATGAGGTTGAGGTTGGAAAAAACTACGCGATTATCATCACAACCAATGCTGGTTTGTGGAGATATAGAATTGGAGACACAGTAACCTTCACCAGCATCGACCCTTTCAGAATCAAGATTTCCGGCCGTACTAAGCACTTCATCAATGCTTTTGGTGAAGAATTGATCATCGATAATGCAGAGGTAGCTATCGCAGAAGCATGCAAAAAAACCAATGCAACTATTGACAATTTCACAGCAGGTCCTTTGTATCTGGATGAGGGCAAAAAAGGAGGTCATGAGTGGGTCATCGAATTTTCTAAGGATCCGGAAGATCTGGAGCGTTTTTCAAAGTTGCTTGACGAGAAACTACGGGAGATCAACTCTGACTATGATGCCAAACGCTATAAAGATATTGCATTGCGTGAGCCAATTATTCATGTTGTCCCTCAGGGCACCTTCTACGAATGGATGAAATCCAGAGGAAAACTGGGCGGTCAGCATAAAGTCCCGAGACTGGCCAATAACAGGGAATATCTTGATCAGTTGATCAACTTTAAGTCCCACTCATCATAATATTTTCGCTATCCTAACCACCAAGTCAACTACTTCTGTAGCTTTGCGTAAGAATTTGGGCTACCAGAAATGCAAAAAAATTGGTAGTTTAATCTGATCATGAGAAACACTCTCGCTATACAAATCCTTGCAACTGCACTATGCTTCACAATGCTTGCCGAAATCCCTATTATGGTCTTTGGTGATGAAATAACCATTGAAGTAGACACAGAAAAAGAGCAAGAGGAAAATAACGAGACAGAAAAAGAAAAAACCACAGGTCATCAATACGACCTGAATGAACACGAAGGACTTGCAGCCAAGCTGAAGTATGCTGCTGTAAACCAGGATAACAACTGGAAATCCCCTTCCATTGATTTACACACCCCTCCTCCGGAGCAGGCTTAAGACCTCCGCTCAACCAATTTTTTAGACTTTTACTCATCGACAAACCGTAAATCAAATGGACTCGAACAAAACCAGTATATTCAATAATTTTAAAGCCGATTTATCCGCCAGTGTGGTGGTGTTCTTGGTAGCCGTACCGCTTTGTCTGGGTATAGCACTTGCGTCAGGAGCTCCACTCATGTCCGGTGTTATTGCCGGTATAATTGGAGGAATCGTTGTAGGTCTCATCAGTGGTTCCTCATTAGGTGTGAGTGGACCGGCAGCAGGTCTTGCCATTATTGTGCTGACTGCCATTCAGGAGCTCGAAAGTTTTCCCATATTCCTTGCAGCTGTAGTAATCAGTGGGATCATTCAAATTCTACTGGGAATTGGCAAAGCAGGAATTATAGGTTATTACTTTCCTTCATCAGTGATCAAAGGAATGCTTTCTGCTATTGGTATTATCATTTTCCTTAAACAAATACCTCATGCGGTAGGATATGATGCTGACCCGGAAGGAGACCTTGAATTTATTCAGCCAGACGGGGAAAACACATTCTCAGAGCTGATCACCATGATGGATTATGTTCAGGAAGGAGCATTAATCATATTCGTTATTTCCATGGTCATTCTGATCTTATGGGAGCGTCCTTTCATGAAGCAAATAAAGATTTTTCAGGTAATTCAGGGCCCTTTGGTGGTAGTGACAGCCGGGATTGTAATCAACCAGCTTTTCTCTGGTTCTAGTTTATACATTGATGAGACTCACATGGTAAGCCTTCCGGTTGCCGGAACATTCACTGAGTTCATCAACCAGTTTACCTTTTTTGATCCTTCGGCTATGCTTAGAAAAGATGTACTCATCCTGGGTGGTACAATTGCCGTAGTAGGCTCTTTGGAAACACTTCTATGTGTGGAAGCAACAGACAAGTTAGATCCTGCAAAGCGAATCACTCCAACCAATCGTGAGTTGATAGCCCAGGGATCTGGAAACATTTTGTCCGGTATGATTGGCGGACTCCCGATCACTCAGGTAATTGTTAGAAGTTCTGCCAATATCCAATCAGGAGGTAAGAGTAAATTATCTGCCATTATGCACGGTGTTTTGCTGCTGGTATCAGTTATCTTAATACCTAATGTTCTAAACTTAATTCCACTCTCCAGTTTAGCAGCGATTCTGATCGTTGTTGGTTACAAACTGGCAAAACCATCTCTTTTCAAAAAAATGTATGCCTCAGGTCGTGATGAGTTCATACCATTCATGGTAACAATCGTGGGTATTATTTTCACTGATCTATTGATTGGTATTTTGCTGGGTCTGGCCGTTGGTTTCTTCCAGATTCTCTATAATAATTTCAAAAAACCTTATGTCGTTACTGCTCAAGAGGAAAATGGTAGAAAAAAATTGCGATTGGAGCTTTCAGAAAATCTCACATTTTTGAATAAAGCAAGCATAATAGAAACCGTTTCCCATCTTCCAGATGACTCTGAAATTACCATTGATGCTTCCAGGTCTCATTTCATTCATCCGGACATCATGGAGATTTTTGAGGATTTTAAACTCAATGCAGAATATCGAAATATTCAATTAGAGTTCATCGGGCTTGACAAAGTGCATACCAACCAGTTGGAAGAGCTGAAAAAAGCAGCCAAAGATATGTAACGAAAAAGGCCTTCATTTCTGAAGGCCTTTTTTAATCTGTGTGGTCAATGTAATGTTTCCATTTTTCCAGAACGGAAGAAAAATCCTCCGGCAATTCTGAATCAATAAATACTTTCTCTTTGGTAATCGGATGAGTAAAACCCAATGTCTTTGCATGTAGGGCTTGCCTTGGGATCATTTTAAAACAGTTTTGAACAAACTGTTTGTATTTCGTGAACACCGTGCCCTTCACTACTTCAGCTCCACCGTAGGTTTCATCATTGAAGAGCGGATGACCCAGATACTTCATGTGTGCTCGTATCTGGTGTGTTCTACCTGTTTCCAGGTTACACTTAATCAAAGAGACGTATCTAAGGTCCTGTAATACCTCGTAATGAGTTATAGCGTTTTTCCCAAAATCCCCCTCAGGAAAAGTTGCTGTCACGCGACGATCTTTCAGACTTCTCCCAACATTTACATCTATGGTTCCCTTTTCCTCCTCCGGCACTCCCCACACTAAGGCATAGTAGGTTCGCTCAATCGAATGATCAAAAAACTGCTTGGCCAGACCATTCATTGCTTGCTCTGTTTTAGCGATTACTAGTAAGCCTGATGTGTCTTTATCAATGCGATGAACCAGGCCAGGTCGTCCATCATTTCCTTTCATCTCCGGCAAATTTTTAAAATGAAATGCCAGCGCATTGACAAGTGTCCCCGTCCAGTTCTGATAGGCAGGATGGACTACCATTCCTGCTGGCTTATTCACTACCAAAAGGTGCTTATCCTCCATTACAATATCCAGGGGAATATCTTCCGGCACAAGTTCTTCATCCTTCGGCGGCTCTGGAAGCATCACTGAAATTTCATCCCCCGGATGAACTTTGTAGTTTGGCTTCACATCACTCCCATTTACCTTTACAAAGCCATCCTTAATTCCTGCCTGCACCTTGTTTCTGGTAACGTTCGGGAGACGATCCATCAAAAACTTGTCTATCCGTAACAGTTCCTGTCCGGCATCTACCTTAATGTTATGATGCTCATATAAGTCCCCGTCAATTTCATTTGGTTCATCCGTCATGGCTGTAAATTTAAGCGATGGTTAATCTTCCCACACCAATACAGGAAATATCGCATCCTCTTCTGGAGGAAAAACAGATTCAGCTCTTTGTAAAAAGAGACGATCTGGTTCATCCTGAAATCATGGGCAACAAATGGCGGAAACTGAAGTACAATCTGGAAGAAATGAAGAGTAACAAGCAAACCTCACTTGTTACAATGGGTGGCGCATATAGTAACCATATAGCCGCCACCGCAGCAGCAGCCCACGAACACAAAATTCAAGCCGTCGGGATCATACGAGGTGATGAACTAGATGAAAACAGTAATCCCACCTTACGGTTTGCCCATTCGAAAGGCATGCAGCTGCATTTTGCAAATCGTCACAGATTCCGAGATTTTAGAGAAAACCTTCGTTTAATTAAAGAAGAATATCCGGATCACTATTTCCTGCCCGAAGGAGGCACCAATGAACTGGCAGTAAAAGGTTGCACAGAAATTATCAATGAAATTACAATTCCCTTTGATATCATCGTTACGCCTATAGGTACCGGGGGTACCTTCGCCGGATTGGTGAAATCTGCTTCAGAGAGTCAAAAAGTGGCTGGTATTAGTAGCTTGAAAGGAGATTTCATCTCCAGCGAAATGAGTCGATTACTTCAAAAAATGAATATAAAAAGTAAAAATTACTCGATTATTACGAGATATCATTTTGGCGGATATGGGAAAACAAATACCGAATTGATCGACTTTATTAATTGGTTTAAAGAAAACTTCGGCATTCCTTTAGAGCCGATTTATACAGGAAAGTCCTTTTTTGGCGTTTGGGATATGATTAAAACCGATAAATTTGAAAAAAATCTTAAAATAGTACTATTACACACGGGTGGTCTTCAAGGCATAAAAGGCTTTAATCGAAAAAATGAAAATATTATACAATAAGACTTAATTTTAGATCAATTTGTCAGCGGTGAAAAAATTTGTGTATGTAGCTATCTCCGCATTTCTGCTTGCAGCCTGTAATGCAGATCAGTTGGAGTTTGATGATTTGGAGGTTACTCCGATCGAGGGGCCCTTTGTATTTCCATTGGGGGAGTCTACTTATGTACTCAGGGATTTGTTGGATAAGCAAACGGAAGGGCAGGACTTTGTAGAAGACAGCACCTCGCTCATCACCTTTTTCTATAACGATACAATTACATACAGTGCACCGGATGATTTTGTAACAATAAATGATATTGTTCAGTCGGGAACTACCAATCCACCAGCATACTTGGCCGGAGCAGCTCGACAAGAGACCTTCAGTGCATCTTTTGACCTGACATACGACCCGCAAGATGGTGAGATCCTTGATTCACTCTTTTATCTCACGGGAGATTTGACTATCCTAACTGAATCTGAAATACCTGCGGATATTGATTACGTCTATACCGTTGAGAATACGACCAATATTAATAATGGAACTCCCATAAGCGTTTCAGGGACCGTAACAAATACTGCAGCACCCGTTGATACGCATACTCAGACTGAATCACTCGTAAATCATGTGACTAAGCTCTCCGGAAATAACAACACATTCAGGGTAAACTTAGAAGCTACAGTTACTCTTGCTGCTGCACAATCGTTGACTGGGCTTGAAGAACTCAGGTTTACACTTACTTATGGAAATCAAACTTTTGGCCTCATTTATGGAAAGTTTGGTCAAGATGTAGTTCAGGTGGGTAATCAGGCATTAGACATTGACTTTTTTACGCAGGCCAATAGAGATGGAATCACCTTTGGAAACCCAAGCCTGACATTCGATTTTCGTAACTCTTTTGGCCTCCCCATTGGAGTTGATTTTTCCGGCGTATATGCGGATGATGGTGCTGGAAATCAGACATTTCTTACCGGAAATATTGTTAATAATCCTCCAGTCATTGAGGGTTCTGGTGTGAATACACCTACGGTCAATACGCCTGGTGAGACCGTTCAGTCCATCATAGAAATAAATCGAACCAACTCCAGCATCGTAAATGTGCTTGGTTCGTCCCCGCAACAACTCGTATTTGATATCGCCGGCATATCTAACCCTGAAAGTGAGACTGAACTTAATTATTTGCAGCCAACAAGCGAAATCACCGCATACGTTACGGTTGAGATACCAATGGAAGTGCAACTTGAAGATTATCAAGAGACGGGCTCCTTTGGTTTGGGTAGCGGTTTTGACGCATCCAATCTTGACTCGGCTTTTATACGAATCGTTACACTTAATGAGCTACCCTTTACAGGAACCGTAAGTTTAGAGGTTCAGGCAGAAGATAGTACAGTGTTATTCCCTATCACCGATGAGAGTGACCCCAGATATGATTCAGCTGTGACAAATCATCCAACACAGATAGAAAGGTTTACAAACTTGCCTATTATCAAAGCGCCTCTAATCAGCGTGAACGGTGAAGTAACCGATCCTAGTGGTGACACGGAAGATATCGCACTAACCAATGAGGAAATTCAGCTATTAAGTGGAGCAGCCAGGGTTATTATCACTATGACTTTTAACACTCCAGTTAGTCAGACTTCAAGAGACATTTATGTGAAAGTACTTGCTGACTACACACTCAACCTTAAAGTTGGCATTGGAACAAGGTTCAACCTTGATTTATAAATGAAGAAATTTGCAATCACCATATTGTTTCTAACCTGCGTTTCCTTTTTGAAGGCTCAGACAAGTGTGTCTTTTCAGCACCTCGGTAATGCAACTTTTCAAAATAACTTAATAAACCCATCACTCATACCTGAAGGTAAATGGTTTATTGGCCTACCTGTCATATCCGGAGTTCATGTTAATGTGAACAATAAGCTGAGCTACAATGAAACGTTTACCAAACAGGAAAACAGTACACTCATCGATGTGGACAAGATGCTCGGTGAATTACAAAACCAGAACATGGTTTCCGTAAAGGCTAATGTGAATCTGCTACATATTGGATATCGATTTGATACCGGTCCTATGATCAGCTTCACTGCCAATGAGCGTATTGAAGGTGACTTTCTCTATTCAAAAGAAATGGTAGAATATGTATTTAAACCAGGGAATTCTGCCGCTTTAAACAGAGATGTGAAAGTTTCAAAGGTTGGTGTTAGAGCGACCCATTTTCGGGAGTTTGGTCTGGGTCTAGCCGCCCCGATCAATGAGCAACTTACAGCCGGGATAAGAGCTAAGTTTCTGGTTGGGTTTGGTGATGTTAGTACACCGGGAAATGCAAAAGCAACTTTAAGATCAAATGGGGAGGCCTTTCAGCTTTCCGCTGATTGGGAGAATGCGATGTACCGAACCTCAGGTTTGGATATCTATAATGAAGATGAAGGAGACTTAGGGTCTCACCTGGTAATGAACAGTAATACCGGGTTTGCTCTTGATTTAGGAGGCACCTACCACCTCAATAGATACTACACGATTACCGGGTCAATTGTAGATATTGGGTTTATTAACTGGAAGGAAAACGTACAAAATGAGGTATTGAATGACACTTCCTTCACTTATAATGGGGTTGACCTATCAAGCATTGGTAACCTCCAGCAATCGCTCGAGGACTCGCTTTTTGATAGGTTTAATACAACAGAGAATTTTGATCCTTATAAAACATGGCTGCCTACCACTGCTTACGGAAGCTGGATTTATCACTATAGCCCACAAACAGATTTCTATGTTACAGTAGGATCCCGATGGGTTCAACGCCAGTTTAAAATGATGTATGGAGGTGGTGTCACACAGAAGTTTGGACGAGCATTTACAGGATCATTAAGTGTGACCAAACTACCTCAGCAATTCTTCAATTTAGGAGCTGCATTTACAGCCAAAGGAGGACCAGTGCAGATGTATATGGCTGTAGATCACGTTATTAATTTCAACCTTCCCAAATCAAGAGCCATTGACGTTCGAATTGGTATGAATTTCGTTATTGGAAAAGGAAAAGGCGGATCAGGTGATGGGAGAGGACTTTCCAGCGGGCCCATTCAGGGAGCAAAAGGCCTGGATACGAATGTGTTCCTGGGTAAAAAAGTGAAAACTAAAAAACGAGATGGTATTTACTCTATCATCAAAAAGCAGAAGCGACGAGAAATCAAAAACAAGCGTACCAAACGTGATAATGACGTGAAAAAGAAAAGCCTGAATGGCAGATCAGGTAAGAAAAACGCTGACAACAACGAAGAATAACTAGAAAAGCTTCCTAAACGTATCACTAAGTTTCGAGAATGAGTGGACTTTGATCTTGAATTTATCAAGGTCTTTCGCTTTCAGGTTGTGTTTGGAAATATAGATTTCCTTAAACCCCAACTTTTCCGCTTCATTGATTCGATTTTCAATTCGATTTACCGGCCGGATCTCTCCACCAAGACCCACCTCAGCTGAAAAGCAAACATCCTCGCCGATTGGGGCATCCTCAAAAGAGGAAAAGATCGCTGAACATATGGCTAAGTCTAAAGCCGTATCCTGCACCTTCAACCCTCCTGCAATATTTAAGAAAACATCTTGAGTACTCAGCCTAACCCCAAGCCGCTTTTCCATTACGGCCAGAAGCATGGTCAATCGCTTATAATCATAACCAGTCGTACTTCTTTGAGGGTTACCATAGCTTGTAGGGCTTACCAAAGCCTGAGTCTCAAGAATCAACGGTCTATTGCCCTCCAGTGTGGTTCCAAGCGCTATACCACTTAGTCCCGGCTCCCGAGGTGATATCAGTACCTCTGATGGATTGGTGACCTCTCTCAATCCATTGGCATTCATCTCGAACATTCCTAACTCCGAAGTAGAGCCAAACCTGTTTTTGATGGTACGCAAAATTCGATAAGACAAATGCCTGTCACCCTCGAATTGTAAAACCGTATCCACCATATGCTCCAGCACCTTCGGTCCGGCTATAGCACCGTCTTTATTTACATGCCCGATCAAGAAAACAGGAATCCCCTTTTGCTTGGCAAACTTCATCAGCTGACCCGTGCATTCTTTGACCTGAGAAATTGACCCAATTGCTGCTTCAATACGATCGGAGTGTAGTGTTTGAATGGAATCAATGATAAGAATATCCGGATTTAAACTTTCGGCTTGCCTGAGTACTTCCGACAAACTGGTCTCTGCAAAAAGAAAGCAATGTTCCGCAGTGGTACCGATCCGCTCGGCTCGCATCTTTATCTGCTCTGTGCTTTCTTCGCCTGAAACATATAAGGTTTTTTGCGGGAGCTTTATAGCCATCTGTAGCATGATTGTGGACTTCCCTATACCCGGCTCTCCGCCAACCAGAACCAAAGACCCAGCCACAATACCACCCCCAAGCACCCGATCCAATTCCAGAATACCAGTCTTTAATCGTTCCTTTAACGTCTCCTCACCAGCCTCTTTGATATTAACAGGTCGGCTTTTTTCTGTCGAAAAATCAACCGCAGCAGATGCACTCTTTGATACAACTTCCTCCACATAGGTATTCCACTCTCCACAGGCAGGACACTTTCCAACCCACTTGGCAGATTCAGCACCACAGGATTGACAAAAAAATACTGTTTTCGTTTTGGCCATATTACGTCAGGATAACGGCTAAGATATAAACTGTCTAAGTTAATTTTGAGCCATGCAAAAAGATCAGAAAGTTTTCGACCTCATTAAGGCTGAAGAAAAGCGACAGGTAGAAGGAATTGAGCTGATAGCCTCAGAAAATATTGTTTCACCCCAGGTACTGGAAGCAGCAGGAAGTGTGCTAACGAATAAATATGCCGAAGGCCTTCCCGGCAAAAGATATTATGGTGGGTGTGAAGTTGTGGATGAAATTGAAGATCTGGCTCGCGAAAGAGCAAAAGAACTTTTTGGAGCAACCTGGGCAAACGTGCAGCCACACTCCGGAGCACAAGCCAATGCCGCGGTGATGCTAGCCTGTCTTAATGCTGGTGATGAGATCTTAGGCTTTGATCTTTCTCATGGTGGTCACCTCACCCATGGATCGGCTGTGAATTTTTCAGGTAAACTTTACAAGCCAAATTTCTATGGGGTAGAAAAAGAAACCGGACTCATTGATTATGATCAACTTGAAAAGGTTGCCCGTGAGAAGAAACCCAAGATGATCATATGTGGAGCTTCTGCTTACAGTCGTGATTGGGATTATGAACGGTTTAGAGCAGTGGCTGATGAAGTTGGAGCCATTTTGCTTGCCGATGTGGCCCACCCTTCCGGACTAATTGCAAGGGGTCTTTTAAACGACCCGCTGGAGTATTGCCATATTGTAACTACTACTACTCACAAAACCCTGAGGGGACCAAGAGGCGGTATGATATTGGTAAGAGACGATATCGACAACCCGTGGGGAATTACCACACCAAAAGGCATTGTTCGCAAGCTAAGCTCACTGCTTGATTCCGGTGTTTTCCCGGGAACACAGGGCGGTCCGTTGGAGCACATCATAGCTGCGAAAGCTGTAGCGTTCGGAGAGGCACTTTCTGACGATTACATGCAATATCTGCTTCAGGTTAAGAAAAATGCCGCTGTGATGGCAGATGCTTTTGTGAAAAAAGGATACGATGTAATCTCACAAGGAACTGATAATCACCTAATGCTAATCGACCTTCGCTCGAAAGACATCACTGGTAAAGATGCTGAGAATGCACTCATTAAAGCCGACATCACTGTAAACAAAAACATGGTTCCATTTGATGACAAAAGTCCATTTGTGACTTCCGGAATGCGCATAGGAACACCGGCAGTCACCACGAGAGGTCTCGGAGAAGAGGACATGGTGAAAATTGTGGATCTCATTGATACGGTGATCACAAATAGTGAAAATGAAAGTAAAATCGCAGAAGTGAAAACCGAAGTGAATAGCTGGATGTCTAAGTTTCCGTTATTTAAGGGATAATTCATGCCACTGGATCAGATACCTGATGAAAAGGAGATGTCCTTTTTGGACCATCTCGAAGAATTGCGATGGCATATCATCCGTTCTCTGATCGCTATTGTTACGTTTTCAATAGCTGCATTCATCATGAAGGACTTTGTAGTTGGGACCGTTATCCTGGGGCCTTCCCGCACAGACTTCTGGACCTATCAAAAGCTTTGCCAGCTGGCTGATCTTATTGGCACACCGGCTTTATGTATTGATTCACTAACCTTCGAATTAGTAAGCCGAAAGCTTAGCAGCCAGTTTATGACACATGTTTCAGTCTCATTCATAGTGGGATTGATTTTGGGTTTTCCCTATTTGTTCTGGGAGATATGGAGGTTTATTAAACCGGGATTAAGACCACAGGAGCGGAAAGCTTCCAGGGGCGCAACTTTTTCAGTAAGTGTTCTTTTTATGCTGGGGGTCCTTTTTGGTTATTTCCTGATTGCTCCCATTTCTGTACGCTTTTTCTCCACCTATCAGGTAGACCCATCGCTTCAAAACCTATTTGATCTTTCTTCTTACATAAATACTGTAACCATGATTGTTTTTGGTTGCGGCGTGCTTTTCCAACTACCTGTCATTGTTTATTTTCTTACCAAGGCAGGTATCGTAAGCTCGGCACTGATGAAAGCCTACAGAAAACATGCAATCATCGTAATTTTGATCCTTGGAGCAATCGTTACTCCACCGGATCCTTTTAGCCAAATTCTGATTGCTTTACCTTTGATGATGCTGTATCAGTTCAGCATCGTTATTGCGAAACGCATCGAAAAGAGAGAAGCAAGACAAAACAAATAACATCATGAAAATAGCAATCGGTGGCGATCACGCCGGATTTCAATATAAAGAGCGAATCATCAAACACCTTAAAGAGCATGGTCATGATGTCCGTGATTTCGGTCCTCAAACGGACGATTCAGTGGACTATCCCGATCATGTTCATCCGCTTGCCACCTCCATTGCGTCTGAGGATTTCGAGTTGGGCATTTTGATCTGCGGAAGTGGTAACGGTGTGGCTATGACGGCTAATAAACATGAAAATGTACGAGCGGCCCTTTGCTGGAATACGGAACTAGCAGCACTCGCCCGTCAGCATAATAATGCTAATATTATTTGTCTTCCGGCACGATTCATTGCCTATGAATATGCAGAGAGCCTGGTGGATACATTCGTAAATACGGCATTTGAAGGAGGTAGACATGAGCGAAGAGTGAACAAAATCAATTGTTGATTTTTTCATACCTCACATCGTTGGTTTTTACATACGCTGACTCTACCGAAGGAAAACGTCTCCTCACGTCGGGCATAACTCCTAGATTGTCCACAATAACATTCGGAGACGCTTTTTGAAATAACTTATAAAGCTCCCCTGCCGAATGATAATATTCCAGTCCTTCAAACGCTCGTCTGGATAAATGCTCATTAAAGCATGGGGTCAATACTTTCTCCTGTGTATAATAGCTCAGGTCACCACCCAAAATCATGAGCTTTGGCTCAGATTTCTTCTCATCGACTTGCAGTGGACTCAAAAAGTTTAAATAGGCATATATGGAATAAAACAACAGTCCAAACACCAATATTCCGGGCATAAGAAATTGAAATATTCTCCTTTTTAAAAGGATAAAGTAATGCGTCCAGAAATAAGCAATAGCCGGGATAGTAAAAACAATTTCATGGAGCGATTTTTCATTGGAGAGAAAGAATGTCACCACTCCACCAAAAAACATGAGCCAGATTACCTGCTGTATTTTTTGTTGAAAGCTCGTGAGTCTAGCAGATCCCCAGGTTTTAAAAACTGAAAGAATAAAAATGAGAATAAACCCTCCGCTAATCAACAAAAACTCACTCAGGTTAATCGATGAGTTTGCGTCTAACAGGATATTTTGGATTACATAACTGTCGATAAAGATCGACACATCTCCACGCCAATAGAAATAAAGGGCACAAAGAGAAAATGCTAAAAAGAAACTAAATAGATATAAAAGTAACCGACGGGTAACAGCCGTAGAAAATAATATCAGTGCAAACAAAAACACAAAAAAGAAGATCATCGACGGCAGATATATCATGGTGGCTATCCCCAGGTAAATACCGGAATTTAAGAACAGCTCATCAGTTACCTGATTGTCTATTCTTCGCAAAACATTTCGAAGGGACATCAACACGAATGTAAGACTCAGAAGCTGTGGTGAAAGCGTCATAAAGTCAGGTACCGCCAACATCAGCATCACGTAGAGAAATGCAGGCAAATAGCTGTTCTCATCATAGGCTTTATTCTTCAGCAAAAGTTGATTGAAAATACCTGCCTGAAAAATGATTAATGCAGAGCTGACACCATAATGGATAAAGCTACTCCGACCAAAAATGAAGTATAGGTACTTATAGACAAAAGCAGCAATCGGACCCGTGTAATCAAAGGTTTCTGAATACATTTTGAACCCTTGATTAAGCCATTCACCAAGCAATAGCCATTTCAGTTCATAATATGATTCACCTTCGATGAAAAAGGCCTGAACAAATCGAATCATTACCATCAATAAAAAAATAATGGCTAGACGGTAAGGATCATTTATTCTAAAAAACCGTAACAATCAGTTGCTATTTAGTGGGCTTCAAATTGTAGAATTCGAAATTAGGTCATTTGGCTAAACCCCTTAACGAATATCTTAGGATATTTGCAGATATATGGAAAGCAAGCGTCAAGTAAAATACAGTAAGCAACTTCAAAAAGATCTGGCAGAGATTTTTCAGCAAGATCCATCTCATTACTTTGGATCCTCATTGGGCACCATTACGGGTGTGAGTGTATCTCCTGATTTAGGTCTGGCGCGTATTCACATCAGCGTTTTCCCAATAAGCAAAGCCGAGGAAGTTTTTGAACATCTGAATAATATTAAAAGTGAGATCCGGCTGAAGTTGGGTAAAAAAATTGGCAAACAGGTGAGAATCATTCCTGAGTTGGCATTTTTTCACGATGATACGGAAGAGAAGGCTTCCAAAATTGACAACCTTATAAACAAACTGAACATACCTCCTGAGGAACAATGAATTTTCCTTTTTTCATAGCACGGAAATATTTCCTGTCAGGGAAAAAGAAAAACTTCATCAATGTAATTTCCATTATATCAATGGTGGTGGTTGCCATAGGAACCATGTCTCTGATCCTGGCACTATCTGTTTTTAATGGGTTGGAAGGGTTGTTACGATCCATGTACGGAAATTTTGATCCGGATATCGTGATTACGCCATCATCGGGAAAATCTTTCCAGTATGATTCCATATATACACAGCAAATAAAATCTGTGGATGGCGTTTTGGGTGTGGCCGAAGTAGTGGAAGATAATGTGTTGGTGGAGTACAAAGACGCCCAACGCCTGGTGAGAATGAAAGGAGTAAGCCGTGATTTTGATAAATATAGTGGCATAAAGAATGTAATGGTTTCGGGTGAATTCCCGTTGGTTCGAGATAGCATCGGCTATGCCCTGATTGGTCGGGGAGTACAATACGATCTCTCGCTGAGTCTGAAAAACGATTTTTACACCCTACAGATGTACTATCCAAAAGACATAGGCCCGGGGGTGGTGAACCCAACAAAAATGTACAATCTGCTGAACATTATCCCCGGTGGAATATTTGCTATCGAAAAATCCTACGATGATAATTATGTCTTCGTGCCTCTGGAGTTTGCAAAAGACCTCCTTAATTATAAAAATCGTTTATCCTCGTTTGATGTATATCTGGAAGAAGAAGCAAGTTCTTCAAATGTCAAAGAAGAAATACAAAATCTATTAGGAGCAGATTTTGAGGTAAAACTCGGGGCAGAATTACATAGCGACCTGTACAAAGTGCTGAAAATAGAAAAGCTGTTTGTCTTTCTCATTCTAGTGTCCATCATTGGTATTGCTTCGATCAACATTTTCTTTTCCCTCACCATGCTGGTAATTGAGAAAAAGAAGGATATTTCCGTTCTTTTTGCGCAAGGTGCATCCGGCAAACTCATTCGTAATATTTTCCTTTACGAAGGCTGCATAGTTGCTTTTTCAGGCGCATTTGTTGGTTTGATCTTAGGTATTGGCCTCAGTCTGCTGCAGCAGCACTATGGGTTGGTAGGAATGGGAATGGACTCTGCCGTTATGAATGCATATCCGATAAAGATTGAATTGCTGGACGTACTTCTTACCATCTTAGCCATAATCGTCATTACCATCCTGGCTTCTATTCAACCCGCAGTAAAAGCAGGAAAATCCTTTTCTACACATACTTTACAATAAGTAGTAAACTCTTCACGGTATATTGATGGATGCATCTCGGATTTTTACTATTTTCGAAGTTTATCTGATTTTGAAAATCTGTGAAAGTATCTCCTGACCAGCCATTTGAACTTATCTATTCACTCTACGATCATGAGTATCTGGGATATCTAATCGAATCCTTTGTTGTACAACTGAATGATAAGGGTGAACTCACTTATTCCCATCAGAATATTTCGGCGAAAAACGCTCAGGAATTTAGCTCCGGACTTGACGAAAATGATTTTAAGATCATTAAGCTTATGGACCAAATTCAGCAGGATCAGGTGGCTAATCATTTTCAAAAGAAGAAACAGAAACCAGAAGAGTTTTTTCTAAAGGTCTACGATAAGGATACCGGAGATAAGCTCCTGCAGGGCGAGATTGAGGGTTATATAGAACGCAGAAGATCCCAGATCCTTTCATTAATCGGCGGGAAAAGATTATTTGAAATGGGCAAAGATGGGGAGCCTGCCTGGAAAGAAATCGAAGTGGTTGATGAGAAAGCAACGATCCTTTTTCATTTCCGAAAAAATGAGGATAACACTCATTATTTCCCCACAATTAAATTGAGAGGGGAAAAGGTCGATTTTTTGAATAACGGAAGCTACCTGCTTTGCAAAGAGCCTGCCTGGCTTGTTGCAAACGACCAGCTCTTCACTTTTCAAAAGCCGGTCAGTGGTGGCAAGCTAAAACCATTCCTGAAAAAGAAGTTCATCCTTATTCCAAAGGATATCGAGGAGACGTACTATAAAAAATTTGTAGGTCCGTTGATCTCCGAATTTGATGTATATGCCAAAGGTTTTGACATAGTAACGCATAAACCAAAGCCCACTCCTAAAATCACTGTGAGCGAGTTGCAGACCTCTCACAATGCCACCCTTTTTGATGATGGCGGAAATGCTCCGGTTGCAGAAAATGACAAACTATTATTGGAACTGTCATTCGATTATGGCAAGCACAATTTCAACGCGGATAAGCTCAGCAAGGTCAGCGTCTCCATGGAAAAGAACGCGGACAATTATACTTTTCATAGAATTAGCCGAGATCATGAAGGCGAAAAGGGAATTATCGCAGAGCTTGCAACCAAGGGTCTACAGCTAAGGAACTCACGTGTGACGTTACCAAAAACAGCTGCGTTTGATTGGATTGGCCAAAATAGCGATCTGTTGCGTGATTTTATCATCAAACAAAATCAGCTGGGCAAAAAATTCTTCATGGGTGAATCAACCATTGACCTGGAAGTGAGCGAAGGTGTGGATTGGTTTGATTTGAAAGCCAAAATTCGTTTCGGTGATTTTGAAATTCCTTTCGAAGAAATACGAAAATGTATTTTGAAAGGAAAAACAGAAGTGATGCTCCCTAATGGAGAAATTGGTGTAATCCCTGAATCCTGGATTCTTCGTTATAAAGATTTATTTGCCTTCTCTTCTGAGACCGACAGAGGAATCACGTTGAATAAAATTCATGTTTCATTGGTACAGGAATTAAAGGAAAGTGAGCTCGCTAAAGTGACCATGGATCGCAAGCTTGAAAAGCTTCTTGAGTTTGAAAAAATGGAAGATTATCCTGTTCCAAGCTCATTCAAAGGTGACCTTAGACCCTATCAACTTGCTGGTTACAATTGGCTTAGGTTTTTAGAAGATTATAATTTTGGTGGTTGCCTGGCTGACGATATGGGGCTGGGAAAAACGATACAGGCGTTGGCCTTGCTTCAGCACCAAAAAAATGAAAATTCGGATAGCACAAGTCTATTGATCATGCCCACCTCCCTACTTTACAATTGGGAGATGGAGGCTAAGAAATTCACACCTGATCTTAAAATTTTAAACTACACCGGTATAAACCGAGATAAGAACAGTGCATTATTTGGTCAATATGATGTGGTAATCACCAGCTATGGTACCACGCGAGTGGATACTGACATTCTTGCTGAATTCTATTTCAACTATATCATACTGGATGAATCGCAGGCTATAAAAAATCCGGATTCGCTTATTTCGAAAAAAGTACGGGAACTTAAATCAAGGAGAAAACTGATTCTTACAGGAACGCCCATTGAAAACAGTACCCTTGACTTGTGGTCACAAATGAGCTTCCTAAATCCGGGCCTTTTAGGGAATGAAACGTACTTTAAAAAGGAATATCTAAAGCCCATAGAAAAGCAAAAAGACGAGCATAAGACCAGAAAACTCAATACGCTTATCAAGCCATTTCTTCTCCGAAGGGAAAAAAGTCAGGTAGCTGATGATCTCCCTGAAAAGGTCATCAATGTACGCTATTGTACCATGTCTGAGGCCCAGAGAGAATATTATGAAAAAGAGAAGAATGCCTTTCGAAGCAAAATAATGGATGTCATAGAGACTGACGGCATAGCTAAATCGCATATGGTTTTGCTACAGGGCCTAACTCAGCTACGACAGATAGCCAATCATCCTGGTATGGTAGATCCGGAATATGATCAAAGCTCAGGGAAGTTGGAGGAGATAACTTACATGATTGAAAATACCATTTCAAAGGGACATAAAGTCCTTATCTTCAGTCAGTTTGTGAAACATCTAAAAATAGTATCAGAGTATCTGGATGGGCAGGGGTTGTCCTATGCATATCTGGATGGCTCTACAAAGGATCGCCAAAAGCAAGTCGAGCGATTCCAAAATGATCCGGAGGTTTCGATCTTCCTCATCTCACTAAAAGCAGGTGGAACCGGTCTTAATCTCACAAAAGCAGAATATGTATTCCTCCTTGACCCGTGGTGGAATCCGGCAGTAGAAGCCCAGGCCATTGATCGTGCCCATAGAATTGGCCAAACGAAAAAGGTCTTTGCTTACAAATTTGTAAGTAAAGACACCATTGAAGAAAAAATCATTAAGCTGCAAGAACACAAGCAAAAACTGGCTACAGATCTCATTACCGTGGAGGAAAGTTTCGTAAAAAGCCTATCCCAGGGCGACATTCAAGATCTATTTGACTAAATTTTATCGAACAAATAAGGGTTAGATTTTGTCCCTGTTGTTAGATGGGTGTAATTCATTACGTAAGAGACTTTTCTATGAGAAATCCAATTGTAAGTCTGATTGCATTCATTTTGGTGATTAATACTTGTCTTTGTTCAACCGCATCCGGGCAAAAGGAATTTGGTTTTAAAATGCCTGAAAGAACCAAGAAAATAGAAATCCCTTTTGAGCAACATAATAACCTGATCATCATTCCTGTCACGCTCAATCGCTTTCTAACACTTAAGTTCATTCTGGATACTGGAGTTGAAAACGCCATTCTGACTGAAAAACTGTACGCTGACATTATGGATGTCAATTACATTAGAGAAATCACTATTGATGGCCCTGGGCTAATTGACTCTGTAGAAGCTTACATTGCTAATCAAATCACATTTGGACTTCCTGGAGGAGTGATTGGGCATAATATGAATATGCTGGTTTTGAAGGAGGATTATTTGAAACTTTCAGAAAACATCGGTGATGATGTCCATGGAATCATCGGGTATGACATTTTTTCTCGATTTGTGGTTGATATTGATTACGATGATAACATCATCACTCTACACGATCCGAAACGATACAAGAAAAGCAAAAGATCTGTTGAAGTTCCGATAGAAATACGCGGCTCAAAACCGTTTGTGAATGCTACAATAAGGCAGGACAGTCAAAAAACGAAACTGGAAATCATGATTGATACCGGAGCAAGTCATGCTGCCCTGATCGACTACAATTACTTAGATGGAATAGAACCTCCTGAAAAAACGATAGAAACCAGATTGGGACGGGGAATAGCGGGAGATATTCCGGGTCATATTGGAAGAATGGATTCAGTCAAAATAGATTGTTTTGATTTCAGCGAAATGTTAGTCTCGGCTCCCTATGATGGCGCTTATAATAAGATAATTAAGAGGGGGGCCAGAGTTGGAACTTTTGGTGGAGAATTGCTCACTCGTTTCAATGTTACTTTTGACTATCAAAATAGTAAGTTGTACCTGAGAAAGGGGGATGATTTTAAGAGTCCTTTTGAATATGATATGAGTGGACTCTCATTAAATGCAGTAGGAAAAAATCTAGACACCCTCAAAGTAGTGCATGTGGATAAAGGTAGCCCTGCCTTTAATGCTGACATTAAAAAAGGAGACACTATCCACTCCATAAATGGAAAAAGCCTGCGGTATCATTCATTATCAGATATTTATAATCTACTCCAGTCTCGGGATGGAAGGAAAATTAGAGTAAAACTCTATAGGGATGGAGGACGAGAGAAAGTAAAATTCAGATTAAAAAGGATTATATAAAAAGGGTGGCCATTTAAGCCGCCCTTTTATCTCAGGTGATCAGGCATCAATCTTTTACAATCACACGATAGCTCACCACATTTTCATTGGGGCTTTCCCTATCATAAAACCTGAGAATATATACTCCTTCAGAAAATCCTGTAACATCTATTCGAATCTGCCCATCAAAGCCATTCTGCAAATCAGCACTCCATTTTTCATTTCCGGATAGATCCACAAGTTGTGCAGTCACATCATTGGATTTCAGATGTCGATATCGAATGTTTAAGTACTCATTTGATGGATTTGGATAAATCGTCAAGTCCTTGAAGTAGTCTAAAATAACACCCAAAACAGCTTCAATTGTTACCTCTATTCCATCTTCAGTTGCAAAGGCCTGAAGCTTAAAGTTCGTGTCACTCACCCCTGCCTCACCTACTTCAAACTCAACCGATGACGCATCATCTAGTGGAATACCCGGGTACTCAACAAAGAATCTGTACGTGCCCTCCGGCAAGAACCCGAACTGGAATTCTCCATTGTCATCTGTCTCTCCGTACGCAATCAACTCAAACTCATCCTGATCTGTCCGTCCTCCTCTTCTTCTACGCTTCAGACCACACTTCCTTTTCTTAGCTCTCCTTCTTGCATCCACTCTTCCTTCTTCATCACCAAAGTCCTCTTCGATCAACACATCCAAATTGCCAACTCCATCACCCGGTCCAAGTGGTGGCGGTAAGGCTGTAATCTTAATGGCAATTGCAGAGTCTCTCCGCAATTGGAGCACCTCTGCTTCCTCCCAGGAATAGGTATCACCATAATAACCTCCGATGTATTTATCCTCCTCATTCGGCTCAATGGCAAGAAGGTAATCACCTAACACAATTTCTTCAAAATTGAATTGACTGGATACATTCTCCAGTCTTCCATCTATAAGTGTATCATAGCCACCAGTCTGAGTAACTTGCAGTAGATAGGCGGAAAGATTACTAGCCAGCAAAACACCATCAAAATCGGTAACATCCACCTCAATATTCGCAATTGCCAAAAGAACCTGAGGTCCTACATTTATTGTTAGACCCGTCACGAGTTCATTCGTAATTTCAGCTCTGAAGGCACCCATATTATTGTAATCAATATCTAGAATATCCAGCGAAGCACCTGAAACGTTAAATTCCGAACCGGAGAAAATTTCAATATCATTCCTATACCACCGGTAATTATTTGCTGTCCCTCCGGAAAGAATTTCTAATCCCGGATCTTCCAAATGGTAAATCTTGACAGGCTCCCCGGTAAAGCCATCGAATTGAAGGCTCGCCTGATTGACATACTCAAGATCCCCAATGCCTACCAAGGGTTCTAAATCATCAAATTCCAAGCTATTTCCAGAAACGTTTAGGCTGGTGATGCTCACATCTGTAAAGTCCATTAACCCTGAAATTTCATTATTTGAGAGGTCCATTTCTGTAACTGCACTCAAACCTCCCACTGCACCTCCTGTAAAAGGATTAGGCATCTCACCAACGGCTCCAATACTTGAAAGATCAACTGTTTGAATCCGATCCCCCGCTACATTAAAGGTCACCCGATTCCAGTCTCTGAACCGGTCAGTAGTCCAGTTTACAGTAGGTTCCCAGGAACCTCCTCCAAGAGACGAATAGATTTGCCTCAAAGCAACCGAGTCTGCAAATGTTTCAGGGTCAATCAACGTTTTCACACTTACTACATTGGAGTTTGCAGAAGTCTGAACACCAAAATCTGCCCGCACGCGGTAGTAGTAAGATTGTCTGAATACAAGACCTGCAATGATTTGATTAGTAGCCGTTCCCACGTTAAGGTTATCATAGCCTTCCAGCATATTTTCAAAGTCCGCATCTAATGCTACGTCTAAAAAATAGGTGTCTGCTGATCTATCCGTCCATGATGCAGTAAAAGATGTTGAAGTTAGATCAGTTCCTGCCAATGCAATTGGAGGATCATAGTTTGGAACTATGGAGAATGTAGCGTCACTGACATCTTCAATTCCCAAGGTGGTATTCGCGATTTGAATTAGATTATTATTCCCCTCAAGATCAGGAATAGTCCAATTATAACTTCCATTATACATTGAAAAAGTACCGTCATTGAGGATTGAATAAGTATCTCCTCCATTCGTACTCAATCGAATCTCAATCAGATCAGATGGTGATATATTGGTAGTACTCCAGGTGATCTCATACTCCTCTCCCACAGTGACATTTTCACCCCCATTAGGTGTTAAAACCGTAATGGCCGGAACAGGTGCAGTAGTAATTGTAAATGCAGCATCACTTTCATCGGCGACTGCCTGAGTAGTATTTGCTATCTGAATCAGATTATTTGATCCTACATCGTTTGAAACTGTCCACTCATAACTACCATTGTACATAGAGAATGTTCCATCATTAAGTATAGAATAATTGTTCCCTCCATCAGTACTCAATCTTATTTCGATAAGGTCAGTACTTGGGATGTTTGCATCCGCCCAGGATATTTCATATAAATCTCCAACGGTCAAGGTTTCATCTCCATTCGGAGTGAGCACAGTTATAGCTGGTGCAGCCGCATCTATTGTAAAAACTGCATCACTCTCATCTGCAACTGCCTGAGTTGTGTTTGCAATTTGAATCAGGTTATTCGTTCCCGGAGTATTTGGAACCGTCCATTCAAATGTGCCGCTAAACATCGAGAATGTCCCGTCGGCTATAATGGAGTAATTGTCTCCTCCGTCAGAGCTCCATCTTATCTCTATCAAATCCGTATCGGGGAACCCAACCTCTGTCCAGGATATTTCATACGCATCTCCAACAGTCAGCGTCTCACCTCCATTGGGATTTACTGTCAATATTGAGACCGCTGCTGGATCAACTTCAAATGTAGTAGTCAAATATTGTCCCCATGCACCGGAATCATCTCGTGCTCTAAGGCTTACTGTATGTGTTCCCGGTTCCAAGGTTGAAGTTCCAATGTTTACCAGCTCATTGATTGCGCTTGTTGGTAAGGTGGTAGAGACGGGGACTCCATTGCCTAAACCTGGGTCAGCATCAAAGAAATATTCCACCGCAATGATTTGATCTGAAACGCTTTGGGCCTCTTCAACATAAATTGTTTGAGAAGTGTAAGGCCCCCAACTCCCATTCTGGAGCTTTCCCCTTAAATAAACCGTATGAAAACCAGTTGATAAACCACTTGCTGTCAATGCCTCACTCGTGATAATTTCAGAAGCTGCAGAAACACTGATTGGTGTGCCAAGTCCAGCACCGGGATCAGTATCCACAAAAAACTCCAACGCTTCAACTATCACTACGTCACCCAACCCGACTACAGACTCAACAAAAACAGTTGTGGCCACAGTTGGCCCCCACGAGCCACCTTGTAGTTTGCCTCTCAAATAGACAGTATGAAATCCTGTAGATAATCCAGATAAGTCAAGGTTCTCAACAGTAGAAACATCCGTGGATGGAGCAATTGAAATCGGCATGCCCATGCCCTGACCAGGATCCACATCCACAAAGTATTCCAATTCCTCAATCTGCACCACATCACTTACCCCTATAGCATTTTCAACATAAATGGTGTGGGAAGCATAGCCCCCCCATTTACCGGTTTCATCTTTACCTCTTAAATAGATGGTATGAAACCCATCTGAAAGTCCTGATAAACCGAGAGACTCTGTGATTGAAACATGAGACGCACTGGATACAGAGATCTCAGATCCCATACCCTGACCAGGATCAGTGTCTATGAAATATTCTAAAGAAGCAAGGTTAGCATCCGTAATAATTTCCTCTTGCAAAAAGGAGCCCGACGAATGAATACTCCTCATATCATTTTCATCAGAAACAAAAATCGCGAAGCTGTAAACTCCCGGATCAAGTGCTGAGGTATTTACAGAAATCGTTTCATCAATAGTAGCCGAAGGGGTAAATGAGGTGAATTCTTGCGTATCTATCACACTTCCATCCTGATAGATTACAACAGAGATTTTATTGATGTTTTGGGTAAACCCAGCAAAACAAAGAAGGATGAAAAAAATGACTAATGTCCTTTGCATTTGAGGTTAGTTTGAAGTGGCTTGGATTCTGATGGATAGATTAGATGCGCTATTAGTGGAACTCCCGAATTCTAATCCCGTGATCTTTGGGATAACAGGCAACCCTGATAAGATATAAGCGTCTTCCGGCTGACCTGTGGGAAATCCAAAAGCCCCTGATTCTGATCCAGTTTGTGAGGATGTCTTCCCTGGTGAGCTTGACTGAAGTTGGAAGTAAGCATCAGCTCCCAATGAAGTTTCAAAGAGTAGAGTAATCTCTGAATCAACTTTGTTCCCACCCACTCCATCCGATATTGATGAAGGTGTTTGGCCTACCCTGCTTGAGTTTACCACGGAGTTGCTGACAGTGCTGGCATCCAGTGAAATGTTCCCATCAAAGAATGTACAATAATCGAATGTGGCCCCAACGCCACCAGAAACCGTGATGCCATTCCCTGCACTTGGATAATTGAAAATGGAGTTTGAAAAGCTTACTGATGCGCTTTGAATATTTATAGTTGATGAAAACAGACACCTATTAAAGGAAATGTTAGAAATGCTACTTCCTACTGTTAACGAGCCATTTACCAAACAGGCATTAAAAACTACATTACTCTCATTGAAAGAGATCGCTCCAATTTCCAGGTTAGAAAAAACAGAATTAGCTGCTCCGACATTTAGAGTAATTGTTCCGAGTCTGGACGAAGGTGAATAGCCACTGCTCTGGCCATAGTATCCATTTCCCATAAATGTTCGCTGAGAATTCAAAGAGACATTCCCGTAAGACGCTCCTGAACCAACGATGTAAATGGTGTCGCCTGTTGTCGTGTTTGTGATGGCATCACTCACTAACGTGTAGTCTCCAAGACCTGAGGCATCAACTACCACCACATCGGCATAGACCTCACCCAATCCCATAAGCATCCCAATAGTGAAAAGTAGCTTTTTCATTGCTGGAATTAGTTTCCTGTTACTTCAATTGTAGCGTCTGCATCCGAGCTCTCGGTGATGTTGGCCGGCAAATCAAATCTTCTTACAACAGGTAGTACTGATCCTGATAATTTGAAAGGAGAGGTGCCTCCACTCAGGCCAAGATTTGTTCCATCAGTACCAGCACCCTCCCCTGCTGATCCTGCATCTAAATAGGGATCCAGTGTGTAGTCATACAAGTAGGTAGAAAGTGGCATATTGACGAAAGTCGGAGATGTATTATCAATATTTGATTCAATATTGATGTTTGTCCCATTGATATCACCAAAAGCAAAGCCATTAGAAAGGTTGTTTTTGTATAGGATATTTGAAGATGCTGCCTGAGGAGCAGGAGAAAGTGTTACAAAGATGTTATTTGTAACAAGGCAATTGATGATTTGATAAAAGGCGTACTGAGAAGCTGTTCCTAAAAATGTATTATGATCAAAAGTGACACCACCTGTGGTGATATAAGGTCCCCTGAATTGATTGGTAGTCCCTGTATTAGAAAACACATTATTCGCAACACGTATATTAGATTGGTTGGCGGTGTTGAGGGTTAACGAGTAAACAAATGCACTTGCAGGACGAATTACATTTTGTCTGATCAATACATTGGTAAGGCTGGAAATTCCAGAAGTAGTAATGTTGTCCAACTTATTGTTTTCAATCACTACGTTGGTCAAGGCTCCTCCTGTATTTCCCAGTACTAAAGTGCTAGTGACTTCCAGCCCAATAATTTTCGCCCCGCTTGCTGCAGTATAAATAGTCACTGCGTTCACTTTGCTGGTAAAAGGGATTTCCATGTCCGGATTGAAGCCTACACCAATGATGGTGAGTTGCTTAGTCACGTTCATATTACCATAGGTAGAGGAACTTGGAATAATCAAAAGTGTGTCACCAGCCGAGGCATTGCTGATAGCATTCGTTAAGGATGTTTCTACACCAACTGGTGCATTCCCATTATTATCAACAATGATAACAGTTGCTTTCGCAAAAAAAGTGGCGATAAAAAAGACGGTAAAAAGTTTAGCTTTCATTGTCATAGCTTTAGACGAAAATTGGTTTTCAATTGGGGTTTAAAACTAGAATCTGAAAAGCCTGCATTTAATACCGTGAATACGGTATATTGAACTACCAAGGATGTGCAAACAAAAAAGGGATGACGCAATGTCATCCCTCTATAATAGCAGTTAATTAGATAATTATTCTTTGACAAGCACACGGAAACTCACCACATTTTCATTTGGCTGCTCTCGATCATAGAACCTCAAAATATACATCCCTTCTTCATAGCCCGTCACATCAATCCTTACCTCCCCATCAAATCCATTTCTTAGATCAGAAGTCCAAAGTGTATTACCGGCCAAATCAACAAGTTGTGCAGTCACATAATTGGATTTCAAGTGGCGATATCGAATATTTAAGTATTCGTCAGATGGGTTTGGATAAATCGCCAAATCCTTAAAGTACTCTAAAATAACACCCAAAACAGCTTCGATTGTTACCTCGATTCCATCCTCAGTTGCAAACGCCTGAAGCTTGAAGTCCGTATCACTCACGCCCGCTTCACCTACCTCAAATTCAACGAATGCACTTTCATCTAAAGGTATACCAGGATATTCCACAAAGAAACGATATTCGCCCTGCGGCAAGAATCCAAACTGGAATTCTCCGTTATCATCTGTTTCCCCGTAGGCAATCAACTCAAATTCATCCTGATCAGTACGCCCACCCCTTCTTCTTCTTTTCAATCCACACTTACGCTTTTTCGCTCTTCTTCTGGCCTCTAGCCTCCCATCCTCATCACCAAAATCTTCCTCAATGAGAACATCAAGCGTACCCTCACCATCTCCCGGGCCTAAAACAGGAGGTACCTCAGTAATACGGATATCCAGCGAAGTATTTGCTCTTAGCTCAATCACTTCTGCCAGTTCCCACTCAAACGCATCACCAAAATAAGTTGGGATGAAATCATCTCTATTTAGTGGATCAATACCACAGAGGTAGTCACCTAGCACAACGTCATTGAAAACAAAATTTGCATCAACATTAGGAGCTCTTTCCAACGTATCATATCCTGCATCTCTTCTGATCGCTTCGAGTAGTGCTCCATTGAAGGTTTCACCATTCAATAAATCACCATCAAGATCATTAAGTGTCATTGTTACATCCGCAGTAGCATACACAATTTGTGGGTCGACATCAACAACTAACCCTGTTACAATATTATTGGTCACCTCCGCTCTAAACTCACCCATATTTTCATAATCTATGTCATTGATCACTAATGTGCCACCAAAAATTCCAAACTCAGTGCCTGAAGAAATTGTCACATCATTTCGGTACCAAGTGTATACATTATCAGAACCATCAGTGATTACTTCCAGATCAGGATCACCTAAATGAGGTTCTAAAATTGGCTCTCCTCCATTATCCTCAAGAAATTGAATGCTCGCTTGATTAGCATAGTTCAGGGTCGTAATATCCAGGGACATTAATGGCTCCAGATCACCAAAAGTCAGACTGTTGCCTGAAACATTCAAGTTGTTCATTGCCGTTGGGGCAAAATCCATTAACCCCGAAATTTCATTGTTAGAAACATTCATTCGATTCAAGACCGAGAGTGCATTTTCCATGTCCAAAGGACCTTTCTCAGGATCAGTTTCTGCAGCAAATGGGTTAGGCATCTCACCAACAGCACCAGTAGAAGGGAAATCCACTCTTCTAACCCTTGTTTTAGCAAGGTTCAACACAACACCATCCCAGTCTCTTAATCTGGCACTTTCCCAGTTTAAACCCTGTGGACTTACTGCATCATATATCTGAACCAAAGCAAGTGAATCGGCTAATGTTATCGCATCAATATCTGTTTTTAAAGACTCCACGGCAGAATTGACTGAAACATTTCCTCCCCCATAATCCGCTCTTACACGATAATAATAACTCTGCCTGAAATCAAGATTGGAAACAAAGAGCCCCACATTAGTTTCAGCATCAAAATCTTCATAGTCAGGCAGGATCTTGGTAAAGGCAGCATCAGTAGCCACGTCCACAAAATATCCAATCGCGCCTGTTGCGGCTTCCCAGTTGGCTGTAAACTCTGTAGATGTAATACCGGTTGCAGCTAAAACATTTGGTGGGTCAAAGGATCCGGCTTGAATGGTAAACAAGTTTCCACCATTCAATGATCCGAGTTGATTTGTCCTTTGTTCAATTCCTACCTCTTGCTCGAAGTTGATCGGCTGAACCGAAAGCGAATTACCTACCAATGCCCCTGCATCTACATCAATGGTGACGTAATAATAGGTGGTAGTCCCACCAGTAAGGACATCCTCAAACAGCAGAGCCACCTGATTTGGATCAACTGTTGGGCCTTCCGGAATAGTCCCGGCAAAATCATAATTGCCAATCTCTGCAGCACTACCAAAATCATCTGTGGTATTGCTCCACAACTTCACTGGGTTGGCAGGAAAATCCCCGGACAGGTAGTTCGAATCATCCAGCGTAAGAATCACGCCGATAGTTCGCACATCATCTGCAGGAGCAATACTAAAGCCATAAATGAGGTTGTCTGTGGAACCGGGAGACAGACCTCCACCCGGTATACTCAAAGTAGTATAAGTAACATCAACCGGAATTTCGCTTCCATCTGAATTGAAGTTATCAATCAAACCACTTTCGCTACCAGTTCCGGTGTAAATAATCTGAATTGGTCCGGTGTACTCTGTTCCGAAATTATAATTGAACTGAATGTACTCTGTTCCACCAGTTGAGCCCGATCCAAGGAAGTTGGTGAATGTAGATCCACCATCATCCGATGCATAAACGTCAAAATCAAAAGTTCCTGCTGAAACGGGATCTGCTCGATAATCAAAGGTGACATAAGTAGAATTCTCAATGGTCGGAGATACGAGATAGTTACCCGTTCCAAAGAATATATATGCAGCATCTCCCTCACCGCCGGAAGCAAGTGCGGGATTTTCAGCGGATTTAACACCCTGAGTTAGCCATGTCCCGCTCTCAAGAAGGAAAGACGGATCTGTCGTTGAGGTAAGGCCACTATCAAAATCTTCGTAAAAGTCACTTCCACCTGCTCCAATACTGTATGTGGTGTATGGATGGATATAGTTGATAGAACCTGAGAAAGAAAGCAAAGTCCCCTGAGGTGTTCCTTCCGTATCGATCGCCTCGATCGTTGAACTTAAGTTATCAGTCACATAGATCAAATGACGATTTTCATAGTTCATTTCCAGATCTTCCAAATTGGATAAACCATCAACAAGAATGGATTCATCTGATCCGTCGAAATTAGCGCTTCTGATCTCTCCCCCACCAGTAGTCCAATAAAGCCTGTTATCAAGAGGGTCGATTGTCAATCCTTGAATAAAACCCGTGACGGAAGGATCAACGATTAACTGAGAGGTGCCCGATATGTCTGATAGAGATGCCACGGCGATTCCATTGTCGAGTCCGCTCTGAGACCAAAAAAGATTTCCATCATAAACTTCTATATCACTCACTGAACCTGTGGAACCAATCAAAATATCACCATAATTGGTAATTGGGGTTCCGTCCGCCAGATCGAATGATTGGAGGCCAGTTGGTGTGACTGCATAGAGTACATTAGAAACAGTGTCCAATGCGAGGCTACCATATCCCCCTGCTCCAGAAGTTCCCAGGTCAGCAAACTCCTGAACGGCCTGACCATCACTTTGTACAGACATGATCTTATCACCAGTGCTGGACCCATCGATGTAATAAACGCGATCATAAAACGCAGAATATGCAATGCCGTAATCACCTACGCCGCTATTCGATGCTACCAAGGACTCTTCAATTCCTCCATTGATCTCTACTTTATTAACGTCCGTTGCACTTGGCGTTGTGAAGTAGATGACTCTCGGCAATCCTGTTGGACCGCTTCCACCATCGTTGACATTGATGGTAATGTCATCCAGATATACCGGCTCATTAGTAGTCACTGCCTCAATTCTTATGATCGTAGGCTCAGTGGTTCCAACTGGAATGATAAATTCCTCATACGCCGTAAATGTGAAAAGACCTGTTTGACCAGCAGAATTGAATGACGATCCGCCATCTGTGCTGTAAAGCACATCCAGTTCACCACCATCTCCATTATCCTGATTAACAAAGAAGGAAACATCTGTTACCCCTTCGGCTATCTCGAATGATTGTAAATAATCTCCAGCCTGGTTGAACGAAATGGCTTCCGCACCTGATTGCACATTTGTCATCTCGGGAGACAGACTATTACTCTCCCAATCACCAGACCCAAGCGACAAGGTTCCGGAATAATCTGCAGAAGGAACTGTGCCTGACTCAAAGTCTTCGAAGATACTTGAACCGCCACCAGAATTGATCAACCCTGGTCCATCAACCCAGTCGGTATTTTCAGCCATATTAGTGAGCGTAGCATCATTCACAAAATTGGATTTGTCTGATGCTATTGTGCTCCCCGTACCATCCGACATAGGATAGTATGCTACAAGTCCAGTCTCATCTCCGATCAGATAAAAATCTTTGGTGTCATTGATAGCCGTTTCATTCCTGGCAAAATCCCAGATCCGCACATCGTCAATAGCACCATTGAATTGGCCTGAGCCAGAAATTCCATTGAATCCACCTATAATTAAACTTGATGTATTTGTATTTGGAGTTATGGTCTGAGTAAACACCAGGTCTTCTACACCATCGTAGTAAAACCGGACATTTGAACCGTCCCAGGTTACCGCAATATGCTGCCAGATTCCCGTTTGAACTAGCCCAGTATTAGAATCGTAAGAAACAGAAGAGCCACCATTTCCCAGAGTCAACCGGATAGCTCCTCCATCCGTAATGACAAGCTGATATGGACTGCTTTCATTTCCTGTGCTACTTGGCTTAGCCAATACTCTTTGTACTGACCCTCCGTCCAAAGCAAGAGAAGCTGGATTGACCCATGCTTCTATAGTACCATCAGTGATTCCTAGTTCAGTAATATCTGGAGCCACCAAGTGATCATCAGTCCCATCAAAATCCAATGCAAAATCTGAGGAAGAACCGCCTCCATCCTGAGCACCTGAAGTAACCCAGTTGGATGAAGTCCCTGATAAAGCAAATCCATTTAATGTTCCATTAATTGCATTGCTCGAAAGGTCGAATAAGGTGGTTTCTCCTGTGTTTGTTCCTTCCGCGGTACCTTGATTGAAATCATAATACGCTAACAAACCAGATTCCAAACCTGTCAGGTTGACATTCATATCAGCTTCAATATCACCCTGCGTACGCTCAATATTCCATATTCTCAATTCATCGATCGATCCGCCAAAGTATCGCTCGGAACCTGTCTGATTAGTCGCTCCTATCCATACAAGATGACCACCACCACCATCCCATGGATCTTCCTGACCGGTGATTTCACCATCCAGCTGTCCGTTTATGTAGAATCGTGTGCGGGTATCTGCAGCGGTACTAGGACCAGTTTCACGAGTCACGGCGACATGCACCCAGGTATTTGTCGGTATAGCATTAGTTGAATAAGCGTCTACATCAAGACCGGCATCATACTCATAAAACAAACGTACACGTCCATCACTATTAATTTGAAACAAATACAAAACATTATCTGCTGATGCTTCACCTGATGTTGCCCGACTTATAATAGTGTGCGGCTGAGAATTATCCCCGTTCCAATAAACCCATGCCTCAAGGGTAAGATCATCACCTTGCTGCAAGATTGGCGGGTTACCCAAATCCACATAATCATCGGTTCGATCAAAATTGAGTGCGTTGTTTGATTCGCCGGCATCCAGCATATCCCCCACAATTGTCCACGAATTGGTCCCAGTAAGTTCGTCATGGGCGGACTGTGCCGCCGAAGAATAGGTCAATCCATTCGCCCCTAGTAGCACCCCCGATTGCACTGTTTGGCTTCCCCAACCGATCAGGGTAGCATCATAGTTGGCTATGGACATGGCAGTATTGTCTAGCATTGCTTCCATGAAAGCCACACTCTCTACGTTCCAACCGGAAAGATCTGAATTGAAAGAGCTGGCACCACTGAACATATAGTCCATGTTCTGGGCACTGGTGGTCATCCAAGAGCTTAAATCCTGAGCGAAAGAGGTAGCCCCACTGAACATAAATGAGAAATCAGTAACAAGACTCACATCCCAACTACTAAGATCCTGATCAAAGTCTACAGCATTTTCAAACATCGAATACAGCTCTGTGAGTTGGCTCACATCCCAACCTGATAGCGGCCGATTAAACACTGTGGCGTTATAAAACATCGATGGTGCACTTGTAAGATTGGTTGTGCTCCATGAGCCTATGGGTTGATCAAATGAGCTTGCATCTCTAAACATTGCATCTGCAATTGATAGCGAACTGGTTGTCCAGCCAGATATGTCTTGATTGAAGGTTGAAGCACCAAAGAACATAAACGACATGTTCGACACGTTAGAAACATTCCAGTTAGTTACATTTCCATTGAAATTAGTGGCTTGTTCAAACATCCGAGACATATCATTAATTGTAGATACATCCCATCCACTAAAATCTTCGGTAGTAAGAGAAGAGGCACCCTCAAACATCCTTGCCAAGCTAGTTACACCCGAAAGATCCGGTGCGTCTACAGCTGGAATCGTAAGATTTGAACACCCATTAAAGGCATTTGCCATTGAAACCCATGAATTGCTGCCCCACTGCTCCACGGTCAACAGTTTGGTGGCTTCTGACCCTCCAAAAAAATAAATGGCAGGAAATGTACCTGTGATTTCTACCTGATAAGTACTGCCGTTCTCAAGGCCGGATAGCAAAGCATCTCCGGTTTGAGAAGTAAGTGATCCGTCCCCCACACCTGTGTTGGTCAGGTTGGTCCAGGTTACGTCATAGTTGTATGAATAAGAACCTGAATTAGTAGGAATGGTTATGGTGCCATCACTTGTACTCCATGTGGTGATGAAACTGGATGCCGAAGCAAAGAAGTAGCTGGCTGAGAACGGTGACGTCCCAAGTGTTACATCTTCCACATAAGCTGTATAGTATTCCCCGGTAGAAAACGAACCGGAGACGATGGCCTGTCCGCTTGAAACAACTCCTGTTCCTGCGACGGAGACACCCTGGTCATTACTACACCCGTCGGTAGCCAACCATACCGTCACTGTGCTTCCATCTGCAGCAGTTGTAGACACAGTTGCTTCTGTCGGAGTGATGGTGTCAATGGTAGGAGGAGTTGCATCCGGTGTACTTCCAAAACCTATTCCACCAGAAGTATTACATGTGATCTCATTGACCGGAGCTGGACCCTGTAGAGAGCTGAGGCCATTGTAGAAAATACCATATCCATCATTATATGAAATTTTATTAGCCAGCTGCAAGCCAATATTGATATTGGATGGACTAGTGCTAAGAAGAATCGCATTACCAGTATTTCCCAGAGGGGAGATTCCGTCTCCTTCCAGCCCAATCAGGTTACCATCTATATCCACGTCAGTTGCTGACAGAACATAGATCCCTCGACTATTATTTCCTGAGATAATATTTTGATCAGACGGAGATGGTCCGCCAATGGCAATGAAGGTGGCTCCACTTTCAAGGATTATGCCTCCTCCCAGATTTGGGATAGCCCCAGTGCCTGTGGCGTTTGTTCCGATGAGATTCCCTCTGATGTCTACATTGTCGCTACCAACAATCTGAATTCCGTAATCAGAAGGGCCGGCACCAGAGATCACATTACCTTCACCAGTGAAAAAATCGCCACCAATCAAAAGGCCATCTACGTTGGTAGTAGTCCTAATCCCATGTCCATTGGCTGATGCACTTGTTCCATCGAGTGTGCCTATCCAGTTGCCCTGAATGGTCGCATTGTCTCCACTGACAATATAAATTCCATTACTGCTCGTGTTACCATGAATAATATTACCCTTATCAAAAGCACCTATCACCGCACCATCAGCATTTTCTCCATTGATGATAATTGCTCCTGTGCTTCCAGTCCCAGAAAAACCAGTAATGATCAACCCATAGATTTCCACATTAGCTACATCGCTAACTTCAATTCCGTTTGAGGTCCCTACTGATGAGCCATTTATTGTCACCATATTATTTGGGTCGCCAAATACCCAGCCTGGCTGAGTAGACCCGTCTATGATGGTCCCTGCTGCAGTAATGGATGGTAGTGCAGTGCTTAAGTCGATCTGCCAAGGTGTTGGTTCACCAATCAGGAATGAAATCGACGTGCCCGGATTTGCATTTGCATGGGTAATGGCATCTCTTAAGGAGCCGGTTCCAGAGTCATTGGTATTTGTAACAATGTATGGAGGGATGTCTAATGCTGTGGATGCTATCCACTGAGGAGTCGTATAGGCCCCACCTCCTGAACCATTCCAGGTTCCACCATTTGAATTTTTTGAATCCGGCAATAAAGTACCTGAGGCCTCATTGAATTGGTAGTAGGCAACTAAATTCGATTCCGGCACTGGATCAATTTCAGTATACCTGTTGAAGGCAATCTCAGTTTCACTCCTTATATCATTCCAAACCCTCAACTCATCGAGCTGACCATTAAAAAACCCAGTGAAAGCATCCCATGCATTTCTACTGATGGTAAAGTCTGTGTTTCCGGTGAAGTTTCCAGAATGCGTACCCGAACCGATAAATTGACCATTGATATATAGACTTGATTCACGAGTTGTTGCATTGTGAGTAACTGCAATATGGTTCCAACCAGTTGGTACCGTATATGGGATGGCCACATCATCAAAAAAGAAGCCAATCAACACCTGTGTTTCCTCGAGATTGATATGTAGAGACTGGTTATTTGTTCCTGCATTTCCCAATGAAAAAATGCTTTGTGTAGCAGTTACATCATTAGTGTTGAACCATGCCTCTACGGTAAAATCGCTACTGGCCAAATTGATCCCTGTTCCGATGACATAATCATCTGTCCCGTCAAAGTCGAGTGCATTTTGAACAGGTGCTGCATTGGTCGTTACATCGAAGAAGTCGACATTAATCTGAACATTAGGAACTCCTTCCAAATCCTCTGCCACCATGTAAACATCATAGTTAGTTAAGGGACTTAATCCAGATACAATATCCGAAAAATCAACCAATGGGGTGCTTACATTTATGGTTCCGAATGCCTCCGCCGGAGCTCCTAAAAAGCCGGTCCCTCCGCGTATATCATCTTTCCCGGGAACAGATGCTCCGTCGGTTAAAACCACGTAGGAAAGAGTTCCTACTTCAGAAAGCTGTGTGGTAATCTGAAATCCATTTTCAGTGATATTATCAACAAATGGGTAGCCCGAAATATTGAAGGGTGCAACTACATCAGCATCATAAACAGTGGAGTTTCCCCAAATAGGTCCGGCGGTAATTCCATCTGCAGTTCCATTGTTATTATCATTTAATGTTCCATTGTTCCCAAGTGATCCGTCATCTGATAGTGTTGTGCCGGAAGTGTAATTGCAGGTGTATGAAGCATTAAGATTGGTAATACTACCTGTCAGGGTGTTGAACATATCAGTCTGAATATCAGCTTGAGATTTCTCAATGGACCAGATCCTCGTTTCGTCCATTTCCATCGCAACCCCGGTAGATACGTTACCAACACCAACTTCAGCAAAGTTCCCGTTAGCACCTAACACGACGGATGAGTTGCTATTATGGATAGAAGCCATGATGTTGGTTGTATTCTCACCAATCAACTCCCCGTTTACATAAATTCGAAGGGCATTTGATGGAGAATAAGTCCCGGCAATGTGATACCATCGACCAGCAGTAAAGGAGTAGTTAGCCGAAACAAATGAAAAATTTACGCCCTCTGCACCTGTTGTTCCATCTGTAGACACAGCAAATCCTAAATCCGAAGTACCTGAAACCTGAAGTAAATATGAACGATCTTCCGGAGTGTCATCCGGGTTCCACTTTGATACCAAAACCGTTTCCTCATTTACCACGCTAGAAAACTTTACCCATGTTTCAATCGTCAGGTCAGAGGTGATATCCAGAGAAGCCGCATCCGGTATTGCCACGTAATCATCTACTCCATCGAATGCGAGTATTATTTAGCGTGCCTAGGGTGGTCACGTCCAGTTGTGTGGGGATTAGCTGAGTGTTGGGCTCAAAATCTTCAGCAACGAGGTATACATCATAGGCCGTACCATGGAACAAGTCCCCCCCTACATCATTTGCAGTGGAATTAGTGCCAAAATTGAAAAAGGTCTGAGCTGGTGAGCCTCCCTGGCCTGTACCGGCCTTCACTTCCGCACTTGACGGAGCAGGAGCTCCATCCAGCAAAACCACTCCATAGACTAAACCTCCTTCATTAGCACTGGATGTGATGTCAAAGGAGTTTTCAGTGATGTCACTAACAGAAGGAAAGCCAACATCGAACAAAGGGGCAAAAACATCATTGTCCCAGGCATTGGAAGTCACCCAGTTGGAAGTTGAGCCAATCAGTGAGAACGGACCACTTAATGTTCCATCTAACCCGGTACCTCCGGCATCATAGAGGTTTGTAGCTCCTGTATTATCTCCTGAAGCTGAATTTATGTTAAAATCGTAATAAGCAGTCAAAGCTCCCGAAGGTGAAACGGAACTATAGGCATTCGCATGGATTTCTGCTTGTGTTCTTGCAATATTCCAAAACCTCACTTCATCCAGACTACCATCCAGATATTCAAACTCAGCAGGTGATCTTTCTGCATTTCCTCCCAAGTACAAGGTCCCGGTTCCATCTCCTACATCTCCTGAGGCGGCAGCACTTGCATCCAGCGCTCCATTGATATAAATGTTTGCGTTCACTCCATCATAAGATGCTGCTATATGAACCCATTGGCTCAATGGAACTGAAGAGGGAGAGGTTACATTTACTGAAGTTCCAAATAGGCTAAATAAAATACTTCCGGAAGGCGTAATAGCCATAATCTTATCTTCCAAACCACTCTGCCACTTATTAAAAACCATCGCATTAAGTGATGAAGGATAAGAATCAAGGTTGATCCATGCTTCAAAGGTGAATGAAGTACCAATATTAAACTGAGCCACAGAGCCCAAATCAACCACATCATCCGTCCCATCAAAATTCAGCGCATTATTTTGAAGGGACACACCGGGAGTATATGCAACAGATCCTGCAGCAATAGTTCCAGACTGATCACCATTGCCAGATGCAAAGTCTTGCAAACCCAAACCACTATCAAACTTCAGATAAACATCCAAACCGGTTGTAGCAGGGTCTAAGTTTGTGTCATAGTTGGCACTTATCTGGGCACCTGATCTAGGGCTATTCCAAATCCTTACCTCATCGAAGTAAATATCATCGCCTTCTAACCCGTCAGCTCTTCTACCAATCCGAACCTGATTATCATTGGTTGCTGTACCAACATTGTAACTTACCGTTGCTGCGGGTGTTGGGGATCCATCTAAGTATAATTGCCCTTCAGTACCCGTGGAAGAAGGGTCATATACAATGGCAACATGATGCCAGGTGTTTGCGGTAATTGCACCTACTCCTGACAACCCTTCCAATGAACTTACGTCATCTCCTATCCAAAAAGAAACCTGACCCGTAGAAGTCACATAGGCATCTAAGGGTCTTGCAGTATTGCTTACTGTCTGATTTATCAAGGAGGTATTCTGAGTTATCGAGTTAGGGAAATAAACCCACTGCTCCACAGTAAATCCGGTGGTTAGTAAATCGTAATTGACATTGACCTCATTACCTGCACCGGACAAATCCAGAGCCTGATTTTGGGCATTAGTTATGAAACCAATAAATAAAAAGATGACTAAGGCAAGTGACCTGACTAGGTGGTTGTCGTTCATTTTTGTGATAGTTGGTGGAAAGTTTCTACAAAAAAGATTAATTCTAAGGCAAAAAGGAATACCACAAATCGGGTATTTCTCTCGCGAATATGTTTTAAAAATAGTTTCAGTTTTCGGTGTTTTCTTTTGATAAAGAGGTTATTTCGATCAATAATCTCATTCTCGCCATGAATCAGGGAATCAGTCATATTCGGATATGCTATCTTGCTTCTTTGGAAGCAACCCATTTTTCAAATTCATAAACCCTTGCTTTCTTAGTACCTAAATCACTACCATGAAATACGTCTCTCCTGAGACCTATTCCATGTGAAATCAAAATGATTCGACGTATGAAATTCTTACAAACCGCCACTCTGATTTTATTAAGCACTACGCTATTCAGCCAATATGCCTTTGAAAGTAAAAAGGCTGAAAAACTCTATTACAAGCTGGATGATGCCTATCTGGATTATGATTATGCCACCATTTTGGACAATGAGGATTTGGCGAAAGAGACTTTTCTAAGCAGAGAAGACACTGTTGCCGCGAACGTTTACAGCTACCTGGCCGAAGCATATGACTATGAGTTGGGAGACTTTCAGCAAGCCCTTGAGTTTTACAATCTGGAATTAGCGCTTCGGGAAAAAATAGACCCGGATGGCAACCGAAAAGACCTTTTATTCAATATTGCTACCCTTCAAAATGAACTTGGATTCTATTCTAAAGCTGAAAATATCCTATTGCAACTTCAATCCCAGGAAGCCGAAGAGTTTGGCAAAAGCAGCACAGAATACTATGATGTGACCAGCGCACTCATTGAGTTATATAACCAAACCGAACAAGCTACCAAGCTGCTAAGCATGGCAGAAGACCTCAGAAAAGAGGTTGACAAAAATTCAATTGAGGAAGCTGTGACCTACAAATGGGAAGGAGATGCATACACATCTGAAGGTTCCTTTAAAAAAGCAGAACGGGCATTTGCGAAAAGCCTGAACAAATTTGAATCAAATGGTTTAGAAGCCACTTTCGAGTATGTGTCCACTTTAAATAGTCTTGCCATTCTCTACCTGGAGAAAGCAAAAATCCCGGAAGCGGAAGAATTATTTACTCAGGCACTGGATATCATCAAGCGTATTCAGGGTGAGAATGATGATGTGATCGCCAATTTGAATGCCAACCTTGGTCAGGTCTATTTTGAACTTGGGGACTATCAGCGTGCCATTGAAATTCAAAAGGAAGTACAGCAGGTAAACAGTGAGTACTATGGAGCAGACTCTTTTATAAGTGGATTGGACCTTGTAAATCTGGGGCTCTCTTATCTCGAAGACGAACAATATCAGAATGCAGAATCTGCATTAAAGCAGGCATTGGAAATATTCGAATCCTCCGGTGGAGGAATCGATCAGGGGCGAGTGGAAACCATGCTATCCAGACTATACTATGAGCGTGGCTATGTAGGTGACGCGATCGATTACGGTCAGAAAGCGATTGCTTCTTATGAGGCCGCATTTGGAGAAGATCACCCGGAGACCGCTTTTGCCTATTTCAACCTGGCTAATGCGCACCTTGGATATGAGGAAATATCAAAAGCAGAGCCTCTGGCCAAAAAAGCTTATGAGGTAAGGAAAAAACGATTAGGTGAAACCCATCCGTTTTTCGCGCGAAGCTCCAACCAAATGGCTATCCTAAACTGGAAAATGGGTGAGAATGAAGACGCTCTGAATTTTTATCAGGAGACGTTTGATAACTATTTCAATCAAATCAACACGTTCTTTCCTGTACTAACAGAAGAAGAAAAAGCTACTTTTTATTACACCAACCTCAAGCCTGCTTTTGAACAGTATGTTTCATTTATTGAGGAAACCTCCAGAGAAGATAAAGAATTGATAGGTGAGATTTATAACTATCAGCTTTCGCTAAAAGGACTGATCATGTACGCCACTTCCAAAGTACGCGAAAGTATCCTGTCCAGTGGAGATGACGTTTTGATTGCTAAATATGAAAACTGGGTTAGTCAAAAAGAACAGCTGGCCAAGCTTTTCAGTGCTACAGATATTGAACTGGACGAGAGAAACAAGAAAATTGATTCTTTGACTGAACGCTCTAATGAGCTGGAAGAGGAATTGAGTAAATCTTCAAAAGTTTTCGGTAAAAACTTCGCCAACAGAAAATTGACCTGGCAGGATGTACAAAAGACGTTGAAACCGGGAGAAGCAGCTATTGAGATGGTTCGGTATCGCAATTTCTCAACTGACTCGGCGGGAGTATTTACAGATGAAGTTCACTATGCTGCATTGATTGTAAAAGCAGATACGGAAGACTTCCCGGAAATGGTCATCCTCCGTAATGGCGCCCAGATGGAAAACAAATATTTGGCGAACTATCGAAATGCCATTAAGTATAAAATCGCTGAAGATTATAGCTATCGTCTTTTTTGGAGACCTATTGCCAATCGACTTGGCGATGTTAAAAAGATATACTTAGCTCCTGATGGGGTTTATAACCAAATCAGCATTTACACTCTCAGGAACCCCGCTACCAAAAGCTATCTCATTGATGAACTTGATCTCTCTATTGTAACAAATACGAAAGACTTGCTTGCTGAAGCAGATATAAATAATGGCTCAGGTAGTGTCTTCTTTGGCTACCCCAACTACAATATGGGTACAGAAGACGAAGACAGTGAGGAAGCCGGTAATGGGGGTAGAGGTATGCGTAGCGGCGGCACAGGAACACTTGAAAGGGGCGCAACCGTTCCTCGGGGTATCCGTGGAAACCTTGTTCGTTATATGCGTTCGTTTAACGGGCTGGCGATGCTTCCCGGAACGAAAAAAGAAGTGGAACTGATTGATAGTCTTTATACTAAAAAATCTAAAGAGGCAGAGGTTTACTTGCTTGAAGAGGCTGTTGAAAACAAACTGAAAGAAATCAAAAACCCGAGCACCCTACACATCGCTACACACGGATTTTTCCTGGAGCTGGATCCGGACGATGCAAGCAACGATAAGTATGTTGAAAATCCATTGCTCCGCTCAGGATTGGTTCTTGCTGGAGCAAATAGCTTCATCCGTACGGGTGAATTGGATGAACGTCAGGGAACGGATGATGGCATTCTCACCGCTTTTGAGGCCATGAACCTTAATCTGGATGAAACAGATATTGTGGTGCTATCCGCATGCGAAACAGGACTGGGTGAAATCAAAAACGGAGAAGGTGTTTATGGCTTGCAACGAGCTTTTCAGATCGCCGGAGCAGATGCCCTGATCATGTCGATGTGGACGGTGGATGATGCGGCTACACAGGAATTGATGACTAACTTTTACGAAGAGTGGCTTACTCACGGAGATAAGCGTCTCGCGTTCAATACAGCACAAAAACGTTTAAAAGAAAAGTATGACAAGCCATACTACTGGGGCGCCTTTGTGATGGTAGGGGAGTAAAAATTAGATCAAATAAACAATTAAAGGGAGGCTATCGCTTCCCTTTTTTCTTTTCCCATGCTTTCAAATCAAGTAACAAAAGTCCGCGACCCTTTCCCGCAGGATCCTCTGCATGGGCATGCTGAAAAACCATGTATCTTCCGTCATCGCTGACTACAGGATTCGAAGCTTTATATTCAGGATTATCGTTGAAATAGGTAATCCGTTCCATCTCTCCTGATGCGTCTAATTTCAACTTATAAATATCCAGCGTGAGAAATTCTTTCATTCCCTTATGACTGGGGCGGTGACGATTGCTCTCTACCAGGATGCTCAAGCCATCAGGAAATGTACCCTCGGCCTCATCGTATGTCTTTTCACTGATGGAATAATTGACAAATTCTTTCTTTTCCATATCGTATCCAAGTACCTCAGCCTGAAATCCAAACTGCCCTCCAAAGGCATAAAAGATTAATTCATTTTCATTTCCGGGTCGGAAATTCTGTGTCTCCAGATCCCAACCCTTTGCCGGTGAAGGCAGGTCGCCCGAAGTGAAAAGTGGTTTCCAGTTTTTCAACTTTGGCTTCCCATTTTCGTAATCGATTTCTCCTTTGTAAATGGTAGAGCCCAAAGCCCAGGCGATTTTCAGTTCCTTTCTCGAAACAGCAGGCCCTTCCTTGCAGTGAACACCCAGCGGTGTTGGTGGAGAATTCAGGTCCTTTTTTAATACCCATAACTCCGTATTTCGTGCATCTCTGCTTTTCCATGGATCTTCCGAATTGAAATTCTTTGCGCCAGAAAGAAGTATGTCACCATTAGAGAGATAGAGTGCTCTCACAAACCCTTCATGAAAAAAGTGGTGAGTCATCGGACGAATAGTGCCTGTGGCAACCTCCACCTCAAATACATCACCAAAGGTCTTCTCGATGAAAAGCACTCGCTCACCATCATGCGACCAATCTGCGCGCTGGCCAAAATGGGTTAGCGGAGTAATGTAGTCAGGCAGGTCATCGAGTGGAGATTTTTCCTGTGCGAAGAGTATTCCATATGCAAAAAAGAAGAGAAACAGGAAGAGTGGTTTTTTCATGATTCAGGTGATTTTGAAAGCCCAAAACTAACCACTCTATTTTTCCTGAAAGTTAGCTGGTTTACATCGGCGCTATTTGAGCATCCTTCGGCATCACAAATAAACTGTCAGCCGGAGGTTCTTGAGTGATCTCAATATTTTCAAAGAGCACTTCATCTCTCATCTCACCAACTGAGTCATTTTCAAACTGATGCCACTGAATTGCTTTAGGTAGTAGTAGCCCATTCACCTCGCCCCACCGGTCATACTTGATCAGGTTATAGCTGTTGCTTGGCTCTCCGCTGTTGTAGGTAACCGTATACATCAGCCACTCCATTTTATTGGTTTCTGGATCATACCATAAAATGTAATTGTCATCCGGGGCATCACCAACGTTCTCTCCATATGAAATTTTAATTCCATTCAAGGTTTTCCCTTTCAATTCCCTCGGCTCTACATCTTCATAAAAAGCACCCGGATCCCCCACCACAAACGGCATAGAATAAAAATAGAAAAAGAGGTTATGATAAAATCTGGCTCTACTGGCATCCATCGAATCCGGTGAGACCCATACGTCAGTTCCGTCAAAGCCTATCGTTTGATTGGGTGATTCAACCAGAATCTTTCGGTTTCGAAGGTTTGTGATTGTAAACTCATTTCCTTTCGAATAGGAAAGTGATTTCATCTTTGACCATTGTTCATATCCTCCGTGTGCATCTAAAACTTTTGTTAGCGAAGCTGAATGATGATCAGGAGCTCGATAAGAAGCCTCCTCATTTGGTTTCTCTTCTCCTCGCTTCGCCGGTTGGCAAGCAACTATGAGTAATGCAATAGCTAGATAGGTGAGATTTTTCATAATTAAAAAATTTATCCGAAGTTATGGTCAAAACGGATTCTACATTATTAATTCCCGAGAAATTTGAATCAAACGTATTGAAAGTTACAATTGACTTATTTTCGAGGGAGTAAATTACGATTTGATGCTTAAAAATTTCCTGCTCATAAGTTTATTCAGCGGATTAATGATTGTTTTTTCATGTAAATCCGATGACCAACCTATACCTACTGGTGAATTACAAATTATTTCGGGAAACAATCAAATTGGAATAAAGGGAGAGTATCTAACTCAACCAGTGATAATTAAAGTTCAATCAAATCTACCACCTGAGGATATTGTATTATCTGGATTTCCATCGGATGGATATGGTGGCGTGATGGGTGAAATTTCGACAACTAATGATATGTATAGTGGCTTTCTCATAGATGAAAACTACGAAGCAGAACTGTATCTATGGTTGGATTGTGAACTTGAAAAGCAAACATTTGAAATTTCTCTTAGAACCAAATCTTGTATTACAAGGGAAGAGTGCCCATCCATTGCAAGTATTGAAGTGAACACACGCGGAAGTGAACCGAAAGGAAGTTGGAAATTGCAATGTGAGCTAGTGAATATTTATCATATTGAAGAGCATAACGGGATTACCTATGCATTGTCGGGAAACACTTATAACATTTACACACCATCAGCCGTAGGTTCTAAATCATCGCTTCTAACTACCAGTGATTTTGAAACATGGGATTTAATTGGTGAATACGACTTTCAAATAACTGAATTTAATATTAACACAGATGGATCTATGATAGCTAATACCAGCGAAGGAATACTATATAGCTCAGATGGTATCAGCTGGAGTAGTATTGATCACGAAATAAGAGAACCTATAGGCTTTGCTTCCGATTTACTCATAGAAGACAGTGTATACTTTGCAATGTTTGGTTTTGGCGGTGTGGGTGACGCCATATATCGAACTCGTGATAACGGAGATAACTGGCAACTAGTTTATGAGAGTACTGGTTTTACAAATTTGACTAGAACTCAAAATGGTGATTTGTTTTTGTTTGATGCGGATCAAAATGAATTTCTTAGGTCGTCCAACTCTGGAAACAATTGGGAAGTATTTGATATGCCTGGCTCAATCTATGGTGATATAGAAAAAATGCTTCCTGGAATAGGTAATAGTCTTCTCATTCTCTCAGATGCGACAGATGGTTTTTCAGAAGTAGATCAGACTCTATATTCACTAGATCTTGGCAGTAACCAAATTGAAAGTTTTCCCTTCACATCAGGACTCAGCTCAACCATCTCCGATATTGTCACAAAAGATGGAGTCATATATGTTTTGAGTGACAATACTATTTACTCAAGTTCCAATGATTGGGAAAAAATAAATGGACCGGAACTTTCACTGCCTAATATCAACGGACTCTATCTTTTCTCTCAGTTTGATGATTTGCATGTAGTTAGTCAAAATCAATTTTTTCTTCATGGATATAAAGTCTATGCCAATTTTATAGATTGATATCACCTTTCTTCTTTAAGAAAATCACACTCAAACGAAACATAAAAACTACAATTAAGGTATAAGTCTAATCATTAATACTACATTTAAGGTAAAAATGTAAATCATGGGAAAACATCAACTCGGAGAATTCGAAGAAGTGGTCATGCTTACAGTGGCGATCCTTACGGATGACGCATACGGATTTGCCATCATCGAAGAGATGGAAAAGCGTCTCAATCGGAAAGTGAGTATAGGAGCACTGCAAACTGTACTTCGCAGACTGGAGAAAAAAGGCTATCTGACTTCCGAAATGGGAGAAGCGACTGCTGTACGTGGTGGCAAGCGGAAGCGATTCTTTCATCTGACCTCCACCGGCAAAAACATTCTACAGGAAACCAAAGAGCAACGAATGGGACTATGGAATGCTGTTCCTGAATTTGTGGTGAAGTTTACCAAGTTAAACCTCAAAGGTTTCGGAAACCATTGAGGTTTTTATGCTCAAAAAGATGAATAAACGACCACCCAAATATCCCCTTCGCTTCTTTCGCTGGTTCTGTCATCCGGACTGTGTGGAAGATATAGAAGGTGATCTGTGGGAACGATTTGAAAAAAGGACTAATGAAAATAAGGCAGCCAGTTGGCTGTTTGCTCTTGATGTGCTCCGGCTGTTTCGGCCTGGTATTATCAAAAATTTTGAAGGAACACAAAAACTCAACAACTACGGCATGTTTAAATCAATGATCAAAATGGCCTGGCGAAATGCCATCCGCCAAAAACAATTTACTGTTCTTAACCTTCTTGGGTTAACCATAGGCATCAGTACTTGTATAATGATTGGCCTGTACATCCATGATGAAATGACATTCGATGCATTTCACAAGAAGGGAGATCGAATCTACCGTGTCAACCAACCTTATATTTGGGGTGACTGGAATAAAATGATGGCCAGCACAGGGCCAAATGTGGCCACAGCTTTACGAGAGGATGCTCCGGCATTTGAGGCCATCACTCGATTGTTATCTCTTGGATCTCTCACAGCCACTGCCTCAAATAGCGGTAATCGTTCCAATGCATTCAAAGAAGATCGCATCTATGCAGCAGAGGAAAATTTCTTTGAGGTCTTCTCTTTCAAGTTTAAAGCCGGCAATCCTGAGTCAGCATTAAAAGATCCTCAGAATGTCTTGATAACCGAAAAAACAATGAAAAGGTATTTTGGCATTGATGCCGAACCTGCCGCTACAATCGGAAAAAGTATTGAGATCAAACAGTATGACAACTCATGGAAAACCTTCACTATTAATGGGGTTTTAGCAGACGTTCCTGCTCGCTCTCACATTCAGTTTGATATGCTGCTTTCGCTTAAAAGTGAGTCCGAAATGATGCAAGCGCATGGGTGGAAGTGGATTTGGACAGCATTTAATACCTACGGGTTGGTCAAAGAAGGCACTAATGTCGCCGCGCTGGAAAAAGATATTCAGGCAATTCCTCCAAAATGGGCTCCACCCACAACCGAGCGTATCTTCAACCAAACATTCGAGGAGTTTACAGAGGGGAATCCATGGAAACTTGAGCTACAGCCATTAAGCGAAGTATACATCGCCGGATCGCCTAGTGGACATGCTTTTGGACCGACAGGTAATCCGCTTTTCATTAAAATATTTGGCGCTATTGGGCTCCTGGTTTTAATCCTTTCTGCCATCAATTTCATGAACTTATCTACTGCACGTGCCACAAACCGGTCAAAAGAAGTAGGTGTGAGGAAGGTGTTGGGATCGGAACGTAGCACCATTGTAAAGCAATTCATTTTGGAATCCGTGCTCTTTGTCATGATAGGAACCGCTCTTGCTGTGATGGTGGTCAATCTTTCTCTCAGTTCATTCAACCACCTGGCAGAAAAGCAGATCGAAATGAGCACCTATCTGCACAATCCAACATTTTATCTGGCCATTGGAGCATTTATCCTGATATTAGGACTTCTGGCCGGTAGCTACCCCGCACTATATCTCTCTTCGTTCCAACCTATCGAGTCCCTGAAAGGAAAGATAAAAACCGGATTCAAAGGAAAAAGCATCCGAAACGGACTGGTGGTTTTTCAATTCACTATCTCTATCGCACTAATCATCACCACGTTTTTTGTTCAAAAACAACTCACTTATGCTTCAAATGTGGATATTGGATTTGCTAAAGAAAACATTATCCAACTACACAATATAGAGGAACTTGGATTTGAAACGGAGGCACTAAAAAACAGACTCACTTCCAACCCAAATTTTTCGGAGATTGGTAAATCATTTGGAATACCTCCTTTTGTGTTTTCCGGCGATCGCTATAAAGCAGCCGGCCCTGAAAACCCGGTGGTCCAGCTAAATAACCTTCGTATTGATGACGACTATCTTGAGGTACTAGGTCTTGAATTCCTTTCCGGTAGAAACTTCGATTCCAATAGAGAGACTGATAAGTATAAAGTAATCCTAAACAAAGAGGCGGTTAAAACCCTTGGTTGGAATATCGAGAATGCCGTCGGTAAGTCGGTAGCTCTTGCTTCCGGAGGTGAAGAGGAGCTTGAAGTCATCGGGGTGGTTGAAGACTTTAATTTTAATAGTGTGAAGCAAGAGATAGCCCCTTTGATTTTGATACATCATTATAACGATATCGTATGGGATTATGGCGCAGGTAGATCCTTTTATTCGATGCGATTAAACCCGGAAGTGGTATCAACCACCAATGATCTGAATCAGCTATTGATTTCATTGGAAGAAGAAATGAAGCAGGTAGATCCTACCGTTCCTTTTGAGTATAGTTTTATGGATCAGGAGTTTGAAGCCACCTTTCGAGCAGAACGGAAAATGGCAACTATCCTCAATGTTTTCACAATCATGGCCATGATTATTGCCTGCCTTGGTTTGTTTGGGCTGGCCGCCTTTTCAGCGGAACAACGTACTAAAGAGCTGGGGATTCGAAAAGTGCTGGGTGCAAGTGTTTCAGAGTTGGCAATCACGTTCTCGAAAGAGTTTACCGGGCTGGTATTTCTAGCAATCATATTAGCATGCCCTCTTGCCTGGTATTTTGTAAAAAAATGGCTTGAAGATTTTGCTTACAGCACTCCAATTGAACTCTGGGTATTCATAGCTGCAACTTTAGCTGCCATGGTAATTGCAATTGCAACCATCTGCTTTCAGTCATTAAGATCGGCGAATAGAAACCCTGTGGAGACATTGAAAGATGAATAAGCAACCACCTAAATATCCCCTTCGCTTCTTTCGCTGGTTCTGCCACCAAGATTATGTGGAAGATATAGAAGGTGATCTATGGGAACGATTTGAAAAAAGGACTAATGAACATAAAGCGGCAAAATGGTTATTCGCATGGGACGTAATTAAACTCTTTCGTCCGGGAATAATAAAACCACTCGCTAGCGGTCAAAAACTAAATAACTACGACATGATTTCTAACTATTTCAAGGTAAGTATGCGGAGCATACTTCGTAACAAAACATTTTCATTTCTAAATATTTCCGGACTCAGTGTGGGTATTGCCAGCTGTATTCTGATCCTGATATATGTGAATAATGAGCTATCGTATGATACTTACAATAGCAATTATGAGAACACCTATCGGGTGATTCACTATTACGGTCAGCAAGGTGAAGCACCTGACTATACCACCTTGCCTACGAATGAATACCAGGTATGGGGAAACGCTCCGATCGCACCTGCCATGCAGCAATTTTTCCCCGAAGTAGACAAAGTCTTCCGGTTTACCAGTGATGCGCCCTGGCTTTTTTCTTACAATGGGATCACCTATTCAGAGACAGATGTGCTCTTCGCTGACTCTACTGCATTTGATGTTTTTGATTGGAAAGTAATAGCAGGAAATCCAAAAACCGCACTAGAAAGACCAAATACGGTGGTCTTAACTAAGAAACTAGCTGAGAAGTATTTTGGTAATGACAATCCAATAGGTAAGTCCATTATCATGGACAATCAAGATCCATATGAAGTAACTGGTGTAGTTGAAGTGCCAACCAACTCCCACTTTTCTTTCAATGCATTGATCTCCATGAGCACCTTTAGAAATTCACGTCCGCAAATTTTTGATTCATGGGGTTATGTGGATTTTTACACCTACTTCACTCTAAAGCCAGGTACTCGTATTGAGCAACTTCAGGAAAAAGTCTCCGAATTTTTGGAAGCCAACTTCCCAAACAGCTTCAATTATGATATCAAATTCGAACCTCTTGCAGATGCATATCTTCATTCTGAGGCAGGAAGGCAGCCAGGTCCGGTAGGTAGTATGGGAAACATTTTCATCTTCACTTCGGTGGCCATTTTCATCTTATTGATTGCCTGTATCAACTTTATGAATCTATCCACTGCACGGTCGGTGGAGCGTGCCAAAGAAGTCGCTATCCGAAAAACCATAGGTTCACAGCGCCGTGCATTGATTTATCAATTCCTGGTAGAAGCCATCCTGGTCACATTCATTGCTTCTATCATGGCTACCATTTTGGTGCTGTTTGGTCATTCCTTGCTTGAATTGATTTCAGGTAAAATATTACCCATCGATTGGCTATTCAGCTTGCAAAATGTATTCATTGCGATTGGTGTAATCCTATTCATCGGAATTATCGCCGGGAGCTATCCCGCGTTTGTGCTGTCTACCTTCAAGCCAATCACTGTTCTGAAAGGGTCATTCAAAACCTCCTCTAAGGGCATTTGGCTGAGAAAATCATTGGTTGTTCTCCAGTTTGCTTTATCCATCATTTTACTGGCAGGCGCTGCTGTGGTTTCCTCGCAATTGGACTTTCTCCGGAAAAAAGATTTGGGTTTCAATTCCAACCAGGTGCTCGTTATCGATTTTGGTTACGATAGTGAAGTGCAGCGAAAGCGGGAGTACATCAAGCAACAGTTTCTGAACCATAAAGATGTCGAAATGGTCTCCATTTCCAGAGCTACACCTGGCGACTTCTTCCCTAATGCAGGTACCGGAGTAGCAGACCCAGTCTCAGGTGAAATCACCTATAAAGGCCCTGCTATCTATGAGGTAGATGAAGATTTCATTCCCACTTATCAGATGACCATGGTAGCCGGAAGAAACTTTTCTGACGATTTTCCCCTCGACTCAGCCAATGCCCTGATTTTGAATGAATCAGCAGCCAAACTTTTTGGGTATCCAAATCCGCAAGACATCATCGGTCAGTCCTTTGAACAGTGGGGAAGAGAAGGTAAGGTGATAGGCGTAGTAGAGGACTTCAACTATGTCTCTTTGCATGAGGAAGTGGAGCCACTTTCCATTCGGTTCGGAACGCAGTTCAACGTGTCGGTTGTCTCGCTCAAACTCAACAGTCAGGATTATTCCAGGACATTATCAGAGCTTGAATCCATTTGGACGGAAGTGGTCCCTCACAGACCTTTTGATACGCGCTTTGCCGATCAAAATTTTGATGCTCAATATGAATCTGATGAACGATTTGGGATGATCTTTTCGGTGTTCTCTGCATTGGCAATCTTCGTTGCATGTCTGGGACTATTTGGGTTGACAATCTATAGCACAGCTCAACGAAATAAGGAGATCGGTGTACGAAAAGTGCTGGGAGCCTCCACCGGACGAATAATTGCTCTGCTATCCAAAGACTTCATCAGGCTTTACATCATAGCACTGGCCATAGCCATTCCTTTTTCATGGTACCTGATGAATAATTGGCTGGATGAGTTCGCCTATCGCATATCCCTGGGCTTTGAAGTGTTTGCTGTCTCTGCGGTCATCACACTCATTGTAGCATTTGTTACTATGAGTTTCAAGACCGTCAGTGCTGCGCTGGCAAATCCTGTGGAATCATTAAGAGATGAATAAACGACCACCTAAATATCTCCTTCTTTTCTTCCGCTGGTTCTGTCACCCGGACTATGTGGAAGACATAGAAGGGGATCTATGGGAACGATTTGAAAAGAGGCCATCAAAATGGTTTTTTATATGGGAAATATTGAAGCTTCTACGTCCCTCTTTGATGAAACGCTTAAGTGGAAATTATAGATTAAACCAATATGGTATGTTTAAACATTATCTGAAAATCAGTTACAGAAACCTCATTCGAAGAAAGTCATTTGCACTCCTGAATATTGGAGGACTTATGATGGGGTTAACAATCGCTCTTCTCATTGGATTATGGATAGAAAGCGAACTTTCATACAACAAGCAAAATGAGAATTATGATCGAGTAGCAATGGTTCGGATACAGTCAACCATAAATGGCGACATTGAAAATTCAGTTTCTGTGCCATATCCGCTTCAACTTGCCCTTAAAAACGAATATGTGAATGATTTTGAGCATGTAGTGATCTCTACCTGGTTTGGAAATAAAGCCCTATCCCACAATGAAACCGTGATTAATGCTTACGGTGGATTTATGAGTACAGGAGCACCAAAACTGATGTCTTTAAACATGACAAAGGGAAGTCGAAAAAGTCTTTCGGAAAAGGGCAGTGCCTTGATATCTGAGTCTGTTGCGAAAGCATTATTCGATGATGAGGACCCTATTGGAAAGCCAATCAAAGCACACAGAAACTGGACCATGACAGTAACTGGAGTTTTTAAAGATATTCCGTCCAACAGCTCATTTCATAAAGTCAGCTTTATTGGAGACTGGGACTTTTATGAATCATCGATTCAATGGAGGGATAAAGCGAGCTGGAGTAACACTGCACACCGGCTGTATGGACTGCTAAACTCAGGAATAGATTTAGATAGAGTGAATGAAAAAATAGAGCGAATCATTCATAATAATCTACCAGAAGAAGATAAGGTGTATGATGTTAAAGTCTTCCTCCACCCTATGCGTGACTGGCACTTACGATCCAATTGGGAAGATGGCTCTCAAACAGGAGGTGACATCCAATATGTTTGGTGGTTCGGGATGATTGGAGGATTCGTGTTACTCTTGGCTTGTGTTAACTACATGAACCTAACCACAGCTCAGTCCATTCGAAGAGCCAAAGAAGTAGGCATTCGAAAATCTATTGGTACGATGAGAGGGCAACTAGTTGGCCAGTTTCTTATCGAATCGGTATTGACCATATTCATCGCTTTTTTGTTTGCAATAGCTCTCGCATTCCTGACACTTCCATACTTCAATCTGCTGATCAATAAAGAAATTTCTTTGCCTTTTTCCTCTCCCTACTTTTGGTCGATTGGAATTGGGGTTGCTCTGTTAATTGGACTATTAGCAGGAAGTTATCCTGCCTTGTACCTCTCTTCTTTCAGCCCAATTAGGGTGTTGAAAGGAACTTATCAGAATTCACTTTCAGCCGCTATTTTTAGAAAATTTCTCGTTGTATTCCAATTCACAATTGCTGTGGCCTTTATCATTGGAACCATGATCGTTAGCCAGCAGATCAATCATGCCAGTAACCGACCACTTGGTTATGATCAAAGTGGAATTATTTCTATTCCTATGCATGCCGTAGAGCATTGGGCCACCAACGATGTATTTAAGAATGACCTAATGGCTTCAGGTTTAATTACCCACTTCACACAAACCTCTGCACCATTGACTGGTATTTGGACCGAGCACGGAGATATTAGTTGGGATGGAATGGATCCTGATTTCAGATCCCAATTTTGTACGTTCATTGTGAATCCCAATTTTGGTCAAACAATTAATTGGGAAATCATTGATGGAAGAGATTTTTCTGAGGAACTCAAAAGTGATTCCGCTGCAATGATTATAAATGAAGCCGCTGCTGAATACATGCAATTGAAAAATCCAGTTGGGACTAGGGTTAAATGGTCCAAGGATTTTCGAATCATTGGAGTGGTGAAAAATCTCTTGATGGAGAGCCCTTTTAGCGAAGTAAGGCCACCCATATATGCAATCAGTCCTGCAGATTTGAGAAATTTTCAGATCATCAAATTAAATCCTAATCTCCCGCTATTAAAGGTAATTGCCGGCATTGAGGATATACATAAAAAACATTTGCCTCAGGTGCCGTTTGCATTTGATTTTGTGGATGATCTTCACGGAAGAAAATTCAATAAAATCGAAAGACTCGGGAATTTATCCCAAGTATTTACCATTCTCGCCGTATTAATTAGTTGCCTGGGTTTGTTTGGATTAGCCGCATATATGGTGGAACAACGAACCAAAGAAATAGGAATAAGAAAAGTACTGGGAGCATCCATTCTTAATCTATGGAAATTGCTTTCCAGAGAATACATTGGACTGGTAATTATCTCTTGTGTGATAGCTATGCCACTGGCCTATTACCTGCTTCAAAACTGGCTGGAGGCCTACGAATACCGAATAGAGATTGAGTGGTGGGTATTTTTAATTGCTTTCCTGGGCGCATTGATTCTGACAGTGCTGACCATCAGCTTCAAATCCATAAGAACAGCAAGGGCTAATCCGGTAGATTCTCTTAGGGACGAGTAAGTCCCCACTTCTTAGTCACCTTTCGGAAAGTTTGAAACTTTCTGAAAGGTCAAAAGACCCTCCAAAATAATTTTACTACAATTAGGAAATTATAACCAAATTTCTTTTTCTTCGTAAACTCTACAATTAGGAATTAATTCGAGCATGCTGCCTGCCTGTCGGCAGACAGGCTTAACCCAATCATTTAGAGTAGAATCTGTAAATCAACGGGTGGCAAAACGCTCATAAACCTTTAGACCATGAAGAAATTTCAACTCGGTGAATTCGAAGAAATCGTCATGCTAACAGTCGCCATTCTTTACGACGATGCGTATGGCGTATCCATCAAAAAAGAAATAGAAAGCCGACTTAATCGTGGTGTAAGTGTAGGTGCTCTCCAGTCCGCTCTTCGAAGACTTGAGGACAAAAAGTACCTCGACTCCCATGATAAAGATGAAACACAAGAACGAGCAGGAAGACCTAAGCGATATTATAAGATTACCGCACTGGGTAAAGAAGCGATGGAATACACCAAAGAAACCAGAAACTCGCTTTGGGATGCTATTCCTTCAGTCTCCCTTGATGTAAAATTTGCACGACTCTTCCATGCATAGCCCTCCCAAACTCTTTCTCAGTTTCTTCCGATGGTTTTGCCATCCACGGTTGCAAAAGCCTATTGAGGGTGATCTGATGGAACTCTACGAAGAGCGAGTGAAAGAGCTCGGCAAGAAAAAAGCGGACAGAAAATTTATAAAGGACGTCCTCCTGCTGTTTAGAAAGGACATAATTAGGCCAGCAGAAGGATCAATAAAACTCAACTATTACGGTATGTTAAAAAATTATTTCAAAGTAGGGATTCGGAATATCCTGAAGTACAAGACATTTTCCTTCATCAACATTTTCGGGCTGGCAGTGGCCATGTCGGTGGGGATGCTCATTATCCTGATGATGAGCAATCAGGATAAGGCTGATCAGTTTCACCCAAATAAAGAACGTATTTATCGTGTCCTGACACAAAAAGAGGGCGAAGGACTGCTAAGAGCGACCAGTCCATTGCCTTTAGCTGAGCAGCTTATGAATTATGCAAGCGTAGAAACCGCGACACAGCTGGTCAGAAGCATCGGAGGAGATATCGAAAATCACGATCTCAAAAAAAGCACAGAGGCTCGGGGTTTTTTTGCTGATGAGCACTTCTTTGATGTATTTGGTTTCAAACTTGAGGAAGGATCCGAGGCATCTGCTTTAGCAGAGCCCAGAAGTATGGTCATCAGTAAAGCAGTTGCGGAACGATTATTTAAAGCCGGCGATGCAATTGGCCAATCCATTCAGTTTAAAGAAAGAGGCCTGGACGGCATTGCAGTAGATTTCGGAATATCCCTGGGAAAAGAAGCAGAGGATTGGGGCCAGTACATTATCACAGGAATAATCGACCTGTCCAAGTACCCAACACATATCAAGTTCGATGCATTGATCTCCACCTCCACGCTCCCTCAGCTTGATCACTTGACGGATCACCAAAAAAGCTGGGCAAGCAATTCCAGATCATATACCTATGTATTAATGGCAGATGGGTCATCAGATAGTGAGTTGCAGGCTCATCTAAACGATATAACTATTGAAAAAGAAGAGCTTTTGAACGAGCAATCATTTGCTACACAGGCAATGGAAAGCATCAATGTAGGACGGTTTCTTGCCAATCCAATTACGCTTAGGCTACCTATTGAAGGGTACTATGTACTAGTTATTCTGGCACTGGTGGTGATGATTTCTGCCTGCCTCAATTATACCAACCTCTCGATTGCCAGAGCCTTAACAAGGGCAAAAGAGATTGGGGTAAGAAAAGTAAATGGCGCCACCAAAAAACAAATCTTTCTGCAGTTTATGATCGAATCCGTGTTGATTTCACTGATTGCTTTGTTGGTAGCCAACGCAGTGCTTTTTCTGTTGAAACCAATGATTCAAAGCCTTTGGGCTATTCAAGCTCTAAGTCCCGACTTAGCTATTGGTTTACCCATCATCACTCAGTTCGTTGTGTTTGCAATGGTCGTGGGTGTGTTCGCCGGTCTTTATCCTGCAGCCAGACTTTCCAGATTTACACCAGTTCGCATTCTTAAAGGAAATTTCAATTCCGGATCAAAGAAACTGGGCCTAAAGGCCGCACTGAATGTCGCCCAATTTGTCTTTTCTCTTTTCTTCATCATCACCGCTATAGTGATTGTTCGCCAGTTTGATCACTACCTAGCTGCTGATTATGGCATGCAAACAGATAACATTGTTAACGTCCCGCTCCAGGGAAATGACTATGAAATCATGATGGCCGAGCTGGGTTCCGTTCCGGGAGTTGAGAACATTTCTGCCTGCTACCTGATCCCGGCTATGCCCAACAGCAGCGGCACCCCTTACTCAGTTACTGGCGCTGAAGATGAAGATTGGTATCCTTCTGAATTCATGAGTGTAAACCCTTCGTTTATCGAGACATTGGAACTTTCGCTAGTTGCTGGAAAAAACATTGATAAAGAATCGGAGGGGCGTAACGAACTAGTCATAAATGAATATGCCGCACACTTGATGGGTTATGAAAATCCGAATGATGCCGTCAATCAAACCCTTTTTCTTCATGGACAAAAAGATCCATGGAAAGTAATAGGTGTGATCCAAGATTTTAAGTTTCAAAGCATGATCATGGGTGAAGGCGATTTGTCTTTGCTGATGCGATTTGATCCCTCACAATTCAACTATCTAAACGTAAAAATTGCCGGAAACAACCCGCTCAAAGTGGTGCAGCTATTGGATGAAAAGTGGGAAAGCGTGGACCCTGTCCATGACATGCAGGCCTATTTCTACAATGAGTCACTCAGCAAGTCCATCCAGTGGATGGGAGACCTTGGCTCCATCATCGGCTATTTTGCATTTCTTGCCATCCTCATTTCCTGTCTGGGACTTTTAGGAATGGCAGTTTATACTACCGAGAGACGTGTAAAAGAGGTAGGTATACGGAAAGTCCTGGGTGCAGGAAGCACGCAGCTTGCTTTACTATTGAGTAAATCATTTCTGATCCTGCTTGGCATTGCCATTCTGATCGCCGCTCCACTCAGCTATTTCGCAAACAAACTCTGGATAGCAAATATCCCAAATCAGGCTCCTTTTGGTGTCGGAGTAGTGCTATTAGGTTCGCTCATAATGCTGGTATTAGGCTTACTGACTATAGGCTCGCAGGTATTCAAGGTTACCAAATCGAATCCGGTAGAATCACTGAAGTACGAGTAGTGCACATCAACTATCCTTAACTGAGGGTGTCTCAAAAACATCAAGCTCGTCATCGCGAGGAAACGAAGCGATCTCAGCATCATTTACGGTGCTTTTAAAGAGATTCTTCACTTTGTTCGCAATGACAGCACACTTTTGAGACAGCTTCTTTTGTTTCTTTTACAACTTAAATAGAAATGCTCCGTATATTTGTTTTACAAATTCAATAAAAATGGGTAGAACAAATTTTCTGGGTGAGTTTGAAGAGCTTATCCTCACCATGGTTTTGATCCTGGATGAAGAGGCTTATGGCAACACAGTAGTCAAGGCAATAAAAGAACATCAAGGGCGTGATGTAAATCTCAGCTCCGTACATATCACACTTTACAGACTGGAAGAAAAAGGCTTTTTAGAATCTCATATGGGGGGAGCGACGAAAGCACGTGGCGGTAGAAAGAAGCGCTATTTCAAAATTACGAATGCAGGTAAAGTGCTGCTTCAGGAAATGAAGGATGCACGAACGAGTCTTTGGAAACTTGCCCCCCAACTCAACTTTTCTTCATGAGTTCTCCTCGTCCACCGAAGTTATTTACCCACTTCTTCAAGTGGTACTGCAAGCCTCATTTGCAGGAGCAAATCCTTGGCGACATGGAAGAGCAATTCGAAGAGGATGTTGAAAACCATGGGGTATACAAAGCAAAAAGAAGATTCATCTGGACTGTGCTACGATTTTTTAGAAAGGACATCATTAAACCCGTCGGTGGCGGGCAAAAACTCAACAATTACGGCATGTTTAAAAATTACTTTATCACTTCAATCAGATTCATCAAGCGAGAAAAAGTTTACTCGCTGATGAATATCACAGGACTTGCATTAGGTATCGCATGCGGCCTTATCATTTATAAAATCCTGGATCATGAGATTAGTTATGACAAGCACCATTCCAATTACGAACGTATTTATCGTGTCAATAATGAAGATGTCACCTCAAACGGTGTAGAACTTTGGCGAGGGCAGGCACATCCACTGGCGGGTGCATTGAGGAATGAGTTTTCACAACTCAAAGCAACCATGACGTTCTATGAAAAAGAAGCGCTCATCGGAATTGAAAATGACAATGGAAACATCACACGCTATCAAGAAGAAGACGGGGTTGTCTTCATAGAACCACAGTTTCTGGGTATTTTTTCATTAAAATTTATTGTCGGTGAAGCGAAATCTGCATTGGACAGGCCTGGAAAGGTGATCCTGACTCAGTCATTAGCGAAAAGGTATTTTGGGGTACAGGATCAAAACCTGCATCGCGTAATTGGTGAGAAAATCATTCTTGAAAATGAGCGGGTTACTACAGTCTCAGCGATTGTAGAAGATACGCCAAAAACATCCGATTTTCCCTTTACGATCTACTTTCATTACCAAGATCAGGATGTAAGCAATCCATGGTTTTATGAAGGCAAAAGCTGGGTTGAATACAACAGTGCCACCAACTGCTACATCCTGTTAGATGAAGGTGTGTCTTCAAAAGAGATCGAACATCAATTAATTGCCTTTGTGGACAAATACTTACCTGAACACACGGCAGAAAAAAGATCATATAAGCTGCAAGCTCTCTCAGATTTACATTACAGTGACACTCTTCGCAGAACCTATGCAGGAATCACCGCTACTAAAGAAGAGCTTACTGTATTTGGTTTGGTTGGTTTGTTCCTTATCCTCACGGCTTGTATCAATTTCATCAATCTAGCAACTGCACAGGCAGTTAAACGATCCAAAGAGATAGGTGTACGAAAAACAATGGGAAGCAGTAAGCGCCAGCTGGTTGTTCAGTTCTTGTGTGAAACATTTGTGATCACACTGTTTGCTTCATTTTTGGGGATAGTGATAGCCACACTCATGGCTAAGCCCATTCAGGACATCTATCCTTATCCCATCGATCTAAACTTCCTTGGCGATTTTAGCATTCTTGGATTTATGGCTCCTGCCCTTCTGATGGTTACGTTGCTTTCTGGTTTCTATCCGGCAACCATTCTTGCTAAAATGAACCCGGTGCTGGCCATCAAGAATACCTTGAACATCAAACAAACTTCTGGCTTCCTTTCACTCAGAAGGGGGTTGGTCATCTTGCAGTTTGGCATTTCTCAAATCCTGATTATCGGGATTCTTATTCTAAACGCCCAGATGAATTTCTTTCAGGAAAAAGACCTAGGATTCAACAAAGAATCCATCGTCACCATTCAGCTCCCAGAAAATGATTCGACTGCTCTCCAAACCCTGAAAAATAATTTAATGAATCACTCTGGAATAAAGCAAGTGAGTCTCAATACTGCAGGACCAATTGCTTCTTTCAACTCTACCAACCCCATCTTCCATCCCAATATTGAAGGGCAGGATTATACTGGAAATATGAAAAACGTGGATGAGAGCTATTTTGAAGTTTATGAAATGGAGTTTATAGCCGGTGAGCCATTCAAAGATTCAGATCCTTCCAACCTTGTGGTTGTTAATGAAAAATTAGTCAGGACTTTAGGTTACAGCGACCCTAACCAGGCAATCGGCGAACAGTTTCAATACGGTAGAAGCGGAAGGCTTATTGTGACCATTTCTGGTGTTGTAAAAGACTTTCACTCAGCCTCATTGCACGCTGAAATCAATAATGTGATACTCGCTCACTATCCATGGAACATTTTTCAGGCTAGCATAAAGCTCCATAAGCAGAAAGGAAATTTAGAAGCACTCAAAGGAACCTTAGAGCACATAGAGAATAGCTGGGCAAGTGTGTTTCCTAACTATGTTTTTGACGTAGAATTTTATGATGATCAACTGGCTAGCATGTATGAACTGGAAGAAAGTGTAAGCAAGCTTTTCCGCTTGTTTGTGGCTATTGCCATATTCATCGGTGCGATGGGACTTTATGGACTAGTTTCATTTATGGCCAATCAAAAAACAAAGGAGATCGGTATTCGAAAAGTATTAGGTGCTTCGGAACTCAACATCTGGAACATCTTTTCTAAAGAATTGCTGGTGCTATTGTTGGTTGCTTTTATGATTGCAGCACCTACATCCTACTTATTAATGAGTGCCTTTCTGGATACGTATGCTTATAGAATTACTATCGGGCCAGAGTTTTTCATTCTCGCAATCATTGTAAGCCTGGTAGTAGCACTGATTACCGTAGGATACAAATCATTAAAAGTAGCAAAAGCGAATCCGATTGAATCCCTAAAAGACGAATAACACTATAGAGGCATAGCGATGATTTGTCGTTGAATCTCCTGTGCCTCTTTTTGTTTTTTCAGGCTTTCCTCCGGATTGGATTTTGAAAGGTCGTACGCCTCCTTCATCAGGCGGTCGTACTTCTTTTGCATGGAGCTTACTTTCGAAGATTTGAATAGATTTAACATAGCTGTACTAGGGTGTTTAAAGTTTCTCGGTGGCGAATATAGAAATGATGCTGACCCGTAATAAACTTACTCTTCGAACAGTGGAAATTTTTCGATGAAATTAATTTGATATCTCTGAAAAGTTCAATTCCATATGATGCTATCTTTAAAGGGAATTATTCTTTCACCAAATTCTGCAAATGATACGGCCTGCCAAATCAGAAGATGCTAAGGATATTGTTGGTATTTACAATCATTATATCCTGCACTCACATGCCACGTTTGAAATAGATCCTGTTTCTGAAGAAGAGATGAGGAATAGGATAAAGAAATTACAGGATGAGTTTAATCTTCCATGGCTGGTACTAGAAGAGCAAAATCAAATCATTGGTTATGCCTATGCCACTCAGTGGAAAGCACGGGTTGCGTATTCAAAAACCACCGAAACGTCCATCTACCTTCATAAAGATCAGGGAGGCAAAGGGTACGGACTGCCTCTATATTCAGAGTTAATGAATCAACTAAAAGCCCTTGGCTATCACGCCATCATTGGTGGTATGTCGCTACCCAATGAAACGAGTCGTGTTCTTCATGAAAAACTTGGCTTCAAAAAGATTGGTGAATTCAAAGAGGTTGGTTTCAAGTTTGACCGATGGATTGATGTAGGATATTGGGAGTTGGTTTTTTAATTAGCCAGTTTCCTTACGAATTCTGGTGTTTGAGCCTCTCCTTTAAAGAAGTCACCCTTAAGGCCTTTACTCATGCCCCATCGTTGAACCCAGGAAATACCCCAGTTTCCAAAACGAGTCACCTCCAGCTGATAAGCCGGGTCTTTCATCACCTCATCAAGGGTGGAAAACGTGTAGCCCTTTTTCTCATAGATGCTCAAAAGGTCATCCAGGTACATTGCATTGAGATAATTGGCATGAATAAGTAGGACATGATCCATTTTTCTTCCCAACAGATCATTGGAAGCCTTCTCGAAATACTCCAGCTGATCCTCCATGTATTTCAGGTATTCCTTTGCTACATTTTCTGCCAGCTCATCATTTCCATTTCGGATGGCAACCGCATAGGCCTTAGCAAAAAGATACTCTTCATTATCGATCGTCACGGGCGCCTCAATGTAATCCTTACTTAGTAGGAAGGCTTTCAGAGAGTCACTGGTTTCCTTATCGGCACCACTTCGCAGGTATGGATGACGGAAGTAGCGGAATTCTTTGCCGTATTTTTCAGAAAGTGGACGGATGATCTGCTCTCCTTTTAAAATGTCTTTTCCATATTCCTCAAGGTTCACATTGTGATAATTCATGTGGGAATAGGTGTGATTGCCAAGCTCATGGCCCTCTTCTAGCCATTTCTCCAGCAACCTGACTTTCTCATTACTTAACTGATTATCCTCATAGAGCTTTCCTTCATTTACAAATGCTACGGCTGGTGCATTGTGATTTTGGAGTGCATTCAACAATCCATTCGTAATTTCAAGATGGTTGCCAAGCCCATAGTCTACTGTCGGCTGATCATCAATCGTTATGCACATTTTCTGCTGTGCAAAAAGGCTAACGCTTATTGCTATTAGAATAAGTGAAATAGTTGACTTCATGCCACAAGTATAACTATAAGAATAGTAATAAAACTATTTTTATAGTAATATTTTATGCCAACTAAATAATGTGGAATGGTTATTTACTAATCGAAAGAATATCTTGTTGCACTTCTAATGCCTGCTTTTGCCTTTTCATACTCTCCTCGGTGTTGGTTTTTGAAAGCACATAAGCCTCATGCATGAGCTTATCATATTTTCTTTGAAGGGATTCGACATTGGTTTTTCTGAATAGCTTAATCATAACTTTGAAGGTTTTTAATGTTCACTCCTATATAAAGACGGTGAACATGGAAAATACCTACCTGATAAGTCAAATATTTTCAAAAGCATTGAAGTTGAATATCACAGGATAGATTTTCACTGATCATTCCCCTACTTTTGCACCCTAATTTCAGATTATGGACGAGGCAAAAAAACCGTTGAATTTCATCGAACAGATGATCGAGAAAGACCTGAAGGAAGGAAAGTACGATTCGATCGTAACACGTTTTCCTCCCGAACCAAATGGATACCTTCATATCGGTCATGCCAAGTCCATTTGCCTCAATTTTGGACTGGCTAAGAAATACAACGGCAAGTGCAACCTCCGATTTGATGACACGAATCCTGAAAAGGAAGAAACAGAATATGTAGACTCGATTAAGTCAAATATTAAATGGCTGGGATTCGACTGGGAAGACCGTGAGTACTACGCCTCGGATTATTTCGAGGAGCTCTATCGAATGGCCATCAAGTTGATTGAGAAAGGGTCAGCCTATGTGGATGATTTGTCACAAGAAGAATTCAACATATTAAAAGGAACCCCCACACAGCCGGGAAAGCCTAGCCCGTATCGCGATCGCCCTGTGAAGGAAAATTTGGACTTGTTTGAACGTATGCGGTCCGGGGAGTTTAAAAATGGTGAAAAGGTATTGCGAGCTAAAATCGACTTGAGCTCACCTAATATGCACATGCGAGATCCTATCCTATATCGGATCAAGCAGCTGCCTCATCACCGCACCGGCTACCAGTGGTGCATCTATCCAACTTATGATTTTGCTCATGGTCAATCGGATTCATTGGAAGAGGTTACACATTCCCTTTGTACGCTGGAGTTTGAAGTTCACCGTCCACTGTACGAATGGCTGATTAAAGAATTGGAAATATTTCCATCCAAGCAAACAGAGTTTGCGCGACTAAACCTCAGCTACACGATTGTAAGCAAGCGGAAGCTTCGAGAGCTGGTAGAATTAGGTCATGTTCAGGGATGGGATGATCCAAGGATGCCTACACTCTCTGGGATCCGAAGGAGAGGCTTTACCCCCGCTTCCATTCGAAAGTTTGCCGATACCATAGGCGTGGCGAGAAGAGACGGCATCACGGATATTGCCGTATTAGAACATGCGGTTCGCGAAGATCTGAATGCAACTACCAATCGAGTGTTTGGTATCATGAATCCACTGAAAGTGATCATCACCAACTGGCCGGAAGACAAAGAAGAAATGATGACGGGTGTAAACAACCCGGGAGACGAATCTGCAGGAACTCGTGAGATGCCATTCACCCGTGAGATCTACGTGGATCAAGCTGATTTTATGGAAGACCCTCCAAGTCCGAAAAAGTGGTACCGACTAGGGCCTGATAGAGAAGTGCGTTTGAAATTCGGGTATATCATCAAATGCACAGGGTACAAGAAAGCTGACGATGGCACCATCGAAGAATTGTACGCCGAATATGATCCGCAAACACGAAGCGGACAAGATACCAGTGGCAAGAAGGTGAAAGGAACACTTGGCTGGGTTTCAGTACCACATGCGGTAAATGTAGAGGTGCGAGAATATGATCGTCTGTTCAAAACGGAGAACCTGAATACGATCGAGGATGATTTCAAAAATCACCTGAATCCGGACTCACTCACCATCAACAAAAAGGCAGTAGTGGAGCCATCACTAAAAGATGCGAAAGTCGGTGATCAAATGCAGTTTGAACGGATCGGATACTTCCGTGTAGACGAAGACTCCACCGAAGATCATCTGGTTTTCAACCGGACGATTACGTTAAGAGATAACTGGGCGAAGTAAAACGCATGGGCAAAGTACCAAATTTTGGATATTGGGAACTTAGAATAAGTTGGTTAGTAATTTTCGGCATTGGAGCCGCAATTCTAATTCCAGCATATAACTTCTATACAAGAATAAATAACCCAACCCCTGAGTCATATAATTTATATGCATATCATATTGATTACCAAGGTTATTATATGCCGGTTAGGCTTAGCCGGTCTGTTCAAGGAGCTGAGCAAGCATCGAAATTTTATTCAATAGACACAACTGGCAAAATTTATGGACCAAATCTTCATCCATTAATAATTCCAGGAACCAAAGTTGGTATAGTTAAGATTAGTCCTGATTCCTGCTGCATAAAAGTCAAGGTTGAGTCCGTTCAGCGAAAAGGCTATAATATTGAAAGTGGCTTTGGATGGTTGCCGAAAGATTTAGTACATGAGAATCTAGACAGTTCTAGATTAGCTGATAAATATGAAATCCCATTTAGGGAATCAAGTTACTAGATATGAAAGTCTCAGGCCTCTATATCTATCCCATTAAATCCCTGCAGGGCATCTCTCTGCAAGAGGTGGAGGTGATGGAAAAAGGATTTCGATATGATCGGCGATGGATGTTGGTGAATAAAGCCAATGGTCACGTCACCCAACGAACACATCCTCATCTTTCTCAGATAGGCATTTCTTTATCTGAGGAAAGCATCATCGCAACACATCGAGATATGTCTGACCTTGAAGTTCCGCTCACGCTTAACCTTGGCAAACACATCCAGGTGACCGTATGGGATGATCAGGTGGATGCGTTGGAAGCGCCTCAAAATATTAACAACTGGTTTTCAAAAATTGCCGGAGAACCATGCAAACTGGTTTTTATGCCGGAAGCTGGGTCACGTCCGGTGAATCCTGCGCGCGCTATTAATGGTGAGCATGTCAGCTTTGCTGATGCGTATCCTTACCTGATCATCGGTCAGTCCTCACTTGATGATCTCAATGCAAGAATGGAAGTAGAGTTGCCCATGCATCGATTCCGTCCGAATATAGTAGTGGAAGGAAGCAAACCCTACGAGGAAGATCACTGGAGGGACATTCAAATCGGCGAGTTGAAATTTCATGTTACTCATCCTTGCAAGCGATGTGTCTTCACAACAGTGGATCAGGAAACAGGGAAAAAAGGAGCCGAGCCCTTAAAGACTTTAGCCACCTACCGAAGAGAGGGAAAAGAAGTGATTTTTGGGGTGAATGCGCTAGCGCTAGAGTCAGGGAGGATTAAGGTTGGGGATGAGGTTAAGTTGATTGATTAGTTACCTGATTTGAAGGTGAATATGGTCATCATGACGAACCGCCTGACATCCATGAAACCTGATTTTATCGACTTCTGACAAACCCCATCTGTTTTTTAGATGTGGTTCAATAAAGATTTTGGTGATCTCAGAGTTAGCGGCCAGTTTTAAAAGCAATTTTCTGGTTCTATCCTCGTCTACTTGATACGAGGATGATACAGGCACAAGCTTTCCAATCAGGCCATATTGCCAATAACCTTTACCTGTACAAATTTTAGGATAATTCAATTCTCTTGGTTTAGGTTCTTCATATGCGCCATAACCAATAAATGAAGGAGCAGAATTAGATACTTGGCTATTTTCAGTATAATAGAATGCTAAATCCAGCTTTTTTCCATCATTATGACTTAGGTGTGGGATCAGAGGAAACCCATTCCAAAACGGAAAATTTGCATCTAAATAATTGGTATGGGTTCCCGGAAATTCCTTGGCCATCTCACTAGCTACGTTTGCCATTGACTCTTTCAAACTCTCATCCACATAATGACGATTAAGCAACACCGTCCAGAGCGTCAAAGGCCTTAAATCTCCGGTTAATGGTAAAGGCTTTCTGCTAGAAATGACTCCAGCAAGAGGAACGATAAAGACGCTTACAGCAAAGTAAAGACCAATAAATAACCCAAAAGATTTGAATCTTTTTAGTGACAGTTTTCTATTTATATAAAGAAAGAGAAGATAAGCTATTCCACCCACTTGAGTTAAGATTGTCAAGAAGCTGAAAGTCAAAAAATGAAGTATATATCTAATCAACTAATCCCCAATTAACCAATCATTAATCTCTCCGACTCCAAATCTCATACATCGGATCGCCTTTGCTGCTTTTGCCGGAGTGGTGCCACGTCTCATCCTTGAGTTCATAGTTAAACTCCAGGCTCATGCCCACTCGGCTATCATCTCGCGAGAAAAACTCAATGTTTTCTGTGTACTTTCCATCTACGGTGGTGTACGTTCCTCCTCCTGTTCCCATGAACTGTTTAGTCTCAGCATTGTAGGCAATCCACTGGAATCGTGTCCCTGAAAGGATTTTCATTGTTTTTCTAGGTCGATTGGTATCGCGCTCCTGGATCTCACCGTTTCGTTTCCTTCCGGACATCAGCCAGGCACCTGCTAAATCACCGGGTTGACCGGCATCTACACGAGAGGCCCAATTCACCGATCCGACAATACGCATCTTGTCATTGCCATCAAATTCAATATCAAATGAAACCGCTTTTCCAACTAGAGAGGTATCCTTGGTATGAAACTCCGGCACCTCCGTCATGGTATTCCCTTCCAATTTCCATAATCCTCCGTTCGTTTCAATAAAAGCGCCGGTTTCGGCATCAAACCAAGCGGCCGCCTGATAATTCTCTGTGAAGGTGACTACCCCTTTCACCTTCTGACCATCTTCTCGTGTCTCGATCCACTCCCACGCGCCGATGGGACTTTGGGCGAACAGGATTCCTGTTGAAAGTGCACATGCTATTATTAAAATGGTCTTCATCGCTTTCCTGGTTTATACGTTTCCTCAGCACGCGCCTCCACATCTTCACGGTAATAGGCGGCCTCTTTGAATTGGCCATTGGCATACATCTCCGCCTGATCATCAAAGTGTGGCGAGTTCGGATCACTGCTTTGCCCTCCGGCCAAAATGGTTTTAGCCTTTACTTTATCGCCAAACTCCACAGCTGCTACAAAGCTGTTGCCTCGTGTTCCATAAATCTTATTAACATCATGATTTCCTCTCATGCCATAAGCAGCCAGGTGTCCCCACCATGCAGTGGTATAACCCACAGGTATACTTGGGGCGCCATCATCAAAGGATGCGTCAATTTCACCAGACAATCGCTGAAAGCGATTGACTTCTCCCCAAGGAATCAGCCAGGTGCCGTATCGGCTATCCATTTCTTCCATGGCTATTTTAAAAATACGTAATCGCTCGTCCTCTGGTAAGTCAGTTCCAAACCAATGGAACCGCTCCATTCCACTAAGCCCTTCGGGTGTCTCCGCATTTTGATAGAGCGCCTGTCCATAAAAATGCGCCAACGTCATCGCCTTGGAATCTACACCAGTGGTGAAGTCCCATGCTCGCAGTTCCTCCATTGCATCCCACATGGTTTTGCCTTGGTTGGAATTATCGTAAGCCTTAACCAATCCCGGAATCACTTTCTCAAAAGCAGGCAGGTAAGGATTGTAACCAAGTTCAATCAGCCCGTCCAGCGAAAGGCTCTCTACCTGAGAAAGCAGACGGATGGCATTCACTCCTCTGAAGTTCTCAGGGAAAGAAGTCATGTAATACGGATAATCCTCCTTTTTCGGGCTGTTCTCAGCAGCAGCAGTGAATGGTGTGGAATTACAATTCTGAATCCATCCATTGGAAGGATTGGTGACTATAATCGTTTCGTCCAGCTCGTGCAATCCCTGCCAGTCGGTAGCCGGATTGCTTCCGTCTACAGGTCGAGAATAATCAAACTGTATATCCCGCTTAGGAATAAAATTTCCGTGGTAGTAGGCGATATTTCCTTCCGAATCAGCAAAGACGGTGTTATTAGAAGAGTTCGTTCGAATGTTCATCATCTCGTGAAACTCCTCCAGGTTCTTCTTTTTGGTCCGCGTATATGATTGAGTCAATGCATCTACCGGCTTCCACATCAGCGCGGTGGCCGTCCATCTTCCATCTGATTCATGAGTGATCGGACCGTGATGGGTACGATAAATCGGGAAGGTTTTTTTCTTCATTTCCTCCCCGTCCTTATAACTCAGCCTCACTTCTTTGACCTCCACTTTTCGCTCTTCCTCTCCATATTGATAATACAATCCATCCTCCTTTTCGATGATTGTTTCCTGAAATTCATCGATGATGTCCGTGCCGGTTGACGTGTGCATCCAGCCGGTGTTTTCATTGAACCCCTGGTACACAAAAAACTGCCCCCAGGTCACGGCTCCATAGGCATTCAACCCCTCCTCACTAACTACATGGACTTCTCCGCGGAAGTAAAAGGAAGTGTGCGGATTGATTAGCAACATGGCATTTCCTGATTCGGTCAGGTCACCGGAGATGGCAAACCCATTGGAGCCCTGTGGCTCTTCCAAGGCATAGCCTTGCTTTATCATTGATTCATCATTAACAGCTACTTTTTCTTTTTCATAGAAAGCTTTGATCTTCCTAGTGGAAACCCGCTCAATATCTCCTCCAATCGACCCTTCAGTGAAATACATGGTCATCCAAGGTTCGTAGGTTGTGATCACCTTTGGCTCCACTTCCGGATGTGTTTCTAAATAATAATTGATGCCATCAGCCCAGGCTTCACACAGTTCCTTCAGCCAATCGGGTGCCGAAGCATAGGTTTCTTTTGCTTCCTCTTCCGTCATAAAAAGGCGAGCTCGTAAGTCACTATAAAGTGCCTCCTCTCCTTCGGTTTCTGCTAGTCTTCCAATCGCCCAGGTGAAGTTGCGCTCCACCCGACGAAAGTCATCTTCGCACTGCGCATAAAGCAACCCAAAGACTGCATCTGCATCAGTTTTCCCGTAGACATGCGGGACCCCAAAATCATCTCGAATGATGGTGACGTTTTCTGCTCGTTCGGCGAGTCCGGATTTAGTGGTCTCAGGGGTGCAGGCAAGGGTGGTAAGGAGTAAAAGAATAAATATCCGATACATAGGTTAAGGTTGAATTTGTTGTTAATCAAATATATTCAATCAGGATTAGTAAACCGATTACTTCGAGTAATCGGTTTACTTCCTATCTTTCCATTATGTCTACCGAAACCATCAGCCTCTGGATCATGGCGATCCTATACATCCTAGCCGGAATCAATCACTTCATCATGCCTCGGTTTTATGAAAAGATCATTCCGCCTTTTCTTGGAAACAAGAAGCTGATCAACTGGATGAGTGGAATCGCTGAGATCATTCTTGGAATCCTCCTTTTGATCCCATCCTACACCTCTACGGCTGCCTGGGGAGTCATTGCATTGCTTATCGCTGTTTACCCGGCCAACATTTATCATTTCATGAAAGGCTGGCAAAAAAAACGAATGGTTTGGGTGCTTGCTCTTCGCCTTCCGTTGCAGTTTGTCCTCATCTGGTGGGCATATTCTTTTACATAGAAAAGCAACCCCTGAGGAATTTTCGAATCTTTTAAACAGTACGACGCATGTAAAGCGTTCAAAAAGACGTGCGAAACCGAACAATCTGTCGAGCTGTTAGTGAGTTAAAACACTGATAATCAAATGATTGTATTTGGTGGCACATTCTTCGTTTATATTTTGAAATCACTAACTCACAGGACTATGCTCAAGAACTTCTTTAAAATCACTTTCCGAAATTTTCGGAAAAACAAATCCTATGTTTTTATCAATATGCTGGGTCTGGGGCTTTCCCTGGCTTGCTGTATTGTCGGTTATCTGAACTGGAAATTTGCTGCCGAATACGATCAGAATCATGAGAACCATGAGCGTATCTTCAAGGTACAGATCTATAAGGATGTTCAAAACCAGAATGTGCCTTACGGGATCACTCCTCTCCCCTTAGGAGAAATGATCAAGGATAAAATCACGGGAGTTACCCACACTTCCCGGTACATCGAAACCGGTCTTGTCCTCAAAAAAGAGCTTAAAGTATTCAATCAGGGCATTGCATTCGCCGAAGATGACTTTCTTGATATGTTCTCCTTTCCATTAAAATACGGTAATGAGTCAGCATTCTTTGATAGAAGCAAGATCATTTTGAGCAACTACACGGCCGATACCTACTTCGGAGAAGATGTGGATCCTACAGGTGAGATCATCACCATTATCACCGAAGATGGAAAGCAATATCCCATGACAGTGGGTGGTGTGTTGGAGCAAGTCCCACAAAATTCATCCGTGAGATTTAGCGCACTTACTCACTTTGACAACTACCTAAAAATCCGTGAATTAGAGAATGCCGACTGGAAACAATTTGTTGCCGCCACGTTTGTGATGACCGATGGTAGCTTTCCTAAAACCCTGCTAGATGACATCAACTCCAATTATGTTGAGGTACAAAACAAGGCGAGAGATGACTTTAAAATTGGAAGTTACTACGCTGTACAACTCACCAATCTCGGAAGCATTGCCGAGTCGATTCGCGCCAACTGGCTAAGCCAGCCGCCTCCACCACCTGCCGTGGTAGTGCCAATGATTATGGCTTTTCTCATGCTTTTAATCGCCTGCTTCAACTTCACCAACACGAGCATTGCCATTTCCAGCAAGCGTTTAAAAGAAATCGGAATCAGAAAAGTGATGGGCAGTGACCGCAAGCAGCTCATCGCCCAATTCATGGGAGAAAACCTCATGCTCTCATTTCTTTCCATGCTGGTAGCACTTGGCTTTGCCTATTTTCTTGTACCGGCATACAGTGCTATGTGGGATTTCATCACGTTGGAATTAAACCTGGTTTCTGATAGTGAGATTTATCTGTTCCTGATCGGACTATTAGTGCTCACATCAGTCATTGCCGGAGGTTATCCTTCGCTTTATATCAGTGCCTATCAGCCAGTGAATATCCTGAGAGGCAGTTTATCACTGGGAGGCACCAATTGGTTTTCAAAGACGCTACTTGGCTTGCAATACATGCTCACCATCATTGCCTTGATTTCGGCACTCGCCTTTACAAATAATGCAGAGTATCAGAACAGCCTGGATGTTGGATTTCAAAAGGAAAACATCCTGGGTGTGCGCGTGGAAAACAAATCCGAGTACGATCGCTTCACCAATCTGGTCAGCCAAATGCCGGAAATAGAAAAGCTCACAGGGACGACTCATCACATCGGGTGGTGGACATATGGCCGAACACTGAAAGCTGGCGAACAAGAAGTCGAGTCAGACATGATGAATTTTAGTCTGGATTATAAAGACATCATGGATCTGACCATTAAGGAAGGAAGATATTTTGACAAGGACCTGTATGAATTTGATAAGGAAAATTCAATCATCATGAATGAAGCACTGGTAAAAGAGTTTGGCTGGGATGAGCCAATCGGAAAAGTGGTGCAAATTGATGACAGCACCCGATTGACAGTAGTTGGTGTCATGGAAGACTTTTACATGTATGGTTTCTTTGATCCGGTAGAGCCTTGTGGATTCAGGCTGGCAGATAAAGAGGCCATGAATTTTGTTGTAATCAAAAGTGGGGTTGGCCCAACAGAACTACGGGACAAAATGGAAGCTAAATGGTACGAAGTAGCACCCAATACGCCATTTAATGCTTCATTCATTGATCAGCAACTGGCCGGAACAGATGAAGTGAATACCAACATTTCTACCATGTTTAAATTTCTTGGTGCTTTGGCCTTGATCCTTTCCTCCATTGGATTATACACCCTGGTATCGCTCAATATCATCAAGCGGGTGAAAGAAATTGGTGTACGTAAAGTGTTGGGTGCTTCCGTCAATCAAATTCTTGTATTGATGAATAAGCAGTTCTTCTGGTTGCTGTTGGTCTTTGCCTGCATAGGATCTGTACTTTCTTACCTGGCCATTGATGCCTTAATGGGATCCATATTTGCAGTCTATCAAACCATCAGCCCATTCACAGTACTCGCTCCATTTATTCTATTGATGCTCATTGCTGTATTCATTGCATCGAGCAGAATCTTCCGCACTGCTACGAAAAACCCAGTGGAATCATTGAGATACGAGTGAGATAATATGTTATTAAAATCGAAAAGAAGGGCAGAATCATCGATTACTGCCCTTTTTTCATTTGGCTATAGTCGAATCTACCTATTTTTAGGATTTTATTATCAACTACCAAAACATGAAACTACTCCTAACCTGCCTGGCGTCCCTGCTATTGGTATTTTCTGTATCCGCCCAAGTGACAATACGAGGTAAAGTCACAGATGCTAATAATAAGGGAATCGCTGGTGCCACCGTAAAAGTGGAAGGCACCACAAATGCCACCACTACATCATCAGACGGTTCCTTCACGATTCAATTGACCGATGGGTACGAGACCCTGGTGATCACTGCTAAAGGATTCCAGTCACAAAAAGTTTATTTAACCGGTCAGTCGGACCTTAACATCTCCATGCAGTCATCCCGATCCGGAGATCAGGTAAACTTTGGCATTGGCTCCCAAAGCAAGGATAAGGTGACCAGCAGTGTTTCTTCTGTGGATGCTGACAATATGATCCAGGCTCCTTTGGTAAACCTTGAACAAGCCAATCAGGGAGTCACAGCGGGATTACAAGTGCAAAATTCCAGCGGGACATTGGGAGAAGCTACCAAAGTGAGAATTAGAGGTGGTTCGTCACTTACCGGATCTAATGAACCTCTTTATGTCGTAGATGGTGTTCCATTAGTGTCCGGCAGCCAGTCTAATATCAACCCGAACAATATCGAAAATATTGAAGTGCTGAAAGATGCTTCGGCAACTGCCATTTATGGAACCAGAGCAGCAAACGGTGTGATAATCATCACAACCAAAAGCGGTAATGCTGGAAAACTCAAAGTAAATGTTGATTACCAATTAGGTATTGCTAATACTCCCAAAAAGCTGGATTTATTTGATGGAAATGAGCACAGAAGGCTAATATTTGAATTCACGATCTTAAGTGAGATACAACAAATCTCTCAGGGAGCGGGCGCTCCTCTTGAAATTCTAGTTGATGGCCAGGAAGCCGACTTTGGCCGGGATTTCATTGAAGATAATTATACCAACCTGGAGTCTGTTTCATATCGCGATCCCAGCGGAGTTGTAAACAGTGGAAATCCAATAACTCCTACAAGGAACAGGTTCCTGGACTCTCTCTCCTTTGACACAGACTGGCAAGATGAAGTCTTCAGAACCGCGCTCTCACATACTGCCAATATCGATTTTCAAGGCGGAAAAAAGACGTTCAACTATTTTGTAGCAGCTGGTTATACCACTCAGGAAGGTATATTGATTGGCAACAGTTTCAATCGATTTAATGGAACGGTTTCGCTTAATAGTGAAGTCACAGAGAACCTGTCAGTTGGCTTAGACTTCAATTACATCAACACGAAAGATGAACGATTAAGAGATAATCTGGATTTGGGTTTTCCACTCCAGGCGCTTGCCCTCCCACCAAGTGATACATATGAGCCCGACAACTTCGATCGGCTTTTCGTTTTTGCAGGCCGTAATTTTTACAACCCAATTACTGAAATCAATTACTCCGATAATTTCAGCTATGAGAATAGCTACATCGGAAGTCTCTCATTGAACTATAAGCTCAATGATAAAATAAGCTTTGACGTAAACGGTGGAATTGACTTTGCCAATATTGATGATGAACTTGAGTTGCAGCCTGTAACATTGGATGGAAGCCCGAATGGAAGAACTCTAGTCAATGAACAGCGGATTAGAAATTATGTTTTCAACGGCTGGGGAACATACAGCAACTCCTTTGCCAGCGGCAATAACTTATCGGTTATCCTGGGTGCATCCTATCAGGAATCAAATGCCACATTTACAGTGAGAGAAGCATTTGTTCCCACAATAGAACAGTTGAATGCGTTAGAAGATGACAGCCCGCTGCTAAACAATGTTCTGGTCCCCGGATCGGCGAATATTTTGGTTTCATCTTATAGCCGCGTTTCGTACTCAATAAGATCCAAATACGATGTTCAGGTAACTGGGCGTGTAGATGGAAGCTCTAAATTCTCAGAAGACAATCGCTTTGGTTTCTTCCCGGCTATTTCGGCTGGGTGGAACATCCATAATGAAGAGTTTTATGGTGGGGAAAGCAACTTAAGATTACGAGCAAGCTATGGCCTGGTAGGAAATACTCCTTTCGACGATTTTGCCTTTAGAAGAAATTACGTGACAGTCAATTTTGAAGATGGTGAAACGATAGAGGCGATTGACATTGGAAATGATAATCTTAAATGGGAAACAACCTCACAACTCAACGTTGGAGTAGATTTTGGCTTTCTCGACGGAAAGCTCACAGGATCAGTAGACTACTACATTAAAAACACAAAAGATCTTCTTTTCCCAAGACCTATTACACTTACTTCTGGTCAACCTGACGTCTTAACCAACTTTGGTGAAATGAAAAACACCGGGGTTGAGTTGTTTATCAGCTCTCAAAATATGAGCACTGAAAGATTCAGCTGGTCAACTGACTTTAACATTTCAACAAACGAAAATACCATTACAAACCTGGATGGAAACAGGGCTGTGGTTGGAGTTAACGCATATATCGAAGATCAGCCTGCAGGTGTCTTCTTCGCCCGTGATTTTGTTGGTGTTGACCCTGCAACAGGCCTTGCTCTTTATGCCGATGGGAATGGAGGGGAAACCACAGATCTTGATGATGCTGAACTCACCATAATTGGTGATCCAAATCCTGACTTCTTTGGAGGCATAACCAATACACTGACCTATGGCAATTTTGATTTTTCATTCCTCGTCCAATTCGTTCAGGGAAATGACATGTACTTTGCTACCGGAGAACAGATAGCAAATAGTGGAATCAATTTGCAAGGTCAATTAAACTCTCAAGTAGATCGATGGTATGCCCCGGGTGATGTCGCGTCAAACCCCGGCCTGGATATAGACGGCAACCCTCCCGTGGAATCAAGTAGATGGATTGTGGATGGTAGTTATGTAAGACTGAAGAACGTCATGTTAACATTCAATCTTCCTGCAGCAAAGCTATCTCAGTTGGGGCTGAGTCATTTAAGCGTATACGTAGGAGCGACCAACCTATTGACGCTTTCTGATTATCCCGGCTATGATCCCGATGTAAACTACGTGGATCCATTGAATGGTCAGATCGGCCAAAATATTAGTAGAGGTATTGATAACTTCTCAACGCCTCAGTCAAGAATGATCATGACAGGAATCAAGTTCGGAATCTAAAGAAATCACCAATGAAAAAATATATAAACAACTCGCTTTTACTGCTCTCCATTATCGCAATATCTTGCAACGACTTGCTGGATGCTGAAGCTGAAAACACTATCAGCGGAGATATAATAGTTGATGCTAATTCTGCTCAAAACGTTCTTGATGGAGCATATTTCAACCTTTTCGGGATTTATGATGGTTCTAATGGAGGAGAACTTCTTGGTGGAGACTTTAAGATAATACCAACACTCTTATCCAGGCATGATGGACAGGAGGTTTCCTGGCAAAGTGATGTATTCCCTAATTACACCCGCTTCTCCCAAAATAATTTTACAAATGTAGATCCAAGAATAGAGGCAAATTGGTTGAGGGGTTACGAAACAATCAACATAGCAAACAATCTTTTGGCAAATCTTGATGTGATTCAAAACAGCGGGACACGCGAACTCATTGAAGGTCAAAGCCTGGCGATTAGGGGAGTGCTTTATTTTGAAATGGTTCGCTTGTGGGCACCACAATACAGCAGTGCCAATTCATCTGCAGAAGCAATTCCTTTAATTGATTATCCCATTAACACGACAGAAGATTTACGTGATGTTCAACTAGCAACCGTAGATGCTATCTATACCCAAGTTGAAAATGATTTAGAACGAGCGAGTCTTCTGCTTGAAGATAAAAATCTACCTAAGAATCGATTATCGTACTATGCTGTTGAAGCATATCGCGGGAAGGTGGCCATGCAAAAGAGTGAGTACGCTGATGCAATCACTCATTTTAACAATGTTATTGATGGACCCTTTGAGCTAATGGATAGTCCGTTGGACGCTTTTAATAATTCTTCACCGGTAAGTGAAGATATTTTAGTAGTTGTTCAAACTCCTGTAGCTACAACAGGAAATCTTACGTCTGCAACAGGTTTAGCTCCAATGTTTTCCCGCTTAAATAGTACTGGTTATGGAGCTTTTCAAATTCTAGAAAGTACTTTCGGCTCGCTGCAGAAGACATTCATTCCAAACAATGCAAACTTTTATCAAAGTGATATTCGGCATTCCATTCAAGATGCGGAAGCTACTGATTTGCCAGAGTCCATTGATTCTGCCTTTTATAAAACAAATGTCAACTTGAGTAGCTCCAAATTTTTGCGCTCTACAGACGTGATCCCGGTTATCAGATTAGCAGAAATTCATTTGGCTAGAGCGGAAGCAATACATGAAGATTTGTTCGTGACACCAATAGACCCAACCGCGTTAGAAGACCTTAATAAAATTCGTCGAAGAGCAAGAATTCCTGAGCTAGACGGATCACAGTCTGAGTTTGCGTTTGTTGACAGTGTCAGAGTTGAAAAAAACCGAGAACTACTCTACGAAGGGTTAGTTTTTCATGACCTTAAAAGGTGGCGACTCAATGATAGCGATGTGTCTATTGCCTTTGGAGTAAATCCTCTTGATGTGATATTACCAATACCACAATCCGAATGCTTAGCTAGCCCGGGATTGTGTGATTAAAGAAAAAAGTCGTCTCACTACTCCAAGTAGTTGGACGACTTCATGAATTTTTTAGTACTTGAAGCCTTTTTTAGCTCTTCCTATCAACCTTGATATTGTACCGAATGAGCAATCCCTCTAATTCGGATTGAGAGAATCTCGCTTTGCTAATTTGATTCTGTTCAGGGTCAATGGAAAAGTTTGAGGATGCAGTAAGGTCCGCCCCTTGTAAATTAGTTCGCTCAAACTTGGCATTGAGCAGATTGCAACCGGTGACTTTTGTTCCTTTCAGTTCCGCATCGGTAAAATCCACTCCCTCCATACTGGATTGATTGAATTCCGTTTGTTGCAACTTCATCTGGTAAAACGTGGAATGATCCAACTGGCAGTTCTCAAATTTTGCTGAGAATAATAAGTGATTGCATCTGTCAAATTGAATTCCCAGCATCTTGCACTTGCTAAAAGTACAATCCAGAAAGGAGGTCTCCTCAACGTGGATATTACTGAGATTACACTCTACAAACTCGCATTCTATAAATCGTGTAGAAGTCAGATAAGCACCTGAAAAATCACAATTTTTAAAGACACAACCTTCGTACTCATTGGTGTTATCCAGTTTGGGTAACGATTCGAATTTTTCGTTTGCAACAAGCATTTGATTACCCTTCCTTTTTCTTCCAGTACCTCACCAGCCCGGCCACACTCATCCACGATGGGTTAGCTGCCTCATATAGTTTAATTCCATGATCTGAAACACCTCTTTCCTTTAGCTGATTAGCTGTGTAGGCCATAAACTCAGGTGTAATTTCATCGTTGCTCATTCCGGACTCCCACTTTGCTTTCATCCATTGTGCCCAGTCATTCAGGATTTCTTTCAACTCCTTCATGTGGATGTTCGGGTTCATCTCCTCTCCGAAATGGGTCAATACCAGTCGGTTCGGATTTTTGGAAAGTACCAGATCAATCGAGTGTAGCCAGTCTTCGATGTTGATATCCGGTGGTGGGCAAGGCGGCACCACAGGCCCTCCTTCAATCTTTACCCCGGCCACATCACCGGTAAATATGGTGTCTTTCCAATGCCAGGCAATGTGATGCTTGGCATGGCCCGGAGTATGTAAGGCTCTGAAACTATGCCCCCCGATTTCCACAACCTCCTCATGCTCCATGACTTTCAGATTCTTCTTTGGAATGCCTTCCATCTTCCCCCAAAGCGTATCCATTTGATCGCCATAAATCATCGTGGCAGATGCTACCAATTTGGTGGGATCATGCATGTGATCGTGACCAAAAGGATGTAAATACACCTTGGCGCCTTTTTCAGCAAATGCCCAGGCAGCCCCAGCATGGTCGAAGTGAATGTGGGAAAGCAGGACATGTTGCACGTCGCTCACTTTGTATCCATGGTCAGCCAATCCTTTTTCCAGGCTTGGAAATGTAGAGTAGGGACCAGACTCAATGAGAACCGGACCATCGTTCGTTTCTATTAGAAAAGCAGCGATAGCGTGCTCGTAATTTTGAAAATGGAGATCGAGGGTGTGGTACATAATTTTTAATTTGAAGGAATCAAATCGAAAAACTTGTCATATTGAATGCAATGAAATATCTCCCTTAATTCCAGAAGGCTTTTAAAACATTTTATCCAAACCACTTTATTATAAATATTTCTCTCAAAGTCGAAAAGACAAGTATTTTGATTTGATTTAACGTTTAGAAGTAAAGTTAGCAAAATGAGCGAGTCAAAATACTTTCAGGATCACATGCCCGAAAATGTCTGCTTCGGATGTGGTCACAATCATGAAGGGCTTCAAATCAAAAGCTATTGGGAAGGTGATGAGTCTGTCTGCAAGTGGACGTCAGAGGAAAAGTATCATGGATGGAGCAACCTGATGAATGGCGGGATCATGGCTACCCTGATCGATTGTCATTGCATGGGCACGGCCATGGCAGATGCATATAAACGAGAGGGAAGATCGCTGGATTCTGAGCCAGAGTACAGATATGCAACGGGCACCCTGACTGTCAAATACTTAAAGCCAACACCCAATACCGAAGTGGAATTGAGAGCCAGAGTGGTTGAAGTAAAAGGACGAAAAACCGTTCTCAAATGCGACTTACTCTCAGCTGAAGGTGAAAAAACCGCGGAAGCGGATGTCGTAGCTATCCGCGTTTTTGATGGTAGCGAGAATAAAGAAACAGTTTTTAAAAGCTAGTCTGCTTCCTCAAAAAGCAACTTGATTTTGGTTGTGGATTCTTCCTCCGTATCGTAGGCATCTGTCAGGGTTATAAGTACTCCATCAACCACTACTTTAGTGGCAATCTCCTCTTCCGCATTGGTGGTCAAATCACCGATTCCTAATTGTTCATCAACTCCATTTATTTCAAGAGCCACTACCATTCGACCCAACCAAATGCATGTTACATCTTTCGGACAAAGCGAATTCTCCTCAATATCAATAAACGAAATGGTCCAGTCTTTCCCCAGTATTTCCTGAGTAATCGTCTGCTGATACTTAATTAAAAGCTCGTCTTGTTTCAAACTTCCGGATTCGTCTTTGCATCCGGCAAGGAGCATTCCAATGAGTAATATTTTCACTAGGTTCATGGCTATTATTTTGAATATATTGCTCAAATCTTATGCCATATCAAACGATATTAATAATTAAAATTCCATGCATCCTGAACTGTTTTCAATAGGAGACTTCACCATCCACACCTATGGTTTTATGATCATGGTGGGGGCTACTCTTGGTTTTTTATACATGAGCCATGTAGCCAAAAAAGACCTGGGTATTGAAAAAGATAAAATCCAGAACCTGGCGATTATGGTGATCATCGCTGCTTTCGTCGGCGGCAAGCTATTTTTCTACCTGGAGGATCCCGGATTCTATTTCAGTTCGTGGGAAAATATGAAACGAAACTTCCGAACAGGATTTGTTTTTTACGGTTCATTGCTTTTTGCTGTGCCGCTCATTGTCTGGTATTTCCGAAAAGAAAAATGGCCGCTCTGGCCGTTGATGGATCGGCTGGCGATCGCTGCATGCATCATTCATGGCCTGGGCAGGATCGGGTGCTTCTTTGCCGGGTGCTGTCACGGGGTGCCAACGGACATGCCATGGGGTGTGACGTTCACGGACCCAATTTCACAAGCTGAACCACTAAACACACCCCTGCATCCGACTCAGCTTTATTCTGCCGGATTGATTTTTGGAATTCTTATCGTGTTGCTCATGCTGAAACGGCACAACCGATTCGAAGGGCAGCTTTTTTTCATATATATAATCCTGTACGCGGTAGGTAGAGGGATCATTGAAATCTTCAGAGGTGACGAAGAAAGAGGCTATATCATCGATGGTGTGCTCTCACACTCACAGTTTATCAGTCTGGGAGTAATTGCGGTGACTGTGTGGCTTTATTTGCGGTTTAAGAAGAGGGCGAGGTTTAGGAAATAGCCGAGGATTCTGTGTGTAAAATAGTATTGTGATAAAGATCACTTAATGGGAAACATAATTCAAAATCATTCCAATCAAGATTACCATTAACTATTTTGAACTGCTTAAACCTCTCTTCCTTTTCATACTTCTTAATTTCAGGGTGCTTATTAGCATTTAAAAACGGTTTAAAGTCTACCATTTTCTCTGTCCCATCAGTAAAGCTAATCCGAATAGCAAAGTCACCGATGTAATGAGCGCTTTTAATTGCTAGATCTTGTACTTCTTCCTGGTATTTTTCTATGATTTTCATTTTAATCTTTTACTAACTCTACGAAAATCGACTTGCTTGTGATACACAAAATAATCGATCCATTTCTTAACAATCTCATCTGCGTATTCACCTAAAAAGTCTTTTAAAGATACCAAATCCTTTCCCTTAAGTGGTTTCTACCCTTTTACGTTTGATATTATAATTTCACTTACTTCACCCTTTATCAATATGATAGTTGCCTTGCTTTCAAATTCTCCCTTTCTTGCATGCACGTGAATTGGCTCATGCTCATTAGAATAAAAAAAGAAAATAATACCTAGGTATTCATAAATCTTTGGCATCATCTAAAGTTATTAAAAACTCTTAATTGCAAAGCCTCCTGCAACACTTTAATCTCAAATGGCGGCTGACCCATTCGTTCACCGTCGATATGAGCAAATAGTAAATCGTTCGCTTCTACTTTGACCGACTTTGCTTTGTAAAAGTTGATTTCCTTCAATGATCCGTGTGTTCCCCCTGAGAGTTTATTGATGTTCAGAAACCTTCTCAGTCCGGATACTTTGCCGATTTCGCAAATTTCCAGTAGCCCATCATCAACCTTTGCCTCGGGCATCAGTTTGAATCCACCTCCAAACGTTGTTCCATTACCGATGGTCAGCAGGATCAAATCTTTTTGGAAGGTTTGATCATCTATTTTGTAGTCGAATTTGCGCTCGCGATAGCCACCTAAAATACGAAGTACATGATAGTAATAAGCGGCATGTCCGGTTAAAAGCGGGACTCGCTTAGACGCCATATCCTCTACAATTTGTCCATCAAACCCAATCCCAACTCCGTTGACGAACTTACGATCATTGCATTGACCCAAATCAATTCGATGGACTTCCCCTTCTAACGCAGTATCAATTTGCTCGTCCAGTGTCTGGCCGATTGTAACATTTTTAATGAAGTCGTCCCCAGTGCCTGCAGGAAGAATGGCAACCGGAATGTCATATTTCAATCCATTCACCGATTCATTGATGGTTCCATCTCCTCCAATGATGATAAGGTCAGTAAATGATGTATCCAGAAACTCCTCAATGGTTTTTGTGGCACTCTTGCTTTCATTTGTATCGAAGACCTGATAATCGATCTGCCGCTCGCTAAGTGTCTCAGATAATTTTTTACAAATCTTCAACGCTTTACCACCGGCAAAGGGATTCCAGATGACAAAGATTTTTCTGGACATCAGAATGGGAGTTGAGTGAGTTCTACGTTCCCTCCGGTCAGAATGACTCCCACACGTTTCCCTTCAAACACTTTGGGATTTCTCAAAATCGCTGCAAAAGGAACGGCACAGGATGGTTCAATCACAATTTTCATGCGCTCCCAGATCAGCTTCATCGCTTGTACAATTTCCGCCTCGGAAACCAGAAGTACCTCCTTAATGTGCTCTGATAGAATATCGAAATTCTTTGGGCCAATGGATGCTTTCAAGCCATCTGCAATCGTATTGGATGTTTTGTTCGCCACCCTTTTCCCGTTTTTCAATGATTGATAGCAGTCATCTACCTCTTCCGGTTCACCCACATACAACTCCAGATTGGGATTCAGGTAATGCGAAACCAGCGCCATACCGGAAGCTAATCCGCCTCCACCTACCGGAGCAATTAATGCATCCAGGTTTTCCACCTCCTCAATAAGCTCCTTCGCTGCAGTGGCCTGCCCTGCGATGATGTTATAATCATTAAAAGGATGGATAAGGATCGCGCCTGTTTTTTCAATCACTTCATTGCAGGTCGACTCCCTTGATTCCTCCGTCGGCTCACATTCAATCACCTCGGCACCATATCCCTTTACAGCATCGATCTTGACCTTTGGTGCGCCTTTTGGCATGACGACATAGGCTTTGGATCCAGCCAGCTTAGCCGCGAGTGCCACCGCCTGCCCGTGATTCCCTGAAGAATGACATGCAAACCCATTGACTCTCTCCTCAGGCCGATATGAAAAGATGGCATTAGAAGCTCCACGCATTTTAAAAGCACCAACCTTTTGGAAGTTTTCGCACTTGAAAAACATGTGACATCCTGCCAGTTCATCCAGATTGGCGGAGGTCATTACCGGTGTGTTGTAGATGTACTGCGAGATGCGCTGGTGTGCTCGCTTGATGTCTGAGAAGGAAGGCGGAGATGTTAGCATACCCAAATTTATAGATGAATCCCATCACCCCCTAACCCCCTCAAGGGGGAAAGGTGTGTTTTTGAAAGATTGCTAAAAAAGGCCAATCTTAGATAATCTCTTTTGAGGTATTCCAGGTTTAACTATGTTTATCTGTAAACATATTCTAGAAACAATACATACAACTCCCCCTTGAGGGGACTGGGGGGTGAAAATGAACAAATATTCCAATAATAACTACAACAAAAATCTAAAGCAGCTAGCTAGAAAACTCAGGAAAAACCCAACTAAAGCAGAGACAGTCATGTGGCGTGAGGTGCTTGGAGAAAAGCAGATGATGGAATACCGTTTTTTGAGGCAAAGGCCAATTGGAAATTATATCGTCGACTTCTTTTGTAAAGAGCTCAAACTAATCATCGAAGTAGATGGATACACTCATCAGTTTGAAGAGGTGGCAGCTAAAGATCATGTACGGAAGAAAGAGTTAAAAGAGATGGGATATTTCATTATTCATTTTGAAGATTCTGAGGTTCTCTCCGACATCAATAATGTGGTGCGAACGATTGAAAATTGGATTTTGGACAGAGAGGTCACCCCCTAGCCCCCTCGAGGGGGAACGGAGCATACAACATTTTAGACTCGCTGAATTAAAAGTCTAGTTTATAAACAAAGATTTATAGACTCTTCTTGTTGAGAATCAATTTCCCCCTTGAGGGGGCTGGGGGGTGATGAAGAAAAGAATTTTTAATGCGCCTCCAGCCAGTTTTGACCGATCCCGATTTCCACTTCCATCGGCACTTCCAGGGGATGTGCATTTTTCATGAAATCCTCCACCTTACCAACCAAAAGATCCTGTTCATCCTTATGTAGATCAAACACCAGTTCATCATGCACCTGCATGATCATTTTGGATTGGAGTTTCTCCCTTTGCATCCATCGATGGATATCAATCATGGCTATTTTGATAATGTCTGCAGCGCTTCCCTGAATCGGAGCGTTGATAGCGTTTCGCTCATCAAACCCACGCATGGTGAAGTTTCGGGAATTGATATTCCTCAAATATCTCCTTCTTCCTAAAATGGTCTCCACGTATTCATCTTTCTTCGCTTTTTCGATCGTGGTGTCCATGTACTTCTTCACATTCGGAAACTCCTTGAAATAGGAATCGATTATCTCCTGTGCTTCTCCACGAGAGATATTCAGGTTTTGAGATAGACCATAGGCAGAGATGCCATAAATAATTCCAAAATTTACTTCTTTGGCTTTTCTGCGCATGTTTGGCTCCACATTGTCAATGTCAACGCCAAAAACTTTCGATGCTGTGGTCGCATGGATATCCCGCCCCTCTTTGAAGGCCTGCATCATGTGCTCGTCTTTGGAAAAAGATGCCATGATGCGTAGCTCAATCTGAGAGTAATCTGCAGCCATGATCAGATAGTCCTTGTCTCTCGGGACAAATGCTTTTCTGATCTCACGTCCCTTTTCCGTTCGAATGGGAATATTCTGAAGGTTTGGATTATTGGAACTCAATCTTCCGGTTGCCGCCACCGTTTGCCGATAGTCCGTATGGATGCGATCATCCGCCGGGCTGATCAGCTTTGGCAATGCATCCACATAAGTGGATTTTAGCTTTTGATATTCCCGAAAGGTTAAAATCTTCTCTGCGATGGCGTGCTCATCTGCCAGCTTGGAAAGGATATCTTCACCTGTGGCATATTGGCCTGTTTTTGTCTTCTTCGGTTTATCTACAATTTTCAGCTTATCGAACAGAATCTCTCCGAGCTGCTTGGGCGAGCCGATGTTGAATTCCACTCCGGCAATATCAAAAATTTCCTGTTGCACATTGCGGCTCAGCTCATCCAGTTCTTTCGACATTTTTTCCAACGCACTCGTATCCACCTTCACTCCCTGGTATTCCATGTCGGCAAGCACAAAGGATAAAGGCTCTTCCACCTCATGAAGTAGTCGCTGCAATTTTCGTTCATCAATATCCTTCTCCAGAAGCTCTTTCAGCTGAAGTGTGATGTCCGCGTCCTCACAGGCATAGTTCTTCACCTTTTCCGGATCAATCTGATCGATGGTTTTCTGATTCTTCCCTTTCGGGCCAACCAGATTTTCAAACGAAATGGTCTTATAGTTCAACAACTTTTCAGCCAGCCAATCCATGCTGTTGTTGGATTCGGGATCAAGCAGGAAGTGTGCCAGCATAGTATCGAAAATGGTGCCTTTGACATTTACCTCGTAATTGCGCATCACCTGGATGTCGTACTTCAGATTCTGACCAATTTTCTCAATCTCCTCATTTTCCAGTACCTCCTTAAACACATCAGAAATCTCCTGTGCTTTGTCAAAGCAAGGCACATACCAGGCCTCTCCTTTTTCTATAGCAAAGGCAATCCCTACCAGCTTGGCTTCTCTGGTCTCCAGACTGGTGGTTTCCGTATCGAAGCAAAAGGACTTTTGAAGTGCCAGTTTATCTGCCAGTTTTTTAGCCTCATCAGTTGTCGAAACCAAATGATATTTGTGATCGGTAGTTTCTATCGAAGATCGCTTGTCTGAGGACTCACTTGAAGTACCTGCTGTATCAAACAAGCCCAGCTGTTGAGTGTCGCCTTTCTTGATTTCATTCTCCTCCTGAAACACCCGACGGGCAATGGTCTTGAACTCAAGTTCATCAAAGATGGGTTTCAGGATTTCCGGATTCGGATCACCATATTTCAGATCATTTTCATCGAACTTAATTGGTGAATCAATTTTGATGGTTGCCAGCTCTTTCGACATGATGCCCTGCTGGCCAAACTCTTCCACACGTTTCTGTAGTGCGCCTTTTAATTTGTCAACATTTTCTACGATTCCTTCAACTGTACCAAATTCCTTTAAAAGCTTGGAAGCGGTCTTGTCTCCAATGCCGGGAATACCAGGAATGTTATCCACCGAGTCGCCCTTTAATCCTAGCACATCTCGTACCTGATCTACCTTATCGATATCAAACTTTTCCAGTACTTCCGGGATTCCCATAACCTCAACTCCATTCCCCATTCGTTTGGGTTTGTATAAGAAAATGTTCTCATCTACCAGCTGCGCAAAGTCCTTATCTGGTGTCATCATATATACCTTAAACCCCTCCTTGCTTGCCTCTTTGGCAATTGTCCCGATCAGGTCATCCGCCTCATAGCCATCCATTTCCAGAATGGGGATATTCAACCCCTTCACGATATTCTTGCAGTATGGAATAGCCACCTTGATCTCCTCCGGTTGCTCCTGACGAGTGGCTTTGTATTCCGCATAGTCTTCGTGACGGAAAGTAGGTGCGTGGGTATCAAAGGCCACCCCGATATGAGAAGGTTTCTCTTTTGTAATAATCTCCAGCAGGGAATTGGTAAAACCCAGAATCGCACCGGTATTGATGCCATTCGTAGTGAGTCTTGGATTTTGACTCATGGCAAAGTGCGCACGGTAAATCAATGCAAATGCATCGAGTAGGAAGAGTTTCTTTTCGGACATTGTGCTAAGATATTCTAATCAGTTTGAGCTTTCAACTTTCTCAGACTCACAAACACATCGGACAGGAAAAAGTCTGAAGTCCTCTTCCTTTTTTGGTTTTAAATGATGCTTATGTGAATGGCCTACAATAGAATAAGGAGTCAGATGCATATGAAATCTTTCATCGGCGGATGCAGGATTGATGGACCAAAAATCAATGAAATTTCCTTCTCCCAAGTCTCCTCCCTCTACGCGTCCATAAGGTTTGATATTCAATACATTGGATTCAAAAATGTGGTGTTGATCCAGAAAGTCAACCCGGTACAATTTTTCATTTCCCTCCATCATTCTGGCTGTTTCAGCATCCGAAAATGATTTTGTAAAAGAATCCCATTCATTCATTGTTGGTAAGCGCCATCCTTCTGGGCAAACATTGGATAGATAACGATAGTCATAAAATCGAATCTGATCGCAATCTTTTTTACAGACCGAGCCTTCCCCTTTGAAGCGTAGATTTTCTGTCATCCAGAATAAATCACCCAACCTGGTAATTTGATACTCTTGACCGTCACGAGGATCGATTATTTGAGACTGGCTTAGCGAAAGGAAAGGAAGTAGGACAGCTAGAAAGAAAGGGATTAATTTCATGTAACCAATTTATTGATTTTTAATTCCCCGAACCATTTCCTTCTTACCCATGGCTCCTTGTAGGGTTTCAACCTCAAAGCCAGCCTCAGCCAGGTTTCGCTTAAACTGCCCTTGCGCACTATAAGTGGTTAACACTCCCCCATTTTGAAGTAAGGAATTACACTTTTTAAGATTTTCCAAGGACCAGACTTCCGGTTGCTTGCTGGGAGCGAATGCATCGAAATAAACAATGTTGAAAGGTGTTGAAGTTGAGAAGCGCTCAAGTTTAGTAGCTGTTTTATGCAGTTTGAAGTTCTTTGAAATCTCAACTTCTTTTTCCCACTCAGTTTCATGGATCTCCATCAAAAGTTGCCGTTCGTCCTCGCTTTCATAATAATTGAGGTTCTCAAAGATTTCCTTTTCAATTGGAAAAGGCTCTAATGAGGTGAAATGAATTTTTTGGTTTTGCTGCTCGGCAAATTGTGCAGTTAGAAAGGCATTTAATCCTGTACCCAGACCTACTTCTACAATTCGAATTTCATCCGCTTGATTTTGTGACAACCAATGTTCCAGACCCTCTTTGATAAATACATGCAAAGATTCTCCTCTCGCACCTCGGGTGGAGTGGTAAGTTTCGTTTAACTCTTCATCAAACAGGCTGTGGGAGCCGTCTTCCGTTGTGATGATTTTAATGCTCATTGATTGGACTGGATAAATGTCTCCCATTTTTTGGGATTGTATTCCTCTTGCGGGTTTCGGCTACTTTCTTGCTTTTCTCGTTCACCAGAGCTCACGTTCAAACCAATAATTTCTATAAAGCCATCTGCATTCTGATCCCAATTGGATAACCGCTGAAATGAACCCAAAAAATAATATTCTTCTACTTTTTTGTACTTGACAATCTCCTTTTCCCACCAGACAGGCTCTGAATTGTCTTTATAACTTCTATATGTTTTAGCCTTAAGCATGTTTACCTTATCTAAAACGGCTAAGGTCTGTACTTCCAGTACAGCATAAGTATTTGCATCTACCAAGATAGAACCGGAAAATTTTAAAGGATCAAGTGCAGTGGTGCTTCTGTGTCCGGGATTATTAATACTGAAATCAATGTATATGGTGTCCTTGCTAGTTAAGCCTCGTTCATTGAACTGAAAATCATATTTCTTGTATTTACTATTTGAAAGAAAATTATTGAATCTAACGTTAACTGCGTCAGACCAGGCCGTATGTGTCGGGAAGTCTCTTTTATAATTTCTATACCACGACACTTTTCCTGTAGTTGTATCTAGCTTTCCAATCCGACATTGATGAATTAGTCTAAAACTTTCATTTTTTCTTAGGCTATACATGCCTGAAGATTCATATCCATTGTCATCGTATTCCTCTTCGATTTTTTCCACAATGTATAATCCACCATTTTCAATTTTCACCTTCTGCCTATACAGCTTCATCTGAGTATATGGCTCTTGCGAGTAATTATCCGGAATTCGCCTGATTACTCCCTTGATCACATCTCTAGCAGTAATTCTCTCAGATTTTACTTCAATGTCTGCAAGCTGAGAAATGTCATCATTCAGCACAAACTGATATTTCTTCTTTAGTTCAGTCACTGGTAAAGTCATCGATTGGAAACCAACGCATGAAATGGTTACGATCTGATCGTCAAGTGATGATGGAAGTATGAGCGTGAAATAACCTTGATTATCTGCAGCTGTGCCATAAAGTGTCCCTCTAATACCAATATTTACGAATGGGACTCCCTGCTTACTTTGATCCAGTACTCTGCCTTTTAGAGTTAGTAACCCCTCAGCTTTCCCAGGTTCAATCAAATAATTGTAGGTGTTAGATCCTGACTTATTCCCCTGTGAATGGACAAGAAATGATTGCGCCAGAAAAACAAGTAATATCGTGATTTTGATAGGCATTTTACTTGGTGTCATCTTGAGCTCGTCGAAAGATAGACACCCTTCGAGAGCCTAAGGGTGACAATTTAGTCTTTATAAATCAGCACTGTCGCGTGAGCTGCCACCCCTTCTTCTTTTCCCACAAAGCCCAGCTTTTCCGTGGTGGTTGCTTTGATGGAAACATCATCCTGTGGAATGCCCATCACCTTAGCTAGGGTCTTTTTCATGGCCGGCACATACGGGTTAATTTTTGGCTCCTGTAGACAAATGGTAGAATCAATATTCCCTATTTTGTAGCCTTTCTCTCCAATCAACTCAACCACATTCTTTAGCAAAATCTTGCTGTCGATCCCTTTATATTTTGGGTCTTTATCAGAGAAGTGAAAGCCGATATCACGCATATTTGCAGCACCTAGCAGAGCATCACAAATCACATGGATCAAAACATCCGCATCTGAGTGACCATAAGCTCCATGAGTATGCATGATATGTATGCCGCCAAGCCAGAAGTCTACTCCTTCTGCCAGAGCGTGTACATCGTATCCGTAACCGACTCGTATGTTGGGTTTGCTCATGTGAGCAAAAGTAGAAACATTATGAATAACACCCCTATAATCCCCTCAAGGGGATAACTCCCCCTTTGAAGGGGGGTGCGAAGTAAGAAGAAGTGGCAGGGGGATGTCTATTCAGATTTCTTATGGGCTCTTACTTTTCTCACCACCCAAACTACACCAAGTGCAAGCAAACCAAATGGCCAGAGTGCCAATAGATAAACTAAGAAGGTCTGAAAGCCTTGCCATCCTGCGGACATGGCATTTAGGAGCCGTGTGCCAAACCCCGGACGCTGCTCTTGATCCAATTCATAAGGGACAAGTTCATAAAAGGAAATGTCCAATGTGCTGTAATTGATTTGATGATTCAACAACTTAAACTGTCCTTGCAGAGACTCAATCTCTGAGCGTACCTGATTCAGGTTTCGTTCCACCTCCAGGATGTCGCTGATCTTATCTGCTTTTTTCAGAATTTCCTGATATCGCTCCTCCAGCTTCTTTTTGTTTTCAATGCGCGATTGCTGGTCATAATACCGACTCGTCACATCATCGGTGTTCACCCATCGATTATCCAATTTCTTACCGTCAGTCACCTCTTTTATTAACACATCGAAGTTTTGAGGCGGCACTTTGATGCTCACATTGTAGTTGATCCGATCGTATCCTTTGTTTTCGTTTTCTGAGGAGATATAGGCATCATACTGATCAAGCAGCTTGCTGATGCGTTGATACTCTTCCTTGGTGCTTTCCACGCGGTAGGAGAGTCCACCAGTTTTGATGACTTTCTTTTCTATTTCAGGATCAGATTGATTAGATGATTTGGATGTAGAGCTATTTTGTGGCCTCCACGTTTCTTTTGATTCCCCTAAAAAATCTTCTTCTGGAACAACATCCATCAAGTCCATGTGTCCTGATTCAGCGCTTATATTTGATCCACCATTGCCACCACAGGCAGCCATGAGGAAGATCATGAGAATAGTGAGTGTTTTCATAATTGTAGATTGTACGGTTGAATCTACAATAATCCTACCAATACTTCTTAATCACATGCAATAGTTGAGAGTGAACGCCTCCACCAGCAACGATCTCCCGACCAAAAATGTAGTCATCACCCCCTTTGAAATCAGTGACTGTGCCACCCGCCTCCTTTACCAGAATAACTCCACCTGCGATATCATAGGAGTTGAGGTTATACTCGAAGTAGCCGCCATAACGACCACAGGCTACATAAGCCATATCCGCTGCAGCGCTACCCATGCGCCTGAGCCCTTGCGTTCCTTCCATTAGCTGATGCAAAATTTGTAGGTACTCATCCAGCCGTTCAAATTCGTAATATGGAAAGCCTGTAGCCAACACCGTATCTGTAAAAAATTGAGCTGAAGACACTCTGATTGGCCGCTTATTTAGATAGGCACCCCCATCTTTCCATGCATAGAAGCATTCATCGTTCGCTACTTCATAAACCACTCCTGCTATGATCTTTTCCTCATGCATCAGACCTATGCTCACGCAATAATTAGGTATTCCATGAACAAAATTTGTGGTTCCATCCAGCGGGTCGATGATCCAGGTGAATTCCTTCTGCTCCTGCTCCGTCGTTTCTTCTTCGGTGATAAACCCGGCTTCCGGAAGAATTTTTTTAAGCCCCGAGATAATCTGCTTTTCAGATTCCTTATCCACATAAGAAACCAGGTCGCTATCTCCTTTAAATTCCACCTCATCGTAGGAAAAACGTTTTCGCTCCTGTCGGATAAACCCTCCGGTCTTCAGGGCTACTGCTGCTACTTTTCCGGTGAGATTTTCAAGATTCATTTAGCTCCTTCTAATACAATGACGAATTCTCCTTTAATGGATTTGGTGCTGAAGTAAGTAAGCACTTCTTCTATTGGACCAGTCACTGTCTCTTCAAACTTCTTTGTTAACTCTCTGGAAACCGAAACGTTTCGATCCCCCAAAATATCCTTGAATTGTTGAAGGGTTTTGAGCAAACGATGCGGCGACTCATAATAGACAGCCGTCCTCGTTTCTTCCTTCATTGCTTCGATTCGCGTCTGCCTGCCTTTTTTGTGTGGCAGAAATCCCTCGAACACAAACCGTTCACACGGAAAACCGGATTTGATCAGCGCTGGAAGAAAGGCTGTGGCTCCAGGAAGTGAATCCACCGGTATCTCATGTGCGAGTGCTTCTCTTACCAAGAGAAAACCCGGATCGGATATGCCGGGTGTTCCTGCATCCGATATCTGAGCGATGGATTGCCCGCTCTTTAATCTTTCAATCGCCTCGTTGACTTTTTTATGCTCATTGTGTGCATGGAAACTTTGAGCCGGAGTTCCTATGTCGTAATGCTTGAGGAGTACCCCGGAAGTACGTGTATCTTCGGCTAAAATTAGATCTACGTTCTTCAGTACTTCTACCGCCCGGTAGGTCATGTCGGCGAGGTTACCGATAGGAGTGGGCACAAGGTATAGCTTTCCTGGTTCAACGGTCATAATGTGACTAAGATATGCAAAGATTGTCCCCTTGAGGGGACTATAGGGGTGTCAAATGCCATAAACACCCATCTAACCTCCGAAACGTCGGCCCGGCCTCAATGGAGGAATTAGTTTTTGATTAACCCATCAATCGCCTCAGCCAGTTTCTTATCCTTTTCCGTCACCACATCTCCGGCATCATGCGTATTCAGCTCAAAACTGACCGTATTGTAGACGTTGCTCCAGTTGGGGTGATGATTCATCTTTTCTGCGATGATCGCCACCTGACTCATGAAGCCAAAGGCTTCCACAAAGTCTTTAAATTCAAAGGTCTTCTTCAGCTTGTTATCTTCTTCTTTCCAACTCATAATTTTTTGATTTTATAGTGCAATGATCCCCTCAATCGTGTGGGCACGCTTATACACGTCAACTACCTCTTTGCTGGTGTTCATCTTTTGATTGAGTGTAATACTCACATATTTATTCCCGGAGCTGGGCTTGAGCTTCACATCTGCATCTGGCAGCAATGCCTCCACCTGCGCCTGATGTTCAGGCTTTACGATGAACTTAAAGGTATAATTATCAGGGAACTGATGCGCACCCTCCAGCTTTTCCAAAAATGCTTTTTCGTCCCAGCTCATTGGTTCAATTTAGTTTTCAATCTATACTATAAAAAAAGCCATCCCGATATAGTTCGGAATGGCTTGAACAGATTTGTTTTTTCTTCTTTAGAAGAACTTGTATCTCATATCTTCAATCTCTGCGAATTCTTTCACCGCTTCGTCAATCTTTCTAGGAACGAAAAGCCTGAAGTATGAAAGCGGGAAGTCCGCCACCATTGCACTTTGTCCCAGTCGCTGACGAGATACCTGCAAGGCAAATGATGAATAATCATCTATGTCTGCAGGAATATCCTTAGCGGTCAATTTCACTATGATTACCCCATCCTGAATGGCGAATGCCCGGGTCATCTCTTCTTCATTTAATGCAAATGAAAGACCTATGGCCTCAGGAGCATATCCAACTCCGGTGATACTATTTGAAAACAGCTGGAAGTCTGCAGTTCCTGTTTTTGCTCCCTCGCCGTATGCCGTCGCATATGCTTCTACACCTGTAGCATCTATTCCGTTCAAATTGCCTATGATTGATGCTGCTTTCTTTTCGTTTCTTACTTTTCGCTCCACCTGGTTTCTCACTTCCTCCAGATTAGCTACACCCTCTTCCTGCTCGGCCGTCATCGCGGCAACCACATATTTTTCACCTACTTCTTTTACTTCTGAAACTGCGCCGGTCTTCGCATCATTGTATAGCCAAAGCACAAGCGTTCTTGCTTCGATAATTTGACCCACGCGCTGCGCATTCTTACCGATTCGGTTAGCCGTTCTCACATCCAATCCTTGCTCCTCAGCAAGTCTTGTGAATTCTTCCAGGTTTCCTGCAGAAGCTGCGAAAAGGTCAGCTTGTCTGTATACCTCGTTAATCGTTTCATCAGAAACGAAAAATTCCTTTTTCATTTTAGCCACTCGGTAAAGCACACTGTCAGGAGCAGGCTCATCCTTTCTGGAAAGCTTATAAAACTCGTAAGATCCATTCACGATTGCTGGCTCAGATACAAAACCCATTTCCTGACCTTGAAGAACTGCCGGTAGGTTATCATCAGTGTACGTGATGAATGGATATGGATCATCAGAGTTGATAGTCACAAAGCTAGAGTCGTTGTTAGCGTTAGCTAATGACTGCTTCAAATCCATCACCTCATCCGCTACTATGGCTGAGTCTGCAGCTGAAGGAACAACGTCGAAAACCACATAGTCCATGCTTCTTGTTTCCTCGCGTTGAAACTCAGACTCATGATCGTCAAGATACGCCTGAAGCTCACTATCCGTAACGCTAATGGCAGAATCTGAAACGCTTAGGAATGGTACGTACATGTAATCAATTGTCGCATTTGCATTTTGATTTACATATTCGTCCTTCGCCTCGTACTTCGTCACATAGTTGGTCTTTGTGAAAAGGTTTGCATATTTCTCAAGCTTTCGGCTTGGGATTAGCGATTGCTCGAATGCGATCCATGAATTTCTTTGCTGCGGTGGAGCCTGCTGAAGGCTGCCAAGGAAAGCAGTAATATTTTCCTTCTGAAACTGGCCGGTATTTGGATCTGCAAAAAACTGCATGATCTGAGGGCTGATGTTGCTGCCCTGCACCATGTCTACCAACTCATTGTTAGTTACGACTATACCAAGTTCATCAAACTGCTTTTCATATACTTTTTCTAAAATCAATGCATTCCATGCCTGATTTCTAATTTGATCTGTCTCTTCCTGCAAAGGATTTCTGCCGGTATTGATAGCAAAGTTGTAAGACAGCTCGTCTACTTTATTTTGAAACTGAGTATTGGAAATAGTCTCTCCGGCCATCTCTCCGATATCCGGGTTTTCACCTCCACCTAAAAATGAAGCGTTTCCAATCAAATCCGTGCCAATGAAAGCGACCATTGTGACCATGATTGCTCCCACCACGATCTTACCCATCTTGTTTCTCAGTGTTCCTATTAGTGCCATGTTATTCTAAATGCTCTTTTAATAAGGTCGGCAAAAATAAGGAAATAATTTGCTATTGGCTATTCAGCGAACCAATTCAAAAAATTATTCGCAAATGAGGTTAAAGGACTGATAATCAGCGAAAGAATAAGATGCAAATCTTATGGTTTGGTTTCTGAAACTTCTGCTGTCGTCAAAGCGTCCGAACGGCTCCAGAAATAGGCCAGACTAAGTCCGGAGAGAATGTGCCAAATACCCCACCAGGCAGCCACAATCGCCATCCCCCCTAATCCTTCAAAAAACCCAAAGATAAGTATCAGGCCCAGCCCCGAGTTTTGGATTCCTGTTTCTATGGCAATAGAGCGTCGATCCTGTGATTCAAGTCCAAATAGTGCCCCCAGTTTATAACCGGCAAGCAAAGCAACCGCATTGTGTGCGAGTACCAGCAACACTACCAAGTGGATGTAGGACAGAAACAGATCAAAATTGGCACTGAAAGCCATGATCACAATCGCCACAAAAATGGCAATGGAGCTGTAATGCATGACAGGATGCAGCCGGTCTGCAATCGCAGGTTTCCACTTTCGAAGCAACATTCCCAAAATGATTGGGATCAATAAAAGCATTGTGATGGTTTTCAACAGTTGCCAGAAATCAAGACTCACTTCTGTGAGAATTTCAGCTGTGGGTGCATACATACTCCCCCAGAATGCAATATTTATGGGTGTCATCACGATGGCCAATGTGCTGGAAACAGCCGTGAGGCTAACAGAAAGTGCCGTGTTTCCTCTTGCCATGGCCGTCATGAAGTTGGAAATATTTCCTCCTGGACAGGCGGCCACCAGCATCATTCCAAGTGCAAAGCTGGGCCTTGGTTGGATAATAAGAACCAGTAAAAAAGTGAGTGCAGGCAACACGATAAACTGGGACAGCATGCCCGCCAGAGCAGCTTTTGGTTTTTGGATTACCCGGACAAAATCCGCAATCCTCAGATTTATAGCTACACCAAACATGATGAACCCCAGGCTAAGATTCAGATAGAAAAGATTAGCCTCACTAAAGTTTAAAGTAACCCCATCAATTGCCTCCATGCTAGCAGGCAATATAGTGAGATTCCATTTTTTCAAAACCTGCTATTTGTATATTTAGACTATGACAATAGACATGTGGATCACCGTAGGGGTTATTCTGCTGGCATTGGTGCTTTTTGTCACGGAACGATTTTCTGTAGATGTAATAGGAATTGGGATACTGGTACTTCTTGTATTTTCTGGTGTCATTTCGCCCGAACAAGGAGTCATGGGATTTGCTAACTCCGCCACACTGACGGTCGCTGCTATGTTTGTCTTAAGTGATGCGCTGCTAAAAACCGGTATTATTAGTCGCATCGCACCCTGGTTTGGTGATCTGCTTCGTAAAGGCTACAAAAAAAGTGTATTGATCCTTTCCACCGGGGTAGGCGGCATATCTGCATTTGTAAATAATACGCCTGTAGTTGCGACTTTTATTCCCATTGTTTCCAATGCGGCTAAAAGTCAAAAAATGTCTCCGGCGCGCTACCTGATACCGCTTTCTTTTGGAGCAATTCTCGGGGGCACCTGCACATTGATAGGAACTTCAACCAACCTGCTGGTCAGTGGTATCGCAAAAGATGAAGGCCTTGAAGGATTTTTCATGTTTGATCTGGCACCATTGGGCTTGGTCTTCTTTGCTGTTGGAATCGTCTACTTAATGCTTTTCGGGAAAAAACTTATTCCTGAACGAGAGATGAATCAAAAAGCACGCGATGAAAAAATCTCAGATTATCTCTGTGAAATCATTGTCACTGACGCATTGGAAGATGATGAAAGAAGCCTGAGCGACTATTTTGAAAAAGAGCGGGTCATTGAAATTCAACGAGGAGATGAATCCCTGAAAGACCCAACTCCGGATTTCAAATTGCAGGAAAACGATGTGCTCCTGGTGGAAGGCAGCATGGATCGAATCAATAAAATTCTTCAGTCAGATAAGTTCGACATTCACGATGAGCACACAGGGAAGATCTTCCCTCAAGAAGGTACATCGCTGATTGAAATTGTCATTTTACCCAACTCTCCGATGGCCGAAAAGAAACTGAAACAGATCGATTTTTTACGAAAGTACCAGTCGCGCATTCTGGCAATCAGACAAAGAGGCAGGGAGTCTTTTTCAGACCTGGATGATATCCGATTGATGCCCGGAGATATATTGCTTTTGCAGACCAATGAAGAAGGGTATCGCCTCTTAAACACAAATGAGGAGAATGACAGAACCTCTTTTCTATCTATGCGTGCAGAGTGGGTCCCTTCGGTTGATAAAAATAAGCTCGTAATTGTGCTGGGCACCCTATTAGCAGTTATTCTGCTGGCAACATTCAATGTTACCTCCATTATGATTGCTGCCTTCGCAGGAATTGTCTTTCTAAACGTCACGAATGTCATCACCATGAATGATGCCTACCGTGCGATCGACTGGCAGGTCATTTTTCTGCTTGCCGGGGCGCTGAGTATGGGAGCTGCTATGAATGAGAGCGGGCTTTCTTCATTGATTGGTGAATTTCTAACAGAGGAAGTTGGTAAAAACCTGGGGCCTATGGCCGTCATTTCTGCCATCTATCTCACGACCTCCATTCTTACAGAAATCATTTCCAATAATGCGGCGGCTGCTCTTTTGGCACCTGTGGCAATTTCAATAGCCGCTGCAATGGATGTAAACCCAACACCACTATTGATGACCATTGCGTTTGCAGGAAGTTCCAGTTTCATTACACCGGTAGGCTACCAGACGAATACCATGGTATACAGTGCAGGACCCTATAAATATGCAGACTTTGCCAAAGTAGGGCTCCCGCTCAAGCTTTTATTTTGGGCTATTGCCTCGTTACTCATTCCTGTTTTTTACCCGCTCTGAATCTTCAAATTCTTTCATTGAATCATCGTAAAATCTAGTGAGCTTTTTGCGCAGAGCAAGAAAGCGTATAACCCCAAAAATGACCATCACTCCACTGATAATGAATAAGACATACCCTATCCAATTCAACTTTGTGAAGGTTTCCAGCGTGATGAAAGCAATACCAGCCAAAACGAGGTAGATGGCCGTTCGAATCACGGCATAAAGTGTACGTTGGTTGGCCATGGTAGTGCGCTCCAGGGCCAGGTAATCACGCAGGATAATTTTCTCCTTATTCTTGTAATCTTGCACAATTCGCGGCAGCTTGATCCTCTTTTTCATGCCAATAAATAAACAAAAAAACCCGCAATGCTGTTGTGGGATTCATTATTTACAAAGAGCTGTTTACAGCTTGCTAGTCAATTCCACAAAATCGGGAAAGAAATCTGTCTGATAATTAAAGCCATTAGGATCCGCACACCTTACAGCCACAATTTCTTTTTCAGGAATTACAACAAGGTAGTTTCCACGAAAGCCATCAGCATAGTAGGCCACAATATCATCTGAATATATCCGCTTACTTGAATATTTCCCGCCAACATTATTTTCATCGAGCTGATTACCCCATGTTTCCCCTAAGAGAAGCTCCATCTCATTGTAATAGGAATGCTTATCGGAAAACACTTTATCAACTATCGGCAAAACTTTATCAATTAAATCAGAAGACGCCCCTCGTTCACGCCATGTTTGTATGAGTTCCTCATCAATAACTCTTTTTTCATAAGCAGGCAGTCGCCACCATAATAATCCCCAAATAGGAAGTTGAGTTTGTCCTGGTTGAAATGACTCTTCTACCCATTCTTCTGGTAGTATTCGAGTACCTTCATACTTCCCTCCATTGAGCATCAGAGTTCCAAACTTCAACAAGTCGCTTGGCTTTATGATAAACGCCCCATGTGCAGTAGGATTCCCTGCTCTGTCCCTTATCCATGAGACGTCTTTAATATCCATTGGATCAAAAAAATACTTTTCAAAGAACTCATCCATCCTTAAACCAGATGCCGCCTCAATTACTCCTCCTAATAGAGCCACTGCTTTGTTATTGTATGAAACCTCTTGGCCAGGTTTGTTTTCTAGTTCAGCGGCAAGAGCTAGCTTAATAATGTTGTCGACTTTATAATCTGGTGCAGGCTCAAGTTCTACACTTGCATTGGGATGATTTTGTAAACCAGAAGTATGGTTCAAAAGCATACGAACCGTAATGAACTTCTTATTTCCTTGTTCCCACTCTGGGTATAATGAATAAACTGGCTGATCAAGTGAATCAAGAAATCCTTCCATGAGCAACATGCCTATTCCAAGGCTCGTCAAAGATTTTCCTGCGGATGCTATATATACAGGTGAGTCTTTGCCCTTTTTAACAATCACATTGTCACTCTTTTTAATAATCAGAGCATCTGAATTTGATTGTTCTGCTTTCTCAATAATCTGATCAAGAACAGATTGATCCAGTTGCTGCCCCCACCCATTAAGTTGGGCTAGGAACAGGAACCAGATCAGATAAAATTTTGACAATTTCACTCTTACTTCTTGCGGATAATAATATCTCCGTTCATGTTTTTGAAGGTGTATTCCGGTCCTCCTCCGTTGATGTCTCCGTACACCCAGGAGTTGATGGAAACTTTGTACTCCCCATCATCGGATTTTACCTGCGGCTTTGATCGGTCCATGGTCATATCAAAGTCTGTAAAAATCTCGCCACGATCCGAGCGCATTTTTGCACGTGCCTTCACGGAGGCTGGAAGGGTAACATCCACGTTTCCATTGAGGGTGACAAAGGACATGGGCTCGTTTGGTTTCACAGATTTTAGGTTAACGATGATTGCTCCATTCACTGTATTGGTGACAATAGACCCACTCATGTCTATGAGCGTGACAGGCCCGTTAACAGATGAAATTTCATGATAGCCATTCAAGCCTGTAACCTCCACTTTTCCGTGCACGGTAGATACTTCCAGATCAAAATTGGCCGGCACTTTAATATTCAGGTTGATGGGTTTTTTCCAGGAATTCGTTTCGATCTCCACACGATTATTGTTCTCAGATGCTTCCAGCTCAATCGGGCTGGAAGATATCCGCTTCATCCCGGCAGGAGCGTTGCGGCTTTCTCCATGATCGTGATCACAGTCATCGCAATCGTCTTTTCCGGCAGTCGCCTGGATGATCACTTCTTTTCCATTGTACGCTTCGATGATAATATCACCTCGCACCTGGCCCACTTCCAGTTTTCCCTTTTTGTCAGGAGAGCTAAGCGGCACGGCTATCTGCTCGTTGAAATCCTGCGCCCAGACACTTGCCGCGGCTCCCAGGAATAATATGATTAATAACTTTTTCATGTCTTTAAATTTATTTTTCTATTCTTTTTCTTGCTTCAGTCTGCTCTCTTCAAATACACATTGCCATTGATGCTGCGGAAGGATAGCTCGGGTCCACCGGAACCGATCTCCACTCCAGCCTTGGTGCCAATTTTAAACTTTCCATTCTTTTCACTCTTCTCTACTTTCGGACTCATTTTTTTATAGTCAAAAGAGGTGTACAGGTAGCCATTCATGCTGTTGAAGTAAACCTGCGCACTGAAATTATCCGGTAGTTCAAAGTTGAAGTCTCCATTCACCGTATTGAAGTCGATCGGATCTTTCGGACTCTCCAGAAAGTTGATATTCACGTCTCCATTGACCGTTGAAGCCTGGAGCACCCTGCGGGCATTTTTTATATCTACTTTCCCATTCACATTGCCGACTTTCACGGGTCCGTCAATGTTTTCTACCCGAACATCTCCGTGATCTATGGTTTTAGCCTCCAGCTTCACATCCTTCGGTACCTTGATTTTGTATTGATATTTGAAGTCATACTTTGGATGGTCCCGCATGTCATAACCCGAATTATTTCCCCATCGACATCTTTTGATGAATGGTGCCTTGGTAAAGAACATCAGTGAGTCAGCCGTCACGCGTTCACCAAGCTCAAGTTCATTTTTCGCTTTTTCCAGTAAAGCATCTGAGTTTGCCGACATTTCGATGGTGAGTGAGAGATAGACCTTATTGTCTTCTGATTTTTCCACCACCACATCACCGTGTATGTTGCTGATCACGACTGCCATTTGACTGGGGTTTGCGAGTTCATATGTTTTGTTGATCACCACTTTGTCCTCCTTGAGATCCGGGTTGATCAGTGTTAATAGTATTAGTAATAATTGCATTAGTCCTTATTTTGAGTTTAAGTATTCTTTAGTGTCTGAATGCTTTCATTCAGCTTTTCTTTCACCATTTCGTCCTCTGTTTTCTGCTGCAGGTCTTCCATGGCCTCCACCGAGGATTTTTCCTGGATGGCCACCAGTACATCTGCAATGGCTACCAGTACCAGGGGTGATTCCTGAACCATCAGCGCATCGACCAATGCTTGTCGAACATTCGGCTCATCCACATATCTGACCAGTGATTCCAAAGCGGCCAGGCGGACATTCACGTTCTCATCCTTGTTAAGCGTTGTGATGAGTGCATTGACCACTTTTTCATCTGCCTTCGGTAGCTCTGCCGCCAGATTCACTGCCCGGATGCGCTCCTGCGCTTTTGGCTGTTCTATAAGTGTGAGCATCATCATTTCTTTCATGCTCTGAATTTCACTACTCAGCTGAGCAATATCCTGCTTCTGATCTTGTGATGGCAGCATCCACCAGCCAATGAACAATCCCATCGCAAGGGAGGCCAGCCCCACCTGCCAGCTTTTGGTCATTTGCGCCACGATCCAGTCGAGCACATTTGGACGAACTTCCTTTTGCTTTTCTGTATAAGCTGCCATCATTCCTTCGAAGCGTGCGTCCATGGCCGCTGAAGGTTCCGGTCGCTCAATCTCCTCAAATAGCTCCCAGGTTTGCTCCATCTCCTTCAGTTCCGAAGCGACCTCCCGATTAGCAGCCAAAAACAGGTCAAGCGCCTCAGCTTCTTTGTCGCTAAGGTTTCCGACCATTTTGTCTTGCCAGAGTTCCTGTGCTTTTTGTTTTGTTATTTTCATAGTTATCTCGTTTGAGATTAATATTCTTCTTTACATCCCCATGCCATCTCACATCCTCCACACCCCCGAAACGTCGGACCGCCTTCAAAGGGGGATTTAGACATCCATTTTTATGTAGGAGTCTCTTAATTCTTTCAATATTCGATGCACCCGCACCTTGATGGCGCTCTCTGTCACACCCATCATCTCCGCCACCTTCGCGTACTTCACCTTTTGAAATCGTACCAGCTCGATCAACTCGCGTTTTTCTGCTGAAAGATTTGCCAGTGCTTTCTTCAGGTAGTTCAGTTCATCCGATCGTTCCATATCCACCTCCTGGTTTTTGTTTTCACTCAACCGCTCTTCGTAGGGATTCATGTCCTCCTGAAAAGTGTATCGTTTATTTTTTCGGTAATGATCGTGATGCACATTGCGCGCCATCTGGAAGGCCCACACTTCAAAATCTCCGTTTTCCTTATAAGTGTGTTTGTACTTTAAAATCCGCATGAAGACGTTTTGCACCAGGTCTTCACTCGTCGCTCCATCATTGGTCATTCCATAAAAGAATCCAAAGAATCGGCGACTGTATCGCTTGTACAAAAGGTTGAGTTTTTCGACCTCTCCCTCTTTCACTTTCAACATCAAACTGTGGTCTTCCAGTAGGTTCATTTGGTGCATTCTGACGGGGAAACTGAAGTAATTTCGGAAGGTTACATGGGGATTGAAAATTTCTTTCCTTTCGTCATTCCGGTTTTCGAAGTATGAGAAATACCGGAATCTAAATCAACAGATTCCTGAACTCCGTTTACTGCGTCAGGAATGACGCTTTGAAATTAGAAAATCTCAGCTAGGTTTGAATAATGAATTTCGAGGGGCTTAAAAAGGAACTGAAAGGAACGCTGCATGAGGGTGAAGCCATCCGCCGCATCTATGCAACAGACGCCTCTGCCTATCGGGAAATGCCCCAGGCTGTGGCGATCCCAATGGGTGATGAAGACCTCAAAAAACTCATCCAATTCGCGAGAGAAAATCAAACCTCACTTATCCCCAGAACAGCTGGCACATCCCTGGCGGGCCAAGTTGTGGGTGGTGGAATCGTAGTGGATGTCTCCAAACACTTCACCAAAATTCTAGAAATCAACATTGAAGAGGAATACGCCTGGGTACAGCCGGGAATTGTTAGAGATGAACTAAATCGAACCCTTGCCGAACACGGCTACTTTTTTGCTCCTGAAACCTCCACCGCCAACCGGGCCATGATTGGAGGAATGATTGGTAATAATTCTTGTGGGTCAAATTCTGTAGTATACGGGAGTACACGTGAGCATCTTTTGGAAGTCAAAGCTTTGCTATCTGATGGATCGAGCGTGCATTTCAAAGAATCAGAAGATTTGCGAGGGTCGGCTGATCTTGAAAATGAGCTTTATCAAAATATCTCAGAAATTCTGCTGGATGAAGCGAATGTCAACCGCATTAAAAAGGAATTTCCAAAACCGGATATCCCACGAAGAAACACTGGCTATGCACTGGACCTGCTAGCCAATATGCAGCCATTTAATCCGAAGGGAAAGCCGTTCAATTTCTGCAGCCTGATAGCTGGTTCTGAAGGTACACTAGCCTTTGTTACTGCTGCCAAACTAAAGATCACGAAAATCCCACAAGGACATAAACGGCTCGTTTGCATCCATTGCAAAAGCATTGAGGATTCGCTCAAAGCCAATCTCATCGCGCTTAATTATCAGCCATACGCCTGCGAGCTGATGGACCATTACATCCTGGAGGCTACCGCACGAAATAAAGAGCAGGCCGCCAATCGATTCTTTGTAGAGGGTGAACCAAAAGCCATCCTCGTAGTAGAGCTCATCGGTGAGACCGAAAAAGAAGTAGACATCCGTATCCTCAATTTCCTGACCGAGCTGGGTAAGCAGCGACTGGGATATGCATTCCCGATTATCAAAGGAGACGATATCACCAAAGTTTGGAACCTGCGTAAAGCCGGATTGGGACTGCTTTCCAACATTCCGGGCGACACCAAGCCTGCTCCGGTCATTGAGGATACGGCAGTAGATGTCATGGACCTTCCGAACTACATCGGCGACTTCAATAAAATCCTCCATAAGCATGGATTATACAGTGTACACTATGCCCATGCCGGATCCGGCGAACTGCACCTACGTCCTTACCTGAATCTGAAAACAGAAGAAGGCGTCAAACTTTTCCGAACCATCGCAGAAGAGATTGCTAATCTGGTCAAGAAATATAAAGGCTCACTTTCCGGAGAACATGGCGATGGACGATTACGCGGGGAATTTATTCCTAAAATGATCGGAGAGGAAAACTACCAGCTACTGAAAAAAGTAAAGCATGCCTGGGACCCGGAAAACATTTTCAATCCGGGCAAGATTGTGGATACAGCTCCTATGGATACCTCCCTTCGGTTTGACAAAAACCATGTCACACCGGAGTATGACACTATGCTCGATTTTTCCAAAGATCAGGGTATTGTTCGCTCGACAGAGCTGTGTAATGGTTCAGGCGATTGCCGTAAATCCGAGCTGACCGGCGGCACCATGTGCCCAAGCTACCAGGCTACCCGAGATGAGAAAGATACCACCAGGGCACGAGCGAATATCCTGCGTGAGATGCTCACCCGTTCTAAAGAAACGAATCCATTTGCTCAGCCTGAAATCAAAGAGGTGATGGATCTCTGCCTTTCGTGCAAGGGCTGCAAAAGCGAGTGTCCTTCCAATGTAGACATGGGTAAGCTGAAAGCCGAGTGGCAGTATCAATCCATGAAGGAAAGCGGAGCATCCTTCCGCACCAAAATGATAGCCAACTATGCCAAAAGCATGGAGTGGTTTGAAAAAGCACCCTGGGTGTTCAACCTGACACGAAATGTTTCCAAGCCCGTTCTGGGGTTTGCGGGTAAGCGTTCCATTCCTAAAATGGCGAATCAAACGTTGCGCTATTGGTTTGAGAAGAAATTCCATTCCCTTCAGCGAAAGCCGAAGAAGACCGTGTACTTCTTCTTTGATGAATTTACGAATTACCTGGATGTGGAAATTGGGAAGAAGGCGATCATGCTCCTTGATCGTATGGGTTATGAGGTGCGCTCTGCAAAACACGCCATTAGTGGGCGTACTTATCTATCCAAAGGGATGCTGGAAGAGACGAAGGAACTGGCCAGTGAAAATGTGAATCTATTCCACGGCTTACTGAAAAAGGACATATGCCTTGTCGGGATAGAGCCATCGGCCATACTGACTTTTCGGGATGAGTATCCTGACTTGCTAAGGGATGAGGAAAAAAAAATGGCAGAAAAGGTGGCCGAGAAAACCTTCACGATAGAAGAATTCCTGGCCAAAGAACTGGATGCAGGAAACCTGACCTCCTCAGACTTTCCAAGAAAGAAACAAAAAGTGTTGGTGCATGGACATTGCCATCAAAAAGCCCTATCATCGATGATCCCAACGATGAAAATATTAAAAGCCGCTGAAGGCTTTGACGTACAAATGATTCCGAGTGGCTGCTGCGGCATGGCCGGCTCATTCGGCTATGAAAAAGAACACTTTGAGGTCTCCATGAAAATTGGTGAGCTGGTGCTTTTCCCAAAAGTCCGTGAATCAGAAAAAGACACCATCATTCTTGCATCCGGCACCTCATGTAGACATCAGATTTTAGATGGAACCGGGAAAGTGGCGAGGCATATTGTGGAGATATTGTAAGGAACTGATTATAAGAATATTACAAAATATTCAGTTAATTATCTAAATTAGTGCTAATCAATTCACCCTCACCATGTTACGTACACGCATTCCCAGTCTAATCATCGTATTATCTCTCTTTTCAGGTTTGCAGGCACAGGAAGAATATGACTTGGTTTATCAAGGAACTTCAGCCGTTGGGTCGAGTTGGACGTTTATTGAGCAAAATAGCAATCACATCTTTTTTGCAACTTTTTCAGCATCAAATGGAAGAGAGCTTTGGAAATCTGATGGGACTCAGGAAGGAACGGGAATCGTAAAAGACATCAACACCTCCGGTAGTGGAGTTCCCAGCCAGCCTGTCGGATTGGTTGTGAACGACTTGCTATACTTTGCTGCAAATGCAGGAGTGTCTTCAGGTCAGGAATTATGGAAATCGGACGGAACAGAAGAAGGAACAGTGCTTATTAAAGACATCTACTCAGGGAGTTCTGCTGGCTTTAGTACGGAGTACATAGTTGAGTTCGGGGGAGGTGTTGCTTTCAATGGAAAAGACGCCAATGGCGAAGAGCTGTGGAAATCAGATGGCACGGAAGAAGGTACTGTCAGAATAAAGGATATCAATGAAGGATCCGGACATTCTTATGTGCGGTATATTGCTAATGCCGATGGGACGCTTTACTTCATCGCAGCGGAAGCCTCGGAATACGGTCTTTGGAAATCGGATGGTACTGAAGTAGGAACCACTAAACTTGCTGATTTAGGAAGCGGCTCAGGGCCTGAGCATGTGACGTATCATCAGGGAAACATCTTGTTTTACAATTTCACCTCTAGTTTAGCAAATGATGAGGTATGGATATCTGATGGAACAGTGGAAGGTACCGAGGTGCTGACCACAACGAGCACTAGTGGCCCAATTAATGATCCGATGGTTGCCTCCGGCGACAATCTCTTTTTTAGGGCCGGAACAGACGAATTTGGAATTGAGCTTTTCAAAACAGATGGAACTGCAGAGGGTACAGGACTTGTCAAAGACCTTGATGAGAGTGCCGGGGATGGCTTTCCTGAAAATTTTATTGACTTTATGGGCGAAATCTACTTTGTAGCAGATAGCAAACTTTGGAAATCGGATGGTACTGAAGAAGGTACTGTTGTAGTAGTCTCAGAAGTAACTAATAGGACGGAGATTCTTTCTGATGACTCAAATCTTTATTATCGTGTAAACGGCAACCTTGGTATTTATAATCCAACTGATGGTGCCAGTACGATCACGACAACACCAGACTTCTATGTTCAAGAACTGATGACCATCTTCAAAGAAGAGCTTTATTTTATTGGTGATGATAATGTGGAAGATGAGCAAGAATTATGGAAGTATAATCTTTCAGGAAAATCAAACCAAACCATCACTTTCGACCCTTTGGGTGATGTCACTTTTGGAGATAGCGATTTCAATCTCAGTGCAACAAGTTCATCTGAACTTACGGTAAGCTTTGAAAGCACCGATGATAATGTGGCTGAAGTCAATGGAAATACCGTTTCCATAATTGGTGCAGGAACGTGTAACATTATAGCTTCTCAGCCAGGCAATGGAGAATATAACGCCGCACCAAATGTCATTAGGAGCTTAACTGTAAATAAGGCTTCTCAATCGATTACTTTCGGTTCTATTCCAGTCAAAGAACTGACGTCAGAACCTTTTACATTAAACGCCACCTCTTCATCTAGTCTGGATGTTAGTTATACATCTGCAACTCCATCTGTTGCCACTGTGACTGCATCAGGGGAAGTGACGATAGTTGGAGAGGGCACTACCACGATTACAGCTTCTCAAGACGGAAATGCCAACTACTTAGCTGCAGATGATGTCGAGCAAACACTGACGGTAGTGGATGCGCTTGGATTTAGCGAAAACTCCAGAATAGTGATCTACCCAAACCCTGTTCTTGGAAAATTACATTTTGAACTTACAAACGGAAAACCAGTGGACTCCATCGAGCTAATGGATTCATTCGGAAGGGTGCTACATGCTCAGAAATCAAATTCTCCGAGCATTATTCTGGAAATGGAAAACCTGGTGCCCGGAATTTATTACCTACGACATGGAGAAACCAATAAAATCTTCAAAGTTCTTAAGGTAGATCGCTAGATCTACTCTAATTACACCTCAATCTCACCTACCAAATACGTTACCGCATTACCGGCAATCAGCACCCGCTCGCCCATAGCGATGCAATTGAGGTAGCCTTTGCGCTCTGAAAGCTGGTAGGCGATCATCTCGTTCTTGCCCAGCTTCTCCGACCAGTACGGAATCAGTGAGCAATGCGAAGAGCCTGTGACCGGGTCTTCAAAGACTGAACCTCCAGGAAAAAAGAAACGCGAAACAAAATCCACTCCATCTCCAGGAGCAGTACAAATGATGCCTCCTTTGTCAAAATGCTCCGGGCTGAGCAGGCTGGCGTTCACTTTTAGCGAGCGCACATCTGCTTCGCTATCGTAGACCATCACATAATCACGTGACTTCAGGATTTCTTTCGGTGGGTGATTGAATGCTTTCAATAACCCTTCTTTCATTTCTGCCGGTTCGGGCTTTCTGGAAGGAAAATCCAGCTGCAACAAATGATCTTTTCGCTTCACCACCAATGGACCACTCATTGTCTCAAAGTGGATCTCATCTTTTTTGTAACCCAGATGATTGTAAATCACATGCGCAGAAGCCAGAGTCGCATGTCCACACAGATCAATTTCAAACTCGGGCGTAAACCATCGCAACTCAAACACATCACCCTGATCCTGAAAGAAAGCGGTCTCCGACAGGTTATTTTCTATGGCTATCTTCTGTAGCACATCATCAATGGGCCATTCATTATCGATCGGGACGACTGCAGCAGGATTGCCAGCAAATAAATGATCGGTAAATGCGTCGACTTGGTAGATAGGTAGCTTCATGTACCTAAAGATACAAATTACGCTAGGCCATTTTGAAGAAAAGCTGCAAAATTCTCAATGCATTATCATCGAAATCCAATTCTCCTTTGATGATTCCATTAAACGTTTTCTGATCTTCTGTGGAGGCATCTGTATTAAAACTAACTTTATCAATGTCTTTGTAGCCCATCTCCCAACTTGGAAAAAGACGATCGTTGATGGCTTCAAAGTTTCTTTGGTTTATGCTCGTATGACGAGGGTCATCGCTTATCAGATCATAAAGCTGTTCTACCTCCTCTTTAGACCCCTCTATGTATTGAATAAATCTTTTGTCTGAATGGAGTAGAACGCCGGTGATATCTCTGCCGGGATTGTTTTTCTTACAGGACTGCAGGATGTTTTGAATTTCATTTTCATCGCATTCCGGTTTACGAAAACTGGTGTAAACCAGTCGGTAAAGTGTACTCATTTCGGTTTAGTTTAATGGTTAACAGGAGAGTCAACTTATCAAATGATAAAGTGTTTTGTCGGTCAGAAAATAAACCCCAATGTTTCGGTTTTGAACAGCAATTGTTCGCATACGAGCAGATAACCACGAGAATTATCACTCCGTATATACTTTCATGAAAATCCTACTCTGGTTTATCCTCCTCGTGATCTGCTGGCCCTTAGCACTAGCAATCTTGTTTCTATATCCGCTTATCTGGTTGGTTTTGCTGCCGTTCAGAATCCTAGGATTTGCCGTTGAAGGTGTGTTTGCCTTTATCCGGGCGCTATTTATGTTGCCAGCGAGGGTGTTGGCGAGGTGACAACCAGCCGACAAACACATTCACTGACCCCATCTTTCCTTCTTCTTACTCGTACTATTCAGGTATGAAGACTGCAACATTCATTTTCCTATTTGTTTTTTGTTTGATCGCCTCAGCGCAAAAAAGCCCAGTGTACGTCACCAAAGTGGGCGCAATTAAAGGATATGATCCAGTGGCATACTTCAAAGAAGGCAAGGCTGTCAAAGGACATGAGACTTATACCTACAAGTGGAAAGATGCTGATTGGCATTTCAGTACGGTGGAAAATATGGAAGCGTTCAAGGCTGATCCGGAGAAGTATGCGCCTCAGTTTGGCGGCTACTGTGCGTACGGTGTTTCCAAAGGTGCCCTCTATAAAATTGAGCCGGAAGCATGGAAGATCGTAGAAGGGAAGCTATACCTCAACTACAGCAAAGGCATCCAGGAAAAGTGGGAAGAAAATCAGGCGGAGTTTATAAAAAAGGCGGAGGCCAACTGGCCGAAGGTGATTGAGGAGTGATTTATTAATCCCTTTTACATCCCCCTCCCTGCTCACAAACCGGACGCACCCCCCTTCAAAGGGGGAATCACTCCTAAAGCTGATCGACTGATTTAACCACTTCTCATTATCTTCAAACCATGAAGCGAAGAGCATGCGTGATTGGTGCCGGGCCTTCCGGAATTACCGCACTGAAAAACATTTTGGATGAAGGGATAGAGGCCGTCTGCTACGATCGCAACGACCGTGTAGGTGGTAATTGGATTTACAGCGAAAAGCCCAGTCACTCCAGTGTCTTTGAAACCACTCACATCATCAGCTCCAAGTTGCTTTCCCAATACGAAGACTACACCTGGGAGGATCATGGCGAAGAGGTGGCAGATTATCCCAGCCATCAGCAGCTGGCTAGCTACTTTCAGGGGTATGCCCAGCATTTTGATCTGCTTGATCACATCCAATTTGAAACAACCGTCAAGCATGCCGAGCGAATATCAAACGACGAATGGAAAGTCACCATTGAAAATAAAGACGGCCAACACGAAGAGGTCTTTACCGACCTGGTCGTCTGCAACGGACATCATTGGAATCCGCGCATGCCGGAATATCCGGGCAGTTTTGATGGTGAGTTCCTCCACTCACATGATTTCAAAAAAGCCGAGCCTTTCAGAGATAAGCGAGTGCTGGTGATCGGCGGTGGAAATTCTGCCTGCGACGTAGCGGTGGAAACTAGCAGGGTGAGTAAAAAAACCAGTATCAGTTGGAGGCGTGGCTATCGCATCATTCCCAAGTTCATGTTTGGAAAGCCCTCTGACATAGTTGGTTCAGGGATGACCTGGCTACCGGTGAAAATCAGAAGCCTACTTTCCCAACTGCTCATTCGCATTTTCATTGGTCCGAATAAAAATTATGGCCTGCAAGAGCCGGATCACAACTTTGGTCAGACCCACCCAGTGATCAACGATGAGCTGCTTTACCGTATTCGTCATGGCAAAGTGCATCCGAAAGTGGATATTGAAAGACTAGATGGTCATACGGTTCATTTCAAAGATGGAAGCCAGGAAGAGTTTGATGTGATTATTGCCTGTACGGGTTTCATCATCTCCCACCCGTTTCTGGATGACACCCTGATCAATTACAGCGATGGGCCGGTTCCATTGTATTTAAAAATGATGCATCCCACGATGGACAATTTATTCTTCGTTGGGCTTTTTCAACCGCTGGGATGCATTTGGCCCGGTGCAGAATTGCAAGCCAAAATCATCGCCCGACAACTGGCGGGCAAATGGAGCAGGCCTCAAAACATGGAGAAACGGGTTGAGAAGGAAGTGAATCATCCGCATTACAATCAACTAAATACCCCAAGGCACACGATTACGGTCGATTACCATGTTTTCAGAAGGCAGCTTCTGAATGAGCTCCCGAAAGACTGGGTTTCTAAAGAAAGAAAGGATTTACAACCGGCCTGATCATCTTTTCTTTGCAAAAGATGTTACTATCCCGAATTTGATCCCGGTTACATTCGTTTGATTGACATGGTAGAAGGGAATAGATACTGCCGTAAATATGCGAAGGTTCACTGTTGAGTTCCTGTTGATCAGGTAGCCACCTCCAATGTAAGCACCTATCCCAGACTCAGATTCTTTGTCTCCCCATTCCGCATCCTCCTGCCTGATCGTGGTGTATCCGTATTCCATCCCTCCGTTTAAAAAGAAGGTCGAACGCTTTCGTGTGAGCGGATACGTTACCCCCAGGGATACTCCACCACTTTGCATTTTCTGACCGGGATTGCTATGATTGATGGAAATGGTAGAAGAAGGAAATAGCTCAAAATCAAAATTGAAAAGTACCGTAGATGCATCGTAGGTATACGCCAGGCCAAACCCCGATAACGTACTTTCATTCGGGATGGCTTTTCCTCCGAGCATGATCCCGACAAAATGGTTGACCTTTATCTGCGCCAGCTCTACTCCCTGCTGGTCGTAGGTCGTTACTTCGTCAATTTCAATATCTGTCTTGGCCGTTCGATCCGTGAAAAAAGATCGACCCAGACGAGACAATAAAGGATCCAGATCCTGTTCGGCTGCTCCTTTGGCCATGTCGTGCCAGACTTGCTCCATGCTGGCTGTCTCATACACACCAAGTGAAATAATGTAGACCCCTTGCAGGAAATGAATTTCCCCTCGCATAAAGAACCGAGCTTTTTGCTCCGTGGCATTTACCACTGACTGTTGCAGGGATTCACGGCTCAAATATCCTTCGCCTCCGATGCGCTCGTCAAGCAGGATGGTATAGCTATGATTATCCTCGATGTATGATTTGATCAGCTTAGAAGTGGAGTACTGCAGGCCCGCAGTGGGTTCTTCCACATTGATCAGTTCAAAGCCGGGAAAGTAAACGACATTCTGGGCGGTAGCTAGCTGAAAACAGAGTGAACAGAGCAAAAATACATAGGCTTTCATGTTGGCTGTGGGTTTGTGTTTGCTCTAAGAGACTTCACACAGAAACAGCCCCCAATGACAAGATCAAAAAGTGAAAATAAAGTTTGAATGCTTAGGGGAAACGAAGGTTTCTCCTGCCTTATGCGTTTTTCTCTGATTCAGCTTCTCTCTCGATCGTTTTCTCCACTTGCGCCTGCATCTGTTCGAAAGTGGCATAGCCATGAGCGACCATAAACAGCTGGTCCTGGTGCAGCAAAACGATAGTCGGGTAACCCTGTACGCCCCACTGACGATTGAGCATAAACTCATTTCGGGTTTCGTATCGCACTTCTTCGCTTTCGAATCGCTCCAGAAATTTCTGATAGTCCACTCCAAACTTCTCACAGATGCTTTGGTAGAATTCGTTAGTTCCGGGATCTTCAGACTCTACGTAAAACTTTCGCTGGATTTCTTCAAAGAACTCCATTTCCTGCTCATGCACCAGCGGGCGAGCAGCCACCACTGCCCGGCAGGCAGGTTCTGTGTCGTAATTGAAATCATCCCGTTCCATCAGCTTGTAGCCGAATGGCTGACCACTCATTTCTGTAACATGCCCCCAGTGCTCCTTCAGAAAATCTTTCATTTGATCATTCCATGGGTCGCCCCCGCCAGGTCTAAGTCCGCCGACAACAACTCGATAGCTTACTTCCTTGTCGCGGTAATGATCACGAAGTTTGATTAGAGAAGGTGATATTCCCCAGCACCACGAACACATGGGATCGCCTATGTAGATGATCTCTGTCTTTTCTGTCAGCTTATCCTGACCGATTGACTGAAGGTCTTCGAAGGTTGATGGTGTACAAATGCCGGTTTCGGGATCGCAATATGGGTTCATGCAATGCTAAACAACCAGCATAGCGAATGAGTTTGCATGCTTTCCCTTTTTGATTGGTTGATCAACAAGAAGAACTAAATCGGAGGTAATTCCGGATAAGGAATAATCGCCTCGATCAAAAGCATCACACCTTCTTTTGTCAGAAGCGTAAGCGTGATGAGGATACTGCTTATGATAAGTGACACGCCCACGTTGTTTTTCCTGATTTCCTCAAACTCATCAATAGGTGTCAGCTTGCTGTAAAGAAAGGTACTGATCAAACCAATCAGGACAGTGGCAGTGTAGGCAATGGCAATGTAGATTGCTCCGGTAGCAATGTATTCGAAAGCCAGACTGAAGCTGTCTGCCCGCTGATTCAAGAGCCTGAACGATGAAATCAATGGCTGGATAATTCCACTGATCATGATCCCGACAGAAATAATGATCGCCGATACGAAGATGCTGTAGGACAAGTTGTAATCGTCGATAAGATAATACTTTCGCCCAACCCACTGCACAATTTTGTACGTGAGCGCAAGAATAAAAATGCCGATCGTAATGGCAGAAATGATTTCGATAAGAGCCAGAAGTGCGATGTTAGCGTTCATTGACAAGTGCGATTTTCCAGTAATTGATATTATTTGAATTGGGTGGAAGCATTCCGATCGGCCACCCTTTTCCGGTGGTCTCCCAAAAGTAGTAGTTCTTACCCCGATACCTCAGGTGATCCCCTCTTGCAGGGATATTCAATGCAATCATGGCATGTGCGTATTCATTACTCACCACGATCATCGGGTCATAACCGAGTTTTTCCAGCATGGCATAAATAAGCACTGCGCGTGTGTCGCAATCCCCATAAAGGGAATGCAAAAATTCATAAGGTGACAGCAAGCCCAGAGCAATATGCCCGATGCAGGGTTTGCCCTGATTATTGGCTTCAGAGCAATCCTCCACCCTCACATAACTATAAGGGATATCCTGAACGAAAGTGACAATCAACTCTGCCAACTCGGTTCTGGATAGTTCTTCCATTAAAGCAATAGAAGAGAGCGAGTCTACAAGAAAGTCAATGTGTGTTTGACTATCCTTAACAAGCTTACTGTAGATCGTGCCCCAGAAGTTTTCATAAGAATCGGCATTGGCGATAAGATCATTTCTTTTCTCCCCTGAAGCCAGGCTAATTGCTTCGCTGGATTCATAGGATGTGCAGAAAGAATGAGAATAGTCGATCAGTTGCCAGTCTCTTTCGTGTAGTCGATCATTATTTGCATTAATGACCCTAAACTGGTCAGCACATGCTTGAATACTGACTGACTCAGTCGTAAGCAGACTAATCACGCTCGCGAGCAGCACATAGACCACCAAAATAAATATGAAGAAACGGAAAAAAGATTTCACCGGATAAATATCTGAAAAGTTCACTAGATATTTATTAACTTAATAACAAGCGAAATCCTTTTTGGCGGCATGATATATTATCTCATTTATACCAGTCAGCCAACTATACCTATGACCGAAGAGGTGTTGGAAGACATCACTCAGATTTCTATTCGAAATAATGAAAAGACAGGTATAACCGGGTTGCTTTTGGGAATTGAGAATAAGTACATGCAGTATCTCGAAGGAGGCCAGCAAGAAGTTGATAAACTCTATGAAACCCTGAAAAAAGATACTAGGCATAGAGAACTTGTAAGATGGGTTACCGGGTATATAGAGGAGCGGGTTTTTAGTGATTGGGCGATGGCTTCCTGGATGCTCTCTAAAGAAAAGTTGGAAAGTCTATCAGCACTTAGTGATTTGAAAAAGTTTCTTCAAGATCCCAAACAAAATAAGATTCAACCAAAAAGATTTATTGCCTTGATGAATGGTCTGCTCAAGACATGGATCGCAGATCAGTCTGATTGACAAGAATTCATCGACTTCTTATCTCTTTTATCTAAATTAGAGATGAACCTACACTACATATTTGAATGATTTTTTACACGATTTATACCAGCGCACCCCGTGATGAAATGAGTCGGGAGATTCTGGATCAAATTTCCAAAGAATCTCAATCCAATAATTCGAATGATGGAATTACCGGGATATTGCTGGGTATTGAAAACAAATACCTTCAATACCTTGAGGGAGATGAAAAAGAGGTAAGTGCACTTTTCGAAAAGATAAAGAAAGATCCAAGGCATCAAAATGTAACACAATGGATCAAAGGATACTCCAATGAGCGTGTTTTTTCCGATTGGTCCATGGGTTCGTGGATGCTGAGCAGCAAGGAACTAGCAGAGTTAAATGCGCTTGATGACCTGCGTGAATTTCTTGATGACCCGCTCAATAGCGAACTGCAATCCAAAAAGTTTATCGCCATGATGCAAAGCCTCCTCAAAACCTGGATTGCCCATGAGCCTGAGCGGATGAAAAAAATGAAGGATTAAAGTCCATAATCAAATAAGTGCTTCGTCATATGGTAAATTAAACACATGAAAAATCGATTCCTTATTTCCACTGCATTACTGGTTTATTCATTTTTCTGCTACTCACAATCTGAATTCCCGTATGCCTGGCTGGCAGGTAATTGGGTAGGTGATGGATTTGGAGGCACTTCAGAAGAGTTGTGGTCCGAGCCATCGGCTGATGGAACCATGATGGGCACCTATCGTCACCACAAGGGAGACGGGAGCTTAAATTTCTATGAATTCATGGTGATGGATTCAACAGGCTTGCGATTAAAGCACTTTAACCCTGACATGGTCGGATGGGAGACCAAGGAGGACTTTGTTCACTTCGAATTGATTGAATTCACAGAAAACAAAATTGTTTTAAAGGGATTGGTTTTCGAGCGAAAATCCGATACAGAAATGGAAATTCGGTTAGACTTGAAAAATGGAGATAAGCAGTGGACGGAGGTTTTTAAGATGAGACGGAAGTAGGTTCTAAACTTCCTAGAAATAACAACTTTAATAAAAAGTCGTCCAACCTCTTTATTGGCTGGACGACTGGTCTCATGGAGAGTGCCCACAGAAGTGGGCATCCTTTATCTCTTCTCTTTAACAGGTCGGGAAGGTATCCCCTGATAGTTTTCCAGTTCTTTATTTATCCATTCAATTGCGCGAAGCAATTGGGCATCTGTCCCCCGGGCTAATTCTCCCGGATTTTCTTTTACCTCTATATCCGGATCTACCCCGTACCCTTCTTTAAACCATGTTCCGTCCGGGTTGTACATCCTGAATGTTGGCACGGTCACAACTCCGCCATCAATCAATGACGGTGCGCCTGAAATGCCAATAAGCCCTCCCCAGGTTCTGGTTCCAATTAATGGCCCAAGACCTGCTTTTCTAAAGTAGTCAGGGAAGGCATCACCGCCAGATCCACTCCATCCATTAATCAGCATGGCTTTTGGTCCAAAATTGGCCACCGGAGGCCACTGCCAGGTATCCCCATCGCGCACAGCCCAGAAGGCCAGTGGTTTCCGATCCAGCATTTCAATGAAACGATCCGGAATTTGTCCTCCACTGTTAAACCGCTCATCGATAATCAATCCATCTTTATGGTATTGAGCGGTAAACTGTCGAATCAACTCGTTTTGACCATCTATTCCCGTACTTCTTACATAGACATACCCAACTCTCCCATTGGTCTTCTCATCCACTAGTTTCCGATTGTTTTCTATCCACTCAAGGTGTCTTAGCCTGGATTCGCTATTAAGTGTTTCTACCAGCTGGGTTCTGGATCCACTCAGCGAAGGCGTGTTGTTCAATGTCAATTCTACGGTTTCTCCGGCCATCCCCTGAAAGGCCATATTAGGATCTTTGGTAATATCTACCGGTACCCCATTCACAGCCAGGATATAATCTCCAACGTTGATATTCACTCCCGGAGCATCCAACGGAGAAACTACCTCGGCATCCCACGGTGCTCCTCTTACAATCCTCTTTATTCTGTACGCGCCATTTTCTTTTGCCCAATCTACTCCCAGATAGCCGACATTAACATTAGGTGTGTTTTCTAAATCTCCACCTCCACGGTAGGTATGTGAGGCATTTAGCTCACCAATCATTTCTCCCAAAACATAGTTGACATCCCAGCGTGTAACGCACTGACTTATCAGCTTTCCGTACTGTTTCTTGATTGCATTCCAATCCAATCCGTGCATGTCTTTGTCGTAGAAATAGTCACGCTGAAACCTCCAGGAATCAGCGAAGATTTGCTGCCATTCTGCCATCGGATCAACCTCCATTTGCATATTAGACAGGTCAATGGTTTTATCCATTTTTTGACCTTCAGCTATGTCAAGGATGGCGTGTTGTCCCCTGTTAGCAACTGCTACTTTCTTTCCATCTGCGGAAACTTCTATCCCTCCATTGATCGAACCGATGATCGTCTTTACCTCTCTTTCTTCTATGTCATAATACTTGACATCTGAAGAATTTTCGGGTGAGCCGGTGTATGGAAATTGCATAAATACCACTTTGCCTGAAACAGCCTCGAGAGCTCCATAATTTCCCGGACCTACAGGGAGTAAAACGATCCTTTCTTCGAACCCAGCCAGATCTATTTTCACAGACTCGTCCGCATCTCCATCCTTCTTTTTGTCCTTTTTATTTTCATCATCAGATGCCTTTTCCTCGCTCACTTCCACTTCATCATTCTTTGGCTTCAATGGACTATCTGTTGATTTGGTTAGAGGAACAGCCGCAATCATTGTACTATTTGGGTAGATGAATGTGTTGTCAAGTGATGAGTAAGCAGGGCTAATATTCCTGTTCGTAAGGAAAAACAAGTACTTATTATCCGGATCAAATGTTGGCGAAAAATCATTGTAATAGCCACTTGTCATTTTTTGACTCGTCTTGGTTGCGGTATTGAACAAATAAATCGATGTATTCCTGTTTGCGTTTTCCTGAGTGAATGCAATCCACTTACTATCAGATGACCAGGAAAAAGTATAGTTGTTCAGCCCACCATGAAACAGGTATCTACCCTCACCAATCTTTATTGTTTGCTTGGTATTGAGATCAAAGTATTGGAAGGCCATGGTCTGATCTACAAAAGCAATTTTTTTGCTATCAGGAGACCAAAACATAGCATACCTGAATCCAGACGAATAGTTTGAAACGATCTGTGAAGTCCCATTTTCCGTATTGTGAATTTTTAGTTGATATTCTCCGGTTTCGTCTGTCCAATATGCGATTTTTTTTCCATCCGGAGACCATGAAGGAGTGCGATCGTAAGCACCACTTGTGCGTGTAAGGTTTCTGGTGATTCCATCTTCTGCAGGAACAGTGAACACATCGCCCCTGGCGGAAATAATGAGGCGTTTTCCATCAGGAGAAATATCAAACCATCCAAGGTTTTCGCTTGCGTCAACCCGTTTTACAGCGAGCGAAGTTTGGTCTGTAATGACATTCACTTCAACCTCTCTGGATTCCTGATTCGACAGATTCATGAGGTATAGTTTACCTTCATTTTCATACACGATCTCACTTGGTCCAAGCGAAGGATAATGAATATCGTATTCGGTGTAATTGGTGATTTGGGTTTTCGCTCCTGCCCCAATGTCATAAGACCAAATATTGTATCTGCTATTTGGGCCATCATCTGATAAGTAATAAATTTTATTCCCTGACCACATTGGGAATTCATCACTTGATGGATTGTTTGTGATGTTTTCTGACGTATTTGTGGCTAAGTCGTACGTCCAGATGTCTGGTGCCCATCCTCCTTTGTATCTTTTCCATGTACGATTGATTCTTGACTTAAAGTTAAATGCGAGCTTGCTGCCATCTGGTGAATAAGAAGCCAACGAACCATAAGGAGGAGCCAGTTTAGTCGGTAATCCTCCATCCATTCCAACTTCAAAAAGCTGACTAAACCTTTGCCTACCACTTTCTCGCGACGATGAAAACAAAACTTTGTCGCCGGCAGGATTCCAATCAATGACCATGTCTGCATCTCCATGTGATGTCAGTCGCTTTGGGAGACCGCCAGTATTGGGAATAACATATACATCCCAGTTTCCATTATAATTAGCTGTAAAAGCAATTTTGGATCCGTCAGGAGAAAATTTTGGAAATTTCTCCTCTCCGCTTGGAGAGCTAAGTTTGTAGGCCGTTCCTCCATTTTTTGAAACGAGCCATATGTCTCCGGCATAAACAAAAGCAATTTGGCTGTCTGAGACATCCGGATCTCGTAACATCCGAGCGCTAATTTGTGCTGAAATATCACAGGCCAAAAAGAAGGCTGCTGCTAGTAAGATGAGGTGTTTTTTCATTTTTTATAGGGTTGATATGTAATCAAGTTACTAACAATAGCTCCTAATCAAAAAAAGGTTACACCTCTAAATGGTGTTCTTGGTTTTTTTGAATCATCCCTTCATTTCTTTGTTTTGAGAGATGCCAAACCAAAAACAGGACCGAGAGCGAGTATTAAATAAGCATAGGTCGGGAATTTATCAACCAAGTAATTGAGCAATTGAATACTCACAATCGTGATTGAAAATCCAATACATGTCACGATAGTCAGCGCCGTGCCTTTGAGTTCGGGTTTTGCATTTTTTGCCACCAGGGAAGAAAAAAGTGGCGAGTCTGCAATGACCGCAAGTCCCCAGATGACAAGAAGCCCAATGAAAATAAGTTCTGGAGCAAAAAAGACAATCGGACTTAATAGACAGCAAATCCCTGAGATGAAAAGGGATGATGCTGCGACCTTTTTCTCTCCTAACCACTCAGACAGATAGCCTCCTGCAATACAGGAGATCGCACCTCCTCCAATGATCAGAAATGACAGGAGAGAAACATTTATTTCTACACTGCGAAGATTTTCATATAAAACCAACATAGCCGGGACAAACGCCCAGAAGGCATAGAGCTCCCACATATGTCCAAAATATCCGAAAGCCGCAGCTTTGAATGGTCGACTCTCGAAGACTTTCATAGCCGCTTTTAGCTTCAGCTTTGCTCCTTGTTTTCGGAAAGGTCCGTTCGGAACAAAAACCAGTATCAACAACCCTCCGGTCACAGCAAGGGTGGATGTAGCATAGATCACTACGGTCCAGTCATAAGAAAGGTCTATGCTGGCCAGCAGATGAGGCAGAGCTGTTCCCAATACCAGGGCACCTACCAAAAACCCAAGTGCTTTCCCTAGGCCTTTTTCGAAATAATCTGCCGCAATTTTCATCCCGACCGGATAAATACCCGCCAGAAAAAAGCCTGTGAAAAATCGTAGGGCCAGGAGCTGTGAAAAAGAAACATCCCAAACAATCAGTCCATTGAAGATCGACCCCAAACAGGCACTAACAAAGAAAACCCGGGACGGCTGGAAGCGATCCGCTATCGTAAGCATAGCATAAACGAGCGTTCCGATAATGAAGCCAAGCTGAACCGCGGAAGTGATGTATCCTAAATCTGTATCGAGCAAGTTAAGCTTAACAATCAGTCCCGGCATCACAGCATTCCCGGCAAACCAAAGTGAGGTGCAGAAAAATTGCGCAACTACTATGATTGAAAGGATATAAGCTCGTTGCTGCATCAGGCGAAAAACCAAAAGTCTTCAACGGGTTTCTTCCCCCACTTCTCCAGCTGATTTCGTATTTCTACTTTTTCTTCAGGGGAGGTGACTACAATCAAGATTTGAGGTTTTTCAATTTCCGGAACGCTCTCCTGATGCTTGATGGTAATGCCGTAGACGTCCTTCCCTACTTTCCTTCTATTGTCGCACACCCAATGAAAAGTGTTCTCTTCTTCAAAAAGAAGCTTGGCCAAATCTTTTCCATTGCGTCCTGCGCCCCAAAGCAACAGCGGCCGGGATCGATCCCGGTCTATCTGATAAAAGTACCGAAGTTTCATTTCGAAGTAGCGATTGTCCTTGTACTCCTCCCATGTCCGCGAAATACGATCTGACCGATCCCGCCAGTAGTGAAGCACTTTATCTATTCCATGTACTTTCAATCCCTTTTTGTAAAAACGAAAGCACAGGTCGTAATCTTCCGGATAGACTTCCGGGTTAAATGCGTTCACCGCATCAAAATCTTCTTTATGAATGATCCAGCAATGAGATGGAATGACACATTCCTGGTAGATTTCCTGATAATGCTTTTCCTCCCGAGCTACTTCATTTAGCCACTCTTCATATCTGCGAAAACCATCACCTATCTCCCCTTTATCCACGAAGTGCTGCGTACCTCCTGCTACAATATGACCCTTGCCATGCTTCAACCATTCTGTGACTAATACTTCGATCTTATCATCCGGCATGTAATCATCTGAGTCCATTCGGTTGATCAGTTCCCCTTTAGCCTGGGCATATCCTTCTTTCAGTGCGGGTATCAGCTTATGTCTGCGACTATGCACCACTTTGATCCGGTCGTCTTTTTCCGCATACCAGTTCAGGATGTCCGGCGTTCGGTCAGAAGAGTGGTCATTAATGGCAATCAACTCCCAGTTTTTATATGTCTGCCGAACAATCGAGTCCATGCACTTAGGCAGATAGGGTGCGGTATCTTTTGCCGCCATGATGATTGATACAAGAGGTTGCTGGTCCATCTAATTCGTTAGGTTTTTGTTCCAGTATTTCTCGGCGTATGGAGAAACCGGAATCCCTAAATTAAAACGAATGAACATATTCAGGTCAAACCAGGCCACCTTAAAAAAACCATGTTCAAGAAATCGACGTGCAGAAGTCCGAATGCCGGGGCGAAGAAGTGCTAATCTGCCTACCTTTCTCAGCCTCTTGCATAAAAAAGCTGTTTCCATCAATGCTTCTTCCGGAACTCCACTAATTTGATTAAATACCTCCCTGCTAACAAAGACCGCCTGATCGCCATAATACACTTTGCTAAAACGGTACCGGATCCGATTAAGGATGGCCAGTGTCCATAATTTCCAATCAGGATTTTCAAATGAAAACTCAAAAGCCCCACCTACTACTTCGGTACTTTTCAATTCTTGTCGAATGAGCGTATCGAAGCGCTTAGGCAGTAAAGTATCTGCATCCAGAAATAAGAGAACGTCACCGGAAGATTGATCAGCACCGTAGTTCATACTTGCATACTTTTGAAAAAGCAGGTCCGGCCTTATTATGCTTTTTACCTCCAGGTCTTCAATGCTTTTGATCGTTCCATCCGTACTTCCTGCATCTACGACAATTAGCTCCAGGTTGGTTTTGCCTTCGACCATCTTTAAGGTATGTAAGATGGTTTGCCTCAGATATTTTTCTTCATTGAGTGTTGGAATGATAATCGAAATCACGCTTCACTGATCTCAAAAAGATGACCATCAGGATCACGGAAAAAAGCCCGTATCTCATACCCCCAGTCCACCGGAGGAGTAAGAAACTCAGCCCCTCTTTCTTTTAGGGTTTCGTAACATCCCATGCAATCCTTTACACGAATAGTGAAGGAATGACTTATATCGTTGGGGTTTTTTGGTGACACAAATTGTGTGTTCGGCTTGTCTTTGGTTTCGCCTCCTTGTGTTACTAGCAGAATCCAGTTTCCCAAAAATTGTAAGACGCATGAGTCTCCACCATACTCACGATAGACCTCTGCTCCTAAAATATGTTGATAGAACTCTTTGGATTTCTTCATGTCAGAAACGACCAAAATAGTCGTCAGTGCCATATCTTCTGTAGGGAAGGGTGCTTTTGCCATGATTACAGGTTTCCTAAATGTGTATGTTTAAAGTTATCATTAAACTTCAACCCGTACCCGAATATCCGGTCCATACTGGAATGCCCAAATAAGATGATCCCTGCCAGCATGATCTCTTCAGAAATGGCTGCCCATCCAAATACCAGGAGCAAAATGGCTATGCCTTTATGATGAAAAATATTATAGGTGAGTGCCCCCACTTTTGTGTTTATCAGATAGCCCAACATGCCAATGTCAGGAGCCAGAATCAACAGCAAGAATACCCACCAGGCATAATCGAGCAAGCTAAATAGGTAGATAGAAAGAAGGAACATGGCCAATTCCTCTACTTTGAGCAGATTTTTCATCATTCAGGAAATTATTCCTGAAAGTTAGCTTTTCCCGAACTTCTCTTCCAGCACCTTTACCCGGTATTCGAAAATTCCTTTCAATTGTCTCTTAACAAAATGCGCTTGTGCTATGGACCCTAGAAAACCAAATGGAATCTTGTAAGACACTTTATCAGTCATCATAATCCCCTTTTCATTCTCTTCAAAGTGATGCTCATGATGCCACATGCTGTAGGGGCCGAAACGTTGCTCATCCACAAAAAACTTTCCTTCCTCCACATGGGTAATCTCAGTGACCCAGCTGGTCTTTATCCCTGGTAATGGGGACACTTTGTAGCTAATTATCTGCCCGGGATACATCTTTTGCGGCTCACCAGAAGTGATTTTGAAACCCATATGATCGGGTGTGATTCGCTCCAGATTCTTCGGTGATGAAAAAAATTCCCAGGCCTCAGACAACTTTATCGGCAGCTGCTGCATTACTGTTAATGTATAGATGCCGGAATGTTTTTTGATTTCAATCATGGAGAATTAACCCGCTTTTACTCAAAATGTTAAATAATCCTAAATCAAAATTTTGCGTGAAAGAAAATCAGATATTTGAGTCGTGAAAACGTTCCTGGTCATATCGCTTTTGTGTCTTTGTGCTATTGCGAGTGCTCAGCGAACATACGTCTATGGTGTCGTTCGTGATAGCCTTAGTGGTGATGAAATGATCGGTGCACACATCCGTAATATTGATGCCGGCAGTCTCACTTCTACAAATCAGGATGGTAAATTCAAAATGCCTGCACAGATTGGAGATACGCTGGTATTTTCAAGTGTCGGCCATAAAACGCTATTCTGGATCGCTGACTCAAGCTGGTTTGAAAATGAAGAAATTGAGTTCCTGCTCCCCGTCAACACAATCTACCTGGATGAAGTAGTAGTGGGTAAGCTGCCCCGATACGATCGATTTAAAGAGATGATCATGGAGGAGCAGCCCAAAGACACCACCTTCAAGGTTTTTGGTGTGCCACAAGTGGTCATGGATCCTTATCCGCAAATGGAAAAGAATGAATACCTCAATCCTGCCTTTGTGTTCTTCCACCCGGTCTCTGCCATGCACCATTCTTTCAGCAAAAAGGAAAAAGAAAAGCGAAAGATGCAGCAAATCAGAAAAAACAAACATATCACCTCCAGAGCTTATCAAAAATTCACAAGGGAATGGGTGGCCGAAAACACCAAACTCGAAGGAGATAAGCTTACAAGTTTCATCGCATACTGTGACTTTTCTGTGGATTACCTGGCCAGTGCCACACTATTCGATATCCAGCAGCGAATGATGGCATTATTGCCTGATTTTCTGGAAGAGTACGTAGAGAAAGATGAATATGAAGAGGGCTAATCCTCCTTATTTTCCTCGAGATACGCCTCCACTCGCTCCGCTACATTTTCCCTGATATTCATATAAAACAGGTTATAATCCACGATGTGATATCGCTTCCAGTTCATCAAAAACTTCCAAAAGTATCTGGGTTTATTCACCCACAACATTCCATCTTTGTTCTGAGCATCCGTAAGCCCCGGTCGAATTTTTTTGAAATTCTTAAGCACCCCTCCTCGGTTGGCACCCCATGAAACATAGGTTGTATCGGTATTCCAGCTCAAAGGGTTTATGCTCAGTGCATCCTCATACCAAATATCATGTTGCGGTGGGTAATAATCCCTGGCATAGGTGTTCCATGTAATCCAGCAGCCCGTTTCGGTTGGGTCTTTGCAGACAGGGATGTATGAAAATGTGCCTTTATCAAGTGGCATTCCAATGATGTATGCTGCAACCAATTGATTCATCAGAGCCCTACTTTCAAAAAATTCACGCAGCAGTTTCACCGCATGATTCGTCCCCTGGCTATGAGAAGCGATGATAATAGGTCGTCCGTTGTTCCAGTTTTCCAGGTAATACTCAAACGCTCTTTTGACATCCGTATAGGCAAATTCCAATGCCTCTACTTTCAGAGGTAAATTGTCCGCATAATACACGCCAATGTGAGCCTGACGATAAAGTGGCGCGTACACCTTCGCTGAAGCATTGAAAACACTCGCCTGATTCTTAATCGTAGATGTGGCAATATCCCTATTCAACTTTTCATCATTTACATCCGCAAACCAGGGGTGTTCCTTGTCTTGCTTTTTCGTGTAAATGGTTGGATAAATAAAAAATACATCCACCTCTGCACTGTCCTGGTATTCCTTCAATTCCCCTCTTCCAGGCACCTCATCAGCCATGTCCTCAACCTCCGGGTGAGCAATCCAATATTTCATTTGGGCATAATCCGGTGCGGGAGGCACCATCTCCAAATCATCGCGATCATATTTGGATTTAAACTTCTTCTGGATTTGTGCTAGAGCATTTAGTGAGATAAGAATTATCAATAGACCACCAAACATTTTAGCATATGTATAGCTTATAGACATATAAAAATTATAAATAATACAAATAATAGATTTACAATAGTTAAAGTATTAAACCTTTTCGAATATGACTATGGACTCAAAAACAATTAGTAACGGAATAAGTAAATGTCCCTTTCACGGAGGCAATACATCTTCCGGTACCACCGATAAACATTGGTGGCCAAATTCCCTCAATCTGGATATACTCAGCCAGCACGATTCCAAAACGAATCCTTATGATGAAGACTTTGATTACAGAGAGGCAGTTAAAGAATTAGACTTTGATGCGATCAAAGCAGACATGCATGCATTGATGACAGACAGCCAGGATTGGTGGCCGGCTGACTGGGGTCATTACGGAGGGTTTATGATTCGAATGGCCTGGCATGCAGCAGGTACCTATCGAATTTCTGATGGAAGAGGTGGTGCAGGAACCGGAAACCAGCGGTTTTCTCCACTAAACTCCTGGCCGGATAATGCCAGCCTGGATAAAGCCAGACGACTGTTATGGCCAATTAAAAAGAAATACGGTAATAAAGTCAGCTGGGCAGACCTTTTCATTTTGGCCGGAAATGCGGCTTATGAAACGATGGGGCTAAAAACATTTGGATTTTCTTTCGGAAGGCCGGACATCTGGCACCCGGAAAAAGATATTTACTGGGGAGCTGAAAAAGAATTCCTGGCACCAAGTGAGGAACGATATGAAAATCTGGATGATCCTTCCACACTGGAAAACCCATTGGCTGCTGTTCACATGGGGCTTATCTACGTAAACCCTGAAGGGGTAAACGGAAAGCCTGATCCACTAAAGACTGCTGCTCAGGTAAGAGAGACTTTCAAGCGAATGGCCATGAACGATGAGGAAACAGTTGCTTTGACGGCTGGCGGGCACACCGTTGGTAAAGCGCACGGAAACGGAGATGCCAATAAGCTTGGGCCTGAACCGGAAGGAGCTGCCATTGAAGAACAAGGTTTCGGCTGGAAAAATGATCAAAACGGTGGATTAGGCCGTCATTCCGTGACCAGTGGTCTGGAAGGTGCCTGGACTTCTGAACCAACTAAATGGGACAATGGATACTTCAAAATGCTTTTTGAGCATGAGTGGGAGCTAAAGAAAAGCCCTGCAGGTGCGTATCAGTGGATGCCAAAAGACATTAAAGAGGAAGACATGCCGGCAGACGTTGAAGATCCATCCATCAGAACCATGCCTATGATGACTGATGCAGATATGGCTATGCGGGAGGACCCGATCTATCGTGAGATATCCTTAAAGTTTAAAGATGACCAGGAATACTTCTCAGAAACATTTGCACGAGCCTGGTTTAAGCTTACGCATAGAGACATGGGACCAAAGACCCGATACATTGGACCGGAAGTTCCTAAAGAAGATTTGATCTGGCAAGATCCAATTGAGCCGGGAAACGCATCTTACGATGTAGATGCCCTGAAAGCCAAAATCGCAGATTCCGGCATCTCAATAGGTGACATGGTAGCCACTGCATGGGACAGTGCCAGAACATTCAGAGGATCCGATATGCGAGGTGGAGCAAACGGAGCAAGGATCAGATTAGCCCCACAAAAAGACTGGGAAGGAAATGAACCGGACCGACTTTCTAAAGTGCTGTCTAAATTGGAGCCGCTAGCCAAGGATTTTAATGCCAGCATTGCAGACGTGATTGTTCTGGCAGGAAATGTAGGCGTAGAGAAAGCTGTTAAAGCTGCAGGATTCAATATGGCAGTTCCATTCGCTCCCGGAAGAGGGGATGCCACTCAGGAGATGACAGATGTAGAAGCATTTGAACCGCTTGAGCGTGTGGCCGATGGTTTCAGAAACTACCAAAAGAAAGCATATGCAGCCTCTGCTGAAGAAATGATGTTGGATCATGCTCAGTTACTCGGGCTAACTGCTCCGGAAATGACCGTATTAGTAGGAGGTATGCGCGTTTTGGGAGCCAATTATGGCGGGTCAAAAGACGGTGTATTCACTGACAAAGTTGGATCATTGACCAATGACTTCTTTGTGAACCTGACAGACATGGCTTACAAATGGGAACCAAAAGGGTCGAACCTTTACGAAGGTAAAAACAGAAAAACGGGAGAAGTTGTCTACACGGCAACCAGAGCAGACCTGGTCTTTGGTTCCAATTCCATCCTTAGAGCATACGCCGAGTTTTATGCACAGGATGATAATAAGGAAAAGTTTGTGAAGGATTTCATAGCAGCCTGGACAAAAGTGATGAATGCGGATCGATTCGATTTGGATTAATATTTTAATACTTTGAAAAAGTAAAGGGCTCAACAAGCTTTGAGCCCTTTCTTTAACATTTATGGAACTAGCACAGCTTATGTATGCCGGAAATCTTGAACAGATTAAACGTCTGATCCAAGAAAGACCGGATATAGTAAACAAGCCTGATGAAAGAGGCTTCACTCCTCTGGTCATGGCTACTTACCTAAATAAAATAGCTATTGCCGAGCTTCTGCTGGAACATGGTGCGGATATCAATGCGCAGGATGCCTCCGGCAATACCGCCCTGATGGGTGTCGCATTCAAGGGCTATGCTGATATTGCTCAAATGCTGATTAATCGGGGAGCAGATACTTCTGTTGTGAACAACGCAGGAGAAACGGCGATGGATTTTGCTATCACACACCAACAATCAGAAATTCAGCGTATCTTGTAAGGAGCAATAGCCATCAGCAAATGATCTATGCTTCATTGCATTCACATACAAGGAAAAGAAGCCCCTCCCTTCTGCTTCAGAGATAAAACAGCACAAAATTTTAAGTCGCTCATTCAATCTCTTTCCGAAGGGTCTTCACTTGTCATTTCTTCTTTGTACCGCACCGATGTAATCTATTCGGCAAACAGGGATTTATCCGAAAATATCTTCAAGCTCTGGTCACTTCAGGAAAAGTCCTTTGATTCTTCACGACTTACCACAGTCAGCGGAAGAGACCATGTACTCGAGCTGTTTTTCACCTCCCTTGTGACCTTTAGCAGTGCTGGCAAATGGTATGAGGCGTATCTCGATGAATTCCGGCACGCCTGTTCGATGGATCGCAACAATCCTATTTTAAAAGATTTAAAACTCTGCGAGCAATTCCTTCAGGAATCACATCAGACTGTAGCGCGACCGATGGCCGGAGCAAATAAGGAAGACTTGCTCCCCCAAAAAGAGGTTTTTGAAGATCTCGTCAAACACATCAATGACTTTCTGAATTAATTCAGGCATGATTCATGCTTTTTATTTCGATCTAACGATTGAAAACCTAATAAACACTTGAATTATGGAATTAAAGAAAAACAAAAAGTATGATCTGGAGCATAGAAGACCTGTGTTCTTTGGAATCGGAATGATTGTTGCCCTCTCATTAACCATTGTTGCTTTTGAGTGGAAGTCTCCGGTGGATTCGGTGTTAGATGCTGATCCCCCCATAGAAGAGCCGTGGTTCATCATGGAAGAGCCAAAAGTGACCAAACACGATATTCCTGAAATGCCCAAACCTAAGGTTGAAAAACAGGTGGTCTCAGCAGCATCAGAAATCAAAGAAGTGAAAGAACTTACGAAAGCTGTGGAAATTGATGACCCGATTATTGAGGATGAAATTGAGGATTTAATCACAGGTGAAACACAAGCAATTGAAGTCGTACCTGATGCACCTTTTGAGAGAGTAGAAGATATGCCTGAATTTCCGGGTGGAGATGCTGCATTGTTAACGTTTATTGCAGAAAACATCAAATACCCGAAAGCTGCTCAACGTATTGGGGTTGAGGGGAGAGTAACACTTTCATTCGTTATAGATGAACAAGGAGCTATAACCAACATTGAGGTATTAAAAGGTATTGGTGCAGGATGTGATGAAGAAGCCGTTCGTGTATTGAAATTACTTCCGAACTATAGTCCGGGTAAGCAAAGAGGTGTGCCGGTCAAAGTAAGAATGAGGATTCCGGTAAACTTTACACTTCAATAAGGAATACATATTAAATCGTCCCACCACTCAAAGTGGTGGGACGATTTTGTCTCACTAAGCATTAAAACTGTACAGTCGGAGCATCTTCTGCTCCTTCAGAAGCCTCATATAGTGGCTTCCTTTCAAACCCGAACATCCCGGCAAGCATGGTGTTCGGAAACTTCCTTATGTACGTATTGTAGGTCTTTGTTTTTTCATTGTAGCGTGTCCTCGCCACAGAAATACGATTTTCTGTTCCCTCCAGCTGGGCCTGCAATTCCAGGAAATTCTGATTTGATTTCAAGTCAGGATATCGTTCCACCGTAACCAACAATCTGGAAAGAGCAGAATTCAATTGACCCTGTGCATTAGCAAAATTTTGCAGCGCTTCTTCATTGAGGTTGGATGGATCTATCTGAATGCTGGATGCCTTTGCACGAGCTTCTGTGACCTGGGTCAACACCTCACGTTCCTGCTCAGCAAAACCTTTCACCGTATTCACCAGGTTTGGAATAAGATCATATCTCCGCTGATATTGAGTCTCAACATTGGCCCACTCGGTATTCACTTCTTCATCCAGTGATACCATGCTGTTGTACTTCCCTGCGAAGAAATTGTACCCCAGAAAAACAACAACGACAATGATCAGTATGGTGATTAATCGCTTATTCATGTTTATTTATTTATTTTCATCGAAGATATGAAATCATACCTTAAATCAATAGTTCTATTGCTGATCGGTATTAACTCCATCAGCCCATCCATCGCTCAAGATTCGCAGGATGTCCCAAAGCTTGAGACTCGTGTTACGGATTTAGCCAACTTGCTGTCTACTTCAGAAGAATCATTTCTTACCCGTCAGTTAGAGGACTTGGAAAACCGTAAGGAAAGTCAACTCGCAATTCTAACGGTAAACAGCACCAAACCGGAAACCATCGAACAATACTCGATTAGAGTAGTGGATCAATGGAAACTTGGACGCGGTGATGTAGATGATGGAGTCTTATTGATAGTTGCAAAAAATGATCGGAAAGTAAGAATAGAGGTTGGTTATGGACTTGAAGGAGCAATTCCTGACGCATATGCCAAGCGGATCATTAACAATATCATCGTACCTCACTTCAGAGATGGCGACTATTATTTGGGAATTGAAGAAGGGATGGAGGCTATAATCGGACTAATAGATGGTGAGGAGTTGCCAGAAGTTAAACCAACGACCACAGCCAAAAATGATAAAACCATTGGTCTGCTTTTCTTTATTGGAATTGTTGTTTTGATATTTATTGTCGTAATAGTCAAAGTAGCTCTCGCCAATAAGTTGGGAAATTTAAAGAGCAATTTGATTGTGATCTCTATTGTATTTCTGGTGGTTTGGCTGGTGGTAAACTTCATCTCTGCAGTTTTTGCATCCTTTTTTGCTCTGATCTTCCTTAATGGCAGAGGCTCAGGAGGTGGTAGACGCGGAGGTGGATACTATGGCGGATATGTTGGTGGCTCCTCCTGGGGCGGAGGAGGAGGCTTCAGTGGAGGCGGCTTCTCCGGTGGAGGCGGAGGTTTTGGCGGGGGCGGTGCTTCCGGCGGATGGTAAAATATTTGAACAAATGAAAAAATACATATTTACAAAAGAGGAAAAGCACCGGGTAAAAGAGGCTGTGGAAGCACTCGAAAAAGAATCCTGTGGAGAAATCGTGCCCTTCTTTACCAGACAGAGCGATGACTATTCCGAAGTATCCTGGCACCTGGCGGCAATTCTTGGGATAGCAGGTTTAGCAATCATAGCCATGCTTTCTTATACCTGGCTGCTTCCAGCTCTTTCCTTTTTAGAAGCATTTGTGGTGATTCTCGTACTTATGATTCTTGGATACTTTCTGCCTGTATTATTTCCGGTTATCAAGCGAGTATTCATTTCGGATGAACGGGCAATGGAGATGATCTCATTGCGAGCTAAGGAAGCATTCCTTAATGAAAAAGTATATGATACAAAGGAGCGAGTTGGGATATTGATCTACATAAGCAGACTTGAGCATGTTGTTCTGGTAATGGGGGATGAAGGAATCAATGCGAAGGTGAAGAAAGACGACTGGGAAAAGGTGGTTTCATTAATAACAGATGGACTGAAGCGTAGACAAATCGGTGATGGATTAGTGAATGGAATCAACCACTGTAAGGAGCTGCTACTCCATCATGGGTTTGTTAGGAAAGACTCTGATACGAACGAGTTGTCTGATGAGTTAAGAATCAAAGAGTAGCAAGAAAGCTTTAGCTCACCATTTTTCGGAACAGTACATCGTTCTTTCCTGTTTACCTTTATACTAAACTTAAAAACCTAAAAAGATGAAATTCAAACTGCTTTATGGAATGTTGCTCGGTGCATTTTTGATTGGATGTACCAGCACCGAAAAAGAATCTGATAGTGATGCACCGGAAGAAATGCCTGTCAAGGTAATAGGGAAAGTGACATCATACGCCACGGACTCTACAACAATGATCGGATACCTGGCACTAGACGTTAATGACTCCTCTAAGCGCCCTGGAATTTTGGTTGTTCACGAGTGGTGGGGGCACAACGAATACTCCAGAAAGAGAGCAGATATGCTGGCCGAGCTGGGCTATGTAGCACTTGCAGTAGATATGTATGGAGAAGGTAAGCAAGCAGCTCACCCTGATGAAGCCGGTGAATTTGCAGGTATGGTCATGGGGAATTTTGATGACGCAAAAGCACGATTTGATGCCGCACTGGAAACATTGAAAAATCACCCGAATGTGGACGATGAAAAAATCGGTGCGATCGGTTACTGCTTTGGTGGGTCTGTCGTTCTCAGCATGGCTAACTCAGGCTATGATCTGGATGCCGTCGCTTCCTTTCACGGAGGATTAGGTCTACCTGTCATGCCGGACTCTGGGGCAGTAAAAGCCAGAGTTTTTGTGGCCAACGGGGCAGATGACCAGTTCGTACCAGAACAACAGATCGAAGATTTCAAAGCTGCCATGGATGCAGCCGGAGCAAACTATGAGTTTGTCAATTATGAGGGTGCTGTTCATAGCTTTACCAGCAAAGCTGCAGATTCTATTGCGGCCAAGTTTGAAATGCCTCTGGCATATAATGCCAAAGCTGATAGTGCCAGCTGGGAAAAAATGAAGGAATTATTTAAGGAAGCTTTTAAATAAGTTTCCGTTAGAAAACTGTTCTAAAAGATTTTGACATCCTGAACTTGTTTCAGGATTTATTTGGCCTTCAACTAAATACCGATAGATTCTGAAATAAATTCAGAATGACACCCCCGCTTTTTTAGAACAGTTTTTTTTATTTCCAAACATGAATGTTTCCTGCCTCATCCACCATAATTTTTTGATACTCCACAGGCACCACTACTTCAAACTCTTTGTCAATCACGCCTAGCTTCCATGACTTTTTGCTCTTGATAAGCGCATACTTTCCCACAAAATCACTTACCCAGAATTTCTTTACTGCTCCTAAATTCCCGATGTGAGTGCCACGAGAGCTGAAGTGATCACTTAGCTCATGGAAGCTCCCACTCAGGTCTGCCATAGCAACAGGCACCACCACTTTCCCTGATTTGTCAATAAACCCAAATCTTCCATCCTTCTCCACTAACGCCCATTTAGAGTCCTCCCTGTCGAAATAGCTAATCCGATCATAAATCGGAGGGACTACCTCATCCCCTGTTTTATCAATAAAACCATAAAGCCCATTTTTCCGGACCAATGCCAAATGAGAAGCCCCTTTGCTTCCAAAATTGTAGATGCGTTCATACTTGGGTGATATGACTTCCTTGCCGGTGCGATCAATCAATCCGTAAAGTCCATTCCTTTCCACTCGCGCCCAATGACTGGCTATCGTGCCAAAAGATGATACAGACGTATACTTGGGCGCAATGATCTCTTTGCCACTTCTGTCGATAAAGCCTTCCAGTCCATTTTTCTCCACCTTCGCCCAATCCGCTCCAATGGAGCCAAAACTTCCTATCCGAGTGTATGTCGTCGGCACAATTTCTTTCCCACTCCGATCAATGAAACCGTACAAGCCGTCTTTTTCTACTCGCGCCCATGCTACTCCATAGGATCCATAAGAATTGATGTCACTGTAAATGCAGGGTACCACCTCAGTTCCCGACCGATCGATGAAGCCGTAGAGTCCATTCTTTAGCACCAGGGCCCAGTTTACATTCTTATCTCCGAATTCATAGATTCGATCATACACCGGTTTTACTACAATCGCCCCCGCACGATCGATGTAGCCATACCTGCCATTTTTTTGAACTTTTGCCCAATTCAGACCCGAATGGCCAAAAGAATAAATCTTTTCATATTCCAGCGGCAGAACTTCCTTGCCTTGTCTGTCGATTAGACCGTAGCGATTTTCCTTTCGGACAACAGCTAAACTGCTGTGACCATGTTCACCATAGCTAGCGATGTAATCGTATCTGGAATCTTCCTGAGCCCCGGAAGCAAAGGGCTTCAAAAGAAGTAAAATAAAAAAAGCCTGAAGTACCTTCATAATATGGGATCTTTCAGGCTAATGACAATGTGTGAATAAAATGGTTTCTGTATCTGCTAACTCCCGCAACCGACACACTCAATCTCTGAGTTCATTGGTCGGGTGCCGTTCAGCTTCATTTTCAGGTTGTGAATTTTGTCTTTAATCTCCATGTCGTTAAACATATCTCCGGTGAGACTGGACTCTAACTCTTTGATTTGGGATTGGATTTCTTCTGTAGTCATGACGTATTTGTTACGGGTAATCGATAAATAAATTTAAGAGAATTTTCCAGAATATCGTTCCCGGACCAGTGGAAATTTATTCATTGAATGGATACCAATCATTTACCTTCAACTTTTCATTATGTTCATCTTTCAATTCAAAAGCCGTAACCTCAGGCAGTCCGTTGAAAATAAATTTGATGACTTTCAGTTGTCCAATTTCTTCTTCATAGCTTAACTCGAAAGGTTGATTGCTCCCTACTTCCACAGCTAACATTTTGCTCTGACATGAGATTTTTACCTGATGCGGCAGTGTTAAGTCAGTGGACAAATTGGATAAATCGTTAAGCTTTCCCGTCATTCTTTTTTCTGCACATGCAAGTGTGGCAACTCCGTAGCATCCCGGTTGAGTGATCGGAATCCGAATGTTCCCACCACTTCCCTTTATCAGCACTTCGTAAATAAGGCACAGTGGCCCTTCTGGCATAGGAGACATTTCAACATTAGCGACAAGGTAAAAATGATCTCCCGATAATTGGCCTAATGATGAATTGGACAGGGTAAATGCTGAATAAACGTCCTCGGACTTGTCAGTAGCCTTCTTGAGAACCTCGTCATGGATGGCCAATTTATCTGAATAAATAAAATCGATGCTATCCACATATTGCGGATGTGTGTCCATACCCGAATCCATTATCAGTGCATGCCATCCTTTGGTGGTCACATGCACAAATTCCTGTGCCAATACTTGTTTCTTGAAAATCAGCTTGGCCTGATGGTAATCAGGATAATAATAGGTGCCCGTATAAAAGTGTCTTTCCGGGTTTAGCATTGTTCTTTCGTACGGGTTCCATGAGAGCTCAATCTCCACACCGGGGTTCAAGACAGAATAATTAAATCCTATGGTGGCCGGCACTCCATCATAAATCAAAACCTCCGGATCAAGCTTCACCTCACCTGTTGCTTTATCTGTTGAAGTCAAAAGAATGATAGTCGCGAATCCTAAAACCAGGATCCCCATGATGAACAACAAGGTACGGTTGCTTTGTTTTTTCAAATGTGGCTTAGATGATTTGGCGTTCTTATATGCATGCCAGCCTGAATATCCCAGAACCTGCGCAAGTGCATCCAGTGTTTTGATCTGAGGCACTCCCTGATACTTATCCATCCAAAGTCTCCGCAAAGTGGAGGTACTCAGATCCGTTTTTGTTCTTTCAAGGATTACTTCATGCAGGTATTCATAGTCTCGCTCCATGAGGTTAGCGGGATCAAGGTTGAGCTCTTTCTCAATTTGTTCTCTGCAACGCGCTATGTAATCCTTGTCGGACATTTCCTGAATTATACTGCCAAGGTTTTACCAAGGTTTTGAAAAGCCAAGTAAATCAATGTTTACACGACTTCATATAGGCTTGTAAAACAAACTAAAAAGTGGACTAATGAAACGAATCACATTAATGCTTACGGCAGTGTGTCTCATGGGGATTATTGCTGCCCAGGAACTTCAATCAAACTGGGAGTTCAAGACCACAGGGAGGGTGCTGGCAACACCATTAATTAACAACGAAAACATCTTCGTTGGCGATGAGAACGGGGTGTTCTTTTGCCTGGATTTGGCTTCAGGTACAGAGAAATGGCGGATGGAGACTAGGGGAAATATTCAGGCAAAAGCCACATGGGTTGAGGGCAATATATTTTTTGAGTCAGCAAATGTTTTCTACCTGGTCGATGCAAAAAATGGAAATCTGATTTGGAAGCTGGATTCTGGGATGAATCCATTCATTTTTAAATACCAGGATCATGAATGGCCGTACAAAATCGACCCTTTTGATGATAAGCGATCCATTGCTACCTATGACGATGGTTTAATTTATGTAGGGTGTGGAAATGGTAAAGTTTATGCTATTGATGCCTCCGGTGGTGTAGTGCAAAAAACCTATCCCACAGACAAAAATGCTCCTGTCAGGTCATCTCCATTCGTTTATCAAAACCGTCTCTACTTTGGTGACTGGTATGGAATGGTTTATTGCTATTCACTAGATAGCAATGAGCTGATTTGGAAAAAGAAAACCTACCGGGGTGAGAAGCCTTATGGCACGTTTGGAGGGGTAGTCTCAGAGTTTATTCAATATGAAGGCCTGCTATTTTTTGGAGCCAGAAATTATATGCTCAACGTACTGGACATCAAAACTGGTGAAAAAGAATGGACCTACACTGATGCGAAGAAAGGCTGGGTAATTGGTGACCCGGTTATTTATAGTGATACACTTTATATCGGAGGATCTGACAATTATTCCATGTTGGCATTTGATCCCGTGATTGGCCGACCGATTTGGTCTCAAAATGGTGGAAAAAACATTTACACCAAGCCTGTAGTGACGGAAGATTGGCTGATCTATACAGCTGGAAATGGGTATGACCCGAATGATAATGGTGTCCTATTCCTACTAAATCGCTCGAATGGAGAGGTTATTGATCAGTATGAACTGCCAATGGGTTCCTTCTCATCACCTGCTCTCCAGAACAATCAGGTCATTTTTGGCTGTTATGATGGTAATATCTATTCAGTAAAAATTGAATAAAGTTTACTGCTTTAAATAAATACGTGAGGGATTTAGGATGCATTCCTGTTATTTGACAAAAATAACATGACTCCTATGAAAAAGAATGTATGCCTAATCCTTCTATCAGTTACTGTAAGCTTTTGCTTTGCTCAAACCAGCATAGAAACGCTGGTGGCTGATTATGAACGAGCCAAAGCTATGTCTTTGGAATATGTAGATGCCATGCCAGCTGATAAGTTTGGCTACAAACCATCAGATGAGGTCAGGACCTATGCTGAACAATTTCTACATGCATCGCAGGGAACCATCGGGCTGGTGAGTAATGGTACCGGGGCTGATAGAATATATGCCAATGCGAATCTGGAAAAAGATCCCAAACTACAATCGAAGGAAGAGGTGAAGCGGATGGTCACAGAAAGCTTTGATTTTGCGATAGCGTCCATCAAAAACATGGATGAAAGCACATTCGGGGAAATTGTGGAAAGGGGTCCTTTTAAAATCACCCGTTTAGCGTGGATTCAAAAAGCGCATGAACATGTGTCACATCACAGAGGGCAGGCGGCTGTTTATTTACGAATGAATGGCATTGCACCGCCTCAGTACAAACTGTTTTAAATAAAAAAGTCGTCCCACCACTCGATGTGGTCGGACGACTGATTTTTAAGAAAGGACCGGCTTAATGCCAGTCATTATTCCTCTTCCTCCTCAATGATTTCCTGTTTCACGTCATCAATTGATTTGAACTCCTGATTGTAGGTGTTATGAAAAGCGATCATCACACCTATGATCATCACCCAAAAGAAGCGACGTATTATTTTCCAGATCCTCACTCAATTTCCACCTTATCCAGGTTCAGAAATTCAATCGTTCCCTTATCACTGAGTGTTACTCCAATCACCGAGTCCTTCTCGATATTGCCGGCAAGAATTTCTTTTGATAATTCATTCAAAATTTCTCGCTGCAACACTCGTTTCAATGGCCTGGCTCCAAACTGTGGATCGAATCCAATCTTTCCGAGATGCTTCAACACCTTGTCATCAGCTTCAATCTTAATTCCATTCTCCTCCAACCTTTTCTGGATCAGCTTAAACTGAATGCCAACTATTTTCTGAAGGTCATCCTTGCTCAGTGGTCGGAACATAATCGTTTCGTCCACGCGGTTAAGGAACTCAGGCCTCACGGACTTTTTCAGTAGTTCAAATACCTGATTCTTCGTTTCCTCAATCACCGGCTCAGGATTTTTGTCATCCAGCTTCTCAAAGTTTTCCTGGATCAACCCTGAACCAATATTGGTTGTCATAATAATGATCGTATTCTTGAAGTTCGCTACACGTCCCTTGTTATCCGTCAATCGACCATCATCCAACACCTGTAGCAGAATATTGAAAACGTCAGGATGTGCTTTCTCAATCTCATCAAGCAAGATTACACTGTATGGCTTTCTCCGAACTGCCTCTGTCAATTGACCTCCCTCATCATATCCTACATATCCCGGAGGCGCACCAATTAATCGACTCACTGCATGACGCTCCTGGTACTCAGACATATCAATCCGAACCATCGAATTCTCATCATTGAATAGATATTCAGCCAATGCTTTTGCCAACTCTGTCTTACCCACTCCCGTGGTTCCAAGGAAAATGAACGAACCAATCGGGCGCTTCGGATCATGCAATCCGGCCCTGCTTCTTCTGACCGCATCAGATACGGCCTGAATGGCTTCAGACTGTCCTGCTACTCTTTTCCCGAGCTCCTCTTCCAAATGGATCAACTTCTCCCGATCACTTTGCAGCATTTTAGAAACAGGAATACCCGTCCACTTGGCCACTACTTCGGCAATATCTTCTGCATCTACTTCCTCTTTCAGTAGGGACTTTTCTCCCTGCATCTCCTGAAGCTGTTGCTGGTACTCAGCTAGTTTTTTCTCAGCCTCAACAATCTTTCCGTATCTGATCTCAGCCACTTTATTGTACTCACCTGCTCGCTCAGCTTGCTCTGCCTCTGTTTTATATCTTTCAATGTTCTCCTTCTCTTCACGTAAGCCCTGAATCACTGATTTCTCATTATCCCATTTTGCTTTGAGCTCTCCGCGTTCAGATTCAAGATCAGCAATATCTTTATTCAACTGCTTTTCTTTCTCTTTATTTTTTTCCCTTCGAATAGCTTCTCGCTCAATTTCCAACTGCATAATGCGCCGATTGAGCTCATCCAACTCTTCAGGTAAGGAATCAATTTCAATGCGTAGCTTGGAGGCTGCCTCGTCCATCAGGTCAATGGCCTTATCCGGAAGAAATCGATCCGCGATGTATCGATGGGAGAGTTCCACAGCTGCTATCACCGCATCATCTTTCACCCTTACACCGTGGTGTACTTCGTATTTATCCTTGATTCCACGAAGGATGGAAATAGCGTCAGACACACTCGGCTCATCCACCGTAATAGCCTGGAATCGTCTCTCAAGGGCTTTATCCTTTTCAATGTATTTCTGGTACTCCTGGAGAGTAGTGGCTCCAATAGCATGAAGCTCTCCTCGAGCCAACGCAGGTTTTAAAAGGTTAGCTGCATCCATTGCACCTTCTCCCCCTCCACCAGCTCCAATTAGCGTATGAATCTCATCGATAAAAAGGATGATCTCTCCGTCACTGTCAGTTACTTCTTTTATTACCGCTTTTAGTCGCTCTTCAAACTCTCCTTTGTATTTGGCTCCTGCAACTAACAGTCCCATATCCAAGGAGATAATGGTTTTTGACTTCAGGTTCTCCGGCACATCGCCATCTACGATTCGTTGAGCCATTCCTTCAACAATAGCTGTTTTTCCAACACCTGGCTCACCAAGCAGAATTGGGTTGTTTTTTGTCCTTCTCGCCAAAATCTGAAGCACTCTTCTGATTTCTTCATCCCGACCAATTACCGGATCAATTTTTCCTTTTTTGGCCATCTCATTCAAATTTTTGGAATATCGCTCAAGTGACCGATACTTAGACTCGGCATTTTGATCCGTTACCTTATCTCCTCCTCGCAATTCCTTAATAGCCGATATCAGTTGCTTTTCCTGAAAGCCAGCATCTTTTAAAATATGGGCTGGCTTATCAGAGCCGGCCAAAACTCCCAAGATGATGTGCTCTACCGCCACATACTCATCGCCGAAATCTTTTATATATTTCTCTGCCTTTTGAAGTGCTTTTGCTGCATCGTTTGACAAGTATGGTTGTCCACCTGAAACCTTCGGATAACCTTGCATCAACTCATCAAGTGGTGCCTCAATCATTTGCTTTGAAGCACCCAATTTCTTTAAAAGAAAAGATATCAGGTTCTCATCCGACATCAATATGGCTCGAAGTAGATGTCCGGTCTCAATTACTTGTTGTCCTCCGCCAGAAGCAATTTCAGTCGCTTTTTGTAATGCTTCCTGCGCTTTGATTGTATAATTATTAAAGTTCATTTGTATACTGATTCTTGTACGATCAGAAGATGTCAAATGCTATTCCAAAGAAATTTTTGGACTATTTCAAGACAAGATGGCAGAGGCAAGGCGGGTTTTTATCGGAAATTAAGACAACTAGTCAGTCCGAAATAATCAAAAATGAATCGTAAAATGATAAACTTTTCTTTGGGATATTTTCACTAAATAGGGTTTTTCGTTTGTTTATGAGTGATATACTCCTAATTTTAAGGTTGAATTTAAAACCTGACCAAAAATGAAAAAAGTACTATTACTATTAGCTATGGTTGCATTCCTAGGTGCATGCACATCATCATCTTCATCATCAGACTCTGAATCAGAAGACGCAGTTGAAGAAGCTGGCGAAGCTGCTGAAGAAGCAATGGATGATATGGAAGATGCTGCTGATAATGTAGCAGACTCAGTTGATGCTGCTGTTGAAGAAATGGGAGCAGAAGTTGATTCTCTTGCTGCTGAAGCAGAAGAGGCTGCTGATGACATGGAATAATTCCATTATTCAAAAGAAAAGCAAAAGGGAGCTAATCGCTCCCTTTTTTTATGTCTTACTTGAAATCCGCCATCTTTCGGTCTCTGGTAAAGATCCAGATCATCAGAATTACACCCGCAATTGTTAGCGGAATACTCAAAATCTGACCCATGTTCAGCACCATCCCTTCCTCAAAAGCTTCCTGATTCATTTTAAAATATTCATCCACAAATCGAAGCGACCAAAGAACGATCATGAATAAGGCAAAGTTGAATCCTTCGGGCAGCACATCTCTTCTTTTGTCCCACAGCCAGTAAAGCACAATCATTAGCACTACACAATAGATGGCTTCATACAATTGAGCCGCATGTCTCACCTTTCCGAGAGCAGCTATTTCCACTATTTCCTTGCCATCCTTCTGATAGTTTTTGTAGACCAGTGGTCCTTCACCAAAGTCCACATGTTCAGTTACTTCTCCATATCTGCTTAATGTGCTCTTTAGTTGGTTTTCAACGAACATCTTATCCTTCATCTCGAACTTATAGCCTCGCCGATATTCGATATAAGCCGTAATCGGGACAATCCCAACCTCATCACTCTGCATCTCTCCTCCCCCTTCAAACCATACATCGTCTATATCTTCGGAGTAATTGAGCACATCATATGTAGCACGCGCATAGACAATTCCGGTATTAGAATTGGTAAGTGTCCCTTCCATTTCTGAATTGAACAAGTTTCCTGTACGAATCATGGCTCCTGTCAATGCCACTACTATTACGAGCCTATCGAGAATCCATAGATAGCGATAGTTGTATTTTCTGCAGAACAAATAGATGGCTACCAATATACCCAGTGCCCCACCATGACTGGCCAGGCCTCCTTCCCACACCATTAGAATCTTGATGGGGTTGGAGAGATAATATTCCGGATTATAAAACAGGCAATGACCTAACCTTGCACCTATGATTGTGGCTAAAACCATATAGCCGGTAATGCGCTCCACATCTTTCTCAGGTCTACCTTCTGCTTTGAAAATGCGAAAGAAAACCTGCTGGGATAGTAAAAACCCTACCGCAAATAATACCCCATACCACCGGGGAGCATAGTCTGTAAAAGGAATGGTAAAGATGGCTGGATCGAATGTCCAGATAATGTAGCCCGGAATATTCATTTTTTCATTTTTTGATGAAATCGCTCAAAGATGAGGCAATCTGTTGAAAGGCCTTAAACTTTTCTCCAGAAAAATGGTGTGAAGAGGATAAGGACGGTAAAAAGCTCCAGACGTCCAAGAAGCATCATGAACGAAAGAATCCATTTTACCCCAGTTGGCAGATGAGCAAAATTATCCACAGGCCCTACATCGCCAATTCCCGGTCCAATATTACCTAAAGTGGTGGCCACTGCACCGAGCGAAGTGTTGAAATCAATGCCGAAAGAAGAAACAGCAATGGCTCCAAAACAAACAATGAGAATATAGATCATGATGAATGCAAGCACATTGAATGTGATGTCCCTGCTCACCGATTTTCCATTGAACCGAACCGGGATGATTGCTGATGGATGCAAAATCCGTTTGAGCTCAAGTAAACTATTTTTAATGAGCAAAATATGTCGTACTAATTTGACTCCACCCGCTGTAGAACCTGCTGAACCTCCTGCAAACATCAACAAGAAGAATAGGACGGTAAGGAAAGATGTCCATGCTGTATAATCATGGGTCACGTATCCGGTCGTCGTTACCACCGAGATGATTTGAAACAATGCATCACGAATGGATTTCTCGAGCGTATCATGCCCAAGGTTGAAAATAATGAGTCCAACAATCAGCGACGCAGCAATACAAAAGAACAGGTAAAACCTAAACTCTTCGTTTCTCAGCACCTTTCGGAAGTTGCCATGTAAGGCAAAATAGGTCATGGTAAAGTTGGTGCCAGCCATGAACATAAAGAAGATGATGACATACTGAATGAACGGATCCTGAAAGTAAGCGATACTGGCATTTTTGGTTGAAAACCCTCCGGTAGCCATAGTAGTAAGACTGTGATTGATCGAATCATAGAAGCTCATGCCTCCAACCCATAAGAGTATCAGCTCGGTTACTGTTAACCCACAATAGATGATCCATAGTCGCTTGGCTGTTTCTTTGATTCTGGGCTGCAACTTGTCAGGAGAGATTCCGGGTGCTTCTGCCACGAAGAGCTGCATTCCCCCAATCCCTAAGAGTGGAAGAATGGCCACCGTTAAGACGATGATCCCCATACCACCAATCCATTGTGTCAGGCTTCTCCAAAATAATATCCCTTTGTGAACCGATTCGATATCAGTAAGCACCGTAGCACCGGTTGTAGAAAAACCAGATAGTGTTTCAAAAAAGGCATTCGTAAGATCAGGTATCGAGCCGCTGATTATGTAAGGTAGTGCCCCAAAAAACGACATAGAAAGCCATCCCATTGTCACAATGAGATAACCGTCCTTCTTACGCATTTCATTGGTTTGGAGATTTCGGGTTAGGAGCATTAGCAGCGCTCCGATACCTAAGGTGATGAGCGAAGAACTAATGAGTGCCAGGTGGTCGCCTTCATTATAGTAAAAGCTAAAGGGCAGGCAGGTAAGCATGAAGCCCCCGTTAATTAACAGGAGGATCCCAATAACTTTAAATATGACCTTAAAGTTGTAGTTAAAATACATGAACTATTTGAAGAAGCTCTCCACTTTTCTAATACATTCCGGTTTTGAAAGAACTACTACGCGATCCTTTGGTTTGAATTCAAAATTTCCTCTTACTGCAATTCCCCGTCCATCTCTGATGACTCCTCCCACGATTGCCGTTTTCGGGAAATCCAGATCTTTCAATGGCTGCTCTACAATACGTGATTTCTCTCCTAACTCAAACTCCAGGATTTCTGCATCCACACCGTGAATACCTGCGATATTTAGTACTTCGCCTTTACGAATATATCTGAAAATAAAACTTGCTGCGATTAATTTCTTATTGATCAACGTATCAATGCCAATGCTTTGAGATAGGTGGATATAATCCACATTTTCTACCAAAGCAATGGTTTTCCTCACTCCCTGATTTTTGGCCACCAATGAGGCCATAATATTCGTCTCCGAGTTTTCGGTCAATGCCACAAAGGCATCCATCCGATCAATACTTTCCTCCCTAAGCAAGTTGATGTCCCTGCCATCACCATTTATGATCATGGTATCCGGAAGCTCATCAACCAAATGCAGACATTTTTCCTTGTCAGCTTCTACTAATTTAATGTTGTACTTTTTGCTAAGCAGTTTGGCTGTATGTATCCCCACTTTGCTGGCTCCCAAAATCATCACGTTCTTGATCTCAAAGCTTTCCTTTCCTGCCAGTGCAGTTACACGTTCAATACCGTCCGGCTGAGCAATGAAATAGGCGTGATCATCCTTTTGAAACTTGTTCTCACCGTAAGGGATAATGGTTTTATTGTCCCGAAGGATTGCAACCGTGGTGAAATTGTGATCAGGATTAAGGTAGGCTGTTTCCGTCAATGTTTTTCCGAAGAGTTGTGAGCCTTCGTCCACCGTGATTCCCACGAGAGAAAGCATGCCTTTCTCAAACTCGAATGTGTCAGTAAGTGCTGATTGCTTCAATAGCCTCTTGATCTCTCGTGCAGCCAGTGACGCAGGAGAAATAATCTCATCTATTCCGACATTGCTGAGGTTCAATTCGTCTCGTAGGTGGAGAAGTTCCACATTCGAAATCCTGGCAATGGTCTTTTTTGCTCCTAAGCTTTTACCAAGAATACACGTGGTGATGTTTGTTTCTTGAATGGATGTCACGGCTATCAGAAGATCCGCCTTTCCAATATTGGCTTCCTTTAATATTCGAGGGGAGGTGGAGCTTCCGCGCACCGTACTCACATCCAGATGTTGGCCCACATATTCCAACACATTCGGATTGGAATCTATGATTACAATATCCTGCTCTTCAGCGGTTAAAAGCTTTGCAAGATGAAAACCCATCTCACCGGCTCCAGCTATTACAATTCTCATCCTATCTTAAATGATATTGGGCGCAAAGATATGACATCTAAGTGCCAGCATTCCAAATGATTACGATTTATATACTTCACTAAAATACTTCTTCGTCGCTTCCATCACTTTAGGAGCGAGTATCACGGTTGAAATCATGGTTGGGAAGGCCATCAAGCCATAGGCTACAAAAACCAGGTTCACAACGTCTGTCAGTGACGCAACTGACCCCACCAAAACAAGAGCGATGTACCAATAATAGAAGTATTTCCCGTACTTCGCTCCTATCAAAAACGACAAACATTTCTGTCCGTAATAAGCCAACCCAAAAATGGTGGTGATCGCAAAAACCATCACACAGACCATTAATACAACGGGACCAAAGCCAGGTAACCCAACCTCAAATGCGCTGGCAGTCATCACAATCCCGTCAGCCTCGCCACTATTCCAAACTCCCGTAATTAAAATGCATATTCCGGTCATTGTGCACACAATAATGGTGTCTATGGATGGCCCTAGCATCGCAACCAACCCTTCTCTTACTGGTTCCTTCGTTTTTGCCGCCCCATGCATCAATGGTGCCATCCCTATTCCAGCTTCATTTGAAAAGGCTGCACGTTTTGCCCCTTCCACTATAACGGCCCCCACAGCTCCACCTAAAACTGCTTTGGCTGTGAATGCATCTTCAATAATGAAAAGAAAAGATGGAATGATTCCCCCCGGATTGGTGATCATGATAGCCAACACGCTGATCACAAATAGGACAACCATGAACGGAACCAGCTTGGAAGCAACATTTCCAATCCGCTTGATACCTCCCAGAATCACGATGGCCACAAGTGTGGCTATCACAATTCCTATTGAAAGGTTAACGATAAAGGAACTTTCCACCCCAATAGGTACCAGCACTACATTTTTAAATACCGCCACCATTTGATTGGTCTGAAAGACAGGTGTAGCACCAAAGAACCCGGCCACACAAAAGAAAACAGCCAAAGGCATCCATTTCTTTCCCAAAGCCTCCCTGATAACGTACATTGGACCTCCCTGCAGCTCCCCTTCGGAATCCTTGCCTCTGAACTGCACTGCTAGTGTACAGGTAAAGAATTTGGTGGCCATTCCAACAAACGCACTCACCCACATCCAAAACATAGCTCCGGGACCTCCCGCGGCTATGGCAAGTGCCACGCCGCTGATATTTCCCATACCGATGGTGGCAGCCAGAGCTCCACTCAACGCCTGGAAATGGCTGATCTCTCCCGGGTCGTCGGGATCATCATATTTTCCTCTTAAAATATTAATAGCATGTCTGAGGTATCGAAAGGGAAGGAATCGTGAATAAACAAGCAGAAAAAAACCTCCGCCAAGCAAAAGAATAAGCAATGGCAGTCCCCAAATAAAGTTCACCGCATCTGCCAGAAATGTGCTGATCGAGTTCATAAAGCTCGTGAAGGTAATATGTAACTTTGAGTCAAAACCATTTTGTTGGCAGGTAAATGAACAAAATGCCCGTTTTTGTCATTTATTAAGCCTATCGATCGATTTTCAATTCAATGAAACTAAATTTTAGAACATTAGGAGAAGGCGAACCTCTCATCATCATGCATGGCGTGTTTGGCTCCTCTGACAACTGGCAAACACTTGGAAAGGTTTTCGCTGAAAAGTTTAAAGTATATCTGGTGGACCTTAGAAATCATGGTAACTCACCACATAGTGATGAGTTTGACTATGATGTAATGGTGAAAGATGTAGTAGAGTTGATGGATGATGAAGGCCTAACCAAAGCCCACATTCTGGGACACTCCATGGGGGGGAAAGTAGCTATGCACCTGGCGACTCAGCATCCGGATAACGTGGATAAATTAATCGTGGTGGATATCGCACCAAAATATTATCCTCCTCACCACCAGCAGATCTTCGAAGGATTTCATTCGGTCGATCTGGAAAATCTGGAAAACAGGAAAGATGCTGACGAGCAAATGGCTAAGGTGATTTCCAACTTTGGTGTTCGTCAGTTTATCCTGAAAAACCTGGATAGAAAAAAGGATGGAAGCTTTGGCTGGAAGCTGAATGTGAACGCCATTGAACGGGCAGTAGAAAATGTGGGGGAGGGACTTGAAGGTGATGTGAGTTTTGATGGCACCACGCTATTCATTGCCGGAAGCAAATCAGATTACATCACGGATGAGGACCATGACCTCATTCGTGAGCATTTTCCAAAAGCGTTAATTGCTTCAGTGAAGGATGCGGGCCATTGGGTGCATGCCGAGAAACCAAATGAATTGGGGAAAATGGTAATGGAGTTTTTGTGCTATAGCTAAAATATCCTGGAAACCTTTTTATATAATGTCATTTCGACTGAAAGGAGAAATCCTTACCGTATAAATCGTCAAACATCTTTAGTATAGATTTCTCGCTTTGCCTGTCTGCCGACAAAGGCAGGCTCGAAATGACAACCCTCATTACCTAATTTTATTCCATAAATAACCAAACAGCATCAATAGCAAACTGATGAGAATACACGTGGTAATTGGAAAGTAGAAAGTGAAGTTTTCACGCTCAATACGAATATCCCCTGGCAGTCTGCCCAGCGGAACATTCGGAGCAAACTCCATAATTGCACCTACAACGACCAGTACCAATCCAATTAAAATCAATATTTTGCCCATATGAGTCAAGGTAAATTATTTCTTATTCCCACCTACCTATCAACGGATAATGATGCATCGTTTGTTTCTCCGATGGTTACAGAAGTGCTTAAAAATACAAAGCACTACTTCGTAGAAAATGTTCGAACTGCACGGAGATTCATCAGCAGCTTGAAAGCGGGCATTACGATAGATGAATTGCAGTTTCAGATTCTCAACAAAAAATCAAACTGGGACCAAATGTATCCGCTATTTGAACCTGCCAGAAATGGAGAAGATATGGCTGTGATCTCAGAAGCTGGCGTACCGTGTCTGGCCGATCCGGGAAACCTGGCGGTCAGCTTTGCACACCAAACAGGTATTCAGGTGGTCCCCATGCCCGGTGCCTCCTCCATACAAATGGCATTGATTGCCTCCGGCTTCAATGGTCAGCAGTTTACTTTTCATGGCTATTTACCTATTGATAAAAATCCCCGACAGAAAAAAATCAAAGAGCTGGAAAAACTAAGTCAGTCCGGTTACACGCAGCTCTTCATGGAAACACCTTATCGAAATCACCAACTGATCGAAGACATTTTAAAAACCTGCAGACCGGATACACTATTGAGCATAGCCGCAGATATCTCCGGAGAGAACGAAAAAATCCTGACGCAACCGGTATCAAAGTGGCAGAAGACTGACATTCAGATACATAAAATACCTGCAATATTCAGTTTTGGTCAATTCCCCTGATGGAGTTCACCGAATCTTCTAAATTTGCCGACCAACTTTAAAGAACACAAACGAAGATATATGCCCTATTTATTCACTTCAGAGTCTGTAAGCGAAGGACACCCGGATAAAATTGCCGATCAAATTTCCGATGCTTTGCTTGATCATTTTCTTGCTTTCGATCCTGATAGTAAGGTGGCCTGTGAAACCATGGTGACAACCGGGCTCGTAACATTGGCTGGTGAGGTAAAAACCCAAGCCTATGTGGATGTACAACAGATCGCAAGAGAGGTAATTAACCGCATCGGCTACACAAAAGGTGAATACATGTTTGATGGCAACTCCTGCGGAGTAATCTCAGCCATCCATGAACAATCTCCGGATATTAACCAGGGAGTTGACAGAGACTCTGAAGATGAGCAGGGAGCCGGAGATCAGGGGATGATGTTTGGCTATGCCACGAAAGAAACAGATCACTATATGCCTTTGGCTCTAGATCTTTCTCACCGAATCCTGATGGAGCTTTCGGATATCCGCAAGGAAGGAAAAGAAATGACGTATCTCCGTCCGGATGCAAAATCTCAGGTGACCATTGAATATGACGATGACAATAAGCCAGTGCGTATAGACGCCATCGTTGTTTCCACGCAGCATGATGAGTTTGATAACGAAGACAACATGCTCAAAAAGATCAAGGAAGACATTATCAACACCTTGATCCCGCGAGTGAAGGCTAAGCTTAAACCAGCAAATCAGGAGCTCTTCAATGATCAGATAAAATATCACATCAACCCTACCGGAAAATTCGTGATTGGCGGACCTCACGGTGATGCCGGACTTACGGGTAGAAAAATCATTGTAGACACGTACGGGGGAAAAGGAGCCCATGGTGGTGGGGCATTCTCCGGAAAAGACCCATCCAAAGTAGATCGATCCGCTGCTTACGCAACTCGACACATTGCTAAAAACCTTGTAGCAGCAGGAGTGGCTGATGAGATTCTTGTACAAGTCTCCTATGCAATTGGGGTTCCCGAGCCGATGGGCATTTATGTGAATACTTACGGGACGTCCAATGTGGATATGAAAGATGGTGAGATCGCCAGGATCGTAGAAAAAATCTTCGATATGCGTCCTGCGCACATTATTAAGCGACTGAAACTGAAAGAGCCGATCTATTCAGAGTCTGCTGCATACGGACATATGGGAAGAACACCGGAGGTAAAACAGGTAATCTTTAAAGGAAGCAACGGAGAAGAGGTGAAAAAAGTGGTAGAAACCTTTACCTGGGAGAAGCTGGATTATGTAGATCAGGTGAAAGAAGCCTTTGGGCTGTAAGGTTATGGATGAGGTGATCAGTAACTGGCACAAAGTGGTGAAAAACCATGATAATAAGTTGCTGAAATCCATGCTGGAAAAAGACGCTGTATTTTATTCTCCCATTCTTTTCAAAGCTCAAAAAGGCCGAAAGATGGTGATGGCCTATTTGTTAGCTGCCGCCAACATGTTTGAGGGCACGAACTTTCACTATGTAAAAGAGATCGTCAACGAACGAGAGGCTGTTCTGGAATTCAATGCCGAAATTGATGGTCTCCTCATTGATGGTGTTGATATCATCACATGTAATGAAGAAGGAAAAATCATGGAGTTTAAAGTGATGCTTCGCCCATTAAAGGCCATTGAAAAAGTAGGCGAAAAAATGAAGGCTCAATTGGAGAATATGAGTCTATGGGACAAGCTTAAACTGAAAGTATCATGAGAATCTGGGTTTTATGTTTTCTAATTTTAATTGCCTGTACACCCCCTCAGGAAAAAGCTCCAATCACCATTGAGCCTGTAGCTGAAGGAGAATCATTCAACGCAGCTTTTTTGATGATTGATGGAATTTACAACTCAGAGCTGATGGCTCCATTCGATATTTTTCAACACACCATCTTCCATACTGATCGTGGGATTAAGGTTTTTACCGTTGCTGAAACCATGGATACGGTGACTTCATTTGAAGGACTGAGATTGCTCCCAGATTATGCTTTTGATAGCGGAGATTTGCCTGAGATAGACATTCTCGTGGTGCCAAGTGCTGAACACAACATGGATTCTGATCTGGAAAATGAAACGCTCATTAACTGGGTCGCTGAAATTGGTGATAAAGCTGACTATGTCATGTCGCTTTGTGACGGAGCATTCATTTTAGCAAAGGCTGGACTAGTTGATGGAAAAGAGTCTACCACATTTCCATCTGATATTGCCAGATACAGAGAGACATTTCCATCATTGAACGTTCATGAAGGGGTTTCATTCGTTCATCATGATAACCTCCTCACTTCAGCAGGTGGTGCAAAATCGTATGATGTAGCGCTCTACTTGGTCCATCATCTCTATGGAGATGAAGTAGCGAAGGGAGTTGGAAGAGGCCTGGTTATCGATTGGGATGTGAATGATTATGCTTTTGTTCGGGTGGAATAACTCACCACTCAATCACCTTTTTATCTCTCAAAAATTTTCCTCTCGGGATTTCTTCGGCAGTAGCCAGCCAAACGGCGGTCTCCGCTCCTTTTTCTACCGGCCTTGATGCACCTGACCCGCCCATATCTGTACGCACCCAGCCGGGACACATGGCATTGGCTTTTACGCTAGCCCCAATTTGTTGATGCGTCATGATTGTCAATGAATTTAAGGCTGTCTTAGAGATTCTGTATGCCGGATGATCTGCTCGCAAATCGTCAATCGCACCCATCCCGCTGGAAAGATTAATGATTCGACCGTCAGAAGATTTCTCTAAAAGTGGAGCTAATTCCTGAGTCAAAATCCAGGGGCCGTATACATTCGTCTCCATGGTTTGCTTGACAACATTCAGATCCGCATTCAGGACATTCATTCCATCATCTATCAGGATACCTGCATTGTTGATCAATACATCCAGTTCGCCAACCTCATCCTTATACTTTTGAGTAAACTCCAGAATGTTATCCTTTTTGGAAACATCCAGCTCACGAAACTTAGCTCCAACCTCTATAGCAGCATTTTCTCCTTTTTCTACGGATCGTGCGGTAAGCACCACATCATGACCCATTTCCACTAATTGCTTGCAGATTTCTTTTCCTATTCCTCGATTTCCTCCTGTTACGATGATTCGTTTTCTACTCAAAACTTAGCTTTTTTAATATTTAAAAATTGAATGGCTTTCTTTGCCTAAAATTTGCCTCCATGCACGTCATAGAAGTACAGGATAAGAAAACAGCTAACGAATTTTTGCAGTTCCCCATTCGTCTTTACAAGGATGAGCCCAACTGGATACGACCGCTCGACAAAGACATCAATGGTGTGTTTGATCCGAAGGTGAATAAGTTTTTCCGAAACGGGGAGTGTACACGCTGGATTCTGAAAAATGACAATGGAGAAACGATTGGAAGAATTGCCGCTTTTATCAACCAAAAAACGGTCAATAAAGACAATGATCAGCCAACCGGAGGAGTAGGTTTTTTTGAGTGCATCAATGATCAGGAAGCTGCCACCCTGTTGTTTGATACCGGCAAAAAATGGCTGGAAGAGAAAGGCATGGAGGCGATGGATGGACCGATCAATTTTGGTGACCGGGATACCTGGTGGGGCTTGCTGGTAGATGGGTTTGACCGACCACCCAACTACCAGTGTAATTACAACTTCCCGTATTATGTAGATCTGTTTGAAAACTACGGTTTCCAAATCTACTTCAAGCAGTTTACGTTCGGACGACCGGTGATGGATCCGCTTAGTGATCGCCTGTATGAAAAAGCACAAGTGGCCAATCAAGATGCTGACTACACTTTCCGACACATAGAAAAAAGCAAGTTGAAGCAATATGCGGAAGACTTTCGAACCGTATATAATGATGCCTGGGCACGACACCCGGGTGTAGCCAAGATGACCTCTATTCAGGCTAACGCCATCATTAAAAAAATGAAGCCGATCATGGATGAAAAAATCATGTGGTTTGGCTACCATAAAGATCGACCTGTTGGTTTTTACATCAACATCCCGGAATTGAATCAGGTATTTAAGCATGTGAATGGAAAGCTAGACCTCATCGGAAAGCTTAAGTTTCTGTATCATAAACTGATGAAAACCAATAAAAAAATGATTGGGTTAGTGTTTGGTATTTCTCCAGATTATCAGGGAAAAGGAGTGGATGGTGCACTAATAATGGCAGTAAGAGACGTGGTTCAGGAAACATATACCCGATATGAAGAACTGGAAATGAATTGGATTGGCGATTTTAATCCCAAAATGATCAAGGTCGTGGAGCAAGTAGGGGGCGATGTGGTGAAAACACATCACACGTATCGATACCTGTTTGACCGAACAAAGGAGTTTAGGCGGATGCCGATCAAGGGGTGATTTAACTGGCCTTTCTCTTTATGTAAAATGAAAAGCATCCGTTTATTAAAACTGAGTGATCATGTAGACGAAGGTGCTAACTGATATCACAAGTATAAAAAATATGTACCCAACAAGCCATACGATTAGTGCTTTAGTATAGGTCCAAAGGAGGGACTTCTGAGGGTTCATCAATCCTAGAATTATGACACTATAAACTATATTAATAATCAGGCCTTCGGTAAAAAACAAGTTGTCTGTGTATGCCGCGAGAGCGACTGCAAGCATACTGACCCATAAAAGTTGAGCCACCACATAACTGATGATCAAGAAGTTTTGTAAATAATTTCTCTTCTTGTAAAAAATAGTCATAGCAAGTGCTGTAAAAGGTATAATGACACCCACAAGCAAGCGCATATTTTTAGAAAACAACTGGGTATAATCATTGATAAACTGAAGCTGCTTTTCCGAAAGTTTCTGATCCGGTGATTGGAACATCCTGGAGGTTTCATCCATCATTTCCTCGGGGGTAAACCCAGTCAACTGGAAAGACAACACATACAAAAAACTCATCACGACAAGATAAGAGAGGGGTCCAATGTATTTTACCCGATTTCCTTCCAGGTATTCTGTGATTACTTTTTTCGGGTTGGTCCATAGGCCAATAAACGTTCGGACGATCCGGTTATCAGCCCCCAGCCAGCGAGAGCTAAGTTCGGTTACCAGCCCCTTCCAGGTAATTGGAAGTACTTTGGTTTTCTGGCCACAATGAATGCAGTAATTACCATTGACAGAAGCAGAGCAATTGATACACGTTTTTGCGTTGGCCATCCCCGAAAATAACCATAATTCACATTAGAATTTAGGACCCCTCAATTATTCCAATTGCTTTTAATATCAATTAAAAGCCTCTATGTCTTGGAACCGAAGATTGTCCATGTGCTCGAAATATCATTATTACTTTCAGCTGGATCGATGGGACCAACCTTTGGCCGGTGACCTCCTGAACTACAATGAAGCAAGTCAGGAGGTCGAAAAACAAAAAAGCAGTCACATCTCTGTAACTGCTTTCTATTCTAAGGGTGGAAGACCGGACTCGAACCGGCGACCTCCTGAACCACAATCAGGCGTTCTAACCAACTGAACTACAACCACCATAAATCTTATCAGGCATTCCTGAAAAGGAGTGCAAAGTTAATACCCCTTTCGAAATCTACAAACGATTATTTTCGGTCAAAAGAAAGTCGCTGACCCATCTGACTTTCATCCAGTTTTCCATCGGAATAAGCCAGGTGGCCGGAAACAAAAGTTTTCTCAATCGTGGACTTAAAGGTATGCCCTTCAAACGGTGACCATCCGCATTTTGCACGGATGTTGTCCCGGTTGACTGTCCATGGCTTATTCAGGTCTACCAAAACTAAATCTGCCTTGTAGCCTTCACGGATATATCCACGCTCCTTTACCTCGAAGCAATCCGCCACTGCATGGCTCATCTTTTCTGCTATCCGCTCCAAAGAAATCTTTCCTTCATGGTAAAAATCGATCATCGCATTGAGCGTATGCTGAATGAGCGGCCCTCCCGCAGGTGCTTTAGTGTATGGGTTTTGCTTTTCTTCCAAAGTGTGTGGTGCATGATCCGTCGCGATCACATCGATACGATCATCCAGCAACGCTTTCCATATCTGGTCACGATCATTAGCTGTTTTTACCGCCGGGTTCCACTTGATAAAGGAGCCTTTTTCATCATAATCCTGATCCGAAAACCAAAGATGGTGTATGCATGCTTCTGATGTAATTCTCTTTTCCTTCAACGGAATTTCGTTGGTGAAGAGGTTCGTTTCCTTTCCGGTAGAAATGTGAAGAATATGCAAGCGGGCGTTGCACTTCATGGCAAGCTCAATGGCTTTTGATGAAGATAAATAACACGCCTCCTCACTACGAATGATTGGATGATATTTAAACGGAATTTCATCTCCGTACTGAGCAACAAACTTTTCAGTGTTCGCTCGTATTGTTGCTTCATCTTCACAGTGAGTGGCGATCAGGATAGGTGCATTACAAAAGATTTTCTCGAGTGTTTGAGGATCGTCCACAAGCATATTCCCCGTTGACGAACCCATAAAAATTTTAATGCCACAAACAGTAGCAGGATCGGTCTTCAATACCTCATCCAGGTTTTCATTGGTGCTGCCCATATAAAAAGAGTAGTTTGCCAGGGCGTTTTTTGCTCCTATTTGATACTTAGCCTCCAACAATTCCTGGGTAATGGTCTGTGGATTTACATTGGGCATCTCCATAAATGAAGTTACCCCTCCGGCCACTGCTGCTCGTGACTCAGTGAAAATGTTTCCTTTATGAGTGAGGCCCGGTTCTCGAAAGTGTACCTGATCGTCAATCACCCCCGGGAAAAGATGCAAGCCCTTACCATCCACTTCTGTTACACGGGATTCCACAGAAAGGCCGGATCCCATTTTCTCTATCCGATCACCCTTGATGAGTACATCCCCTACTGTTATTCTTCCTTCATTGACAATGCTTGCTTCTTTTATTAAATACATATATAAATATTTTAAGTCCAAATATAATTTTAATGGAAACCCATAAGGGTTTTTACGCCTAAATCGCCCTTCAGGCTAAGAAACATCCTACTTTTTCAAAGATAGCTCCAAATAAAAAAAAAGTCCTTAAAAAGCTCATTATCAACTCTTTCTAAGGACTTTCTAATCACCAAAAACAGTTTTATCTATTTTTTTGAAGCAAAACTTTCTTGGAAACCGCATTAAATATTTATACTTGTAACAGAAAGATGGATTTTATAGTCTTTCTTTCCATAGCTGGTTGAAAAGATCTTGTGGGGCGAATGCCCCACAATGATCAATTTTCTCTCAACTATTCACCAGCAGTCTCCTCCATTTTATCTTTATCCGCTTTTATTCTTTCAGCTCTATTTGCAATTTCCCATCCTGTATGGAAAACGAGTCGTGCTCTTTTTTCCATGGTATCAAATGCGATCTTTTCTACTGTATCGGTAGCCTTATGATAGTCTGGGTGCGTTCCGTTGAAATAGAAAATGATTGGAATATTGTTCTTAGCAAAATTGTAATGATCAGATCGATAGTAGAACCTGTTTGGATCATTCTCATCGTTGTAAGTGTAATCCAACTCAAGGTTTGAATAGGTTTTGTTCACATTTTCTGAAAGGTCATGTAGCTCCTGCGAAAGTTTATCTGAACCAATCAGATAAACATAATCGCTATTATCTGCATGTGCGTCATCAATTCTACCTACCATATCAATATTTAGGTTTACTACCGTGTTTTCCAATGGAAATACCGGATCAGTATCTGTATAGTATCGAGACCCTAACAAGCCTTTCTCTTCACCGGTCACAGTCATAAAAAGAATACTTCGCTTCGGCCCCTTTTTCTTATTGGCCGCTTCAGCAAACGCCTCTGCGATTTCCAGCACCGTTACTGTTCCTGACCCATCATCATCAGCACCATTGTGAATCTCGCCTCCGATAATTCCCACATGGTCATAGTGAGACGTGATTACTAATACTTCATCAGGTTTTTCCGTCCCTTTCAAAAAGCCAAGGACATTCTCCGTTCCTACAGGTTTATCCAGATAGTCGGCGTTGAAAACCAATTCCGCCTTATCTCCTGGTTTTATCTCCTCAAATGCTTTTCCATACATCCAGGAAGCCAATGATTTGTCAGCAATGATCATCTTATCAGACTCATTATCTCTTGCTTCGAGTCCCAGGCTTGCACGTTTTAGGTAAGGTCCAAATCGAGTCAATACTGAACCAAACTCATCGTCGTTTTTCAATACAACCACAAATCCTTTTGCGCCTGCTTCCTTCGCCTCATCTATTTTATCCTGAAGGCCTCCCATTTGTTCAGTAGCATATACCACATATGCCCCATCATAATCATCCATATTTCCTTCTTCATTGGCCATCACCAGGCTGATGTATTCCTCACCCATCGTTTCTGCTTTGGAGTAATACACGAAATCCTCAAAGCCAATCTTCTTTTCTTCATCTTTTCGGAAGTATACAGATCCGATGGAAGACTCTGTCAAATTAAACTTCTGAAAATAGGATCCATCTACTGGTGCTTCAAGGCCCAGTGACTTGAAGTGATTGGCGATATATTCAGCAGCCATCTTTTGTCCCTTTTTCCCGGTCTCCCTGCCTTCATATTCATCTGAAGCAAGGATTGAAAGGTGTTCCTTCAGGTCCTCAGCCGTAATTGTCTTAGCATATTTCATGGCCGTCTTATCCTGCGCCAGTAATCCAAAGGCCACAATCAGGCCCAGTACATAAGTAATCTTTCTCATTGTGATATAACATGTTAAAAATCAGAACTTAAAACTAAGAAATTTTAGTACAGGTAAACCAAATAATTACACTAGTGGTTAGGGGGTAAAACACTTTTTGTACTGAGTGTACTGACGTAAATTTGCGGCCTCTAAATGATATCCCCGATGAAGTTAAATCTGAATGATCGAGTAGCGTTTGAAAGAAGACACAATGGTCCCTCTGATGAGGAGGTGTCAAACATGCTGAAAGCCATTGGTTTAGATTCCGTAGATCAGCTGATCGCTGAAGCTATTCCAGCTCCTATTTTGAAAAAAGGTCCACTTAACCTGCCTGTCGCCCTGAATGAGTTTGAATACCTGAATCGAATGCAAAAGGTGGCAGACAAAAACAAAGTGTACAAGTCTTTCATCGGTCAAGGGTATTACAACTGTGTAGTGCCGACGGTTATCCAGCGGAATATTATGGAAAACCCGGGGTGGTATACGGCTTACACTCCGTATCAGGCAGAAATCGCCCAGGGCAGACTTGAGGCTCTTATCAACTTCCAAACCATGGTCATCGACCTTACAGGAATGGAAATAGCTAATGCTTCTCTTCTCGATGAAGCAACAGCAGCTGCAGAAGCCATGAGCATGTTATATGGTTTAAGAAAAGGGGACAAGAAATCATCCAATAAATTTCTCGTGGATGAAGAGGTTTTCCCACAGACATTGGATGTACTTAAGACCCGAGCATTGCCATTTGGTATCGAATTAGAAGTGGTGGATCTGGCCAACGCAGACCTAAGTTCGCCGGAAATCTTTGGAGTTTTCTTCCAATACCCAAACAACTCAGGATCTGTCCGAGACTGGTCAATGGTCGTTAGCGAAGCAAAAGAAAATAATGTTTTTACTGCCTGCGCAGCTGATTTATTGGCGCTGACCCTCCTCACCGCTCCGGGTGAATGGGGCACAGATGTAGTGGTTGGTACTAGCCAGCGATTTGGTGTTCCAATGGGGTATGGCGGTCCTCATGCCGCATATTTTGCAACAAGAGAAGACTACAAAAGGCACATTCCGGGAAGAATCATAGGAGCATCAAAAGATGCGCATGGAAATGATGCCTATCGAATGGCGCTGCAAACCAGAGAACAACACATCAAAAGAGAACGAGCTACATCAAATATTTGTACAGCTCAAGTACTCCTGGCTGTAATGGCTGGCATGTATGCTGTATATCACGGCTCGAAAGGATTGAAACAGATTGGTGCTCGAACTCACGGGCTGGCAAAAGAAACAGCAAATACAATCGCACAATACGGTTTCGAAAACAAGAACACGTACTTCTTCGATACCATCAGAATCGACCTGACTCCTGAACAGTTGCTGCATATCAAGCAGTTGAGTGAGGAGCACGAGATGAATTTCAGGTTCTTTGAAGATGGTGTAGGTGTTTCTTTTGACGAATCTCATACTTTCGAAGATGCCAATGAGGTAGTGAAGCTCTTCGCACGATTGGGAAATGCTTTCGAAGCATCCATTGTTGAGGATTTTGAAGTGGAATACCCATCAGCACTGATGCGGAAAACTCCATTTTTAGAGCATCCAATATTCAACCAGTATCACTCCGAGCACGAGCTCCTTCGATACATGAAGAAGCTTGAGAACAAAGATCTTTCATTGGTTCACTCCATGATTTCACTCGGCTCATGCACCATGAAGCTAAATGCCACCACAGAAATGATTCCTGTGACCTGGCCAGAGTTTGCCAATATCCATCCGTTTGCACCGAAAGAGCAGGCAGAAGGGTATGGAATCCTGATCAACGAATTGCATGACTGGCTGGTAGAAATTACCGGCTTCCACTCCGTGTCGTTCCAGCCAAATTCCGGAGCACAGGGAGAATATGCCGGATTGATGGTAATCAAATCCTACCTGGAAGGAACAGGACAGCCAAACAGGAATGTGGCTTTAATCCCTTCCTCTGCACATGGGACAAACCCTGCCAGTGCTGTGATGGCCGGCATGCGAGTAGTCATTGTGAAGTGTGATGAGAATGGAAACATAGATGTAGATGACCTTCTTGAAAAAGCGGAAGCGAACAAAGATGAGCTGGCTGCCTTGATGGTGACTTACCCATCAACACATGGGGTGTTTGAAGAAGCCATTATCGAAATATGTGAGATCATCCACCAAAACGGAGGTCAGGTCTACATGGACGGGGCGAACATGAATGCTCAGGTTGGTTTGACTTCACCGGGCATCATTGGTGCGGACGTTTGTCACCTAAACCTGCACAAAACATTCTGTATCCCTCATGGAGGTGGCGGTCCTGGAATGGGTCCAATCGGTGTTGCTGAACATTTGACTCCTTACTTGCCTGGTCACACAACCGAGCATAACAGTAACCCTGCAGTATCTGCGGCGGCATACGGAAGTGCCAGTATATTGCCCATATCCCATGCCTATATCGCTATGATGGGGGCTTCCGGCCTGACCAATGCTACGAAAATGGCAATCCTAAATGCCAACTACATAGCAGCGAGACTAAAAGATCACTATCCTGTACTTTATGCAAATGATAAGGGTAGAAACGCGCATGAGCTGATCATTGATTGTCGTCAGTTTAAAAAGTCAGGCATTGAAGTAGAAGATATCGCCAAGCGACTGATTGATTATGGTTTCCACGCTCCAACGGTTTCCTTCCCTGTGCCGGGCACCATGATGATCGAGCCGACTGAAAGTGAGGTTCAGGAAGAGTTGGATCGCTTTTGCGATGCGATGATCGCCATCAGGGGTGAGGTTCAGGAAGTAATTGACGGAGTGGCCAATGCAGAAGATAACCCGCTTAAAAACGCGCCCCACTCTTACAAAGTGCTGGTAGCAGATGAGTGGAAGTATCCATACTCCAGAGAAAAAGCAGCTTTCCCTGCTCCATATGTGAAGGAGAATAAATTCTGGCCTGTGGTCAGCAGGGTGGATAGTGCTTATGGTGATCGTAACCTTGTTTGCAGCTGTCTGCCTGTAGATGCCTTCGAGGACAAGGAAGTAGCAGTAGAAGCATAATGAAACGGCTCGTTTTCATTGGTCTGCTTTTTACAGTTTTTCAGGGGCTGGCGCAGGTTAAGTTCCATGGGCAGCTGGGAATGACCGTCTCTACATTTGATCGTGATCTCATGCAAGAGTACGGTTTCATAGAATACCGTCAAGCACTGATTGATGAAGGGATCAATGCATCATCTGAAGCAAAAAATTCAGTGAGGATTGGAGCGGTCATCAGCATTGAAATAGACGTCTACCTGAATGAAAATACCTTTCTGAAAACAGGAGTGAAATACACGAATGGTGGAGATAGCTATTTTTTCAAGACTCCTGATATTCAGGTTCCAAGATTCTATGGGCTGATTACTTCCGACGGTCGATTTAAAGTTCGGCCCAGATTGGATTATATCGCCATTCCCATCAACTATGGGAAAAAGATAAATGACTTCACTGTTTATGGGGGCATCACCCCACATATCAACCAAGCCACTGCTTTGCGCTCCAACTCCTTTGTGGGGGCCGGAGGAAATACCGTCGAAGAGGAATGGGACCGGGAAGATGATCTGGTAAAGGCTACCAAGACCGTGTACTTTTTTAACCTGGGAGCCAACTACCTGATTCCGGCTTTTGACTTTGACAATGTGATCAGTCTTAATGTAAGCTATTCACTCAACCCTGTCTATGACCAGCCCAATGCCGTCGGTCAAATCAATGACGCACGTCTCTGGACGATTGAGGTTGGATATGGGATTACGCTATCGACTGGTGATTAATTACATAGCCTGATCTGAAAGGATCCTTCTACTGTATTTTCATCATCAAGAACTGCTTGAAGATATCCAAATACCATTCGGTTTTCAATAGCGAAGATGGACATGAAACCACTCGTTGCAACAAGTGAGCCTGAAATATTCGCATTGAATGTAACAACGACATCATTGTTATTGACTAACTGAGGAGTGATGGAATAATTTCCCTCATATTCAGGGAACCGAAGAAAAGCAGTAACATTTCGCTTGGCTGTGCTTCGAAGTGCACATGGGTCAGAAACGGATTCTTCCGTGGACAAAAAAGTCACCTTATAAATGAAATCTGCAGACTCTAAAAATGCATTGGCTGATTTATATGTCCATTCTTGCCCGTTGATTTCTCCCTGCAACACTTTATCAGGAAGTTCCACTTCGTCTTTACCACAGCTTATCAAAAGTACTGTGAGACTACATGCCAGTAAATAGAAAGATTTCCTACTTTTATGAATTACACATCTAATCCCCATGAAAAAGTTTCTACTCACTCTTCTAATTGTTGTATTGCTCGTTGTGGTATTTGCCCTGTACACTTTTACTTCTACAGGGTTCTTCCGCGAAGTTAATAACACTGAATCCTATGAAGTTATTGCAGAAATCCCAATGAAAGGGGCAGAAGACTTCACAATTAATTATGAGGATGGGTTTATGATCATTTCGCAAGATGATCGTGCAGGAAGAAGAGATGGTAATCCGTCCCAGGGACATCTTTACTATTTGGATTTGGATTCCGGCGATTTTCAGCCAAGGAAACTCACAGCGAATCATAAACTCAAATTTTACCCGCACGGGATTAGCTTGCTAAAGCTGGATTCCGCACACTATCAAATTTTGGTTGTCAATCATGCAAGAGGACACACCATCGAAAGGTTTGAGCTTTATGGAAATGATAGCCTGGTTTATGCAACTACATACCGTGATGAAAGCATGATCAGCCCGAATGATGTCATTGCTCTGGATGCTGAATCCTTCTACTTCACGAATGATCATGGGTACACCAGCTACTGGGGGCGAATGGCAGAAAATTACCTGGGGCTGGCTGTTTCTAATGTCATTTTTTATGACGGAAAATATCGGGAAGTGGCAGATGGTATCAGCTATGCCAATGGTATCAACATTTCGAAAGACCGATCACAGGCGTTAGTGGCTTCTCCCAGAAGTTTTAGTCTTAGGTACTACGACATTCAAGAAAATGGAGACTTGTCCTTTGACCACAGTTTGGATGTTGGAACCGGTATTGATAACATAGAACTGGATGATAAAGGAGACTTATGGATGGGGGCTCATCCGAGCCTTCTCGCATTCACATCTTACGCTGTTGGAAAAAATGAAGCGGCTCCTTCCGAGGTAATTAAAGTAACGGGTGATCGGGTAGAGTCTCTATATACTAACAATGGTGAGCTGGTTTCCGCAAGCAGCGTAGCTGCACCTTATAAGGATCTTTTGTTTGTAGGGACAGTGATGGACGATATGTTGTTGGTGTTAAAGAAAAAGGGTGAGTAAAGCACCCACCCTCAACCCCTCTCGAGGAGAATTAGCCTTTTCTCAAATAGATGTTTCCGCTGATGGTTTCAAAGTTGGATTCAACACCTCCTGAGCTTACTCGTCCTCTTACATCCTGTCCAACTATTTGTCGTAAGCCCTCTTTTCCATATGGATATTCAATTTCGATATCCGAATAAATCTCTCCGGAGATGGTTTTAGCCTTAAAATCCATTCCCTGTCTTTGTGGAATAGTCACATCAATTGCCCCGGAGATGGTTTTCAACTTCATTTCCGTACCAAAGTATTCAAACTGGTAATCTCCTGAAATCGTACTCGCTCTCACACTAAGTTTTGAAGGTAAATACACCTTGTAGTTGATCGTGGAGGTATAGCTACAGTTACTCCACTTTCCGTCTTTATCTTTGCTTAGCTTTTTCCACATATCCTCATCCATTTCGATGTAGATTGCGGAGCTGCTTGTCTCAGAAGAAAGGCTAAAAATATCATTGTCCTCTCCATCATTAATTTCAACCATCACCTCCACCAAAACTTCATTTTTATCCCATGTTTCAAAGACAATGTCATCAGCGAAATCAAATTCAAGATCCAGTAATTCCTGCCCTGAGACAGCTACTGATTCTGTTACTTTTTTAGGCTGTGCCCACAACCCGAAAGTTGCCAGGCACAGCACGATGGTAAACGCTCTCATAATCATTCTGCTTTTCTGATATAGATGTCACCGCTTATCGTCTTCAGAGAAATCTCGACACCACCGCCATTCAGCTTTCCAGTCGCATTCTGACCACCTACACGACGGATGTTCGCATCTTCACCAAAATCGAAATCAAAGCCAGTATATACACCTCCTGAAATGGTTGACATTTTAAAGGTTCCTTTCACTGAGGCCGGAAGTGTCACATCAATATCTCCGCTTGTAGAACTTAAAGATGTCGGAGAGCTACTGGAAAGAGAAGTGAATGATACTTCCAAATCTGAGCTAAGCGTGTGCGCCACAATGGGTCCTGTCACGTCAATAAATTCCAAATCTCCTACCTGGCTCTTGGCTTCTATTTCTCCAGCCATCCCTTTGATCACAACATCGCCCGCCTGCCAACTGTCATACTTCAGTTTCACTTTCAGGTTTTTTGGTAAGTACATGACATAGTCTGCATTGTCTGCTTCTCTATGAGCACCGGAAAGAGAGATTGTACTTCCTTCCTGGTTGATGCTCAACCCAATTCCTGTGTTTTCAGGTCCTGTTGCCGAAAGAGGCTTTAATCCCTTCGCCTTCTCAGGCAATCCTTTATAGTTCTTGCTTTCGATCCTGATTTCTGATCCGGAGATTCCCTCTATCTGCAAATCAGATGACAGGTTTTCGATGACCAGCCAGGTTTCAGCTGCATTACCCTTTATTGGATAACTGTAATTCGTTTTGGTCTGAGCCACAACACTGGTGGTCACAAACAGTATTAGTCCTGTTATTATCGCTTTCATTTTATCTTGTTTTTGAATGTTGATTAAAAATTGATTGTACCGGTATTTTTATGTCAAAACCTGAAGGGCAATTTCTGCCTGTTGTTTCACCTCAGGTGATGTATCTTCTTTTTCTATAATGTCTCTCAATGGTGCTATCGCACTTCGTTCCTCTGCCTCAACCAAGATGGTGATCAGGGTGATCTGGATTAGTGGGTCAGACTGAGCCTCTAATGACTTGACCAGCTCAGCTCTTACGTCCACATTGTCAATAAACTTTGCCAAAGCCTGCATGGCTGCATACCTCACATTCGGGCTCTCATCCGAGTTGAGCGTTGTAATCAGTGTTGCAATCAAATGCGTATTGACTGATGCCTCCTCTTCAATTTGGTTCACAGCCATGATCCGCTCACTTGCCGAATGCTTTTGCAAGGTGCTTCTCAGTGTCACTTCTCTTAGTGATTGAACCTCATCTTTCAGTGCTACCAATTCATCGGTTGATCCAGGTGTAGAAATTTTTCCTATTCCAAAGCCAATGATCAGCAAAGCCACTGCTGCTGCAATTTGCATCCACGGTGTAGCCGGTTTCGAACTCCTCAATTTCTCATTAATCAATGCCTCTCTGAACTTTGATTCAATGTGGGCCGGAACTTCAACTTCTCGGGTCATCTCCATGGCTTTATAAACTTCTTCCAGCTCAGAGAATCGCTTTTTCAACTCAGCGTCCTGCTCTACTTTTTCTTTTAACTCACCATTTTGCTCTCCTTCGAGCAAAGCAATTAGTTGTTCATCTGTTATTCTTTCTTTCATCTTATTTCTTATTCGTCATCTGACATTTCGAAATACACTTCCTTTAATTCTTTAATGGTGCGATGCACCTGAACTTTAATATTGCTGACTGTGGTGTCCCTCAGTTTGGCTATCTGCTCATATTTCATACCCTGAAACTTGCTGAGCACCAACAGCTCGCGTTTTTCATCCGTCAGCTTCTTCATTGCCAGATGCAGTTTTTTTTCATTTTCAATGGCCACTTCATCTACTTTCTCTTCCACCTCAGGCATCACCTCCACCGGATTAAATTGATCCTTATGGACTTTCATTTTCCTGAAGTGATCCTTCACCATGTTTCGTGCAATCTGAAAAATCCAAAACTGTACAGAGCGACCCTCCTTGTAAGAGCTTCTGTACCGCATTACCCGTACGAATAGCTCTTGCGTGAGGTCATCACTATCAGCCCGCTCCAGCGTTGACTTCAAAAAGTAGTTGTATATGCGCTTGCTGTAGCGATGGAACACCTCATTCAGATAGTCCAGCTGTCCGGCCTTTACCAGCGACATCAACTGTTCGTCACTTACTTCCAAATCGATTTAGGTTTGTATTTCCTATTGGTTTAAACCAGCCCCGCTGGTAAATGCATATAAGTTACAAGAAAAGGAAAGGAAGGTTACACACGGAAATAAAAAAGTCCCTGCCATCTAAATGACCGGGACCCGGGATTTATGGTGAGGATTTATTAAAAAAACTTGAAGAATTTTTTTGTGACACTATCAAAATAAATAATAGAACCAATAGAATTTCATCAGATTTGAATCAAATCCTATAAAATTTGAATCATGATACTTTTTTATACTCAGATGGCGTGCTCTGGAACACCTCTTTAAAAGACTGGGTAAAATAAGAGGGACTTTCAAAACCTGTAGCATAAGCAGTATTTGCGATGGATTCTCCTTTTTCAAGAAGCACGACGGCTTTCTGTAATCGATATTGCTTTAAGAGAGAGATCGCCGAGGTGTTCAGCATTGATTTAAGTTTTCTATTGAGTGTGCTTTTGCTCATACTCATCGCATCCGCTATTTCAGAAACATCTAGCTTTGAATTGGTATATGAGCCCTCGAGAAAGGTATAGAGTGTTTGAAGAAACGGGTCTTCTACTTTGACCGGTTTTACAGATGGATTTTCCGGTAAAAGTTCTCGTTTCAACTTCTCTCTGAGGTTTGCCTGTGACGTAAGGACATTTGAGATTCTTAGTTCAAGCTCATAAGTATGAAAAGGCTTAGTGAGGTAATCATCAGCTCCAGTCTCAAGCCCCTTCTCCTTAGATGATTGGGCTGTCTTTGCTGTTAGCATAATGAAGCGAATATGGTTGGTGCGAATGTCTTCCTTTATTTTCTGACATAGCTCATACCCACTCATTCCTGGCATCATCACATCTGAAATGATAATATCCGGAAGATGCTCTTTTACCATCTCTAAAGCCTCCCTTCCATTAGACGCGGATAAAACAGAATACTTTGAAGACAGACTTTCGCTAATGAAAGAACGCAGCTCCGGATTATCCTCAACAATTAGAATCGTTGACTCATCCTCTCGGTTTCTATTCGGCTCCTTTGATGATTGATTTTCGCGTTTTTTGCTGTCCAATGCTTCCACTGGCAGTGTAAGTTTAAAAGTTGTTCCAACTCCTACCTCACTAGCTACAGCAATCGTACCATCCATTAGCTCTGTAAGCTCCTTTACTAGTGAAAGCCCAATGCCGGTTCCCTCCTGTTGACGGGCATCCGAATCATCAATCTGATAAAACCGGTCGAATAACCGGTCGATTTTTTCGGCGGGAATACCAATGCCCGTATCCTTGACAGAAATGCCTACTGCCTCCTGATGATCGATCTTCTCCAAGCTCAAGGCAATATCAATCCGCCCACCTTCCGGGGTAAACTTGATGGCATTGCTAATCAGATTCATGATTACTTTTTCCCAGTGCTCCTTATCAAAAAGATACTGTCCCCCTATCTCTTTTGACACGTAGTTGATGGTTAGGTTTTTATCATTTGCATACTCCCTAAACTGATCCACAAAAGCACCGACAAAAGGCGCGATCTCACCTACTGATTTAAGCGATTGAATATTCCCTGACTCCAGCTTAGAGATATCAAGGAGTTGATTAACAAGCTTCAATAAATGATTTCCGTGACGGTGATTGCTCTCGAGTAGGTTTCTGATATCATCAGGATACTCCTTCTCTCTTAGCTTTTTTTCGAGTGGGGCCAGAATCAATGTTAGAGGCGTTCTAAACTCATGCGTAATATTTGAAAAGAACCGCGATTTAATATTATCCATTTCCTGTAGTCTTTCTGCCTCTCGTTTATTGAAAGCCATTTCCTGCTCACGATAGACTCTCTTGCGATAGCTCCTCCAATATATGATCACCAATATCCCAATAAATAAGGCATATGCTGTATATGCCCACCATGTTTGCCAAATCGGAGGATTAATCAAAATCGCCAGCTTTCTTACTTTCCCACTCCAAAGGCCGTTCGTATTGGAAGCTTCCAGATTAAGGGTATAGTTTCCGGGTCCCAGATTATCAAATCGGACTCTTTCGTTTTCCTCATTATTAATCCATTCCTTATTAAATCCATCCAGTCTATATCGAAATTTGTTGGAGCTTGGATCATTGTATTGCATAGCGGCCATGTCCACAACGATTGAGTTTTGATCATAAGACAGCTCCAAATAATTCATTGTAGGTAAGTATTCATCAACCATGACATTGTTAATGTAAAGACTGGAAATTCTTACTTCGGGAGAATAGTTTGCTTCTCCCAGATCATAGGGGTTAAAGATGGTATATCCGGTCGGGCCTCCAAAAGCGATACGTCCATCCGGAAATTCAAAAACATGATGCCTGTTAAATTCGCTCCCATGTAAGCCATCCCTTTGATTGAATGTGGTGATTTGCCAACTATCGTCTTCTATTTTAGCCACCCCATTGAATGTACTTACCCAGAGGTTACCCAGACTGTCCTGAACCATGCCTGCCATATTGGTATTTGGAAGACCATCCCTCTCTGTGAATGCTCGCGCTGTTTCTCTGGTGTACTTGTTCCACTGAAGCAGTCCAGCTCCTAAGGTCCCTATCCAAAAAATAGAATCGTTTTGAATGTCTTTTTTTAAGAAAACAAAACCACTCTCATCAGATACTGGATTATGAACGTTTTTAACCTTACCATCAGCGATTTCAAAGAGCTCGTTTGATGTGGTTATAACCCATTGGCTTCTTTCATCCACAACTAAATCGACCGGTTGATTATAGTCAGTCGTTGAGTTCATAAAAACAACTTCACTAATCACATTTCCGCTTTTTGAATACTGAATTAATTCCCCTGTATTAGTAACTGTCCACAAGTAGTTACCTGAGACATCAATACCAAAAAACATACTTGGATATGATGGATTCATATTTTCCAGTAGTTTTCCATTTTTGAAGACCTTTCTAAAGTGAGAGTATTGGAACTCATTGGTCATGTAAAGATTCTTTTCTTCATCGTATACATACCTGAAGCCGTACGCCCATCGTTTTCTATCCCAGTTTTGATGGAATTGTAAAGAATCCTCTGAGTGGTATTTCAATAAGTCGTATAAAAAATTCCTTTCGTATTCATAGGCTTGAAAAGCAGGCTGATTGGTGTCTATGCTAAATAGGCCGCCGGTATTCGTTCCGATCCATAAGTTGTTGGAGCGATCCATATGCAAAGATGAGATTTCGAGAGCGGGTTCATAGGGGTACTCCCACAGCAACGTGATTTGCTCATCTTCTGATAGTCTTAAAACTTTACCATGGTACTCAAAGATCAAATCACCATTATTTGCATAAGTAAAGTTCTCGATATACTTGGTAAACCGTGTTTCGTAGGGAAGATCGATCCTTCTGAACTTTTTTGACTTTATATCATAAATCACAATGGTAATACTGAAGCTCCCCTTTTCAGGTATTTGCAGGAACAACCTATCCCCTTTTAAATAGCGCATGCGGTAGGGGACTCTGGTTCTTGATCTGAACCTGTTTTCAGGAACCGCACCGACAACCTGTCTACTGACGGCTGACCAACTGGAGTCACATTCGATCAAGTCGTGTGCGCCAATAAACATCCAAAGCCCGTTCCGCTCATCGGTGGTAAAGCCTGCAACAAATATCGAGTCACTTACCTGGTCCTCAAAAAGTTTTTTCAATCTGTTGTTAGAAGCATCGAATAGTCTGTACTCCCCTTCACCCCCTGCAAACCATAGTCCCTGCTCGTCTTTAAAGAACCACTCGGGCACCCGCTCAGGGTCTAGCCTCAGCCGAAACTGTTCTTTGGAGATTGATAGAACAGGTGGCACGTCTTTTTGCAGCATGCCAGTGTTCAAATCGATTCGATCAACCTGATTATTGAAATTGTATATCCAGAGGTTATTCTTATCATCCAGATATAAGTCATTGATTGCGTTGGTTGAAAGCTGCCTGTCAAGGTCTTTCTCATCGGGTGCATATCGCCTAAAGTTTTTTCCATCAAACCTGGCTATCCCGTCACGAGTAGAAATCCAAATAAAACCCTGCTGATCCTGAACTATCCCGGTGATAAAGCTTTGTGGAATTCCATCATCGGTATCATAGTGAATAAAATCTTTGTAAAGTGGCTCAAACTGGGAATAAGACACAGTCAAAAGGAGTAGGCAGGCAAAGGAGGTGAATAGGCGCATTCCCAGTTAAGATAATCACCAATTGTGAAAGTTTTAACTGGTTCGCACTTATTTAGCTCTTCTTACCTCGATCATGAAATAGTAATAAGTGCAATGACTAACAATATTCAGAGGTAGAAAATCAGTGCACCCACTCCGCTGAAAATGATCATGGCGGAAATGATGTAGAAGATATTTAATAGAAATAGTTTAAACAGTGTGGTCAACCATCTTTGCTGGTAGACTTTGCGTAAGGCAATCAAAAGATACATCTCAAGCAATAAAAGTGTAATGAAGAATGACCACTGACTCAGGAATACGCTTGTAGGAAATATGAAGTCAATCAGAATAACCATGACGGTAAGCAACACAAATGCGAATGCATGATAGTGTACTGAAAAAATAAAATGGGTGAGATAAAATCGTCCAGGCTTTCTGAAAAGGATATAAAGGAAAAGAGCAAAAAGTGGAAGGAGCAAAAAGAAAAGTCGCGGGAACCACACACTGAAAAAGGAGTCTAAAAATTCTGCTTCCTCTGATTTCTCCGATGCAACAGTTTTATCTACCGGTCCAAGGAAAAGGAAGAAAACAATACTTATGAAAATGAACATCCTGAGTGGTGGGATGTATCGAACTCTTCTTCCAGCAACAAATTCCCTGGTCAGAAAACCGGGATTAAATAAAAGTGGCCGGACACTCCTGATGATCAATGAGTCAAAAGTGAAGTAATCACCAAGAAAGTCAAGAATAAACTGCTTGAAATGAACCACCTTGTCTTTGTGCTCCTGACCGCAAGTAGGGCAGAACCTAAAATCAGATTCAAGTTTTCTTTCACAGTTTTTACAGATTCTTTCCAATATTCTGCGTTTACATTAATATTGATGAACATCGAAAATACTTCGTTGCATTGAGGAATAAACTATTCATTACTTTTCTTTTAATACTGGCTGTCTCTATTAATGTTTCAGCCCAACGAATTGTGGTGGATTCTACCTCAACCAATAAATATTTGATAAAACCAGAAAGGTCGGAAGAAAAAATTTCTCCTCAGGAGGAGCCTTCTTTTGGCGATCGTGCCATTTCAATAGGCAAGGGGATTATTAATCGATTAAAAGCTCGACTTAACCTGGAAGAAGCAGCCGAAAGCATTAAAGACAAGAAGGATCAAATACTGGGTAAACCAGAAGAAGAAATTAAAAAGGAGGACGGTTAGCTTAAGCTGCACCGCTCAAATGCTTTTCTATTTCCGCTCGATCAAAAGGCTTGGTAAAAAATTTTTGTATCGTGTTTTCCTGAAGTGCCTGGTCAATTTCATCATTGAACGCATACCCACTCAAAATGAAATATGGAATATTGCTTACTGTTTCTTGCGCCTTTTCAATAAACTGAACACCATTCATTTTAGGCATGTGCATATCGCTGATAACAGCAAGTATCCTGTCTTTATTTTCCTCTAGCTTTTTAAGCCCCTCCTCGGGTGAATTAGCAACTAATACTTCTCTCTTCCCCTCAAAAGATATTCTGAATAAAAGCAAATTAGCCTCCTCATCGTCAATGTATAATATTGCCGGTTTCTCACTCATGTCTATAAAGGTAAGCGAATAATAAACTTCGTCCCTTGTCCAGGGTTTGATTTTACATCAATATTTCCTCCATGTTCCTCAATAATTGAAAAGGTGATAAACAAACCAAGTCCTGTGCCTTCTCCGGGTGGTTTAGTTGTGAAGAAAGGATCACTTATTTTCATAAGGTTTTCTTCGGGAATTCCTTCACCATCATCTTCAATCCAGATTTCCATAAAATCATCCTTTTTTCGCGTGGTTATTTCAATCGTTCCTTCATCAATTATGGCTTGTTCGGCATTCGCTATGATATTCATCATTGCCTGGTGCAGTCTGCCCTCATTTCCTTTGAGTTCCGAACCCTGATTGGTAAAATTGGTAAGTACTCGAACGCGATTGCGAATTTTGTTATGAAGAATGAGCAAACAGTTTTCTATAATCTCGTGAATGTTACACTTCTCATCCGTATTCGGACCTCTTCTACTAAAGTGACTCAGGCTTTTTACAATATTCGTGGCACGATCTACTCCCTCATTTACGATCTTAAAGTATGACTGTAACTCTTCATCCTTATTTCCTTCCAGTTTTTTGGATAATGCCTCTATCCCATTTTTAATAAAATTAAGCGGGTTATTAATTTCATGACCTACGCCTGCTGCCAGAACTCCCAGAGATGCCATCTTTTCAGACGTAATCAAAAGTTTCTGTGTTTGTTTTAGCTCCTCATTATTCCGCTGAAGTTCTTTATTCTTTTTGTCATTCTTACGCAATAGAATGATCATCACAATCAATAAAGGCACTGTAATGATGATAATGAAAGTAAAAAGCTGATTGGTGATAACTTGATTTCTGATTTGCGCTTGCTGCTCAGTTAGTCTAAGCCTATCCTGCTCCTCTTTTATCTTCAGCGGAATCAGACTTAAGTTGCGGGATACGACATCATGGAAAATGGAATCCCGAAGATGAATGTATTCATTCAAATACTTGTTTTCTAAAGTTTGTTCATTCAAGCTTTTGTATACAGACGCATATAGCTTCAAAACATCCAGCTGTTGCTGCCAGAGTTGAATTTGATTCGCCCAGTCCTCACACATTTTCAAATTCTCCAATGCGCCCTCATGATCCCCCTGATCTTCCGCGATTTTTGCCAATAAGAAGTAGGCTTCAGCCAGCCCCTTTTTGTCATCAATGGATGTACTTGCTTCCAGGGACTTATTTAGGTAGTAAACAGCAGAATCTACCTTTTCTATTTGCATCAATACTTCTGCGATCCCTCTGGCCGATACCGCCCCCCAGTTTATGTTTTCAATTTCTTCGCCAAGGGAAAGCCCTTCTCTAAAGTATTTGAGCGCCTCATCCAGGTTTCCTTCTCTAAGGAATGTAATCCCAATATTGTTTGTGGAATACAGTTCATTATCAAGACCTTCCGTCTCAATTGCCACATCATAGGCTTCCCTGAAATACTGCCTTGCCGTTTTGTAGTCTTGAATGCGCTCGAAGACCAGTCCGATGTTGTTGAGTGTAGTGGACAAACCATAGGTCTCCCCAATTTTTTCTTTGATCTCCTTGGATCTCAGGAGATACTCGAGTGCAGTCTGATAACTCCCCAGATTATAATTAAGGAGTCCGATGTTATTGTATCCATTGTTTATGAGAGCCGAGTCCTTTAGCTCCAGCGCAATTGCCAACGCTTTTTTATTATACTCCAATGACAAATCAAAATCACCCTTATAGTAATAAACCCCAGCAATGAGTCTGAGTGATTTTGAAATCAAAGTAGAATCATCCAGCTCCTGAGCCAGACTCAATGCCTCCTCTCCATAACCCATTGCCCTTTCCGGATAATTCAACCAAAGATCAATCACAATCTGATGAAGCGCGTCAATTTTTTCCTTCCCTTCAACCTCCTTTGAATAGTTTATTAAACTGTCCGATTGTCCAATTAAATTATTCGAACACAGAAATAGAATTGCTATGTAAAAGATGGTTTTCACTCTTTCATTGAAAGATAGTTCAGTAAAAGGTAACAAGAAATATGTAAAAGGAGTCTGCTATTTAGACGGCCGACTATTCTTTTTCGATGCGTTCAAACGCACCAATATCAGGCTTGCTGTCCCTGGGGTTTCCCAAGAGGTCATACATAATTCCAAGGTCTACTCCTTTGTCTTTCGCAAAAGCCAGCGTATCTAATGAATAATCATTGGCAAATACATTAGTAAAGCCTGGGAAGTTTGTTTCCCGTGAGGTGAAGTTGCTGCTTATTTCTTCGCCGGATTTGATGATATTACTCTCCAGCAAAACGGAAACATTGGCTCCTCCTCCATTGTTGATCAGGAGTTCTTCCTCGCCCGAACCCCATATAATTGAGTTGGCAATAGCCAAAGAAAGATCGCCCGTAAGAAGTTCGTTCTCTCCGATTACAATGTTATCTGAAAATTGAACCGTGGGTTCATCCTGAACAAATAATGCCGGCTCGTTTGAGAAGGTACAATGCGTAAATGTATAATTACCACCGGCAAAACCTCCGACCAAGTAATTTCCACAATTGTAAATCAGGGTATTGGTCACGGAGAGATCAGAGGTAAATGCCAGAATTCCGGCTTGACTCATGTTGAAAATTTCCGTGTTTGAAACCACAACATCCGGGATATCATTTTCATCCGGACTACCGAGCCTGATTCCAACCTGTCCATTATAGATTTCTGTAAATGCAAACTGATTGTCTGCACTCCCCTCCAAAAAATAGATGCCATTCCATTGTCCCGGTACCTGATCATATATTCCGTCAAATCGTGCGTTTCGAAAAACAATATGGTTGGCTGAATCGCCAATAGCTGTTAAAGTTCCCTGAATAAAAAGCGCAGCATCATTTTCGAAATATACAGTTGTCCCCTTTTCAATAATGAGTCGACAATTGCTCCCCACAAGCACCGTATCTGAAATAATATATGGTCTGCTGCTCGTCCATGTCTCATCACAAATGGTAACATTACTAACTGTCGTGGCATCCTGACCATAAGAGACCAACTTTACATGCTCTTCATTGGTATTCCATCTGAAAATAATCGAATCCTTGACGATATAAGGAAGGTTTTCATTCCTCGCCTCTACATTCACCTCCACTAAAATCATCAGGCTATCTCCGCCAAGCAAACGCTCGTTTGAGACTGCATTTTGATCCTTGCCATTGATAATGACATTGTAGTCTGAAGCCTGTCTTTTGCCCAAAACGATCTCTGTAAACTGGATGGCTTCCTCATTAGGATTGTAAACGGTCAGCCTGCGTGTACTGCTTCTTCGCTCTGAAAGCAACGTATCGAAAGCAACCGTATCGTTACTAAATAATAGTGAAAGTGACGGATCAAATGATATTGACTCTTCTTTGGGAGAGCACGCCATTCCCAGAAGGAAAATCCAAAAAATGATCAGGAGGTTTCGCATCTGAATTAAAACGGATTATCCCGCCTCTTCTTTCATTATCTCCGCATTTTCTGCAATTCTAAGCTGCTCTATGAATTCATCGATATCACCATTCATGACGTTTGGCAGATTATATACAGAAAGATTGATTCTGTGATCCGTAACCCTTCCTTGTGGATAGTTGTACGTTCTGATTTTATCGGAGCGGTCTCCTGAGCCCACCATACTTTTTCGCTGGCTGCTTATTTCCGCATTGTGCTTTTGTAGTTCAATTTCATATAGTCGTGAACGCAATACTTTCAATGCCTTATCATAATTGGCATGCTGTGAGCGACCATCCTGACACTCCACGACTAAGCCAGATGGAATATGTGTCAACCGAACGGCAGATTCCGTTTTATTGATGTGCTGACCTCCTGCACCGGATGCCCGGAAGGTATCTTTTCTAATATCGCCCATGTTCAGCTCCACATCGACCTCTTCCGCCTCCGGCAAAACAGCAACAGTCGCGGCTGACGTGTGCACTCTACCCTGGGATTCAGTAGCGGGCACTCGTTGAACTCTATGAACTCCGGACTCGAATTTTAATTTTGCATAAACATCCTCACCTTCTACGGAGGCCACTATTTCTTTATATCCTCCGGCACTTCCTTCACTAAAATTCAAGATAGAAAAAGTCCAGTTCTGGTCCTCTGCATAGGATTTGTACATTCTAAAAAGATCCCCTGCAAAAATAGATGCCTCATCTCCACCTGTGCCTGCACGAATTTCCAGAATCACATTTTTGCTGTCATTAGGGTCTTTCGGGATGAGCATGAATTTTAGTTCCTCTTCCAGGTTTTCGATTTGCGGTTCCAGCTCATCAATCTCCGCTTTTGCCATTTCACGAAATTCAGGGTCTTTCTCGTTGTTTAGCACATCCTTTGCACTTTGCAGATTGCTTTTAGCTTCTGAAAACTCTTTGTATTTCCTTACAATCTTCTCTAGATCCTTGTATTCTTTATTCAGCTTGCCATACTTCTCCATGTCCGTGACAATGTCCGGTTGTACAATAAGCTGACCCACCTCCTCAAATCGATGCTTTATTTCCTCCAGTTTCTCAATCATCCCTGACTCTTTAACTCACAAATTTAATCGACTGTCTTTCAAATTTTATTTTTCAACTCCTCATACCTGAAGCAATCCGTGGTATGATCATTAACCAGGCCAATGGCTTGCATATGAGCATACATGGTGGTAGAGCCGACAAATTTGAATCCTCTTTTCTTTAAATCTTTAGACAAAGCATCCGATTCCCTAGTTGTGACCGGTACTTCTTTCATGGTTTTCCAACTATTCACAATCGGTTTACCGCCCACGAATTGCCAGATGTATTTATCGAAAGTGCCGAACTCTCCCTGCACTTCCATAAATCGACGAGCATTATTAATCGTTGCTTCAATTTTGGCTCTATTTCGAATGATCGATGCATCTTGTAAAAGATCCTCTACCATCCCTTCACCATATTCCGCTACTGTTTGATAATCAAAGTTGGCAAACGCCTTCCGATATCCTTCCCTTTTCTTGAGAATTGTGGCCCAGCTTAAACCTGCCTGCGCACTTTCCAATACCAGAAATTCAAAATGCTTCTGATCATCATGGACGGGAACTCCCCATTCCTCATCATGATAGCGAACATATTCATCAAAGGAATTGGCACACCAGGTGCATCGTGTTTCCATAGTTATACTAAATTGAGATATTTGAGAGTTGAGTTCTTATAAAATTAGCACTTTACCATTCAACTAATGAAAGGATTTTTCACAGTAGTACTTTATGCCATTGGGGTTTTGCTTTATGCTCAATCCCCGTTGTACGATTATGTTTCTTTCAACAAGACACTGAAAGTGCCCGAAAAACTTGGGAGTGAGCGTACCGCTGTTATTTTTTCAATTCCTGAAAGAAACCACGAGTTTGTCTCCGTAGGTGACCCTCAAAAATTCCTGGCCCAAGTGCATCAGGCTTTTGTGACGATGGGAATAGATGCTATTTTTTATTTAAACGATATTAATTACACCGCCAGTCACAATGCCCGGCTTGCTTATGTAGAGTTGTTTAATCAGCGAAGAATAGAAAACATTGTTTTCATTAGTCAAACAAATAGTGGCTTTGAGTTTTTGATGGCTCCTTTTAGTGGTAGTAGTCGCTTGATTAAAGACGGTAGTGACGCCTTTTTTCAGGAAGCTAGTGATCTCTACACGTTATTGTTAAATGTTGGTAAAGAAGTGCGAAGAGCAGATCAGGAACTGGCCAATTTTTTGATCCCGGAAAAGCCCAATGTACTCAAAGGGCTTTCGATTGTGGAGAATACTTTGTTGAAAAACTATCCGGGTATTTTACGCAGAAGTAAACTCGCAGTGGAGCGCTTCAGTCTATTGGATTCAACCCATATATCTGACGAGGAGGTGTTAGAAAACATCAGAAGATTCAATAAGGAAGTTGCCGAGAAGAACCGTCAACTTGAGCAAATAATAAAATCATACCCTTATGAATATGAGATCATTGATCCTATGTCCGATGATGATTTGAAAAGAAACCGATATCAGTTTTTGCTAAGATCTGTCAGGTCTTCTGCAGTTATAGTCAAACAAATGCTGGATTACGAAGTGCCTCCTGGTGAAACAGGTTTCGTCTCTATCATTCCTGTCATGCCGGATCAAACGCGTGTGAAAACCATTCCAAGGGATGCCATCGTTCATAAGTTTTACATACGTCAGAATATTTCAAAAAATGTACATGTTGGTGAATGGGATGCGGATGTCACATGGCAGGAAGCGCTAAACAACATGATTGGTAATCTCACTCAGGAGCTGAACATTAAAAATTGAGAAAACTAAACTTTTTCCAAAACAGCCCTAAAGCATCTAAAATAGATGTGGATGCTTACCTGAAGCGGATTGACTTAGAAAAAAAACCTCCATCACTGGCCTATCTGAAAGAGCTACAAAAAGCTCACCTTATACACATCCCGTTTGAAAATCTGGACATTCACTATCGAAGCAAAATCATACTGGATTACAAAAAAATTTTCGATAAAGTAGTCAAGCGGGGAAGGGGAGGCTTTTGCTATGAACTAAACGGCCTTTTCTATCACTTGCTAAGTAATTTGGGTTTTGATTGTCATATCATTTCGGCGGAAGTATTTAGCCAGGAAACAATAGAGTTTGGGCGTCCATTTGATCATATGGCAATTGTTGTTGGGATTGATGATGTTTTGTGGCTGGCCGATGTTGGCTTTGGTGATGGAATCGTTAATCCGTTGAAAATTAAGGTTGGAGAGGTGCAGGTGGACTATACCAAATACTGGAAAATTGAGGAAGACCCGGATGAAAACTTGATTTTAAAAGTTTCTAATGATACAAGTTATTATGAAACGAAGCTACGGTTTACTACTCAGGAAAAACAGCTCATTCAGTTTATGGAAATGTGCGAATATCATCAATCATCCCCTGCATCTCCATTTACCCAAAAGAAATTAGCCACCCGCCTTCTTCCTAATGGTCGGGTAACATTAACTGATCGCAAATTGAAGATTACCGATTTGGGAGAAACGAAAGAGTCAGGTATTTTACATGAAGACGAATTTCTCTCAAAACTGGAACATCATTTTGGCATTACTCATCAACAGCTTATTCCAAAAGAGTCATAAAAAAATCCCGATGGTATATCGGGATCTGAAATCAATGTCTGTGTTTTCTAACTTCCCGCTTGAGGGAGGCGACATCCGATGCTATTGCCGGATCACTGTAAATTCTTGCGGATAATTCTGAGATTACATTTCGTTTAAAACCCAGCTTTTCTGCCAATTCTTCGCAAAACTTAATTTCTGATAAATACACCTGGCTGTCGATTTTCATAAGCTGAACAAGGTGGAATAAATATTCGAACTTGTCATCTTCAGACATGGTGCTCAAAGGAGGAAGAGGCTCAGGGCTTTCCACCATATTGTTAATTTCCTCTTCGCTGATACCATTGGCCTTGCCAATCATATAGATCAAATCTTTTTCTTCACCAGCAAATTCGCCATCGATATTCGCTAACTGAACCAGCACGCTTAGTTTCGCCTTAATGCTCATAATTTCTTCGTAGGTTACTTTTTCAAATATTTGTTGGCCTCTTTCATCAGTGCCTCTCTGTTTCCGGTGATGGATGGATCTCCATAAATTCTGGAAGACATTTTCTTTACGACCTTTTTCTCATAGCCAAGTTTTTCAGCTACATCCTCGCAATATCTTATTTCAGTAAGGAAGACTTCCCCATCAATTTTCATCAACTGGATCACGTCATACAGATAATCGAACCTTTCCTCAGAAAGCAAACCCTCAAAGTTTACATCGCTATTCTCCTTAGTATTCAACACCTCTTTTACCAACTCATCAATTTCTTTTTCCGGAACTCGATTTGCCTTCCCAATCGTATAAACATAGGTTTTTTCAGGCTCTCCAAAATCACGATCAATAATCGAAAGTTGGATTAAAGCTTTCAGGTGGTTTTTAATATTGTCTTCCATTATCGCTGTAGTTGTGTTTCGTCCTTCTAATTTAGGAATTAATCCCTAAAATGAAACCTCCTTAGTGTAAATAGCTTCCCGCATTGATGTCAAAAGTTGCACCTGTGGCATGGTCTGCCATTCCACTTGCAATAAAAGTAACTAATGGTGCGATATCTTTTGGCTCAGTGAGGCGCTCCAGTGCCAAATCTCCCTTTGCATGATCTTCACCGTATTGCTGCATAAACTCCTGTGACATATCCGTCCGCACAAACCCGGGAGCTATCACAAATGCCTTTACTCCTTCCTTCCCATAAGATCGGGCAATTGACCTGGTTAATGAAACCAAGCCTGCTTTGGATGCTGCATAAGCAATATATTCTGCCTCTTCTCCTCTAAAAGCAGCACGAGAAGCAATATTGATGATTCGTCCCGCTGCTTTCCTGCTGATAAAATGTTGAACCGCCTTCTTACAAATAATCGCCGAAGAATTCAGGTTTACCATCATTGTTTCATTCCAGGATTTCATCCATTCATCATCTTTTGAATCAATAGTGGACGGCTTGGCCAAACCTGCATTGTTTATCACAATTTCTATGCTTCCCATTTCCAAACTCACGCGCTCAAATAATTTGGCCGCTTCATCAGGTTTTGAAAAGTCCGCCTGGAATGCTTTTGACTCGTTTCCGAGAATATGAGCAAGGTTTTCTGCTTCACGTACATTTTTGTTGTAATGTACGGCAATGGTTGCTCCTGCCTCCGCCAATTTGGTGGCCAAAGCTTTACCTATCCCTCTACTTGCTCCTGTTACCAGGATGTTTAAACCTGACAGATTGATATACATACACGCTTCTTTTGAGCCGAAAAATTAGACAAAACCAGTTTGAAGTTGTCTTATCTGATGATAAAAGATCGCGGAACTTGTTTGCCTGAATGAAATCTTTGTTAATTTAGGCCATCTCCAGCTAAAGAGTCACCGCTTTAACACATGAACGAATAAATATACATGGGCATAATCATCCCCTTACTCCTAATCACGTTTTGTTGCATAATAATCTGGAGAGCCGGAGACGGCTTCATGATAGCATCCGAGTATATTGGTAGAAACCTCTCTGAAGGGGTTAGAGGTGCCACCATCAATGCCATTGCGAGCTCAATGCCAGAAGTATTCACCTCTTTGTTCTTCCTTTTTATTTTGAAAGATGCAGAAGGGTTCTCTGGTGGAGTCGGAACTACCGCGGGAAGTGCCATTTTCAATGGTATGGTGATTCCTGCCTCCGCTGTGCTTACAGTCATTGCCATGAAGATGACTAAGCGTGTAGAAGTATCACGAAAAGTAATGATGCGTGATGGAATCGCATTGATTATAGCAGAGTTGATTTTCTTAATCCTGATTAGTGGAGCTACTTTATATTGGTATCATGGGCTATTGCTAATGCTGGTTTACGTAGCATATATTGTATTCATGTTTGCCACAATGAAAAGATCTCAGCGAAAAGAAAAGCTCGAAGGAAAAGTAGTTGAGGAAAAGGTTTTCGAAAGTAGTGAAGAGCCCCAAGGACCATTTTTGAAAGGTCTTCTAACGTTTGATCTGGAGCGAATATTTATAGGTAATAACAGAATAAGTGGGAAAAGAGCATGGTCTTTACTTGTCTTTTCCACCGTCTCAATAGCTCTGGTGTGCTACTTCCTCGTATTAGCTTGCGAATGGGTTGGGTCAGATACATATACAATCGCAGGACTTGGAACGTTTGATGGCCTGGGCATCCCTGTAATGTTTGTTGCATTAATTCTTGCCTCTGCTGCTTCCAGCTTTCCTGACACGATCATTTCTATAAAAGATGCCAAAAGAGGTCAATATGATGACGCAATCTCCAACGCTCTCGGCAGTAATATTTTCGACATTTGTTTCGCGCTGGGTTTCCCTCTCTTGGTGTTTACTTTGATTTACGGTCCGCTTCATATTCCACCTGAAATGGTGGACCTGAGCAGTGAGTTACGGTTTCTCTTGTGGCTACTAACCGTATTGATGGTTGTCATATTCGTTAGTGGAACTTATTTCGGAAGAAGAAAATCCTTCTTATTGCTGGGATTATATGCATTGTTTGTCCTTTATATAGTTGGCCGGGGATCCGGAAATGAGATTTCTCAAAGCATTGCTGATTGGTTGGTGTCTGTGGTTCGGTTTTTTCGAATCGGATAGTACTCAGCAATCAATAAAAAGTCCCCCAGCGTTTGAATGGACATAATAGGTTTTCATGGATTTGCATCTCTTATTGGATTCTTCACCTGACTTCATGTGAAATCGATAGGTGTGTAGGGGACATACAATTTCGTGGAAAGGATTGGTGTTTCCCTGATGGAGTTTGGCTCCCATGTGCGGACACGCATTATCAAATGCAAAATATTCCTTCCCTTTTCGAACCAGGCATATCTCCCTTTCCCCCACTCTGATTAATTTGGGTTCACCATCTTCAAAAAGAGCTTCTGCCTTTTGTTCAGAATCCAATATCTTGAAAGTCATATAGTAATTATAACTCATGAAATGCCAGCGACAAAAATTTTTGCTCCAACGTAAAAACGCCTACCTAAACTGTGCTTACATGTCGCCACTGATGAAAAAAGTGGAAAAGGCCGGAATTGCGGGATTAAAACAGAAAAGAAATCCGGCAAAAATCTCAGGAGAAGATTTTTTCAAAGAAAGTGACCAATTGAGAAAAATCTTTTCTCAGCTCATAGTCAATGATGAGCCAAACAGGGTGGTGATTGTTCCATCGGCTTCCTATGGATTAGCGAACGTTACACAAAACATTCCATTCAAAGATGGAGAAATACTATTGGCACAAGCACAATTTCCAAGCAATGTTTACCCATGGCTGAGGTTAAAGGACAAGGGGTTCTCCGTCAAGGTGATTTCGCCTGCAGACAGCACAAACAGAGGAGAAAGCTGGAATGAAAAAATTATTGAATCTATTTGTAATACAACAAGAGTAGTCGCAATCAGCCATGTCCATTGGTCGGACGGCACACTATTCCAGTTGAAAAAAATAAGGGAAAAACTGGATGAAGTAGGAGGACTGCTCATCATTGATGGGACTCAGTCCATTGGGGCTTTACCATTCAGCATTAAGGAAATCAGACCTGATGCACTTATCTGTGCAGGATATAAATGGCTTTTGGGGCCATATTCGATAGGCCTGGCTTATTATGGATCAGCATTTGACAATGGTAAGCCATTAGAAGAAAACTGGATCAATCGAATGGCGAGTGACGATTTTACCAGGTTAATTAATTATCAAGAAGATTATCGCGAGCAGGCTTTGCGGTACGAAGTTGGTGAGCATAGTAATTTTATTCTCGTTCCCATGCTTCATCAGGCTATCAAGCAATTGCTGAAGTGGTCTCCTGAAAATATTCAGGAGTATACACGAGCTTTAATGAGTGATGCAATCGATGAAATGAAAGAGCTGGGCTACACCATAGAAGAAGAGGCATGGCGCGCTAGTCATTTGTTCGGAGTACGTCTTCCTGAGAATGTGGAGCAATCTGCCTTGCAGCAATCATTGAAAAAACACCGGGTAAGTGTAAGCTTGCGAGGAGATGCAATACGCATCTCACCTAATGTGTATAATGATGAAATGGATGTGAGAAAATTGCTGAAAGCGATGAAAGAGCCTATCTTCGCATCATAAGGCTTTAAAAAATGGAGCCTCTGTAATAAAACAAGAGATACCGATGAATTTGACGAATCCAGCAGTAACCGAAGGCGTTAACATTTTTGTAAATATTGTGATCTTTTTGGTAGCGTTTGTGCACGCATTGGCATTTGTAAATGCCCGAAAAGAAAACCAGAAAAAGAACTAAACTTTTTCTTATTCTACGTGATCTCCTTTGTGTTTACTTACCGCTTTGTTTGGTAAGATGAAAGGGCAAAGAATTGCCAACACAAACAGTCCGATAATTATTCCTAGCATTGCCATTTTCTGATCAATTTTTTATGTGACAGCAAATATAGTTGCTTCTTCAAATTTGATCTAATTTCCGGCCTTTCACCTCACTCTGTATACCCACTTTTGGGTATTTTTCATTCCTTTTCTTTCCCACTTCTTTGATTAAAATGAAGATCAAGCTACCATTGTCTTCAAACCAACTAAACCTTAATACAAAATGGCAAAAAAAGATGTAAAAAAGATTGGCAAAACAATGGATAAAACCAAGGCCAAAAAGTGGGTAAAGGATTATCAGAAAGCGAACCCGGATGCCGAGCTCAACGGATACTTATATGGAAGAGATATCCTGGAAAAACTATGTAATTATCCAGGCTCTGATGGCATTTGGATATTTAAAGGACTGAATGACGATAATGAAGAATGTCTGGTGCTTTTCCCTGCGGATGCTGATGGTAATATTCTGGATAAAAAAATGAAGTCCTTAGGCGCTGCGGCAAAAATTAATACAAGAGATGAGGATGATCCTGCAAATTCTGGGTCTCCCTGTCCACCAGAGTGTCCAATTGGTTTTGGAGGTTAAAAAATGACTTTTTCAGATATTGTAGAATTGGTTATACAGCTCAGCCGATACACGAGTATCCCTGGAATAGTTTTTTTTCTTCTTTTTTCAAAGAAATTAAATATTATTCCAAGGATACTTTTCTTTATTTTATTGGCTAGTTTTTTGAGTGATTTTTTAGGTTATGCATATTCTAAATATGTCTTCCCTAACAATCATCCAATCATAAATGTCTGGCATTTTACAAATTGCCTACTAGTCACATATCTGTTTTACAAAGCAATCCCTTTTGGGAAAAAGCTAATATCAGCAATAATGATAGGCTTTATCTTGATAACTATTGCCAGTTTTGCGTTTGTTTACTCATTCTCTGAATCGAATACAGTTGTCTGGACATTTTCAAATTTGATAGTAATAGGATTATCTGTCAGAACTTACTTTTCACTTTTAAAAAACCCTTCAGTAAAGCTTAAAGTATTTCCCGTTTTTTGGATGACTACTGCGGTATTCATTTTTAGCTCAGTCACCTTATTGATTTTTCTTTTTCAGCATTACCTCGTTTTTGATCTGAATATTAGCAAAGTCGGCTTCAAGTCCATTCTACTTATTATAAACCTAGCTAACATTTCCAAAAACTTTATTCTATTCTACGCTATTATTCTAATAGATAAAGGTCATCCAGCTTCACTAAAACCAGTAAACGCCACATGATTGAAATCATAGTAAATATCGTGGTATATGGAACAGCACTCATTTTTGGAGGGGTCCTTTGGTTTTTAGTTGCTTTTTCCAAAGCTTACGCGTCTAAAAAGTAAGCTTTGACCTTTCACGACTTTATTGATCTATTCTTAATGTTTAATCGCTTTTCTGGTTTGCCGGCGGTTTTGTATTTCTTATTCTTCATCAAAGAATGGAAGTCCTCCAAAGCAATTATTTTTTATATCGTATTTATTTCTTTCGGGTTTGATTTTGGAAATTACATTTTCATCAAATACTTCTATCCAAACAGCTACCTTGGCGGCAATTGGTGGGTGATTTTGAACTACTTTTTGATGTCGTGGTGCTTTATGAAAATTCTTCCGGAGAAGATCAAACTCATTAAGTTCCTGATTGCCCTTTTTGTAGTCCTTACAGTCCCCTCTTTTATATTCTTCTATTCCTTTTACGAACATAACGTAATAACAACAACCTTTTCAGGCGTTGCATTCATTACATTTTCCGTTTTGGGCTATTTGAAATTGCTTAATAACTCAACCGTTCCTCTTTCAAAAACCCCCAGTTTTTATCTGATCACTGCCTTCTTTGGATACTATTCCTTCACTTTCTTAAAAAACTTATTTGTTAAATACCTGGTATTTGATTTAGGTATTACGGCCGAACAATACGCTCCAATTTCTGCCATTAATTTATTAGCAAACACTTCAAAAAACTATCTTCTCTTCTATGTTTTAGTGCTCCTCCACATGGATCGCTATGATCCATTACTGAATCCATCTAAGGATTTCGAGCAATAAGTTTTTATTTTGCCGCTGTGGAAGGTAAAGTCATCTTGCTAGTTATAATAGGTACCATAGGTGTCATGCTTATGGCATTTTCGGTGGTGTTCTTTGTACTCCTCTATCGAAGGAAGGTACTGGAAAATGAACTGGAGGTTCAGTCACTGGAAACTAAGCATCAGGCAGAAATGCTTGCAGAGACTTTGAAATCTCAGGAAGAAGAACGAAACCGTCTGGGTACTGAGCTTCATGATAGCGTAGGAGCGATGCTCTCCTCCATCAAATTAAATCTCCAGATTGCAAACAGGAAGAATAAGGTCGATGAATTGAAGGCTGTGTTGGGTCATCTTGATGAAACCATTTCCCAGGTGAGGAATATCTCTCACCAGATGATGCCAATCATTCTAAAAAAATATGGCCTTAAGCAAGCCATCGAAGATCTTTTTGAGAAAGTAAATTCAGATGAGCTTTCCACATCTATCACTCAGTGGGAAGATCCTATGCTTCAACCAGAAAATACACTTATGCTTTATCGCATTGTGCAAGAGCTTTTGAATAACTCTTTGAAGCATTCTGGAGCAACCTCAATAGAGTTTGCCTTTAGAAAAGAGAGATCCGAATGGATTGCATCCTATTACGATAATGGAAAAGGTTTTCCGGAAGATGTATTAAAAAAGAGCGATGGCATAGGTCTTTTAAATATCAAAAACCGGGCACAGGCTATAGGTGCAAAAACTACCTTTTCTAACCCTGAAACAGGCGGAGCAAAAGTAGATTTGGTAATAGACGCTCCGATTGATTAATTTGAGGGTCAAGCGAGTGAGATGAGTCAACCTGATAAGCTAAAAATTCTGGTCACAGATGACCATACCCTATTCCGTCGTGGCACCATGATGCTCCTCGAATCTTTTGAAGAAGTGGGTCATGTGGAGGATGCCGAGAATGGGAAAGAGGCATTGGAAAAACTCAACGAAAATAATTTTGACTTGATTTTACTTGACCTGGAAATGCCCACAATGGATGGATGGGAAGCTTCCAAAAAGATCACCGCCAAACATCCGGAAGTGAAGATCATCATGATCTCTATGCATGATTCACTTCAAATTATTTCGGACCTTATTGAAATAGGCGTTCATAGTTACCTTCTTAAAAATGCAGAGCCTGATGAAGTCCACAAAGCAATCGTTTCTGTAGTAAATAATGACTTTTATTACAATCAGCTCGTCTCTAAAGCCCTACATAAAAAAGTACAAAAAGATGGGTTAGATAAAGGTATTGCCAGACGAGCAGATATCAGTCCTCGGGAGATCGAGATACTCCAGCTCATCTGTCAGGAACTGACCATGAAGGAAATTGGTGAGAAACTATTTTTGAGCGAACAGACTGTTCATACCCATCGGAAGAATCTCATGAAAAAAACGAAGGCCAAAAACGCAGTTGGCTTGGTGAAGTTTGCTTTTCAGAATGGAATTGCAGCTATATAGGCACTACCCACTTTTGGGTATTCTACTACCTATAATTGGGTAAATCAAGGTTTCCCTTTTCTTTATAACATAAAGATTTTCAAACACTTACATTTAATTTATCTCCGCATCATTTCGGGTTTGCAATTTGGATGTTATGCAAATGGCTAATTTCATAATGTCATTTATTAATAACAATAGATGATATGCTCTTAGGTTGATGGTTAATCTATGAAGATACCGGGAGTCCAAGGTTTTCGCTTAATCCTTTGGTTTGCCAACTATCTCACTCACATAGTGGACTCCCTGGTATTTTCAACATAAAAACTTTAGTAAAATCCAGGTACACCACTAATCCTGTAAAGTAAAAAAGGCCTGATATGGGCCTTTTTTGTTCTAGATATATATCGAGTCCACCTTATTAAATAGTAGGACAACTTTTCATATAGTACAATTCCTTATTTGTACAATTCCTTTCCTGCTTCATAATACTTATCCCCGTCGATCCAAAAGGGGGCCTTCTTCGCATTTCCAATCATTCTGCACGCATATACATAGCTTCTGAAGAATTTTTCCAGATAGGCATAGTCCAAGGTGTTCGGGTTATCACTGGCCTGATGATAATATTTAGTGATTTCATCATCAAATGCGGTGAAGCCCATACTGAACGTAGGCGCTGGAATCCCCTTAGCAGCAAACCGTACATTATCCGAACGATCGAAAAGTCCTTGTTCCGGTGCTGGGTCTTCAATGGCTTCCAAACCAAACGCCTTACACGCTTCAATGATCATTTCCTGGGCAGTAGTTCTGGTTAGACCTATGATTGTTGCCTTAGAAGTGTCATTGTAACCGCCATTATCTGAATTGAAGCAGTACACTATTTGATCAAGAGCAATTGGCGAATTATCCACGAACGACTGACTCCCTAAGAGTCCTTTTTCTTCACCAGTAAATAGCACGAAAAGGCCTGATCGCTTAGTTGGGTTTTTAGCCAGGTTTTGGCCAGCAGTTAAGACTGTAACAGTTCCCACTGCATTATCGCGAGAGCCGTTGAAAATACTATCACCTTCAGCATTTGCCTGTCCGATTCCCACATGGTCATAATGCGCGGAGTAAACAATAAATTCATCTTTCAATTTAGCGTCTGAGCCCTCTACATAACCAACCACATTTTGAGAGCTAAATTTTTCATTCTTCGCACCACTTATTGAAAGCATCGCATCACCGTCCTTCTGGTTAATATCTTTTGAAGCACGATTCATCCATAAATGTGTAAGACCCTTCTGATCCTCCTTGCCTTCATCAAGAGCAATTTGCTCCCCTGAAAAATATCTTACCAGAAAATTCCACGGGATCTGTGGTGAATTATAAAGTTCAATTAAAGCCAGGCCACCCAATTCGGAAACTTTCTTTCGCTTGGCTACTGATTGACCAAACCACTGCTGAGGACTATCACTTTCACCATCACCACAGATAGCCACGACTATTTTTCCTTTAATATCTATGCCGTCAAGGTCAGCATCTAAACCATAGTTGGCAAAAACATATTTTGCCGATAATTCGATATTATCTCCCTCCATCATTATAAAATCATCCGAAAGACTGTATTCTGATTCTCCCAAAACAACCTTACCTTCTTTTGGAGGAGTTACTTTTTTCATAGGCACATCCTGAAAATAGCTGTCCATGCCAGGAGCCTTTTTTACGCCATATTCTACAAATCGACTTTCTACGTATTTAGCTGCAATTTTCAGACCCTCGGATGGGGTATCTCTTCCTTTTAGCTCATCTGAAGCTAAAAATCCAATATGACTTTTGATTAGGTTTTGATCTACTGTTTGTTTTGCCAGCTCCATATCTGTTTGAGCTAAAACCAAGAGAGACCAAACGAATGACAGCAGAGAAAGTAATTTTTTCATATTTCTAAAATTTCGGCACAAGATAGTTTTATTCATTCAATAAAAAAGCCATCCGCTATGCGAATGGCCCTCCTCATTTATTAACCGGTTTATTACCTAGTTCAAAAACTCATATATGCCGGCTACTCCCTGGCCTCCACCAACGCATGCCGTTACCATACCGTATTTTCCTTTTCGTCTTCGCATCTCATTTAATAATGAAATCGAAAGCTTCGCGCCTGTACAACCCAGCGGGTGACCAAGTGCAATTGCTCCACCATTTACATTCAATTTGCTTGTGTCCAGGTCTAGCCCTCTAATCACACCTAGTGACTGAGCGGCAAACGCCTCATTTAATTCTATGAGATCAAGGTCATCTTGTTTTAGGCCTGCCTGTTTCAATGCTTTTGGTACAGCCTCCACCGGACCGATTCCCATAATTCGCGGATCCACACCTGCTGCGGTGTAGCTGATCATCTGAGCAATTGGCTCCAGATTATGTTCCTTCACCATTTTCTCACTCATCACCATCACAAAAGCCGCTCCATCAGAAGTTGGAGAAGAATTTCCCGCAGTTACTTGTCCGCCTTGTTTGAACGCTGGACGCAGTTTTTCTAACCCTTCCATTGTTGTGTCCTCACGGACGCATTCATCTGTATCAACGACAAACTCTTTTTTATGACGTTTACCATCTTCACCCAGATAAGTTTCTTCAACTGTAATCGGAACGATTTCATCTTTGAACTTTCCGTCCTTGATTGCTTTAGCTGCTTTTTGGTGAGACTCCATCGCAAATTTGTTGGAGTCTTCCGCTGAAATATTAAAGTCTTTAGCGACCTCTTCGGCTGTTAGTCCCATGTTCAAATAATATTCAGGGTGCTCTTCTGCTATCTTCCAGTTAAGAGCCGCCTTGTATCCCATCATTGGGACCAAAGACATGGACTCTGTTCCTCCGGCTATGATACAATCTGCAGTGCCCGAGTGAATTCTCGCACATGCCAAATGGATTGCTTCCAGTCCCGATCCACAGTACCTGTTTATAATCATACCGGGTACAGAAATAGGAAGAGAAAGAAGTGAAATATATCTACCCATCTGTAATCCCTGCTCTGCTTCAGGAATGGCGTTTCCCACGATGAGGTCGTCTACGCGAGTGGCATCAAAATCTTTAATCGAACCTACCAGATGCTTAATTACATCTGCGGCCAGATCATCCGGACGGTAAAAACGAAAGCCGCCTTTCTTGGCTCTTCCTACCGCTGATCTGTATCCTGCTACTATATATGCATTCATTTTTTTGTCTTTTAATTTTTATAACTTTTTGTCTTTTAATTTTTATAACAATTCTTAGTTCCTCAAAGGTTTTCCTTTGAATAGTATGCTCTGAATTCGTTCCAGTGTTTTTGGTTCACCGCAAAGACTTAAGAACGCTTCACGCTCTAAATCCAGTAAGTATTGTTCAGAAACTTCTGTAGGAGCAGAAAGATCTCCACCGGCCATGATCCAGGCGAGTTTCTGTCCGATTTTCTGATCATGGTCAGAAATATAGCTTCCATATTTCATCCCGCTAATTCCTGCATGGAACATTGCCAGTGCTGCTTTCCCCTGAACTTTTATGTTATCTCTTGGCACTGGTTGGGTATATCCGGCATCAGCAAGTGCAAGTACTTTTTCTTTTGCATCTGTCAGCAAACGTTTTCTGTTAAGTGTAATTTCATCACCATCCCTGAAAATGTGCATGGCTTTTGCTTCCGCTGCTGAAGTAGCCACTTTGGCTGTCGCAATATTCATAAAATACTCTTGCAGCGTATTGAGTTCAGGATCGCCAGGAGTATAATCGTCAGCTGCTCGAAGTGTCATTTCTTTCGTTCCTCCTCCTCCGGGAATCAGACCAACACCAACTTCAACCAATCCGACGTACGATTCAGCATGCGCTTGAACTGCATCACAATGAAGTGATAGTTCACAACCTCCTCCAAGTACAAGCCCCGAAGTTGCCGCAACTACCGGTACACTTGAGAAGCGTGCTTTTGTCATCGTGTTTTGGAACGTACGCACCATCAAATCAATTTCATCAAACTCCTGGTCTACCGCATACATGAAAAGCATTGCCAGGTTTGCTCCAGCCGAAAACTGCTGGCCTTCATTTCCAATCACCACTCCTCTATAGTCTTTCTCGGCCATCGTAATCGCAGTATTGATTCCTTCGATCACATCTGCGTCCACTGAGTTCATCTTTGTGTGGAATTCCAGGTTCAATACGCCATCTCCAATATCATAGATTGTAGCTCCGGGTTTTTCCCATACCACATTGTTTTCTTTGAAAGCATCCAAGAAAATAAGTCCTTCGGTTCCCGGTACTACTTTATATGACTTAGAAGGGATGTCGTAAAACATCTTCTTTCCTTTCTCATACGTGTAGAAGCTTTCGAATCCTGCATCTACCATTTCCTGCACCCATGAAGCTGGCTCTTCACCTGCTTCTTTCATCTGAGCAAGAATGTCTTTCAAGCCCATCGCATCCCATGTTTCGAATGGTCCCATCTCCCAGGCAAAGCCTGCTGAAACTGCCTGATCGATTCGGAATAACTCATCAGCGATTTCCGGGATTCGGTATGTGCAGTATTTGAAAAGATCAAAGAAGGTTTTTCGATAGAAATCGCCCTCTGCTCCTTTCAATGAAATGGCAATTTGTAGTCGCTTATTTAAATCCTCGATGTTTTTGGTTTTATCGAGAATATCCAGTTTTGATTTTTTCTTCGGCTCGTACTCAAAAGTTTTAAGGTTGAGCTCAAGTATCTCTTTCTTCCCATCCTCTTTGACTTTCTTGTAAAAGCCTTGCTGAGTTTTATCTCCAAGCCACTTTCTATCATGAAGCTCCTTCACAATTTTTGGAAGCTTAAATCTATCCTTTGATTCGTCCTTGTCCAGTGCTGCATAAAGATTATTTGCAACATTCACAGTGGTGTCCAGCCCAACCAAATCAGAGGTTCGGAACGTTGCAGATTTTGCTCTTCCAATGACAGGACCTGTTAGTTTATCAATTTCTCCTACTGAAAAATCTGTGTCTGAAATGGCGTGCATGCCCGACATCATGGAATAGACACCAATTCGGTTGGCAATGAATGCCGGGGTGTCTTTACATAGTACTGTTTCTTTTCCTAAATAGAGATCTCCGAACTTCATGAAGAAGTCCACAATCTCCGGATCGGTTTTTTTCGTTGGAATAACCTCTAACAATCTCAAATATCTTGGAGGGTTGAAAAAGTGTGTTCCGCAGAAGTGTTTCTGGAAATCTTCACTTCTCCCATCCAGCATCAAGTGAATAGGGATCCCGGAAGTATTGGAAGTAATGAGTGTTCCAGGCGTTCGCTCTTTTTCTACTTTTTCAAAAAGGGATTTTTTGATATCCAGGTTTTCTACAACCACTTCGATGATCCAGTCCACGTCTTTGATTTTAGACATGTCGTCATCAAAATTTCCGGTCTCAATCAAACGTGCTCGCTCTTTGTCGTAAAGCGGTGATGGGTTTGACTTGATCGCTGTTTGAAGCGCATCATTCACCAGCTTGTTTCGAGCGGCCGGTTTGTCTTTTTCTTTATCGTCAAGATCTCGCGGAACGATATCAAGCAAAACGACCTCCACTCCAATGTTTGCAAAGTGGCAGGCGATTCTTGATCCCATAATTCCGGATCCTAAGACGGCTGCTTTCTTAATGGTTCGTTTCATATTGTTGGTACTGTATTGAATTTATTTTTATGAATGATTTTGTACGAGTCCAGCATCAGCAAATTCACTGGAAATCTGGGCTGCTACCTTATTGAACAAAGAAGGGTCTTCAACAATTTCACTGATCTCCTGCATGACGGTGAAAAAATTGTTAAGTCTTTCATCATCAATTAGTGTTCGGATTTTCATATTGAACTCTCGAACAGCACGTCTGGAAAGTTCTCGTTTCTCTTTTCCAATGTCGGACAAAAAGATTCGAACGGATCTTCCATCTGTCGGATCCTTTTCCCGATAGACCCAACCTTTCTCCTCCATGGCTTTAAGCATGCGAGTCAGGCTCCTCGATTCCATTCCAAGAAGTGGAGCTATCTTCGTTGCAGGAGTGCCTTTTTCAACATCAATATTGAGTAACACAAAACCTGTAGAAGCCGTAATGTCATATTGCGACCCAAACTGGTTATACATCCTGGAAATACTGTGCCAGAGACCTTTGATGTTGTAGTCGACCGTTTCTTCTCTTTTCATAAGTGCACTATATATTTCAAATATAGCAAAATTTGTTATGCATGCATACTATTTTTCGCAGCGTCTGGTTTTACTCTTAGATTTGAGATATGAGTGAAAATAATATCCCGGAAGAGTTTTATTCATTTGAGACTAATGCTCCTTTTGAGCGATGCATCGAATGTGAGAAATATTTATTGGACGAGGATACTGAATATATCATTGAAAAAGCGGTCAAAAATTACGAGGGATATTCAGCGAAGGATGTGGTCTTCGATTACGCCATTTGTATGGATTGCGCTGATCGAATGCGTAAGGAAATTTCAAAAGAATCCTGGGAAAAGATGATGCAGTATTTTCAGGAAAATATGGATGTGCGAGCACGATTGGAGATGCAGGAAAAATCACCTGAAGAAAATCTTAAAAGTTGCATGATCAAACATACCGAAGTAGAAAACTGTCAGGAATATCAGATTTATGCGCATTGCAAAGGAGGAAAACTGAATATGGAAAATCCCCCATACATGATTTCCGGTGAAGTAATGGAGGAGCTTCTTCCTTTACTCTCCAAGCAGACCATCGATGAAATGAACGGATTTATGAACAAGCACTTTTCGCCAGATCCTACTTTGATGGAACCTGTTCCTCCAAGGTTGGTTTTGCTTTAAGCTTCCAATGCCTGTTTCATATCTGCAATTAGGTCTTCAGCATTTTCTACGCCTACTGACAGCCGAACAAGGTTATCTGAAATTCCATACTTTTTTCGATCTTCCGGATCCACACCTGCGTGAGTCATAGAAGCCGGATGCTGAGCAAGTGATTCCGTGCTCCCCAGACTAACCGCAAGCTTGATCAGTTTTAAGTTGTTCAAAAATTTGAAGGATTCTTTTTCACCTCCTTCTAAAAATATGGAAAGCATTGCGCCTGCAGATGAATATTGCTTCTGGTAAATTTCGTATTGGCGAGTCCCTGGTTTCAATGCACCCAAATAATGAATGGTTTTGACTTTTGGATGATCCTTAATCCCTTCATAAATGAGCGCAGCATTTTTTGCTTGCTGTTCCATTCGAACTTTCAGTGTTTCCAGGCTTCTCAACAGCAACCAGCCTGTCCATGGTCCGGCCATGTTCCCCAGGAATGTTCGCATCTCCTTGATCATAGCAATATGCTCTTTACTTCCAAGGCATGCTCCTGCTATCACATCACTATGTCCGCCAATGTATTTGGTAGCTGAATAAAGTACAAGATCGGCCCCATGCTTTAGCGGATGTTGCCAGAGTGGACCCATATATGTATTGTCAACAGCTACAACCGGTCGCTCGTCTCCATTTTGAAATTTGTCCGCTATCTTCCTGCACATCTCAAGATCAACGAGCTGATTGGTCGGGTTAGCCGGTGTTTCTACATACAGCATCTTGAGTCTATCGGAATGTCCCGAATCCTTGATCAGTTTCTCTATTTCTTCCTGACTATCCATCGGATCAAAACCTAAAATATTGATACCAAATTTGGGAAGCACATGTTTGACAAAATGATCTGTTCCTCCATAAATTGGATTACTATGAACCAATAAATCCCCTGGTTCTAAGAAACGAAGCAACGCAGTAGTGATCGCTCCCATCCCACTTTCAAAAACTGCTGCATCTTCTGATTCGTCCCAAAGGGTTAGTCTGTTTTCAAGAATTTCGAGATCAGGATTATTCAGTCGGCTATAGATAAGTCCAAGTTCCTCTCCTTCGTCTTTTTCCCTCAGGCCGTAGGCCTGTTCGAAAAATGCCTTCCCATGTTCTGCGCTCCTAAACACAAAAGTCGAGGTTTGAAAAATAGGTGGTTTGATTGCTCCTTCGGATAGCTCTGGTTTAAAACCATAGGACATCATCAAACTTTCAGGACTCATCTTTTTCATATCAATAGCATTTATACAACTAAGGTGATTGATTTATCCATATTTTCAAATAGAGTTAGAAAAATCAACTATTTTTTATGCAAAAAATAGATGTGTTTTCTAAATTGTTTGTGATTGAGGGAGTAAACAAGAAAATGTATGGATGGGATTGATAAACAATTGGTTTTACTACTACAAAAAAATGGGAAATTGACAATGAAAGAACTCAGTGCTGAGCTGGGTTTAAGCATCACACCCATCTATGAACGCTTAAGAAGATTGGAACGAAAAGGATTGATCACGGGATACCATGCATCCGTTGATCCAAAAAAAGCGGGGTTTGGTTTTGAAGTGTTTTCTTCCGTAACACTGGAATCTCATAAATCAGAATATCTCCGTGAGTTTGAAGTGGAGATCGCCAAGTTCCATGAGGTAATGGAATGTTATCACCTGGCGGGAACGTTCGATTTTTTAGTGAAGGTATTGGTAAGAGATATGGATGAATATGCTGATTTCGTCAATCGAAAATTAGCCAGGCTAAATAACATTCGATTGGTTCAAAGTATGATGGTTTTGAAAAAAATAAAGCAAACTAGCGTGCTGCCATTAATTGATGAAGTCTCCTCGTAATTGTCTGAATCTCTTTCGCGCCTCCGCGACGTACATACTGCCCGGATAATCAACGAGGAATTGTTGGTAGAGTGATTTTGCCTGCTCGATATCTTTTATATGCATGTCGTAAATTTCCGCCTTCTTGAAGGCTGCATCATCCGCCAGAATATCATATGCGTAAGCCGTCAAAATCTGATCAAGGTAGTTAACTGCTGATTCCGTATTCCCTGCCTCCAATTCGAGCTTCGATTTCAGCCAATAAATTTCATCTGTTATTGAATGGTGCATGTAATTTTCAAGCATTTTCGTTAAGCGTTGATTTGCTTCTGTCTTTTTATTTTGAAAAATCAGCAATTCAATATTGGCAAACTCCTGCATCACAGCATCGGTAGTATCGAGTGCTGTATTGTCCGTAATGAGCATTCCTAATGAAATTGCATCGTTGGAAATCTCACGTGTCGTATTTTTTTTAAGAATATCCAGATGTCCTTTTGCCAGAGCAAAATTTCCAGTGAAATAATGAAGTCGGGCGTTGCGCAATTTTGCATCATATCCAAGTTGATGGCTTTTGTACGCTTTTTCTACCTGGGAGTATAGAAGCGTCGCTTCCCATGGTTCTCCTTTCAAGAGATAGATATCTCCGAGATCGAGTTTACTTTGAGAAATAAGCTGCATCCCTGCCCTTGGATTTTGAACCAGTTGATTGAGTAGCTGAGCTGCTGTTTCAATTTCATCCAAGTAAAAAGCATGTAACAAGGCTCTACTCCGGAGCGCATCGAAAGCGGTTTGGGATGGATAGAGTTCGGTATACAATTGGTGATATTGATTCACCAGTTCTCTGATCTCTTCGTGATTGATGGGATAGGTATTTTTAATTTTTTCCTCTTTGGCTTCCATCCAGAATCTTCTTGCATATTGATAGTTCCTGGTATCAACATAGTTCTCAGCCACATATTCAAATATTTCTTCTGCATCTTCAAACGCTTTGTTCTCCAATGCTATTCTACCAATATCCATGCATCGATCCCCAGGTCTTTCATTGCGCTTGTCTATGGCACGTGCCTGAATAAATGCCCCATAAAAATTCTTTCGCTGCAATTCTACCCAGAGTAATAGTTCTGCAAATTTGGTATCATCCGGATCTTCCTGCATTTTTCGAATGAGCGTGCTCTCGAGCTCATCCAATTCCTGTTCTTCCTGGATAAAACTCTGGAGTAAATTTTTGATATAGCTCAGTCGGTTTGGACTATCCGAAGCATAATTCAGATACTCCTCAATCATGGCTGACTTGTTATTCACCATTCGATAGATAGAAGCAAGCTCCAAAGCATGAACGGTTGGGTTATTTCTTATCTCTCTTGAATCCTTAAAAAATAGAATGGCTTCATTATACAATTGTTCATTTGCCATGTATTGTGCAAGGATGCTAAGTTGAAATGGATTTGACCTGGAATCTCTTCGTAGATCCTTGATATACTTATCTAGTTTTTCCTGATTTCCTGATTCCTGGTAAACTGCAGCAAGGCTTGCTTGGAATTGCAAATTTGATGGAAAAGTCTTGATGCTGTTCGTCAAAAATTTTTCCGCCTTGTCATATGCACGCGTAGACTTTAGAAGTGTAAGATAATTATTGGCAATGAGTTGAAGGTTGTAAGGGCTTTCTGCTAATTCATCATAAAGTGATTCTGCCTTTTCGAGCTCACCTCGTTGATAATATTCATTGGCCAACTGAATCTGATCATGTTGTTGGCCAATTATCAAATTAAATGGAAGGAAAAGGAAAATCAGGATTTTTCTAATCATGATAAAGTAATTAACATATATACATACCTATATAAATAATATAAAGTTTAATTAAATATCATTCTTATTATTAGGGCTGTGGATTCGTGGATAAGATTAGAAAAAATAATTTGGAAAAATCGAATGTTTATAATCTTAAATGAGATCTAATTTGTTTAACAGTCTATCAACACCTAACTATTTGAAAATTAGAATTTTAGTTATTTCTGTAGATAAGTGAGGATATGTTATGTGAATATGTAAATTGGTTTATGCCGTCTAAGAAATTGTCTATAAGTGAGTAGTTGTGAAGAATTATCTTTTTGATTTTGTTTTTAGAGGAAATGAAAAGTACAAATGAATACTTATCCACTTCTAAAGATGTGGTTATGCACAGGCTTAAAAAGTTATGCTCAGTTCTACTACCCAGTTTTCTCTAACGGAAATTTCTTCTGAATAGATATATACTTCCTCTGGTAGATCATTTTTTAAGAGATTTCCGTAACTCCATTTACCATCTCCGTTCGTATCTATAAGAATTCTAATATCATATGTATCAGGCCTTATTGTTGTAAATGAAATTTTTTTCTCATTTCGTTTTTGATAGGCTACTTTGCCTGACTTGTTAAGTAGTTGTAAGATGAATGATTCTTCTTCTGTTTGCAGATCCAATTTCAGTGTTCCAGTGGGTGGAGTTTTTTGTTCTTCTAGTTGAATCGATTTGAGTTTCGATGTATCATTTTCTATCGATATGAAACTTCCTTTTTCGATAATCAACTCGAGATTTCTTCTTTTTTGTGCTGAACCTTTTCTCAAAGTAGAATCGATTGATGTCGAATCTTTTGGAAGTGCTTTTTCAAATGCATGTAATAGCGAATCTGTATTCAGAGAAAATTCAATGGTTGCTGATGTGCGATTATTATTCCAGATGATTTCATTTTCAGGTACATAGGAAAATATGCTATCAGCTTTAATGCATATGCTGTCAATCGAAATTGAGGATATGGGTTTGTTGAAATTGAGGGTAATACTGGGGTTATCCTTAATCGTTAATTTGTCTTGTGTAGAAAAGGAAAAACCGGCGGGTTTTCTATTTGATTCTAAAAATACATATTTTATGGTATCTGTTACTACGTTACCTAAACTGTCATTAGCAGAGATATAGGAGGTGACGGAATCCTCATAATTGATTTGCTCTGGTTTATATAATCTTATGATGTCTTTGTTTTCACCGATGATGTTGTGATTATGTAGATCGGGTCCTATGGTGTAGTTATCTATTTGTTTATTGAATTTGACTTCAACGTATCTTCCAGTTGGTCTCGCATTTATAAGAGTTAATGGTTTTACATTTTGAAGAATGCATCTCATTATTCGTAATTGAGTTGCTGAATCCAGATCTATGATGTCTGAAATAAATCCGTGTGATTCTGATTCTGGATCTAAAAGGAAATTTCCATTGTCGTCATTAAATGAAATGATTTTGTATTTTCCTTCTTTGATGAAGTTTAATTTATAGTTACCTGAATCATTGGCGGTTGTAAAATACATTGGACTATCAGCAAAGTAGTCTAATGTATCAGTGTATGGATAAAGTGATACAACATAGCCTTTCCCAGGTTCTTTGGTAAGTAGCTCTTCTACTGAACCTTTTACTGACATACTATCAATAAATGGTCCCGTACTGAATGCAAGTGAAAGGTTGACAGCTGGTGTTTTTTCAGTAATATCAGTTACTCCGTTAGCGAAGTTGAAATTATAGGTAGTGGAGTCAAGTAACTTACCATCCAATTTAATGATAAGCTTGTTTCTTTTAACAATGGATTTGTATTTGATGTCAGTTTTAGGTGTAATGATTAATTCCTGTTTGAGTTTATCCGCATTTATATATTCGGAAAATTCAAGTTCTATTAGTTCGGAATTAAAATTAGTGGTACCTGTAATTGGATTGGAATGAATTAGTATAGGAGGAATTGTATCTTTTGGTCCACCCGTTGGTCTTCCTGGATTTGCACATCTATGAAGTGCAGTTGTAGTGATTAAAGTGATTATAATTAATTGGAGGAATTTCTTCATTTCCTGAAAATATAGATCAAGCTGGAGTACTGATTTGTTTTCTTAGCTTTTTGGTTGGATTCAAAACCAATTCTGATAGCATTTAATATGTTGCCCTTTGCTTTATATTTCTCACTAAGCATAGATACATAATAGGAATCGAATTTCATGGGGTAGGTTTTAACCAGTTTTAATTTAAAGTTGGAGGCAAATGATTTAATAGAAATTGGATCAAAGTGATAGAGGTGTCTTGGAACATCATATCCTGCCCAATAAGTTGAATAGTGCTTCGCATCATACGAGTGATGATTAGGTAAGGCCAATACTAAATGACCGTTTGGCTTAAGTGCTTTTTTTAGGTTTTTAACTGTAGAACTAAGATCAGAAACATGCTCTATAACATGCCAGGCCGTGATGATATCAAAGGGTTCAGTTATCGATTCAAATGAATACAATATTTTTTCATTATTCTTTGCCTCAGCGATTTCTCTTGCTTTCACATCTGGTTCGTATCCATAAGCATGCCAACCGCTTTGGTTTGCTGTTTTAATGAAACTACCCGTACCACAGCCAAAATCAAGAAGGCGTCCATGACCTTTGTTCAATTTTGTAACAAGTTTGGTTTTTTGTGATAATGTGTATCTACGAACTAGTTTATAAATGAAGTTTATTGGAGAATTAGCCTTATCCGTATGAGAGATATATTGATCGCTTTTATAGTAATTAGGCAGTGCTTTTTCTTCTGGCCGTGGATTGGTAAACACCAATGAACATTTGTTGCATTTGACTAAAGCGAAGCTTTCACCAGATACCGAATGATCGTCGCATATTAGATGATTTGTGAATTGTGAATGCTTACAAACAGGGCATTCGTCTAGTTTCTCGTACATTATCTACCTAAATAAACCATTAAGACTGAAACATCTGATGGAGACACACCGCTTATCCTAGAAGCCTGACCAAGTGTTTCCGGTTTTATTTTCAAAAGCTTTTCTTTTGCTTCTGCTGATAGAGACGGTAGTTTATTATAGTCAAATGATTTATTGATTCTCAGGTTTTCGAGGTTGTTCATTTTTTGAGAATTCTCGTGTTCCCTTTGAATATAGGTTTGATATTTAATTTGAATCTCTGCTTGCTCAATTATTTCAGGATTGAATTCTTTGAGTTTATTTTCTATCGAGCCAGAGAAAATTTTAAAATCATAAATGGAGATCTCTGGTCTTTTTAAAATGGTGGACAGTGAAGAAGTGTCTTTGATCGGAGCAGATGATAGTGATGACAATTTATCCTCTATTTCTTGTGGTTTGAATTTAGTGTTTTCCAAAAAGGATTTAAACTCATTCGTTTGATTTATCTTTTTATTGACCTGGTCTAATCGATCATTATTGGCTAGTCCAATCCGATGACTTTTTTCAGTTAACCGGATATCTGCATTGTCCTGTCTAAGCAAAAGCCTGAACTCTGCTCTGGAAGTGAACATTCGATAAGGTTCCTCTGTGCCTTTATTGATCAGGTCATCTATTAGGACTCCAATGTAAGCTTCATTTCTTTTAAGAATGAAGGGCTCTTGCTCATGTACCTTTAAATGGGCATTGATACCTGCTATCAACCCTTGACAACCTGCTTCTTCATAGCCTGTAGTACCATTGATCTGACCGGCGAAGTAAAGGTTTTCAACCAGCTTCGTTTCAAGTGTATTAGATAATTGGGTAGGTGGGAAAAAGTCATATTCTATGGCATAGCCCGGACGGAACATCTTGACCTTCTCAAAACCTGGTACTTTTTGAAGTGCTTTTAATTGTACTTCTTCAGGTAGTGAAGTGGAAAAGCCATTAACATATATCTCTATGGTATTCCATCCCTCAGGCTCTACAAATATTTGATGGCGATCCCTTTCCGCAAAGCGATTTATTTTATCCTCTATGGAAGGACAATACCTTGGGCCAAGCCCCTGGATTCTTCCTGTAAACATCGGAGACTGTTCAAAACCAGTCTGTAGAATTTCATGAACCTCTGGATTTGTATACGTAATATGACAACTTCGTTGAGTACTCAAAGGCCTGGACGACTCGAGGTAGGAGAATTTGCCAGGTATTTCATCTCCCTCTTGTTCTTCCATTTTTGAGTAATCTAAGGATCGTCCATCGACTCTTGGTGGTGTTCCGGTTTTCATTCTACCGGATTCGAAACCCAGCCCCACTAATTGTTCTGTTATTCCTGTTGCTGCACGCTCTCCAGATCGGCCGCCACCAAACTGTTTTTCGCCAATGTGAATGAGGCCATTGAGGAAAGTACCATTTGTGAGCACGACAGATTTGGCTTTTATCTCTAGCCCTAGCCCTGTTTTTACACCAACAACCCGACCATCTTTAACTAGAATACCATTGACCATCTCTTGCCAAAAATCAAGATTATGTATGCTTTCGAGAGCTAAACGCCACTCTTCTGCAAATCTCATTCTGTCAGATTGTGCTCTGGGACTCCACATGGCAGGACCTTTGGATCGGTTGAGCATGCGGAATTGGATCATTGATTTATCCGTGACAATCCCTGAGTACCCTCCCAAGGCATCAATTTCTCTGATGATTTGGCCTTTGGCTATTCCTCCCATCGCAGGGTTACAGGACATGTGAGCAATGGTGTTCATGTTCATTGTTACCAACAATGTTTTTGAACCCATATTGGCAGCTGCAGCTGCAGCTTCACAACCTGCATGACCAGCACCAACAACAATTACATCATATTCTTGAAGCATAAATACTATGTTTCACGTGGAACCTAAGTTGGAACCACGAATAAATGTTTCACGTGGAACGCTAATTTTTTAGCAAAGATAAACAGGCGTCTTCTTTTTCTCTCATCGCCTTTTTTTCTTCCTCGGTTTTGTCACCATAACCAAGAAGATGTAGAACACCATGAATCATAACGCGGTTCAACTCTTCTTCAAACAGTGTGTTTTGGTCTTGCGCGTTTTCCTTTACTCGCTCAATGCTTATGAAAATATCTGACTCAATGACTTTTGGTTTATCAGAATTGTCAAAAGTGATAATGTCTGTGTAATAGTCATGATTCAGATAATCGATGTTGATTTGAAGCAGATAGTTGTCTGAACAAAAGACATAGTTGATCTCTTCTAAGGAAAACTGATGTGAGGAAATGATAGATGAAATCCAGTCGGAGCAGGCTTGAGGATTGGGAATGGAGAAGTCAATATCCTCGTTGAAGAAATTGATCATCTAAGAAAGATAGAAACTTAACTCTGCAACCCTTCCTTCCTTTTTGAAGGAAACTTCATCACACAGGTTTTTCATGAGGAAAATTCCTCTCCCCCCGGGCTTACTTAAATTTTCGGGCAGTGTTGGATCTGGCAGGTTGTTGTAGTCAAAACCGGATCCTTCATCTTCAATAATAAATTTGATCTGAGATTTTTCAAGTGCCAGCTGAAGAAGCACGTTCTTTTTGCTATCTGATTGATTTCCGTGAACAATTGCATTGTTTACGGATTCAGTTACTGCAATCATGATATTCCCATAGATGTCATCATTCAACTGATACTGATCTTTGGCATTATCAATGAAGCTCTCTACAATCCTGATGTTTTCAGGTAGTGAGGGTATTTGTATTTGAATGTTGTCAATCATTCTCTTCTTCTGAACTTAAGCGTCTAAAATAGTCGTTTACTTCTTTTTTATAAAATGGATTTAATTCAATAGGAATAGATTTTAATAATTCTATCTCTTTCTTCTTTAATTCGAGGTATTTTTCAAAGCCAGGAGGAATCTCTCGGGAGATAACTGAAGGCTGCTGCGCCTCTCTTTCCTCATCCATTTCCTGATCGCGTTGGGCTTTCTCTGCCTCCAGCATTCTGGTCATAATTTGTTTCTGGCGATTGATTAATTGTTGTGTTAACCGTTTATTAACTAAATCTACTTCATTTTGTTCCATCATATCGATGGCACGCTTCATATCATCAGTGCCATTTCCGCCCCCTGGTTTTCCTTCTTGTGCTTCTTTTAGCATTTCCATCTGGCGTCTGATCATCTCCTGTTCAGCAGCAAGCCTCGCAAGCTCTTCCGATAACTCTCTTCCGGATTTACCCGATCCTTTGAGCTCATTGATTCTTTCTCCCAGCTGGTTTTGAAGTTCTTGCATATCAGGCATTCCTTGTGGCTGTTTTTTATCTCCTGAGCTGGAATTGCCCATTGCCTCCGACATGGCCATTTGCATCTGCTGCATGGTGTCATCCAAAAGAAGCGCCAGGTTGTTGATAGAAGTCATCGCAAATTGCTGGCTGGATAATGCCCTGTTTCTGTTGCGATCCTTTAGAAAATCTATTGCCTCATCAATATTTTCATTGATGGCACCAACTTCCCGTGTTACATAAGACGAAATTTGCACTACCTTGGAGGCAAGCGATAATAGGCTATCCTGAATGACTTTTGCATCATCCTTAAGCTTTAGTTGATTCTGGGATAGTTCCAGAAAACGAGGATCTGACTGGTTTACTTCTCGCATCTCAGTCATGATTTCTTCTTGGTTGAAAGAGAGCTTGACTAGATTGTCAAGAATATCCCTAAGCTGATCAAGATTGGCTTGCATCATTTCCATTTGCATTCCGCCTTGCATGTTTGATAGCTTTTGACTCAGACTTTTCATTTTCTGAGCAGCATTTTTTTGCTTTTGCTGGATGTTTTTTGACGTGTTTTGTTTTTGTGAGTTTTGATTTTCTGATTGTTGATCTTCGCTTTCCTGCTGATCACTATTCTCGCCTGAACGATCTTCATTATTTTCCTGACTGCTTTGATCTTCAGATTGTTTTTCCATTTCCTCTTTGATTTCTCGAAGTTCCTTTGCAATCTGCCGCTCCTCGAGCTCAAAGTCCTCCATGGCCTCTGGTCGCTTTAGTTCCTGGTTCATTTCCTGAATTTTATCCATCTGCTCCCTGAAATCATTGAAATCTTCATTGATTTCCTCTTGAGACTGCTTGTCAGATGGATCTTCAGCTGCTTTTTCTTGCTGCTGACTCAGTGTATCTAATTTCTGAAGATTTTGCTCCAGTGCACTTTCCATTTTTAAGCGCTTGAAAAGCTCCAAAGCTCGCTCCAGGTCTCGTTCCAGATTTTGCTCGCTTTTCTTTAGTTCATTTACTTGCTCAGAAACCTGATCGGATTGAGCATTTTCTTTCATGAGCTCTTTAAGTTTTTCATAGAGTTCTCTTGTTTCCTCGTCCATCAGTTCGTTGAGCAGTTCCTGCATTTTTTGATTTTTCTCCTGAATTTGCGGACTTTGTTTTTGAAACTTCTGATTCGATTTTAGTAGCTCTTCATGTTGTTGTTTTAGTTTCTCGATTTGCTCAGTAAGTTTCTCCCGATCCTTGATGACATCATCCAATAGTTTTTTTTCTTGCCAGTCGAATTTTTGCTCAGACTTCATTCGTTCCTCAATCTCTTCGAGTCGTTCTGCTATTTCTTCTGCTTTCTTTTCACTGTCGTCAAGTTGGTTTTCTACATTATTCTGTTTTTCTGAAATAAGAGCGCTGATTTCATCTTCACTTGGAGCTTTTAAAATAAATGATCGAGATCGGGATTCTTTAGGTCCGCGAAGCTGGTCATTGTCGAAAACACTTAGGTAGACTTCCAAAGTCTCGCCAGCGTCAAGGTTTAAACTATCCAAACTCCAATTTGCATAGAAACTTTGGCTACCTGTTTGTTTATTTATCTCAATTGGTATGCTGTATACCTTGCCGTTCTCACCTTTTTGATAGTTGATTTTCAAGCTGGTAAACCCGTAATCATCTGAAATAGAACCTGCCATCGTTAAAGAGCGATACATTATTGAATCAGGAAAAAACTGAGCAGCTATTTCCGGATATTCATCTTTGATTACATTGATGGAATAACCAAGCTCAGAAATGTTTTGACTGAATTCATTATACAGATCTATTGTATATCCACCCTCCTTAAAGATTCGTCTTTCTATTGAAAAATCATTTTCTGATGTACGAGTCACGGCTACCTTTTCCCCATTTACGATAAAATCTGTACGATCGGTAGCTAAAGTCTTTATTTCCCATAAAACGGAAGAGCCTTCTAGTAAGGTAAGATTGCCAGTATTCTCAATGGTTCTTCGTTTTCCCCCGGTATAGTTTGGTTCAGTTACTCTTATGAGCATAGAAACAAGGTCGGGTCGATCATTTACTGAAATAGTGTAAACGGGAGATCTAAAACCGGCAGCTTCCAGCTGAATACGCTTATCCGATTGGATTTTCGGGAAAACATATTGAATTTGACCGTCATTCACCTTAAGCTGGCGACCTGCTTTATTGTCGATGATAAGTGTGGCTGCTTCTGGTATTTGATCCCCTTCTATTTGTATAGAAAGTGCAAAGTCTTCTCCTCTGAACGCAGTTAGGGGATTATTTTTTAGTAGAAAGCTAAATGGAGCGTTGGGCTGAAACTCTTTCTTGAAATTGACGATTCTTTTTGGGCTGTCAATGATTACTGAGGGATTTATGAAGGAGACAAGGGTAAATCCAACCAAGAGGACGAAAAGAATCAAACCGTACTTTTTGACAGGTGAGAAGTCAACTGCCTGAATAAAAGCAAAACGACTAAATTCTGCGGATTTCTTATCAATAGCAGCTGAAACGAGCACATTATCTACTTCCTGACTTAGTTGGAGCGTATTTAGAAGCTTATCCTCTATTTCCGGAAAGTGTCGTGTTATTTCGAAGGCGGCTTGTTCATCACTTAACCCTGTTTTGAGTCTAAGCAGATTTAGAACAGGTTGAACAACCAGAAAGTAGCCGGATAAGATTATACAAATGAGTAAGCTGAAGAAAAGAATGGCTCTTCCAGTGACATTAAGCCAGAATTGATGTTCAAGTCCGCTAATCCCTAAGAAAAAAATGCCATTTATGATGAGAAAAGCAAGACCTCCAACTACTACCTGCCTGGTATAGTACCTTCTTTTGAATGACTCAAGTTTCTGCTTTATCTTATTTATCTCACTCATTGTTCGATTGTAAACGGACAATTCAAATCAAAGGTGCATCTTACCAGCCAATTTCTTTTTTGAAATACTCTAAAATCTGAATTTTCAAGAGCTTTTCCTGTTCTAACAAATCAAACCTTGGAAGCTTTTTTACCAACTTCCAGTGGGGCCAGCCATCTTCATCCAATCCTTCTAGTTCGTAATATCCGGCCAGGGAAAGAACCTTGCAAATCGCAATGTGCATGACATCCTGTTTTTCTTCTTTTGAAAAAGATCGTGCTCCCTTACCTAATTCCTGAACTCCAACTAAAAAAAGCACAGAATTAAGATCAGCGGGTCGCTTTCCTGTTATCTCTTTTAACCTGTAAAGAAGCTGAACCCACTCTTTTTGTAGATCAAGATCCTTTTTATAAACCATTATTTATGATAATTTTCACTTATGCTACAGGATTTTATCTCACTTATCTTTCCACAAAACTGCCTAAACTGTCAGCAGTCACTTATCTCTGAAGAAAAATATTTGTGCACGGCATGTAAGTTAGACCTTCCGCTTACCAATGATTACAAGAACCAATCAAACGAACTCTATTCTAAGTTTGCTTTCGAGCCAAAGGTAAAAACAGCCAGTTCATTCCTATACTTTCATAAAGGAGGAATCACACAAAAGCTATTACATCAACTCAAATATAATCGTAAGAAGGATGTTGGTGTTTTGCTCGGTTCTTTGTTTGCACCGCAGCTTTCACATTTGGAGTTTGACTTTATTATGCCTGTCCCTCTTCACAAGTCTAAGCTTAGAAAACGAACATATAACCAAAGTGAAAAAATAGCCGAGGGATTATCTAAACAATTAGATGTTGAGGTGCGCGGTTCTTTGGTTCAACGTATCGTTGCTACAAAATCTCAGACCCGTAAATCAAAAGCACAGCGCTGGAACAATATGGAAAATGTTTATTCAGAGGTAAAAGAGGAAGTTTCTGACTCTTCAGTTTTGGTTATTGATGATGTGATAACGACTGGCGCAACTACCGGCATGCTATGTCAGAGATTGGTAGAGGCGGGTGTGGCTGATATTCATGTCGCGTGTATTGCCAGAGGCAAATAAAAAAGGCTGCTCTTTTGAGCAGCCCCTTGAAAAATCTGTGAGATTATCTTTTTAGAAATTAGATCCTGCGCGAATCATTGCGCATCTGAATCCAATAGTTGATGTTGCTGAATCTTCAAATAGGAATCTTCGAGTACCAGGTGATAACCAGTAGGCAACATCTGCCCAAGATCCTCCTTTGTAAACTCTAAGTCTTTTCATTGGTGGGTTGTCGGCATTAAAAGACTTTTGAAGTCCTGAAGTTTTCACCCACTCCTCTTCTGAATAAGCAGCCTCTCTACCAATGAATGAATAGTCAGCATCGTATCCTGTCTCAGAGTCAAGAATGGCATCCCTTCTTGCAGGGTTTAGGTCATCCATATCCTGGAAAGAAAGGGGACGATAAACATCCTGAACCCATTCGTTCACATTTCCAGCCATATTATAAAGTCCAAAATCATTTGGTGGATAATCATAAATGTATGTGGTGATCATTGCACCGTCATTTAGTTTACCTGCGATACCGGCATAGTCACCATTGCCTCTTTTGAAGTTAGCCAGGAAATAACCCATGCTTTTACCGTATGGATTTCTTAGTGCGTGACCATCCCATGGATAAAGTCTTTTGTGTGTCTGATTTTCATCTAGCCACTGAGTTCCAATAAGTGCCTGAGCAGCGTATTCCCATTCCGCTTCAGTTGGCAATCGATATCCCGGAAGAACAATTCCTGAACTTAGTCCGGGAGGTGTTCCAGCCGAAGCACCTAAATCACCACCTTCAGCTCCGGCGAATGCATCTTCTCCGCCCCCACCGGCTGTTCCTTCAAAATATCCGGCTTCTTCTGCTAGTTTCAGGTTTACTACTGTGGTTCTCCACTTACAGTAATTTACCGCTTGTCTCCAGTTTACCCCCACAACAGGGAAATAGCGAAATCCTGGGTAGCGGTAATAATTATTTACATATGGATCGTTAAAGGCGAGATCTTTTGCCCAAACGGTTGTATCAGGCATATTATTTCTCCAATAATACTCATCTGAGTCTTGCTTGATATAGTATTCGTATTCAAGCCAGTGAATATTGGCTACTTCTGTTTCATCCATGTAGAATGACGCTACAGTCACAGCACGCTCGAGATTGTCGAATGCATGCACTACATCTTCTTCGAAAGAGCCCATCACGGTTCTACCTCCTTCAATGAAGATTAGGTTTGGTCCATCTGGCTGACCCTGAAAATCATTTACTTGAAAACCACCTTCTTCGTTAAACTCCAGGCCGGTGGCTGAACTTGCATAACCTGGGTTTTCTGCGGATGGTGCACCTCCATTTCCTCCAATGAAGTTACACGCGCTTAAAAAAACTACAGCTAAAGCAATGTAACCAGTGCTTTTAACTGCTCTCACATAATTTTTCATAACACCGTTTGAATTTGTCTTGAAACGTTTCAACGTACTAATAAACACAAATATTTCAAAAAACCCATCGTAAGTCAATGGATTTTAGATTAAACCTATTGATCTAATGCTAATTATCACCCTTTTATTGCATCATTCCGTGAATTATTCACGCAGGAGTCATCGGAGAATGCATTTGATCAATCACTACCCGTGCGTTTTCAATAGACCCTACGTTTTCTATGCTGATTAAAAGCTTATTTTTAACCTCTTTCATTTTGCTGTCATGAGGGTTGGACTTTATGAATGCCAGAACATTGCCAAATCGGGAAGATTGAAAGTACTCCTGTGGTTTCTTGTCTGAAATATAACAGCGCATCTTGTTTCCTTTGATCGTCACCTTTTCAAATCCGATTTGAATGGCTTTCCATCTCAAACGGACCGTTTCAGTTAGATTTTTCACACCATTTGGCATTGGACCAAACCGATCTTTTATCATATCGATGAATTCTGAGAGTTCTTTTTCCGACTTGAGATCATCCAATCGAGTATAAAGACTTAGTCTTTCTGAGATGTTGCTCACATAATTTTCAGGGATAAGTGCTTCGAAATCTGTTTCAATGTTGCAGTCTTCCACCAGCTTATCCATTACTTCTTTGTTTTTGAGAAGGTCATTTTCAAAGAGCTGTTTGTATTCACCCTCTTTCAGCTCCTGAACTGCTTCGTCCAGTATCTTGTGATACATATCAAATCCTATGTCGTTGATAAATCCACTTTGTTCGGCACCAAGCAGGTTTCCTGCGCCCCGGATGTCCAGGTCTCTCATGGCAACCTTAAATCCATCCCCTAATTCTGAGAATTCCTCAAGCGTATTTAATCTTTTCCTTGCATCACTGGTTAAAGCGGAAACAGGCGGAGTGAGCATGAAGCAATAAGCTTTAGTATTGGACCTACCAACCCGCCCACGCATTTGATGCAGATCGGAAAGTCCGAACATGTGAGCATTATTGATGATAATGGTATTGGCATTCGGTATGTCCAGACCACTTTCAATGATATTTGTAGAGACAAGTACGTCATATTCTCCTTCGATGAATTTCAACATAACCTTTTCCAGTTGAGGCCCTTCCATTTGACCGTGAGCAATTCCGATTCGGGCATCCGGAACGAGTTTAAAAATCATGTTTCCAACCTGCTCGATATCACTCACCCGATTGTGTACCATGAAAACCTGGCCTCCTCTTCGAATCTCGTGACTTACTGCATCACGAATTACTTCTTCATTAAATTCATGCAGTTCGGTTGTAACCGGACGTCTGTTTGGTGGAGGCGTTGAGATTATGGAAAGATCCCGCGCTCCCATCAAAGAGAAATGAAGTGTTCGTGGAATCGGAGTTGCCGTTAAGGTGAGAGCATCAACATTTACACGCATATCTTTCAATCGCTCTTTCACCTTAACACCAAATTTTTGCTCCTCATCAATGATCATTAAGCCCAGATCTTTGAACTCAATGTCTTTATTTACAATTCGATGAGTGCCAATAAGAATATCAATTTTACCCTCTTTTAGTTTTTTCTTGATTTCGGTGATCTGCTTGCTGGTCTTGAATCGATTAATATAATCGATGGTGACAGGCATGTTTTCCAATCGGGAAACGAACGTTCGATGATGTTGCATGGCCAAAATGGTGGTTGGGACCAGTACCGCAACTTGTTTTCCTGAATTTACTGCCTTGAATGCCGCGCGGATAGCAATTTCTGTTTTTCCAAATCCCACATCTCCACACACCAATCGGTCCATTGGGTGCTCCTGCTCCATGTCGGCTTTTACATCTGCCGTAGCAATGGACTGATCTGGAGTATCCTGGTAAATGAATGATGATTCAAGTTCGGCCTGTAGGTAATCATCAGGGGGAAAGGAATAGCCTCTTGCTGCCTTTCGTTTTGCATAAAGCTCGATCAGGTCTTTGGCTATGTCTTTAACCTTTCGCTTGATTTTCTTCTTCTTGTTTTCCCAATCAGGCGACCCAAGTTTGTTGATTGATGGAGGCTCACCTTCCTTTCCGGAATATTTGGAAATTTTGTGTAGCGAGTGCAAGCTGACATATAGCAAATCATCATCTCGATACACGAGACGAATCGCTTCTTGCTTATTGCCGCCAACATCTACCGTATCCAACCCGGCAAACCTCCCAACCCCATAATCGATGTGAGTAACAAAATCTCCTGGTTGAAGGGTTTTAAGCTCCTTGAGCGTAAGCGCTTTGCTTTTAGTAAACTTCTCTTTTCCCTTGTACCTGTGGAAGCGGTCGAAAATCTGATGATCTGTATAAACGCATAACTCCTCATGATCGTCAATGAATCCTTCCCTTAATGAAGCAGTCAATCCTTTGAATTTGATTTCCGGATCAATCTCTTCAAATATGGTTTCCAATCGCTCAATTTGCTTGAATGACTCTGCGGCGATGAACTTTTGGTAGTTGGTTTGCTGAAGTTCCTTCAGGTTATCGGCAAGCAATGAAAAGTTCTTATGAAATGATGGTTGTGGCCGGGTGGCTAATGTAAGCTCCTCATCGGGAGGCAAATAAAATCGTTTTCCAAACTCAATTTTGACAAATTTCTCCAACGACTGGGTAAAGGAGACTTGTGTTTCAAAAAGTTGATCCGGTGATGTTATCAACTTAGAATCACCACTCATTTCCCTTATTGTCTGAAACTGCTCTTCAACTTTGTGAAAAGACTTGTCAATAATATCCAGAGACTGTTGATAATCCTTTAGCCAAACAGTGGTTTCCCTGGGAATGTATTCTAAAAAGGATTGACGCTCCTCACTTACAAGCTTTGTTTGCACATTCGGAATTAGAGAAATATGATCGAGCTCTTTTGTAGAAAGCTGGCTTTCCGGATCAAACTCACGAATGGTCTCTATTTCATCTCCGAACAATTCAAGGCGATACGGTTGCTCATGAGCGTATGAATAAACATCTATAATGCCCCCTCGTACTGAAAACTGGCCGGGCTCATACACAAAATCTGTTTTTTCAAAATCGTAAGTGACCAACAAGTCAGATAAAAATTCTATATCCAACTGTTCTCCTGGCTTTGCGGTAAAGGTGTTTGAAACAAGTGAACGTTTGTTAATAACTTTTTCAGAGAGTGCTTCCGGGTATGAAATAATGATCAAGTCGTCTCGGTCATTGAGATTATTGAGTACCTCAGCTCGCTGCAGGATATTGGCATTTTCTATTTCTTCGTACTGATAGGGCTTTTTGTATGAAGAAGGAAAAGAAATGTATTCGTCTGAAAGAAAATTTGAAAGGTCATTTACAAAATATGATGCTTCTTCAAAATCATGAAGGACAATTAAGTGTACACCACCAATAGTTTTGAAAGTGGATGCCACCAACACCGCATCATAGCTTCCCGCAATTCCTTTTAGCCGTAGCTGCTTTTTTTTCTGAATGGTTTCAGCGATCGCTTTTATGTTGGTGCTCTCCTGATATTTCTGTAATAAGTCTTTCGTATCCAAACCCTCGTAAAAATTAGATGGCAAAATTAACCTTTATACTACACGGCTGTGCGGTAAATGGTTTTGATGAATTGAGGATAACGATTGGTTGATAGACGTTAACCGTGCGTTTGTCTAAAAAATGAACTATTTCAAGATATCATTGCAACATTCTGATCCTTTTATGGGTATAAAAGTCAAAGAACTTCATAATAAAATAAACTTCATACGTTTATTAAAAACTTTCTTTTAGGTTAGGTTGGTGATTAGGCGTGTACCGTATTCCGGGCACGCCTTCTCTTTTTTATGAATTCTTAATCTTAATCATCATTTCCAAAACACTTTACAACCTAACTTTATCTCATGAAAAGATTTGTTCTATTGTTTTCGTGTCTGCTAATCATCTTTCATTCTTTTGGTTGGGGAGCTACGGGTCATCGAATAGTTGGTTTGATTGCAGAAAGGCATCTGACAAAAAAGGCCAAAAGAAATATTGAAAAAGTTCTGGGCTTTGAGACGTTGGCGGAAGTAAGCAACTACATGGATTTCATTAAATCTGACGCGACTTATCGACACATGTCTCCCTGGCACTACGCAACCATTCCGGATGATAAGACTTATTCAGAGGCGGGAACTCCGGAAGAAGGAGATGTAATTGTGACCATTCAGCGGTTGATGAGCGAGCTAAACTCAAAGTCTTTTACGGATTATGATGAGGCTTTTGCCCTAAAGTGCCTGGTTCACTTAATTGGTGATATTCACCAACCACTTCATGTGGGGAACGGTCAGGATAGAGGTGGAAACGATGTGAGAATCGAATATTTCTGGGAAAGCACTAATCTGCACAGAGTTTGGGACAGTCAAATGATTGATGGACAGAAATATAGCTACACTGAATATGTAGAATGGATTGATCATCCAACGGATGAACAACTAGAAGCTTGGTCTTCATTGAATGTGCTGGACTGGGCAAATGAATCAAAAACCTATCGTGATCAATGTTATGAAACTATGCCGGAAAATGAGAAGTTGAGCTATCGATATGATTTTGACAACATCGAGCTCCTGAATCAACGGTTGCTTCAGGCCGGAATTCGTCTGGCTAACGTATTGAATGATATTTATGGCTAAAAAATGGTGAGTCGTAGTTTTTCTGCTGCATGCTCCAGGTCTACCAATGCTTCAATCGCCATTACTGAATCCATAGGCACTTTCAATATTTGCGCAGCATGGTGAACCTGCTCCCGTTCATCCTGAGCATAATCACCATCAGCACTGGACATTCTTATAGCATCATAGATGAGTAGCTTGTTAAAATTGGCAAATGAAGAGGAGTTGAAATTGTAAAAAATTTCCTCAAGATTTCCTTCTTCAAAATCATACTCTTCCCAATCAGCGATCAAATCTTCATCCACATCAACCGCCTGTGCACATTCTATGGTTAACCATTCCAGTTCAGGATCAGAAACATCCCCATCAGAGCCTGCGATAGTCAACAATGCGTAACCATATTCTCTCCAGAATTTCTTTGGTACCATAGTGATACCATAAAAAGTGGGTGAAATTTTAAAAATATCAGTGCTCATATTGATTAGGCGATAATGTTTAATTGAACCAAATTAATTTGTTTTCCTTGGAAAAGGAACAACTTCGCAGATTGAAATTAGTAATAACCGAGAATTTAGTTGAACAATGTTCTCAGAAGCTGATAAAACACAAATAGAAAGCAAAGGAATGGAGCTGGCTCAAGCGAAAGCTCAACTTGCCCGATTTGAAATAGGGTTTCCTTTTGCCAAAATTTCCAAGCCAGCCACCACAGCAGATGGAATCAAAGTCCTCTCATCTCAGCAAATAGATGACTACAGAAAAAAATATGAACAAGCAGCAATTGATGTTTTAAAGTTTGTACCTGCATCTGGCGCTGCTACCAGAATGTTCAAACCCCTATTTGCCTTTTTGGATGATTTTGATGGAACAGAGAGTTCCTTTGAAACGATCTCGAGAGAAGAAAAGAAAATCGGTAGGTTTTTTCAGCATATTGATGAGTTTGCTTTTTATGATGAACTCAATCAACTATTAATATCCAAAAAAGGGAAATCCATTGATGAAGCAAGGAAAAAATATCAGCATCACGAAGTGATAAGCATGTTACTTGGGGAAAAGGGATTGAACTATGGTAACAGGCCAAAAGGATTGTTGCATTTTCATAAATACGAAAATGAGACACGTACTCCCGCTCATGAACATTTGCATGAAGCAATTGCCTATGCCCGTAAATCCGGCAAAGTAAATATTCACTTCACTGTTTCAGCAGAGCACGTTAAGCGTTTTGATGAGCATTTGCAGCTGACTGTTAATCAATTTTCGGATAGAACTGATTTTGCGATTGCCTACAGTACGCAAAAACCGGAAACCGATACTTTGGCGTCAACCCTTTCTTTTGATCCGTTTCGTGATGCTGATGGAAAATTGCTCTTCAGACCTGCAGGTCATGGAGCTTTACTCCAAAACCTGGATGAACTTGAGTCTGATATTATTTTTATAAAGAATATTGATAATGTGGTGCCGGATCGGCTTAAGCCCGAAACGATTCGTCATAAACAGGCACTGGCCGGCGTATTGTTGTCATTTCAAGAGCAAACCTTCGACCTGCTTAATAGACTTGATGCAGGTGAAAACATTTTGGCGGAGGGGAGAAAGCTGCTTGAGGAAATGGGAATTCGTGGATTTGGTGATGATCAAATACCAGATCTTCTGAATAGACCTATCCGGGTTTGTGGGATGGTTAAAAATGAGGGAGAGCCGGGAGGAGGCCCATTTTGGGTTAAAGGGGAACGATCCGAATCATTGCAGATTGTGGAGTCGGCACAGGTGGATAAATCAAACCCGGAACAACACCGTGCCTTTAAAAGAGGAACACACTTCAATCCAGTGGATCTGGTATGCGGAGTGAAAAATTATAAAGGAGAAAAGTTTGAATTACTGAGATACAGGGATGAGGAAGCGGGCTTCATTTCTGAGAAATCGTTTCAGGGAAAAAAACTGTTTGCAATGGAACTCCCGGGATTATGGAATGGTGCGATGGCTCACTGGAACACCATTTTCGTAGAAGTACCCCTCATTACTTTTAATCCGGTGAAAACAATAACGGATCTACTTAAACCCACCCATCAATGAAGCGATTCCTTTAGCTTGGAGTCAATTTCTTCGTAATCAAATGGTTTTTTGAACATGTGCTGAATTTTTTCTGTAGAAAGCGCCATATCGATTTGTTCCATTCGCTCAAAGCCAGTTAACAAAAAGCAAGGGATATTGATGATGGCAGGCTTCACTTGGTTTATCAACTGAAGTCCGTCCATGCCGGGCATTTTCAGGTCGGTGATAATTGCATCAAGAGAACCTTTGTTTAGTTTAATTTTTTCTAACGCCTCCTCTCCGGACTCTGCGGTAAGCACATTATACTCACCCTCAAACCTTTTTTCCAGCACAAAAAGGTTGATCAACTCATCATCTACGAATAAAATAGTTCGCCTCACGACACAGTGAATGAAAGTACAAATGTAGAGCCTTTTCCCAGCTTGGAGGAAACATTAATGGAGCCGTTATGATCTTCAATGATTTTGTAGGTGATGGCGAGTCCCAGCCCTGTCCCTTTGCCCACAGGCTTGGTGGTGAAAAATGGGTCACTTATTTTATTCAGATTTTCTTTGCTGATGCCTACTCCATCATCCTTAATTTCTACTTCTATGGTATTGTTTTTCTTTCTTGTTTTCACAGAAATAGTCCCTTCTTTTCCAATCGCCTGTTCAGCATTTGAAATAATATTCAAAAAGGCCTGGTGCAACTTTCCTTCATTTCCGCTTATGATTAGCTCCTGATCTGTAAGGTCCTTTTCAACCTTCCCTTTGTATTTGAGCTTTGGCTGAAGCATAATCAGACTGTTATTCACTATTGCATTGATGTTGCATCGCTCGTTCATGGATTCGGTATTTCTGCTGAAATGATTTAGGCTGTTCACGATGACAGAAGCCCGGGTCAAACCTTCTTTGATGACATGCAAGCTGGGGGCAGCCTCAAACCTAAGCTCCTTTTCTTTTTTTAGCTCCTCTTCCAAAATCTCAATACCACCTTTAATAAAATTTAGTGGATTGTTTATTTCATGGGCTACTCCTGCTGATAGCATACCTAATGAAGCCATTTTTTCTGATTGGATCAATTTATGAGTGGTATCCTGGAGTTGTTTCATTGACTCTCCAATTTTTTGGTTTTTGATTACCAGCGCATTTCGGAAAAGAAACGTATAAATGGTGACAATGCTAAAAACAAAAACAGCACACAATAATCCATGTGCATTTAGCATGGATTCGGGTAGCAGGTTTTGCGAATAACCCCAATCAGTCAATGGCCACATGGCTATTAAACAAATAGCCGAGACAACCATAAACACAAATCTGTCTGACAGGGGGCGATAGAAAAATGCCAGTAAAGGCGGAATTACAAATTCAACAATGCCCGAAGAGGCGATACCCCCTGTATAATACACTTGATTAAAAAAAGCTGCAACGGCTGTTAAAATTGATAATCTAAAAAGTGTAACCAGACTGACTGAAAAGAACGAGAGGACTCCAAAAATCACAAATAACAAGAATGCCCCGAAAGTGGGCAAATAAAGTTCCGGGATTTCTGCCAGGTAATAAAACCCACCGAATACCAGGGTGGAAACGTAAGCAGATATCATGAGAAAGAGATAGAACCCTTGCTCGCGTCTCAGGTAGAATAAGTTTTTCAAAGTGGCGATGTGATTAGAAAAACGAATTTAGAAATGAAAAAGCAGAAGTAAACGAAATGTCCTCAAAACCACACTCGTTCGCGCATGACTAAGCAGCCTTTGCTCCCTTCACAACAGCTTCCAACATAGAATAAACTTCATTGATCTCCTCTGTAGGCTCAGATTGGTCTGATTTTAATTGAAACAGTGTCACTTCCTCTTTGGTGATAAGCTGGATTCGAATGGATACCAGGTACTCCTCTACAGAATTTCTGGCGGCAGTGGTATACTCATCCACAAACTGTGAATGAAGCGTAATAGAGGAAATCATCGTTAGCGGCTGATCTTCCTGATAATATGTTCCCACAATTGCTGTGAAGGTCTTGTTATTGAGATCAAGGGTAAGGCTGGACTTTTTAGCAAAGTAGATTTTTCGGATAACAATGGCGCTAACCACACCACCAATAAGCATAACACCATAGATAGCTCCAGCAGCAAAAACCGGAATGGATAAAAAAAGAGTTACAAAAAGAAGCACTATTGCACCCATGTAACTATTGCGTCGCTTGATCGTGATCTTGCCATCTTTCGATTTAAGAGAATAGCCGTTTTCGCCAAGAAGGTCAATGGCCTTCCGGCTGAGATTAGATGATTTCATGTGATTAATCGTTTAAAAGCCCGAAAAGCTTTAAGTCAATCTTAATCTAATATTAAGCGAAAAAAATGTGCTAACCTCATTTTTTTCGATCAATAAGTAGTTGTTGCGGGTGGTGATCAGCTCTTCGATGGTTTGCCTGACTATGGACGAAAGCAGGATTCGAGAAAGTCCACCACTTCTTTCATTTCTTTAGAGGGTTTGGCATGATCTGAAATTAACTTGAACAAGGGTAGTTGTTGCTCATCCAATTCCAGTCCAATTGTAACTTGATGTTCTTCGCTGGTGCTTTTAAAAGCACTGGAATACTCATCTACAAATTTTGAATGGACAAAAACCCCCTTTACTCGATTGAATGAATACCATCCCGAATGATTATTCAACTCAAACGATTTGTTTGCAGTGTCGATAATCAGTTTTGATTCTCCGGGAATTCGCTCTACCAGCGGTTTGAAAATGAGAAAAGCAATAATTAGTGCGATTAGCCCAGCCCACCAGACGATGGCGGTCAGGAGAACGATACCTATGGCTGATAAAATAATGACGATCATCAGGCCGATACGATCTATGCCCGAATTTTTAAATACAATTCGGCTTCCATCCTGCTTAAGGAAGTACCCGTTGTACTCCAGCATATCGATCGCTTTTTTGCTGAGCATCTTTTATTATTTGACTGAGCAGGTTCAAAACTACTCACTCACCAACTCTAAATCAATCGTCCTTCGATCAATGTCTGTTTTGGCAACCAATACCTTCAGCTTGTCTCCCAGGGTAATGATACGCTTGTTGTGTCTTCCGATTACGCGCATTTGCTTTTCATCAAACTCGTAATAGTCATCATCCAGATCGCTCATGCGTATCATGCCTTCACACTTCGTTTCGATGATTTCCACGAAAATGCCCCACTCGGTTACTCCGGAAACGATTCCTTCGAACGCCTGACCAAGCATCGTTTCCATGAATTCCACCTGTTTGTATTTGATTGACGCACGCTCCGCATCGGCAGCTCGTTTTTCCCGCTCTGATGAATGTAAACATAGCGGCTCATACTCTTCATTGCCTACATTTTTGCCACCTTGCAGGTAATGCTCGAGGAGGCGATGCACCATTACATCGGGGTATCGACGGATCGGTGAAGTAAAGTGTGTGTAGTGATCGAAAGCCAGCCCGAAATGTCCTCTTGGATCCGTGGTGTATTTTGCTTTAGCCATAGACCGGATCGCCAGGGATTCCAGAACATTCTGCTCAGGTTTACCTTCAATATCATCCATAAGCTTATTCAGACCTCCGGAGAGATTCTTTCCCAGGTCCATTTTATGCCCAAACTTTGCGGCGAACGAAGCAAAAGTGCTCAGCTTTTCAGGGTCCGGATCGTCATGCACCCGATAGACAAACGTCTTGCTTCCTTCTTCTTTGCCTTTCTCCTTCCATTTGTAGATGTGAGTGGCTACTTCTTTGTTGGCCAGTAGCATAAACTCCTCGATCATCTTGTGCGCATCCTTTCGCTCCTTTGGGATCACCTCCAATGGCTTACCTTTTTCATCCAGCTTGAATTTTACTTCTACGGTCTCGAAGTTGACCGCTCCGTTTTGAAACTTCTTTTTTCTCAGATGCTTGGCGATATTGTTCAGTGTGACGATCTCCTTGGTAAAATCACTGTCCAGCCCTTCGATTCGCTCCTGAGCCTCTTCATAGGTAAATCGGCGATCGGATTTGATGATGGTACGACCAAACCATTTTTTTGAAACCACACCTTTGGAGTCCATTTCAAAAACAGCCGAGAATGTGAGCTTTTCCTCGTTTGGTCGCAACGAACAAAGTCCATTCGATAATCTTTCCGGAAGCATTGGGATGGTTCGGTCTACGAGGTAAACAGAGGTGGCCCGATCAATGGCTTCTTTGTCCAGTTCGGTTCCTTCCTGTACATAGTGAGAAACGTCGGCGATATGAATGCCTATTTCATATTTACCTTTTTCCAGTTCTTTAATGGAAAGTGCATCATCGAAATCTTTCGCATCGTAGGGATCTATGGTAAAAGTGGTGGTATCGCGAAAATCTCTTCGTTTTTTAATTTCCTCATCCGTGATAAGATCCGTGATTTCATCTGCCGCTTTTTCAATCTTTTTTGGAAACCGGAATGGAAGTCCGAACTCTGCCATGATTGAATGAATCTCAGCTTCATTCTCACCAGCCGGGCCAAGCACCTCGGTTACCGTTCCAAGCGGACTCCTGTTTTTCTTATCATGCCACTTGTCGATCTTCACCATCACTTTGTCATTCGGCTTGGCTTTCCCGATTTTCTCCGGATAGACCATTATATCAAAGTGGATATTGCGGCTGTCCGGAACGACGAAGGAGAATTTCGGTGATACTTCAATTCGTCCCACAAACTCTTCACGATTACGTTTGAGAATATTCACAACTTTTCCTTCCGGCCTGTAGCCTTTCCCGGATGGTTTGGTAACCAGCACACTCACCAGGTCCCCATGGATGGCGAAGTTCAGGTCGTCGGTTTTTACCCAAATATCTTCTTCTGGCTCGGGTGTGACGACATACGCAAAGTTTGGGTTGACATGATCAACAGTCCCCTGGATGTATTCGCTCTCGGCGTTGCTGACGAAGCGTCCGTCGCTGAGTCGTCTGATTTTTTCTTTGCTTTCCAGGCTGAAAAGCTGACTTTTCAGGTAGTCTTTTGATTTCTTGTCCCGGAGTTTCAGTTGGCGGATGAGCTCACGATACCCATAGGACTTTCCATCATTCAAAGAGAAAATCTCATGGAGTTTGCTTTTTATCTGTTTTACGTGGTTGGGTTGTTGTTGCTTGGATCGTGATCCAATTTTCTTATTTCTTTTCTTTCTACTCATGTGTTTGTTGACCGTGCGGTCATTTTACGATGTTTATCTGACCTGGATCGATCAGAGGCAAATTATTGAGGCGGAGGTAGAGTTGTGCCGTTGCGATTACATCTTTCTGGCAATATTCCTCAATTTTCTTTAACCCATCTTTTTCTTCATAATATGTTTTTGTCACCATTGAGCCGTCCATTTCTGTTTTGCTGGATGGGATCTCAAAGATGTTGGTAAGTAAATCTAAGGAAGTAAAGCTTTTCCAGTCGCCAAACTTCCACAATTCCATCGTGTCGATGTGATTGACTTCCCAGGGTTTTTTTCCGGTCATGTTTAGCGACCAGGGAATTTTAATGTCATTGATCAGCATACGTCTGCACAGGTAAGGAAAATCAAATTCTTTTCCGTTGTGCGCGCAGAGCCTTAGGTTGTCCTGATCAAATTTTGATTCAATTAAGTTTTTAAAATCTTCTAATAATTTTTTTTCATTGTCCGAAGCGAGGGTCTTCACTCTTAATGCCGGCTTTCCTTTTAATTCATGGTAAAAGCCGATTCCGATAACGATGATCTTGCCGAACTCAGCATAGATGGCTGCCCGATCTTCATAGAGCTCTTCCGGCGTTTTTTCATCTGGATTACGAATAAATCCGGCTTTTCGTTCCCAATGCTTTTTCAGAGCTGGAGAAAGTTGTTCTATGTTCTCGTTTCCCGAGACTGTTTCAATGTCTACAATTAAGAAGTCTTGAAAGTGGTTATGCAAACTTCAGTCTGTTTGATCAGGTATTTAATCATGCAAGATACCTTTCATTTCCAACTCTTCAATGAAGATGAGGTTTTCTTCCAGGATAGAGTCGGGAACGAAAATAAATTTTTTGTCATATACCTGCCCGTCAATGAAATAGCTCACCCAATATTCATTGTTCAGATGAAAAACAGATTCATCAATCGGTTCAATTAGTGCGTATTCCCCCGGTTCGATGAACGGAATCAGGTGACGAAGTGTGGAGGTTTGTTGCTTCTCGGTTTTGGTTTCTCCATATCCGCGTGAAGTAACCATGACGTTTTCCAGCTTGTCTCTCGTTCGGTTAATCAAAAAAACTTTCCAACCTTCACCATCTTTTCCCACCACCACATGCACATCTTTAACCGGAGAAAAATTGATGTCCTTCCTCATGCTGCAAATTTGCGATCATTTCGGCACAAAAAATGCTAACCCCTTTCCTTATTCTTTTTGCTTGGTTTAGTTTGCCGCATTATTTGAAAATGAACCCTACTTCACAAAATACACGCCTGTTCCCATTTGTCTGGCCCTGGAGGGGGACTAACAATGAAAAAGTTCGATTTTCTCGACTCTTAAAGCAGAAATCATTTTCAATCACTTACTTAATCATTATTTGGTCCATCATCGGTCTGTTAGGTTTTGCCTCCACCAGAGACTGTGATGAGACCTGGCAGCTGGCCCTACAATGTGATTTTGCTTTTTGGGTAAAAAATCTCCGCGAAGATCCATTCATTTTTATTCGCAATCTTTTTACCACATTATTCCTCCACAATGGGTTTGATCATATTCTCTTTGTGTCGGTTTTGGGTATTTTGGTAATTGTGCAGTCCCACGAGGCTGTCTTCGGCTGGAAGATCACAGCACTATTGTTTCTCTCAGCCTACGTGACGGTTGCTCCTTTCTTTGGAGTATTTTATACCATAGGATTGGATTATTTTCCTGATAGTCGATTCATGCAATTTGCATTTGAAAGAAATTGGATGGGAGGCTCAATCGGCATGTTTCAAGTGTATGGGGCACTTGCAACAAAGAGCAGAAAGCCATGGGTATTACTTACAATACCGGTGGTTTTTGAGGCCATTAATCTGTCTCTTCTTGGAATAGACCTTCACATTTCATTGATGCACCTGATGGCCACTTTTTTGGGGTATGGTTTTTCACTTTGGTTGGTAAAAAAGTAGTTATTCTTCCAGATCCATTTCGAAAACAGAGGCCAGATGCTGCGTGAGCTTTTCCTCTACTTCGGTGATGTCCATTTCACGACCAAGCTCCTTTTGTAAAGAGGTGACTGCTTTGTCCTGAATGCCGCATGGGACAATGTAATTGAAGTACTCCAGATTGGTGTTTACATTAAAAGCAAAACCATGCATCGTGACCCAGCGACTGCTTTTAACACCCAGGGCACAGATTTTTCTGGCTTTCTTTTCGTCATTACCATCCAGCCAAACACCCGTTAGGCCATCCACCCTGCCGGACTCTATGCCATAATCTTGTAACGTTAAAATGACGGCCTCCTCAAGAAGTCGTAGATATTTATGAATGTCCGTGAAAAAATGGTCGAGATCTAAAATTGGATAACCAACAATTTGCCCCGGACCATGATAGGTGATATCGCCACCGCGATTGATTTTGTAAAAGGTGGCTTCTTTTTCTTTTAGAAATGCCGCATTGGCAAGGAGGTGATTTTCATCTCCGCTTTTACCAAGGGTATATACATGTGGATGTTCGCAGAAGATCAGGTAGTTTTTAGTTTGTACCTGCTCTGATTCGGGAAGCTTTCGATTGGCAATTTTCTGATCTACTGTTTTCTTAAACAACCTCTCCTGGTAATCCCACGCTTCTTTGTAGTCTTTAAGACCTAGATGAATGAATTGGGTCTTCTTATTCACAAATTAGATTTCTATGTAGGTCTCCAACAACTCCAGTGTACCTTCCGGTTCAATCGTGTATTTTTTCATACTTGCAGGAACAAGCAGTACTTCCCCAAAGGTGATGGACTCACCTTCAATTTTTCCAAATCCTCCTACACCAATATAGATTTTGAAACAATCTAGCTCTGATCGGTTGATCTTTTTTGGCTGATCTAAAATCAGTTTGTTGGTGGAGAAATAGGGAGATGACACTATGCTGTTGGCCTCATTGTGAATGTTTTGATAATCGCTTTTAACTTCTTCCGGCTTTGAGAAATCAACGGCATCCAGAGCCAGTTCAGTGTGCAGTTCTCTTTTGTTTCCATCCTTGTCTACCCGATCAAAATCGTAGATACGATAGGTCAGGTCCGAGGTTTGTTGAATTTCTGCAAGAAGCAGCCCTTTCCCAATAGTATGCACTCTTCCTGCAGGCAAGTAAAATACATCTCCCGTCTCAACGTCAACACTATTAAGTATTTTTTCCAGTTTGCCGGCATTTAGGTGTTCGAGGTACTCGCTTTTGTTCGTGTTTTTTGAAAAGCCATTGATCAGTGTCGATCCAGGATCATTTTGAAGCACGTACCACATCTCTGTCTTCCCCTTCTCATTATGACGCTTTTTTGCCAGTTCATCATCGGGATGTACCTGAATAGAAAGGTCTTTAGCCGCATCAATGAACTTGATCAGCAGTGGAAAGTCATTTCCAAACCGCTCATAAACAGCTTTCCCCACAAGCTCTGCTTTTTTTTCAGCAACCATGTCTGACAACAACTTTCGAGCCAGTGGTCCATTAGTTATTACTGAAACATTGCCGGGGACTCCTGAAAGCTCCCAGGTTTCGCCACAGTTGTCCAGGTCACCAAAATCCTTTCCAAGAATGGTTTTTATTTTCTGACCACCCCAAAGTTTTTCTTTGAAAATAGGATTGAACTTTAATGGATATAATTGTGACATTGAATAAAATATGGCCTGCGGCCTCCGCACATGGATCGCAAAACTAAAGGTATTCAGGGTGAAGCAATAGCAAAAAGCTACTATGAAAAACAAGGCTGTGAAATTTTGGAGTCTAATTATCGCTACAAGAGAGCTGAAATAGACGTTATCGCACTACTGAATGAAGAGCTTTTGATTTTCATCGAGGTAAAAAATCGAAGTAGGAAGGATTTTGGTGAAGCAGAAACATTTGTTTCTGAAGCACAACAAGAAAGGATTAAAGAAGCTGCGGAAGACTACATTTTTGGGATCAACTGGAAGAAGGATGTTCGCTTTGATATTGTCTGTGTAGATTCCGCCGAAGAAATTGAGGTATTTGAAGATGCCTTCTAATTAGTTTTGCAGGAAATGGGCCAAAACATCAACCTTGCCATATTTGCTTCCGGGAGCGGCACGAATGCAGAGAATATCATCAAGTATTTCGAAAACCATGAGCGCATTCAGGTCAAGGAAGTACTATCAAATAAAAAAGATGCGTTTGTGCATCAACGAGCAGATAACCTGAACATCCCTTCTTCTACTTTTAATAAAGAGCAATTTCAGGATGCCTCCTTCATTAAACGGCTGGAGGATATCGACTATATCATTCTGGCGGGCTTTCTGTGGCTGATTCCTAAATTTTTGATTAAAGCATACCCGAATAAAATCATCAATATTCACCCGGGGCTCTTACCAAAATTTGGAGGAAAAGGAATGTATGGAGATCGTGTACATAATGCAGTGATCGAATCTGGTGAAAAAGAGTCTGGAATTACCATTCATCTAGTGAATGAAGAATACGATAAAGGGGAAATTCTTTTTCAAACTGGATGTGAACTGACCGAAGCAGATACCGCCGACTCGCTGGGTCAAAAAATTCATGAGCTGGAATATGAACATTTTCCTCGCGTAATTGAGGAGTATATCATGTCTCGTTCGAAATAAAACCACAGTGATGGTACCTTTGCACACCTTGAAATAAACCAACCCACTTCATGTCTAAAAAGAAAATTCAATCTGCACTTATTTCTGTATTTCACAAAGATGGCCTGGAGCCAATTGTTCGAAAACTCAATGAACAAGGCGTAACCATCTACAGCACCGGAGGAACAGAAAAATTCATCAAGGAGCTAGGCATTGATGTGGTGCCGGTGGAAAGCCTGACCGATTATCCATCCATTTTTGGTGGGCGGGTAAAAACGCTTCATCCGAAGGTTTTTGGTGGAATCTTACACCGTAGAGACAATGAGTCGGATCTGGCTGAGGCGAAGAAATTCGAAATCCCGCCAATTGATTTGGTGATCGTGGATTTATATCCATTTGAAGAAACGGTTGCAAGTGGAGCCGGTGAAGATGACATCATCGAAAAGATCGATATTGGAGGGATTGCACTGATCCGAGCCGGAGCGAAGAACTACAAGGATGTGGTGATGGTGAGTTCAATGGAGTATTATCAGGATTTGCAGGATATTCTGGACAATCAAAATGGAGAAACGACAGAGGAGGAGCGTAAACTATTTGCTGCTAAAGCATTCGCCACATCCAGCCACTACGATTCTGCGATTTTCAACTGGATGAATGCCAAAAAGGAGGTTCCAGCTTTCCGATTTTCATCTGCACCGGGAAGAACTTTACGATACGGAGAAAACCCACACCAAAAGGGCTATTTCTTTGGGGATTTTGAGGAGTACTTCGAGCAGATTCATGGAAAGGAAATTTCCTACAATAATCTGGTAGATATTGAGGCGGCCGTTCAATTGATGGCTGAGTTTCCGGATGAAATAGCATTTGGCATTTTAAAGCATAACAATGCCTGTGGGATTGCAACCGGCAAGACCGTGAAGGAAGCATATGAGCGAGCATTTGCCGCTGATACCGTTTCTGCTTTTGGAGGGATTCTGATCACCAACCAGGAAGTGGATAGAGCTGCGGCTGAGGAAATGAGCAGCTTGTTCTTTGAGATTCTGATTGCACCAACATTTGCTGTTGATGCGTTGGAGATTCTGGAGAAAAAGAAGAACAGAATACTTTTGATCCAGAAAAAGCCGTGGAGGCAAGAAGTACAGTACAAAAGTCTACTCAATGGTACCATCGTTCAGGATTATGATTTGAAGTCTGAAACCAAAGATGACCTGGAGGTAAAGACAAAAAAGGCACCAACGGCGGATGAAGTGGAGGATTTGATTTTCGCTTCCAAAGTGTGCAAGCAGTCCAAGTCGAATACGATTGTTTTAGCAAAAGACGGACAGCTATTGGCCAGTGGTGTCGGTCAGACCTCACGCGTGGATGCTCTGAACCAGGCGATTGAAAAAGCAGGTAAGTTTGGTTTTGACCTGAATGGCGCGGTGATGGCATCCGATGCATTCTTCCCGTTTCCGGACTGTGTGGAGATTGCACATAAAGCAGGCATCACGGCGGTGATCCAGCCAGGAGGCTCCATCAAAGATCAGGATTCGATTGACTACTGCGATGCAAATGGCTTAGCGATGGTGATGACGGGGACGAGGCATTTTAAGCACTGATTATTTAACCACAGAGACCACTATGAATTTCACTAAGCTCACGGAGAGTTCTAGAAAGTAGATAGCTCCGTGTCCTTAGTGCCTACTCCGCTTGCTTTGTGGTTAAATTTAGGAAGTCAACTTCATCAATAATTTCACCAACTCCCCTTTCTTCATTCCATCAAAATATTTTTTTCGCTCTGATTCACTCATTTCTTGTAGTTTTTTTGCAAAATCATTGCCTAAAACTTCTGCAGCATGGTTTTCTGGCGCACCAAAAATCTCGATTTCTTCAATGGCAGTGTTTAGGACCTCTTTGCCTTTGAGTTTTGCTGTTTCTACTGGTTTGTATTTAGAATTGGAATCACGTAGTGCCCAGCTGCTATAGTCGATTTTCAGGTTTTCGATCTGCTTGGCACGTGGGTCGGTCTCTCCGAAAATGCGATGTAGAACCGTAATCGCACTGGTTTTCCAGGCTTCCAGGTCAAAAGTATCTTCTTCCAGTTTGCTGATTTGCTTCTTAAGGAGTTTGATGTATTGGGATTTCATTGTGTAGTAGCAAGTATTAAGTCACAAGCTTCAAGATAATGACATTTCCAGTCGGATCATATCCTTTGCTAGTTTTCCATTTTCATAAATGGGCTTTTCATAGTTTTTTAGAAAAAAGTCTGCAATTCGGTCATTAACCTTAAAACCGAGCTTTTGATAAAGGGTTATTTGGTCGAGGCTGATGTCTGCAGTGCCAATGGATAATTGCTTTATCCCCGCTTCTCTACTGTATTGAATGACATGTTGAAGCAACTGCGTTCCAATTCCTTTTCCCTGATATTTTTCTTCAACAGCAACATTCATGATTTCCGCCGCATTTTGTTCTCTCTTTAAAACGAGGATGCCGATGATATGCTTTTGATCTTTTGCCAGAAAAATTTCAGAAGAAGACAGATACTTATCAACCATTTCCTTAGACGGATCTGCCAAAAGCAATAAGGCGTAAGGGATTGGCTCGGTAGTTTGCCTGCTTATAATCGTGTTGATTTTCTGACATTAAATAAATTTTGTAGAAAAATTACAATAATTCTCCATTCTCAATCAAGAAATCCTCCCCCAATTAACGGCATTCTTGCTAAATGAATCAATATGAGATTTGATCATTCGGTGCTCTGGTTTTTCAAGGTTCGGGTCAGCTTTCAACATATCCTGAGCAGCAATTCGGGCAACTTTCAGAATCTCTCCGTCTTTCACCAGATCAGAAACAAGCAAATCCAGCACTCCACTTTGACGTGTACCCATCAGATCTCCGGGTCCACGAAGAGCGAGATCAACTTCGGCAATTTTGAACCCGTCTGTTGTATCCACCATCGTTTTTAATCGGGTGCGTCCTTCGGTGCTCAGTTTAAGTCCGGTCATCAAGACACAATAACTCTGATCACCTCCACGACCGACTCGTCCTCTCAGCTGATGCAGCTGAGAAAGACCGAAACGCTCGGCATTTTCTATGACCATGATGGTCGCATTTGGAACGTTTACCCCCACCTCAATGACAGTGGTGGCGACCATGATCTTGGTTTCCCCTTTCACGAATCGTTGCATCTCCCATTCCTTATCATCGGCTTTCATGCGTCCATGCACAATGGAAATTTGATAGTCCGGAAATCGACGAGTGATGCTTTCATAGCCATCCATCAGGTCTTTGTAATCCAGGGTGGCCGATTCTTCTATGAGCGGAAAGACAATGTAGGCCTGTCTTCCTTTTTCAATTTCCTTTTGTACAAACCCAAACATCTCCAACCGTTTGTTGTCTCGGTAGTGCATGGTTTTGATGGGCTTCCGTCCTGCGGGTAATTCGTCAATCACGGAGATGTCCAGATCACCATAGAGTGTCATCGCCAATGTACGTGGGATGGGTGTGGCTGTCATCACCAACACATGTGGATAGGTGTCTTTGGTTTTGGTCCAGAGCTTGGCACGTTGCGCCACTCCAAACCTGTGTTGCTCATCAATCACAGCAAGACCCAAATTCTTGAATTTCACTTTGTCTTCCAGAAGTGCATGTGTGCCAACAAGGATTGTGATCACCCCAGACATCAACCCTTCATGAATCAGCTTTCGTTCGGAAGTAGGTGTTGAGCCTGTTAGTCGAGCCATATGAATGCCCAAAGGTTTGGTCCATTCCTGTAACCCTTTGAAATGCTGCTCGGCGAGAATTTCTGTAGGCGCCATGAACGCACATTGAAAGCCAGACCCAATGGCGATCAACATGGAAAGAAAGGCCACCATGGTTTTGCCACTTCCCACATCTCCTTGTACCAGCCTGTTCATCTGCTGACCGGAACGGAAGTCTGCATAGATTTCTTTCACGACTCGTTTTTGAGCATCAGTCAGTTCAAACGGCATGTGGTTTTCATAGAATTGATTGAGGAGGTCGCTCTTGTTGATGATAGAGCCTCGGTATTTTTCAGTTCGGGCGATTTTCAGTTTGATCAATCGAAGCTGAACAAAGAACAGTTCCTCAAATTTCATCCGGTTTTGGGCTATAGCAAATTGCTGTGCATTTCGGGGAAAATGCATTGCAACAACTGCCGTTTTTTTATCAATCAATTTGAATTGATCTAATAGGTGTTGTGGAAGTGTTTCGGGAATGTGATTCACAGCCTCTACCAAAAGCACCTTCATGACTCGCGTAAGGAACTTACTATCGAGCCCCTTCTTTTTCATCTTCTCAGTGGTGTGGTAGAAGGGCTGCAGGTAGCCGCCCTTTGTATTTTTTTCCGTTTGGATTTCTATCTCCGGGTGGGCAATGTTGAACTTACCATTGAACAAAGTGGCCTTCCCAAACGCCACATACTTCACTCCGATGGTCAGGCTTCTTTGGATCCATTTGATTCCTTTGAACCAGACCATTTCAATCGTGCCTGTTTCGTCGGCGAACACACCGACCAGACGAGCCCTTCGTCCCATCCCGATGGTTTTGAAAGATTTGAATTCGCCTATTATTTGGACGGACGGAAGGTCGGGTTGCAGCTCATTGATTTTATAGAATTTGCTTCGGTCTTCGTGGCGAAAGGGGTAATGCTGGAGGAGGTCGCCAAAAGTAAAAATCTGCAATTCTTTGTTGAGCGTTTCAGCTCTTTGAGGTCCTACGCCTTTCAGGTACTCAATCGATCGATCAAAGAATGGGTGCATGCAGCTAAGATACAAGCAAGCAAGAAAAAAGGGAGTAGATCTTCTACTCCCTTCAAAAACACCCTTGGGTTTATGTTTATATTTTTTTAATATAGATAATCTAAAGCAGTCTTGTCATCATTATTGAAGTCTCGATTGCTTCCATCTGTACAAGCTAGCATCCATGATCTTGCAGATGCACCAGTCGGAGTTCCGGGTATGTGGTTTGCACCTACGCCTCCGTCACCTTCATTGGTTGGGCTTCCTCCACAAGAGTAGCTTCTGTCAAAATAGTCAGTATGACGGAAACCAATGCAATGTCCCATTTCGTGAGCAATGATCGTAGCGATACCGTCAGTGCTAAGCCCATAAGAAGACTCTAGTACTCCACTCATTTTGATTTCACCATAAGGGTCTCCTTGAGAAGTTGGGAATCCTGCAGAACCAAGCACTCCTCTTCTTTCATCTCTTTTATTAAGTCGAGTCATTACGATATCAGCACCACTTGAGGAAGTTACTCGCTGGAATGAAATCAAAAGATTTTCAGCATTATATCGAGCGATGGCTTCATCAAGGCCGGCAATCATTGCAGGGCTGTAGCCATCGCCACCTCCTCCACCACCTTTGCCGTTTTTGCCTTTGCCTCCACCACCGGATCCTTCTTCAGGAGCGTAGATAGTGATTACTCGGCCGCCACCAGCGTTGACAAGGTTGTCAGTGCTATACTGTTCAACAGTCGGGATAAGTTTTCCTTGCCCCATTTCAGCGATCGTTTTATCAGTGAGATAAATATCTCCTTCAACCAGATATCCATCATCAATTTTTGTTGGGACAAAGTTTTCTACATCGAATCCAAGCGCAGCAATTTGTGCTGTCACCTCATCCGATACGGAAAGGTCATCAACAACGGCTTGATCTTCCGAACAAGAAAACAGGGTGATGCTAGCCACAAGTGCCAGCGATAATACATTATTAATTCTCTTCATAATATTAGGATTTTGATTAATCGGGTGTTTTAATCAATTCGCAATGTATAAAAAATATTAGACAGTTTCAATTCGCTGAATTTCTGTCAGAATGCCATATAATATTCTGAAAAGTGAAAGCAATAAAAAAGGGGCCATAAGCCCCTTTCTACACCCTTTATGTCATTTATTTTTTTAATATAGATAATCAAGTGCGGTTTTATCGTCATTGTTAAATGGACGGTTGCTGCCATCAGTACACGCAAGCATCCAGGACTTAGCACTTAGACTAGCTCCGGTAGGTGTGCCTGGGATGTGGTTTGCTCCTACGCTACCAGCACCTTCATTAGAAGTACCTCCTCCACAAGAAATGCTTCTGTCGAAGTAATCCGTATGACGGAATCCAATGCAGTGACCCATTTCATGTGCAATAATTGTAGCTATTCCGTTTGTGCTCAGACCATAGCTTGACTCCAGCACACCGCTCATTTTTATTTCTCCGTAAGGGTCGCCCTGTGATGTTGGGAATCCTGCAGAACCCAATACACCTCTGCTTTCATCTCTTTTGCTTAATCGGGTCATCACGATATCGGCACCAGTGGATGAAGTAACTCTTTGGAATGAAATAGAAAGATTCTCGGCATTGTAGCGCGCGATAGCTTCGTCAAGTCCTGCAATCATAGCAGGGCTGTAGCCATCGCCACCTCCTCCACCTTTCTTACCTTTTCCTCCTCCACCAGAAGAGGCACCTTCTTCAGGGGCATAAATTGTAATGACTCTTCCGCCACCTGCATTTACCAGATTGTTGGTGCTGTACTGCTCAACAACAGGAACAAGGTTTCCTCTTCCCATTTCAGCAATTGTGGCGTCTGTCAGGTAGATATCTCCTTCTACAAGATAACCATTATCAATTTTTGTTGGAACAAAATTGTTCACGTCAAATCCAAGTGCTGCGATCTGCGCTATAACCTCATCGGAAACTGACAAATCATCTACAATTGGTTGTTCTTCCGAACAAGAAAACAGGGTGATACTCGCAATCAAAGCGAGCGAAAAAATGTTATTAATTCTCCTCATAATATTTAGGTTTTGTAAAGGGTGTTTTTTAGCAACGTCGCAATATAATATAAAAACCCTTTTCCCAAATAATATCGATCAATATTCAATAATATGTATTGAAATAATTTGATTTTTTCACTTAAACAGAAAATTTAATTGTCAATAGCGCGTGCTATGAAATAAAAATTTGCATTTATTAAGTCCGGTGTGTCCAAATAAAATTTGTTTTTATTTAGTCCACTCTAAACTTGTGATCATGTGGATCATGTCTTGCTTGAGATAGTCAATAACTGGTGCTAACGAATCGTTTTTTGTGGCTGTGCGGAAATACAGTGCCCCCCTTAAAAAGTGATTGATGCTGTCTTTATCTGTTATATGAAATTGAGCTGGTGTAGGTACTTCGCCTTCCAGCTCGGTAAAAGAAGCATAGAGTCCGTTTGGTAGCTCAAGGATACTTTCTTCAATGGCGTAGGCCTTAACGTTATGCTGAGAGGTCAACTTGTATGAGTCACTTAAATATTCCCGAATGATTGAATCGGTCACAGGCTTATAAGTGACTTGAATTGTCGCGCCCATTTCAGGATAATGTAGGTTGATCCAATATCTTTCTGTAATCCAGCTGGAATCCCGAAGAAGGGTGGCATGTTTTGAATATTCAAAAAAGTAAGGAAGAGAGTCCGGTGTTGGCTGGTAGGAAGCCTCCGGCAAGTCAATTCGGTTATAGCCTTTCGGTTTTGGCAAATAATCTGCTCCACAGGCAATGAAGAGCAATGAAAAAATTATGATGGAATACTTCATGGAGCACAAAGCTGTTGCTAATCTTCAAACCCTGCAACGTTACTTTTATCAGACTTGATATAAACTCTCAGTCGTTTAATTCTTTTTTGATCGACAGCTACTACTGTAAAAACAAAATGAGCCAAACGGATCTTTTCTCCCGCACTCGGAAGTTTGGTGTTTAGCTCAAGGACAAGTCCTCCCAGCGACTCGCTCTCACCTTTGACCGAATCAAAAAGAGCGATATCTGTGTTGGTTATTTTACAAAAATCATTGAGAGAGGTTTTCCCTTCAAAGATGAAAGTATTGTTATCCAGCTTATTGTATGCGACATCACTTTCGTCATCAAACTCATCATTGATCTCCCCGACGATTTCCTCAATGACATCTTCCATAGTTATCAGGCCTGATGTGCCTCCATATTCATCTATCACAACTGCGATATGTACCTGCTTTTCTTGAAAGTCCTTAAAAAGATCATCAATTTTCTTACTCTCAGGTACGAAGTAGGCTGGACGCAGAAGTTCTTGCCATTTAAAGTCTTCCTCCTGCTCGATGTGAGGAAGTAAATCTTTGATATACAGAATGCCTTCGATTTTATCTACCGTCTCCGTGAAGATCGGAATTCTGGAATAGCCCGTCTTGTTGATCTGATTCATCAGTTCATGAAAGTCCGTTTCAATATCCACGGCTGTGATATCCATCCGGGCTTTCATCACCTGCTTTACGGAGAGCGTCCCAAAATTCACAATTCCTTTCAAAATTCCCTTCTCCTCCTCACTCACTTCTTCTTTTTCCACGGAAATTTCAAGGGCCTGATTGATCTCCTCGACGGAAAGGTTATATCCTTTCTTTTCCATTCTCCGCTCAATCAATCCTGTGATGCTCATCAAAAACCAGGAAATGGGTTTGAAGAATCTGTAGGACAAAAGCAACATTCCAGAAGTAAGTTTTGCGAAAGCTGTTCCGTTGTGATTGGCGTATACTTTCGGTATAATCTCCCCAAAGAAAATAATGAGGACGGTGATGATGGAAGTTAGAATTACAATAGTGATTCCCTGCTTGCCTTCCTCACCCACAATTTGCCAGGTAGCAAATGTGGAAATGGTCACAATGAAAATATTGACAAGGTTATTCAGTATAAGAATAGTTGCTAATAACCTTTTAGGGTGATGCAGAAGTTGACTTATTCGTTTCTCCTTAAGGTCAGGGGAGGCATTAAACTCCTTGATCTGATTGTGAGAAAAAGAAAAGAATGCTACTTCAGAGCCAGAAATCAAGCCGGATAATCCAAGCAACACTAACACCACCAACCCATTAATGAGGTAGAATGACATTGGCATGTCAGCCATCATGTTCAATAAAACCGTGGGGAATGGATCGTCTAAAGATGTTTCCAACTAGTTTTTGTTTTGTTTAAAATGGCAGGTCGTCTGTTGCATCACTGGAGGCATCCGGTGATGAAGTAGACTCCTGCATTGGCTCACTTTGTGAATAATCTCCTCCTTGCTGAGAAGAACCTCCACCACTTCCACCAAGCATCGTCATATTGTCTCCAACAACTTCGGTGGTGTATCTTGTTACACCATCTTTTTCCCAAGAGCGTGTTCGGAGTTTTCCCTCAATGTAAATCATGTCGCCTTTCTTCACATACTTTTCAGCCACTTCAGCCAGGCCTCTCCATAGCACTACGTTATGCCATTCAGTTTGTTCTCTCTTTTCTCCTGTTTGCCGGTCTTTATATACTTCTGAGGTAGCCATAGAAAAGTTGGCTACAGTTGCGCCGTTTTCGAGATGACGAACTTCAGGGTCTTTACCAAGGCGACCAACCAGGATTACTTTATTAACTCCGGACATATTCTCAATGATTTTAAGTGATACCTATTCGTTGCAGGTAATTTACGATTAGTTTGGGTTTTGGCAAATTTAGCATTTCCTCAGTGGAATAAGCCCTTAGCGAACTCTTTTCACCGAGTCTTTTTACATCCATGGCTGAGATAGACATTGTGTAAAATGTTGCATGAATTTTTTGATGACTCAGGATATGGATAAAAGGTTCTGAAACATCATCTAATGTCGCCTCATCTATTCCCCAATTTTCTTTAATTAGCGACATGACCAGCTCCTCGCTTGCCACCCCTTCTATTAGATAAAAGTCGAACAGACCACTCCATACGTCTTTGCCTACACGTTCATTTAGAAAGAAATTGTTTCCTTCTCTAAAGACGATATAATGGAATTGTCGGTTTCTGACTTTTGTCTTACCTGTTTTTACGGGAAGTGACTTTTGCTTTTTAGCTCTAAAGGCAAAACAATCAAGCCGAAACCCACAGTCCCCACACAGGGGAACAGGCGAACATATTGTAGCTCCGTATTCCATCATGGCCTGGTTGAAAGTCCCCGGTTGATCTTTAGATATTTCTTCGGACAGAATTCTTTCAAACACTTTCCTCGAGTTGGCTTTAGAAATATCTTCTTCGATTCCAAAATAGCGGGAAGCAAACCGGAAAACATTTCCATCAACTACCGGTCTCGGCTCATCAAAGCAGATGGAGGCGATGGCTGCTGCCGTATACGGACCTATTCCTTTCAGTTTGATAATCTCAGAATACTTTGAAGGGAACTGCCCATTCAACTCATTTGCTACATACTTCGCCGTGGCATGAAGATTTCTGGCTCGGGAATAATACCCAAGACCCTGCCATAATCGAAGCACTTTTTCTTCACTTGCGTCAGCCAAATTATGGACAGTCGGGTATGCCTCCATAAACTGTACCCAATAAGGCAATCCCTGATCAACCCGGGTCTGCTGAAGGATGATTTCCGACAGCCAGACCGGATATGGGTCTTTTGTTTTTCGCCAGGGCAGATCTCGCTTTCTCTCTGTATACCAATAAATTAGCCTTTCGGCAAATGTTTTCCCTTCGATCACTTAATAATTTAGAAATCCTTTTTTTATGTGAAGGTGCAAATTTAATTTTGGCCACCCAATTTTAACACCCACCTATAAACCAGACAGTTGTGACAAAAGCCGATGTGATAAACGAGATATCTGATAAGACAGGAATAGACAAAGCAGATGTGCAGGCTTCTGTTGAAGCTTTCTTCACTGTTGTGAAGAACAACATGGCCAATGGAGAGAATGTTTACGTGAGAGGATTCGGAAGCTTTGTGAATAAGAAGCGAGCCAAGAAAATTGCACGAAATATCTCAAAGAACACCGCCATTGTGATTGACGAGCATTACATTCCGTCATTCAAGCCATCAAAAATTTTTGTTGAGAAAATTAAAAACTCACCAAAAATAAAGTGACAAGAGCTCAGCTAATTCTTGTGTTTGCCGCCATCGCGTTGGCGGTCATTCTGTTTCAGCTACCCAGAAGTGTGGTAGAAAACGAGCAGTTGCAGGAAGTGGCAGAAACAGAGAGCCATTCGATGGAAATTCCTCAAGAAGTTGAAACTCAGATCACTGAGTTAAGAAGATTACTCCAGGAGGAAGAAAATATTGATAAAAAAGCTAACTTTGCGCACTCTTTGGCAAGACGCTTCCTCGATTATGGGGTAGTTGATAGTGCTGCGAGTTATGCGGACAAGCTACAGAGTTGGGCAGAAGGCCCTTCCGAGCTGGCTGCAGATATTTACTTCATCGCTTATGAACGGTCGTCAGGACCTGAACAGGCGAAGAAATACGCGCTAAAAGCCAGAGAAATTTTGCAGACCCTTTTGGATAAAGATCCGGGGAATCTGGTTATAAAGAACCGATTAGCCATGACGTTGGTTGTCTCTGAGAATCCCATGGCTGGGATCAACATGCTGAGAGAAATTTTGGCAGTTGATGAGACAAACAGACAGGCGATTTTAAATCTTGGTTTACTGGCCATTCAAAGTGGACAGTTCGATCGAGCCAGAGAGCGTTTTGAAACCCTTGTATCGATGAATGCTGCTGATCATGAAGCAAAGCTTTATCTCGCAGTTTCATTGATGAAAATAAATCAACAATCGCAGGCACGCCTGCTTTTGGAGGAAATTTTGGCAACACAGGATTCCATTCCAGCTATCAAGGTGATGGCGAATGATTACCTGAATAGCCTTTAAAGCATTTTAAAAACATATAAAACATTAGAAATTATGCCTTGCGGTAAAAAAAGAAAGAGACATAAGATCTCTACTCACAAGAGAAAAAAGAGACTTAGAAAAAACAGACATAAGAAGAAGTAATCGGCACCTATAATCAATCGCTATGAGTAATGAACTAATCATTAACTCAACTCGCGAGGGATGTCGTATTGCTTTACTTAAGGATAAAAGGCTAGTAGAATTTCATCAGGACGGAGGAGGCCAGACCTTCAACGTCGGTGATATTTATCTTGGCTCGGTCAAGAAAGTAGTTCAGGGATTGAACGCTGCTTTCATTGATCTGGGATATGAAAAAGATGCCTTTTTACACTATCTGGATTTAGGACCTCAGGTCCAATCACTTAATAAATTCACCAAGCTTACGCAGGCCAAGAAACTCAACAGCACAAGGCTGGCAGGTTTCAAAACAGAGCCAGATATTAATAAGCTTGGAAAAATGAATCAAGTCCTTACCAAAGGACAAAAGATTCTGGTGCAGGTAGTAAAGGAGCCTATTTCTACAAAGGGCCCACGACTTTCATGCGAGTTGTCATTGGCAGGTAGATACCTGGTGATGGTGCCGTTTTCAAACACGGTAAACGTATCAAAGAAAATTACAGACGCAAACGAACGCAAGCGTCTTCAAAGACTTATCAGCTCTATCAAGCCTGAAGGCTTTGGTGTGATTATTCGCACTGTGGCTACAGGAAAAGATGTAAAAGAGCTCGATACAGATCTTAGAAATCTTGTTGATCGCTGGGATGCTGGGATGAAAGCCCTTCGAACAGCAAAACCTAAAGACAAGGTCATCGGTGAGATGAACCGAGCCAACTCGATTTTACGAGATGTGCTTAATGAAAGCTTCGATAGCATTCAGGTTGATGACAAAGACCTCTATCAGGAAATAAAAACCTTTGTTAAGGGAATTGCTCCTGACAAGGAAAAAATTCTAAAGCAGTACACCGGTAAAGCCAAAATCTTTGAGGCTACAGGAGTTGAAAAACAACTCAAAACATCTTTTGGTCAGTCAGTTAGTATGCTTAACGGTGGCTACCTGATCATTGAGCATACGGAGGCACTTCATGTCATCGATGTAAACAGTGGTAATAAATCCAACAAGGAGGACAATCAGGAAGACACTGCGCTAAAAGTGAATCTTGATGCTGCGGAAGAAATTGCTCGTCAGCTACGGTTGAGGGATATGGGCGGAATCATTGTGATAGACTTCATCGATATGCGAAAGATCGAGAATAAAAAGAAGCTCTACGCAAAGATGAAAGACTCCATGAAGGAAGACAGGTCGAAGCATACGATCCTTCCATTGTCCAAATTTGGATTAATGGAGATTACGCGTCAGCGTGTACGCCCAGAGTTGTCGATTGCGACGAAGGAAGTTTGCCCAACGTGTAGCGGAACAGGCAAGATTTCAGCCTCTATTCAGGTAGCTGATCAGGTTGAAAATACCATCAAGTATTTCTTTGAGTCACAAAACGAGAAGAAGATCACTGTGGCATTGCATCCGTATCTCTACACGTACTTCACAGCGGGAGTTTTTTCGAGGCGTGTTAAATGGTTTTTCAAATATTTTCGTTGGGTAAATATGGTGGAGGATAGCTCTAAGGCGCTCACCGAATTTGAAGTGCTCAACGCTCAGGGAGAACCGATTCAGATTTAGTTCGATCAATCGAATCGACCGAATCGTTGAGATTATCACCTAAATTGTGAACCTTTGGGTGATAGGCATTAAATGAAAAGGTTTCTGATCATAGCATTTATCATTGGCTCGGCGGTATACACCGCCGATGCTCAATTGATCGAGGATTCTGATCGGAGGCTGAAAACCAAAAAGGTCGAGCGGAAAGGATTTCTTTTTTTCAGGAGCAAGAAAAAACCAAAAGGAAGCGATGGCATACCTGGTGCTGATGGGAGTAGGAGCCCCAGATACTCAAGTGCCTCTTCGCCATTTAAATTATCCAGAGGGTCGACCTCTCCACGTTACTCTTCTGCCAAAGACCGTCAGAAAAAATACTCAACACGTCAACGTTATTCCGGTGGCAGTCCATTTCGTGGAAAAGACAAGAGAGTGACCCCCAGATATTCTTTTGGAAACCCCTTTAGGGGCAGCAAGTTTAAGCGCTCCCCAAGATATTCCGGCGGTAACCCATTTAGGGGAAGCGACTATAAAAGAAACATTCGATACTCAACAGGTAGTCCTTTCAAAGGGAGAGATTACAAAGCAACACCGAGGTATTCTTCCAGCGGCAACCCATTTAGAGGAAGAGATTACAAAGTGACTCCAAGGTACTCGGGAGGCAACCCTTTCAGAGGTAAAGACTACAAAGTAAACATTCGGTATTCCTCCGGTAGTCCTTTTAGGGGCAGAGACTATAAGGTCTCACCAAGGTACTCGCCATCAAATCCCTTTCGAGGCAAAGATTACAAAGTAAATGTTCGATACTCGCAGGGATCTCCGTTCAGAGGCAGGGATTATAAAGTGACCCCAAGATACTCTCAGGGCATGCCATTTAGGGGGAAGGATTATAAAATCAACCCACGATACTCACAAGGGATGCCATTTAGAGGGAAAGATTACAAAATCAACCCACGATATTCTCAGGGCATGCCATTCCGTGGCAAGGACTATAATGTTAAACCAAGGTATTCAGCCGGATCTCCTTTCAGAGGAGTTGATTTCAAAGTTCGACCGAGATATACCGGAACGAAAATTCGATGGTTCGCAAATGGAAAGGAATGGAGTGATGCCAAATACTATCAGGAGTCTTCCCTTTGGGAAGGTGACATGAAGATCAGTCGTCGAAAAATTGGTGATCAGCATCCAAGCAGCAACTATCACATGGCAATGAAGTTCAATAGTCCTAAGATTCGGAAGATGTTTAGGAAGTGGAATATTTTCTGGACACGATTAAACGGGAACAGCCAAATCTCAAAAGGTGTTAAAGAACCAGTGAAAGAGCCGCAGTTTGATAAGAAGGAGCGAGTGATATGGAATAATTAGGCCAAACAATAGTTAAGAGATGTTTTCAAAAATTTTTTCGAAAGGAGATAAAGTAGACATTCCCTGGAATAGTTTGACAACTATTGATCAGCTTGAGGAAGTAGATAAGAATTCTCAGAAAAAACCGGTATTGCTTTTCAAGCATAGTACCAGATGCTCGATTAGTGCAATGTCATTGGCTCGTTTTGAGCGATCATATGAGGAAACAGCAGCATTTGAGCCATACTTTTTAGATCTGATAGCTCACAGGGACGTTTCAAATGCAATAGCAGAGAAATATGGAGTGGTTCATCAGTCTCCTCAGACCATTTTGATAAAAAATGGAAAAGCGGTTTTCGATTCCTCTCACATGGGGATTAGTTATTCTGAACTTAATAATCATGCACAAAAATCTTAGGGACTTGCGCATTATTTTTGTTATGATTAAGGGTCAATGAAAAAGCTAGCTATATTCATTTTACTCATCGCACCATTTTTCGTGAGTGCCCAGCTCTTTGAAGGCGAGGAGTTTGAATATACATCCGAGTGGATCTGGGGAATCAATAAAAATACCAACGGCGGACTTATTGGAGGTTTGATGTTGCGGCACAGCAGAAAAAAGGGAGATGACGTGTTTCAGACATTTGGGCTGGAGCTATCAAATGTTAAACACCCGAGTGAGGCCCGGTACGTTGGACTTAGTGGGGCTGGCTTCATCTATGGCAAATCAAATTATCTCTATGCAATCCGAACGAATTATGGTCTGGAGAAGCTCATGTTCAAAAAGGCCAACCAGCAAGGTGTTCAAATCAGTGTTGCAGCCGCGGGTGGTCCCACTTTTGGCTTGGTTACTCCATACTATGTTTTAGGAGCAGACCAACAGTATGATCAATTCAGCGTGGTGACCCATCCATCTCCTCAAAATATTGCCGGACCCGGAAAGCTTTTTCAGGGCTTAGGGGATGCTGATTTAGAGATGGGGCTGCATGCAAAGGGATCAGTCTTTTTTGAGTTTGGTACCTACAGAAGCAATGTCGCCGGAGTTGAAGTAGGGGTCATGGCTGAAGCCTTTACCAAAGAAATTGAACTTGTACCCACCCAGCCGAACAAATCTGTTTTTACTTCTGTTTTCTTCACACTCTTCTGGGGGACCCGAAAATAGGAGAAATCTCCTCCAGTCCTGTTAGATTTGCATTTTTACATCTGAATAGTAGCGTATGATTGATTTACCAGTAGTAGAAAAACCGGAAAGAAGGAAAAAGCCAGATTGGTTAAGAGTGAAGTTGCCCGTAGGTGAAAACTACGCTAAGGTGCGTAGACTGGTTGATCAACACAAACTTCATACGATTTGTGAAAGTGGCAACTGCCCGAACATGGGAGAATGTTGGGGAGAGGGGACCGCTACTTTCATGATTCTGGGAAATGTCTGTACCCGTAGCTGTACCTTTTGTGCAGTGGCAACAGGACGACCACCGGAGTATGATGAGGAGGAACCGAAGCGTGTAGCTGAGGCTATTAAATTAATGGGTGTGAAACACGCGGTGCTTACATCAGTGAATCGGGATGAGCTCAAAGACAGAGGTGCGGAGATTTGGTATCAGACAGTGGTGGAGACAAAGAAAGCATCACCTGAGACGACAATTGAAACATTGATCCCAGATGTAAAAGGAAACTGGGATGCACTTTACAGAATGATCGAAGCGGGTCAGGAAGTGGTCTCCCACAATATGGAAACGGTCGAAGAACTTTACAGAAGAGTGAGGCCTCAGGCGAAGTATTATAGAAGTTTGGAACAAATCAAGCTTACCTATGAAGCAGGCAAGCGAACCAAATCCGGAATCATGTTGGGACTCGGAGAAACAGATGATCAGGTCTACAAGGCAATGGACGATTTGGTTGAACATGGCTTACATATTTTAACTCTGGGTCAATATCTGCAGCCGACCAAACGACACATCGAGGTAGCTGAATTTGTGCACCCCGATAAGTTTGACCACTTCCGTGAAGAAGGATTGAAACGTGGACTCAAATACGTAGAGTCTGGACCATTGGTAAGATCATCCTATCATGCGGAGAGGCATGTAAACGTCCCTATTTAAGGTTTCCCGGCTCTCAAAATCTTCCTCAACCAATCATAATAGACAGCTACAAATAGGACAATGGTCATCAACCAGATAATGATGACGTTAAACACTTTAGTGTCGATATATGATCCAGCAAAGTATTTTTCGGGGTAGTAAAAGTTGGTTCTGAAGTCTAAGGCACTCTCAGGGTGCTCATTTTTGGCAAAAACCGGATAGATAAGCTGGACCAACTCATCTTCTGAGGTGACCACACGACGTTTCGTTTGAATGTTTTTTACCATCAAACTCAAACGCTCATTTTCATATCTATCTCGCATACTCAAAAATTCAGCTTCTAGCTCTGGTGTTTCTGTTTGCTTTGCAATCATGGCATCCAGTTCTTCTTTAGCCTTTTTCCTTCGAGAATTGTAGACAGATTGAAGAGTCTCCAGAAAAGCTGCGGTTTGCTCATAAACCTCCTTATTCAATCCCTCTGTACTAATCTGATCGACCAATGGCAATTTATCTTCTCCGAAGATGCCAAGCTGTTTTCTCACTTCATTTTGAATGAGTTGTAGGTTTTTATCTCTTCCCTTGAATTCCTTATTTTCAAAGCAATAGTCCAGGTGTTCTTGTAGATACTTTGTGTAATACACCGACTTGTAAGTGTTCATTGCTACTTTCCTTTCAACAGGATAAATGTCTTTGTTGGAAGGATTATCTCGAAACTGCGTCACGGCGATCGCTTCATACGCCCAGCGAGAGGCCATCAGCTCACCAATCAGTGGTACCTTTTCCCTATTAGCGAAAGAATCATTTAGCTTATCAAAATTCACGACTACTCCGCTGAGAATTAGTTGAGGGATAATGAGCAGCGGGATCAAAATGTAAACCGTGATGACGGAGTTGAAACCCGCAGAAATATTTAACCCGAGAATATTAGCAAAGCAAGAAACTGAAAATAAAATGATCCAGTACCACAGTGTCATACCCTGAATCTCCAGAATCACAGATCCAACAATAACAAAGAGTAATGTTTGCAAAGCGGAAAGACCAAATAGCAATAAGGTTTTGGAAGACAAATAACTGAGCTTGCTCAAATGCAGGAAAGCCTCCCGCTTCAAAATCTTACGATCTTTTATGATTTCCTCTGCGCTGACAGTAAGCCCCATGAACAACGCCACGATGATGCTCATAAAAAAGAAAACCGGAATGTTCTCATTTTTATAGAATGTATATGTGGAACCCGGAGGCGCATATTTGGTGATCAGTGCCAACAAAAGCGCCAAAGCAGGAGCTTCCAACAGGTTAATCAGCACATACTGCCTGTTGCTAATTTTTGCCAGCAGATCACGTTGCAGAAATATTCTTGCCTGCTTCAGTCTGCTTGGCAGATCAAGTGATTTTTCTGGTGTGGTTTCCTCTTCCTCAACTTCCTCAACCTCGATGTTATTTACAAATTGTTCATGCCATTGCTTTGGTGAATATTTCCGTTTGTTGGTGAATCGACCATATTCATCCACCACCTTCATCTCTATGATATTGAAGATCTGCTCCGGATTTACATTCCCACATTCAATACAGGCACTCTGATCTTTGTCGATCATCTCGACAATGTTTTTGAAATAAGTGACTGCCTTCACCGGATTTCCATAGTAGATCTGATGACCTCCCGAATCCAGAATGAGCAGCTTATCAAACATTTTAAAAATCTCAGAAGAAGGCTGATGGATAACCACGAAAATCATTTTGCCCCTAAGAGATAATTCCTTCAGGAGATCCATGATATTTTCTGAATCCCTAGAAGAAAGTCCGCTAGTGGGCTCATCCACAAATAGCACGGAGGGCTCGCGTAGCAATTCAAGACCAATGTTCAGTCTCTTTCGTTGACCGCCGCTAATGGTTTTTTGGAGCGGGTTTCCAACTTTAAGATCTTTCGCTTCGGTTAGCCCTAGCGAATCCAATGTCTTTGTAACTAAAGAATGAATGACAGATTTTTCTGTTTTGTCAAAACAGAGCTTAGCTGCATAGTAAAGATTTTGATAAACTGTCAGGTCCTCAATAAGTAAGTCATCCTGAGGAACGTTACCGATAATGCCTTCAACTTCTTTTGGCTGTTTATAGATATCAATTCCATTGATTCTGACCGAGCCTTCCGCAGGTTTGGAGGATCCATTCAGTACATTGAAAAGCGTAGATTTACCAGCTCCACTACCACCCATGATAGCTACCAGTTTTCCCTTGGATTCAGCAATGCTGACATCCAGTAGACCGATGTTTCCATTGCTAAACTTGTAGGTGATATTCTCTGCCACGAATGAGACGTTTGTCTCAGAGACATCATCTCTGAATATGCTGACAATATCACTGTAGTAGAGTCTTTCTGTTCGCTTGCCTTTAATGGAGCTTCCGGTAGAAAAAACCTTGATTTTTCCCGGTGAGATCATCAACCCATTCAGATTGAGGATATCTCCACCATAGTACTTAAAGAAGCAGGTTTCAATTTTTGGAAGCTTGAAAAAGGCAATGTGACCCTTTAGTCCATCCAGGTAAACCTGCTTTGGACGATCCGGATCATCTACGCCGGACACGACAATGGAATAAAGCTGAGAATAATTGTTGATGTCTCTATTGACAACAAAATGAGTGATGGCCTCTACAATGTCTTTATCAAATTTGAATCGCTTTCCAATCAGGAAAAGCAATTCTGACTCTCGATCGGTGATTTTCTCATCGGCGATTATAAGCTCCATGAGGCGCACCATCACCACAAGCTTTTGCTGTTGTGTAAGCTCATGGTTGATGTTGGTAGTGATCTCCTCTATTTGACTCTGGTCGTCTCTGCCATTACCCGTTTCTATTTCCTTTACGTATTGATCAAGGATTTTCAGGTAGTGGCGTGTGTCGTCCCGGCTCACGTTCTCATATAAAAATTCACGCACCGAGTCCTTTTCACTCTCGTCTACTACTCCCTCTTCTTTCGCTACGATTACAAGGAGGCGAATGATTGCTTTCAGCAGTTCTTCACTCATGTGGTCAGGTTAGTTTTTGGTGAGTCTAAAGTTAGGGCATTGATGTGATCTAAAATCAAAAAAAGCCGTCAATACATTGTTTGACGGCTTTTTAATTTTTTGAACTCCTTTATTATTCAACAATGGATGCTCGAATACGAGATACTTCTGCAGAAAGGTTATCAAGTGTGCTTGGCTGAAGAACAAAATCACCGGTGTTGTTGGCAATCTGGGTCTCTACTTCTGCAAGTTCACCATCATAAATGGCTTTTACCTTTTCAAGCTCTGCTTTCATGCTGGTAATTTCATCTGTTCCCGGAACGTCATTCATTACTTGAAGCAAATCATTAAGTGAAGTCTTTTGATCCATAACAATCTTTACAAGAGGCTCCAGAATAAGTGTTCTGGATTCCTCCGGAAGATCTTCCGGGTAATTGTTCACAATGCTTGTGGAAATGTAAACTCCCTCGATCCAGCTTCCGGCCAAGAGTAAAGCAGCACTATTCAGTTCTTCAAGTTCACTTAGTCGCTCACCGGATTTTTCCATCACTTCGTTAATGATGGAGGCAAGAGAATCTCTATTTTCCATATTAGATTCAAATCGCGAGATCATACCGTAATCAATCGCCTCAGCTACACCTACTGGTGCAGCCAGCTTCTGGCATTCACCCATGTAATCGAGTGCCATTTCAGCCTTTTCGTAGGAAGCCAGGTAACCAATGTCCGTTGCATACACTCCAAGGTTTAAAGCTGCTTTCGACTCACTTGACTGGTATGATTCCATGTTGTCGATGGAATTGATAATGTTTGGATCAAACTCTGCTCCCGCGTTCATTAGCAGGTAAGGAACCTCTGATGGTGGCGGCAGGTCTTTCAAAACTTTTGATACATCGGCAGCTACTTGCTCTTTTGCAGCATCAAACTCTGAAGATGCATCGGAAGATTCTTCTTTGCTGCCGCCTCCGCCACAGGATGACATGAGCACCGCAGCTGTGAGCACAAGAGAGGATAGTTTAAGTTGATTGAGTTTCATAATATCAGGTTTAAAAGCGATTTTAAATTGCCAAGTTAGTTATTGTTGAAAATTTCTATGATGTTCTTTTTGATCTTTACACAAAGTTCGTCTAGTGGCAGGTCATTTATATCTCTGCCAAACGGATCTTCAATCTCTTCCGAGATCAACTCCACGCTCATCAGAAAGTAAAAAGCCACAACCACTAAAATAATAGACCAGTAGCCAAACTCACCAATGAAGGTCATTGGAAGTGTGATACAATAGATGAAAAGAAACTTCTTGATAAACATACTGTAAGAGTATGGAATTGGAGTCGATTTGATTCGCTCACAAGCACCGATAATGTCGGTAAAACCCTTGATCTCCTTATCCAGGATGAAAAGCTTGTCGGCAGTGATCAATCCGCGCTTGTTAAGGTCCATTACCCTTTCCATCAAAATCTTGTTAATGATGTTTGGACGATGATTGCTGTTAATGATTCGGTCTTTCACTGTGTCGTCGTAAAAATCCATTTCACCCACCATGATGCTGTTTCGAAGATGATTCTTCATTGCGAAAGTGATATTGGGGATCATTTTCTTGAAGAATAATCGATCCTCTTTCGCATCCAAAGGAAGGAAGGTGGCTATTTTGATTGATAGCTGACGTGTGTCATTTACCAGCTGACCCCAAAGCTTTCTTCCTTCCCACCATCGATCATATGCCGTGTTGGTTCTAAGTACAAGGAACAAACCCAGGATTACCCCGAGAATGGAATGGAAGGCTTTAGTATCTTCAATGGTGATTTTGAGGACATCTATAAACAGAAAGCAAAGCACTGTGGTCAATACCCCCGCAAACATAATTAGGGGGAAAAGGGCTCTAATGACATATCTGCTATAGACGTCAAAAATGAGCGAAAACCACGATTTTGGGTTGTATTGGATCATGGAATGGTGAAGATAGTAAAATCAGGTTTGACTTCTATAACTTAGTTGTAGGCCCTAAGCTTATTTTTCAACGAGCGGTAATAATCAGGATCACATAATCCGGTTTCGGCTTTTAGCTTCATGATTCGTTGATAGGATTTGTAGATGCGTTCTCTTGTAACAATGCCTTCAAAAAGCAAGTCTTTGATAATGGCGTGTACGGTGGTTGCACTTACCATATTGTAGTCTTTTACATTGTTGGCAAACATTAGCATATCTATACCCGCTTCTATTGATAACTTTATGGCTTCTCTCAATCCATATTCATTGTTGATAGCGCCCATTTGCATATCATCTGAAATGATTACCCCATCGAACCCAAGAAAATCTCTTAGCATACCTGTGACGATGCGTTTTGAAAGTGTCGCTGGATTTTTGGAAGCATCCAAGGACTGATTCACAATGTGGGCAGTCATGATGGCCTTTACTTTTCCACTGTCGATCAAAGCAGAATATGGGTACATTTCTTCTATTTGCCAGGTTTGTGTTACATCCGTCAGGCCCAGGTGTGTATCACTTCGGCTGCTTCCGTGACCGGGAAAATGTTTGAGTACAGGCACAACACCACGCTGGTTGTGCTCATCAATTACTATGTATGCTTGTTTGATCACTTCATTATAATCCTCTGAATAGCTGCGCTCTATTCGTCCGATTACCGGATTTCGTGGGTTCAGGTTTACATCCACCACCGGAGCATAATTCATATTAATACCAAAGCTGCTTAGAATGCTCGCGGTTTGATTGGCATAAAATCGTGTGGAATCCAGGTTGTTCATATCACCCAGGTATTGGGCTGAAACATTTTTTGGAAACCCATACCTTGTTTTCATCCGGGTCACTCTTCCACCTTCCTCATCTATGCTAATGAAGAGTGGAATGGAAGCGTTTTTTTGTAATGTTTCTACAAGCAATGCAAGCTCTGGCTTGGGGCTTTCAAAGAGTATGTTCTTTTCATATAATACTACTCCTCCTACCTTTCCATCTTTAATTTCCTGAAAAATCGGCCTGCTATCATCGACCAAATCAAAATCCCCAATTCCGATCATGATCATTTGGCCAATCATAATATCAATGGTGTCTTTGGGGGGATCGGTTTTGGCAAAGCCAGAAAAAGCGAGAATGAATAAGAGCAGTGAAACGTTTTTTCGCATGTTAATTTTTCAGCATCTTTTCGATTTTCTCTCCGGCTGTGGAAAGATAATGTCCTTGTAATTCAGCAGTAAGGCACGAATGTACAGGAAGAATGCCAATCACGTCACCCAATTTTACACGAGCGATCTCATTTTCTGGTAGCTTGATGATACCATGCTCCTGAGATAGCCTGTCTACATGACCAACAATATCGGTAGTCCATCCATCTTTTTTGAGATAGACCATCTTTCCAAAGCAGTTTTTAGTTTTTTCATACGCATCTTTTTCGCTAATCACATCTTTAGAAAGATGCACAGCTCCCCCATAAACGACTATTTCATTTCGCTCATTGTGTATAGCAACTACAGGACAGGCCATACAGACCGCAATTTCCTCTACGGAACATGACCCAATGTTTTTTTGCATCCAGTCATAAAAGACAAAATTACCCGGTCGGATTTCATCAAATGCAGAAAGGTCTTCAATCAGACTGCATGATGGAGTGTCTCCGTATGAAAGCATCCCTCCAAACTTTTCTTTGAGGTGCTCCATTACCTTGACTGACATGTCATGGATCCACTTGACACTTTCATAGTCTGTAGATCCATATGTGTGGCCAGCATGAGCCAGGAAGCCCTTGAAAGTATGTTTTTCAGAAGAGTGATTCACCAGTTTTTCTATCAACGGTTCACTTCTGGGGTCGATTCCAGTACGGTGTGTACCCACATCAATTTTGATAAAATAATCCACCTTCTCTTGTACATGCTTACCCAAATGCATAAGGCTTTCTTCGGACTCGATGAGCACGTTGAGGTTCACCCTTTTAGCAAGCTTGTTTACTTTATCGGCTTCAAGCAAGTTATATGGAAAGGCAATCGTGATATCATCCCAGCCATGGTCAGCAAAATAAATTGCCATGTCAACAGAACTCACCGTACATTGATTGACTCCTTTTTTCTTGAACCAATCACCGATCTCCGCAGAGAAGTGTGTTTTAAAGTGGGGGCGGAGAGTAGCGTTTGAGGCCTTGGCTTTTTTGATCATCCGATCAATGTTTTGAAGGCACTTTCCTTTGTCTACAAGAAGGGTGGGTGTTTTAACTTCCATATGCTGTAGCTAATTGACTTGACGTAAAATAAGCATCAATTGCTTAAACTGCTAAGCTTCAGCTATTGTATAGCAAATACATCCGATAGTCAAATGCATCAAAAGTTTTGAGAAGCTTTTGTATAAAATCCGGATCGTTCAAATAAAAGTTAAGGAAATTATCTCGTCGTTCCTGCAAACTCCCGCCAGGGAACAAAACTTCTTTTGCAGATTCGATCTGCTTTCTTCGATCTTGGTGAAGCCGCTTTTCTGCCCGCACCAGTTTTTTTTCTGCTTTTTCGATTCGCTTTGAGAATGATGTGTGTAGCGCTTCAATGTGCTGAATCAGTGTTTCATCTACTTCACCAGCTTTTTGCTTCAATGATTTTTCTAGCTCTTCCAAACTTTTCAGTTCCTCAGCATAGGAAATGTCATGATCGCAATTGGCTTTCACCCACTTTTCAAACGCTTTTTCAGTGCTTAGAAATAAATCGGATTGTGTGAGCCCGGTTTTATTCCATTTTGAGGAGGCTGCTTCAGGAATAACCACACCAAAATTTCGCGGCATCAACAAAGGAAAGGCGGTTTTAAAATGATCGAACATTTCCTTTAGCTGGAGCCAATAGACTGCCTCAGAGGGACCGCCTACATAAGCAAGGTTGGGGAGAATCGTTTCCTGGTATAGCGGGCGAAGAACCACGTTCGGACTAAACCGTTCCGGATGTTCTTTTATCAGCGATCGTATTTCCTTTTCGCTGAAAGCAATACCTGTGTCAACCACTTGAAATCCATTATCTGTTTTCTCAATCCGCTCCCGGATGCCATTTTTCAGGTAAAAGAAATTGATTTTACGGGCAGTGATTTGTGTCTTATATCCCAAATCTTCGAGCGATGAGGATGTTTTTGACACGAACTTTTCAGGGTTGTGTTTAAAAAGATCTTCTTCAATAATTGGGGTGAATACCTTTTTCAATGCTGCATGATCACCATCAACCACAACCAACCCCTCCTTACCAAATAGGTGATTGACATAGGCTCTTCCTGCATCCGCCAATGTTTTTTGTGAATAAGCTTCGGCAAAAAACTCAGCACCCTTTGGCAATTTTTCTGCAATCTCTTTTAGCCCGGATGGATCAAAATGACCGACTGCCCCGTTTTGATCGGTTTGCCATTCATATTTCTTTCCTTCCAGGAAGAAGTGATTGATTTCCTCAAAATCATGATCCTCACTTGCCATCCAGTAAACGGGCACGAAATTGTAATCCGGATAGGACTGCTTGAGCGTCTTGCAGGCATTGATCACGGTCACAATTTTGTAGATAAAGTAAAGCGGCCCGGTGAAAATATTGAGCTGATGCCCGGTGGCGATGGTAAAGGTTTTACCATCACCAAGCGACTGGATATTTTGTTTTACTGAATTATCAGTAGATAGATCTTTGTATTGTTCCTGCAAAACCTCAACCAATGCTTCTCTATTCGCTGTAGGAAAATTCCTGTTAGCTATTGCAGACTTGAAGTTCTTAACCGAGGGGAAAGCCGAGTAAAATGGCTTTAAGGTCTCCTTTTCATTGATATAGTCAATAAAAAAAGAGGAAAAACAGTCGGTCTCATCTAAAGAAATGGTCTCGGTGCGCACGCTTTAGTAAAGTGGGTTATGGCTTAATTGGTTCGCCGTACAGATCAAAGGCTGTGGCGTCAGTAATTTTTACCTGGGCAAAATCTCCAATTCGTAAGTATGAGTGGTCAGCCGGAATAATCACCTCATTATCCACCTCCGGTGAATCATGCTCGGTACGTCCGATAAATGTTCCACTCTCCATCCGATCAATCAGCACTTTATATTCCTTCCCAACCTTTTCCTCATTGATGCTCATGGAAATTTCTTCCTGCAAATCCATTACGGCATTTGCGCGCTCTTGTTTGGTTTCATCAGGCACATCGTCTTCAAAATTGTATGAGTGGGTATTTTCCTCATGTGAGTAGGTAAAAATTCCCAACCGCTCGAACCGATTCTTCTCCACAAAATCCAGCATTTCTTCAAAATCTTCCTGCGTCTCTCCCGGGTGTCCGGCGATCAGGGTTGTTCGAATGGCTATATCTGGGACTTTCGCACGCATTTTATCCAGCAGCGCTTCCGTTTTTTCTCGCGTGGTTCCTCGGCGCATCATTTTCAGCATATTGGTGGAGGCGTGCTGCAACGGGATATCCAGATAATTACAAATGTTAGATCGTTTCGCCATGACATCCAGCACATCCTCCGGGAAGCCAGTTGGAAAGGCATAGTGTAAACGAATCCATTCCAGCCCTTCCACATCTGCCAATCGATCCATCAATTCAGCTAAATTTCTTTTCTTATAAAGATCCAACCCGTAATAAGTAGAGTCTTGTGCAATGAGTAGAATTTCTTTTGTTCCCTGTCGTACCAATGATTCCGCTTCTGCCACCACTTGTTCCATAGGTTTGGAAACATGCTTTCCACGCATAAGTGGAATAGCGCAGAAGCTACATGGACGATCACAACCTTCAGCGATTTTCAAATATGCGTAATGGTTGTTGGTGGTGAGGATTCGCTCTCCGAGTAACTCTTTTTTATAATCTGCTTTGAACTTCTTCAGCAGCGCTGGCAGATCACCGGTTCCGAACCATGCATCTACATCCGGAATCTCATCCTTTAATTCATCTTTGTATCGCTGAGAAAGACAACCTGAGACATAGACTTTTTCCACCAGCCCTTCTTGCTTCGCATCCACATAGCGAAGGATCGTGTCAATGGACTCCTGCTTTGCATTATCAATAAATCCACAGGTATTTACCACAACCACATTTGCATCGTCTTTGGTAGACTCATGTGTGGCATCAATGTTGTTTCCCCTCAGTTGTGTCAACATCACTTCAGAATCCACCAGGTTTTTGGAGCACCCGAGTGTGACGATGTTGACTTTTGTTTTCTTTAACCCCTTCGTTTTCATGACTTTAATAGAACCCTGTGATCTTATTTTGGTTCATTCTAGTTTCGCGAGTGCAAAGCTAATGGAATATGAAGTGCTATGTGGTTTAGGTAAACTCCTTTCATGTCATGTATTCTACTATTATAGAGTCGGGAATGCTATTAAGTTAAGGTTTCATCTTCGTCTTAAAACGACATTCCAGCATGGAATTTTTGGATTTCATAGATATAAACTGGCTTATCTGCAAAGACTCCATTCTGGAGTGACCTTAACTTAATAGCACATTAAAACTCTTAGCTAAACGACATTGAATACTAAGACTTAATTTTGCCCCCCTGTGAAAAAACTCGCAATAATAATATTCGGATTAGCGATCATCTCCTGCCAGGACATAGAAAATTGTGGTACGGATGATAATCTCGATTTTATGATTTTGAGGTTCTTCGATTATGAAACGCAAAATGCAAAGAAGATCGGATTCACCATTACTGCCGAGAATTCTCCTTACGTATTCACTCCTTTTGAGGACTCCACAGGAGTCGGGCTTCCGTTAAATCCGGATGATCCAACAACAATTTTTTTCTTTGACTCAGATACCTCGCATTTTGAGGTGGAGATGAGCTATGAAAAAGTGGAGATATCGATTTTCGATCCAAAATGTGATCCTTCCTATACTTTCATAGGCTTGGACACTGTGAGATACACGTTTGACTCACTATCCATTCCCGGCGTAGTTACTAACCGACAATTAAGCACCAATGTGGAAGTCTATTTTTAGCATATCGACATTGTTCATTGGTCTATGGGCGAGTGCTCAAAGTCCGGCTCCCCAGCAAAATGAAAAGCAGCCTATGGATTTTCGTCCATATGAGCTAAAGCTTGGGATGAATGCCATACGATCAGCACGGACAGCTTTTGGTTCTGACCTGATCACTCATGAGGTGGAAGCAGCTTTAGCTGTTCATCGGTTTGTGGTGGTAGGCAACTTTGGAATAGAAGAGCATCAACGGGGGGAGACGTTCGATTACGAAAACAACGGCAGCTACTATCGAATAGGAATAGACAGAAACTTTACCAAGGACCAAGAGAGCGGGAATGCATTGACGCTGGGATTGCGATATGCCAGGGCCATCTTTAACGATCAGATTTCATTCACCGCAGATCAGGGATTTGGCGAACAGGATTATTTTCTGGAAAATGAAAACCTCACTGCACGATGGGTTGAAGTAGCTGTAGGCCTCAGAGGAAAGGTGGTTTCCAACCTCTACATGGGTTTCACCATGCGCTGGCAGTTTGCCAGAAAAATCAATGGAGAGGGTGAGCTAAAAACCTATGACGTGCCTGGTTTTGGAAAAACCAAAAGGCAGAATTCTACTGCCTTTGATTACTATTTGATGTGGAGGGTGCCGTTTAGAGACTAAAGAAACCTCACATCCTCCACCTCTCCTTTTCCAATCTCCTTTTCAATTAACTCAATGATCTGAGCCTTGGAGTTTTGCATTTCATTTTTGAGCGGAGCTGAAGAGAGCTTTACAAAAAGCGTTTTTTGATTGAAGAACATCTTGGTGGTACGTGAGGCGATGGTCTTCCCCATAATTCGTTCCCAATCAGCAATGACCTGTTTTTGTTTGTATGTATGCTCCAGATTTTCTTCTTTCAGGAATCCTTGAAAGGCGTTGCGAAAACTTTTGATTGGATCTTCTTTCATCAAGATGCAAGTTCGATAAAATTCACTTCTTTCTCCTTTTTAAACAGCTCTTTGCTTCGATCCTTTCGTGCATCGGTGATGAAAATCTGCTGAAAGCGGTCATTATCCAATAATAAGGAGACCAATAGTTGAATTCGGGAATCATCCAGCTTATCAAAGATATCATCAAGCAAAAGCAACGGCTTTTTCCCTGTTTTTTCTCTTAGGAAATCATACAGTGCCAATTTCAAAGCGATGATAAACGTCTTCTGCTGCCCTTGAGAGCCAAACTTTTTGATTAATTCCTCATCCAATAAAAACTCAAAGTCGTCCTTATGACTTCCGAGTAAGGTTCGTTGCATGATCTGATCTTTTTGGGTGTTGGCCTTGAATCGATCTGCAAATCCTTCTCCCACATGCGTTTTGAAATTCAAGCCCGGGGTTTCCCCACCGTCATGTAGGTCAGCATAGTTTTTTTGTAGAAACGGCAGAAAAAACTCCTTCATTTCTTGTCGCTTCCTGGAAATGTCAATTGCCAATGGGATCAACTGATCGTCATATGTTTCAAGCAGCCTTTTATTTAGCCCTCTACCTTCTTCTACCTTTAGAAGACTGTTGCGCTGCTTGAGCACTTTGTTGTATTTGAGCAACGATTTCAGATACTCTCCATCAAACTGTGAAAGTGCACCATCAAAAAACTTACGACGCTCCTCACTTCCCTCTTTGATCATGGAGGTATCGTCCGGGAGTACAATGACAAGAGGTACTTTACCGATAACATGACTCAGGCGGTCAGGCTCTTGACCATCTATTTTTAGTGTTTTTACTTTCCCTTTCTCAAACTGTATCGCAATGGTCAGCGCGTCATACGTCCCGAAAAGGGTGAAAGCGCGATGGTCATGGGTGATGGCCAGTTTGTCCTGGGACCCAACTGCACTTTTGGTAAACGAGAGGTAGTATATCGCGTCCAGCAAATTGGTTTTGCCCATACCATTTTTCCCAAGCACACAGTTGATCCGTTCACCGAATTCGAACGTTGATTCCGGGTGGTTCTTAAAGGATGTAAGTTTTAGTTCTTTTAAGATCATTTGCTAAATCAAATCCCCTCCTGGGAGGGGTTGGGGTGGGTTTTCATTGAACATTTGATATTCAAAAATGACTGTTTTAATATTAACCCACCTCTTTCTCCTCCGAGGAGGAGACTAATTGAGTCATTTTCGAATATCGGAATGTAGAAGCATCTGAGGGCAATTCTTTTCAACTCACCTTGTTTTACGCTAATTTCGCAATCCGTTTAGCAAAGTAAATCAAACAATTGGGTCCTATGGCGGCTAAAAAGACAACAAAAAAATCCGATGAGTTTTCGAAAGAGCAATACATGGAGTGGTTTCGCTCTATGCAGCTCATGAGAAGGTTTGAAGAGAAGGCAGGTCAGCTGTATGGCCAGCAGAAAATTCGAGGTTTTTGTCACTTATATATTGGTCAGGAAGCATGCGCCGCTGGCGCAGTTTCTGCATTAGAGAAAGATGATAAGTGGATTACTGCTTACCGTGATCACGGACATCCATTGGCGTTGGGAACCGACCCGGGCAAAGTGATGGCCGAGCTTTTTGGAAAAGCTACAGGTGTTTCCAAAGGCAAAGGCGGATCCATGCACATGTTTGATAAAGAAGTGAATTTCATGGGAGGACATGGAATCGTGGGTGGCCAGATTCCATTGGGAGCCGGAATTGGTTTTGCTGAGCAATATAAGGGCACCAAAAACCTATGCATCTGCTACATGGGAGATGGCGCAGTTAGACAAGGGGCACTTCATGAGGCATTTAACATGGCTATGACCATGAAGATGCCAGTCATTTTCGTGGTGGAAAATAATGGCTATGCGATGGGAACGTCGGTAAAAAGAACCTCGAATGTGACAGATCTTTATACGTTGGCGGAAGCGTATGATATGCCATCTGAACCTGTAGATGCGATGAAGGTGGAAGACGTTCATAAGTCGGTAGAAAAAGCGGCCAAACGAGCTAGAAAAGGAGATGGACCTACATTCCTTGAATTCAGAACCTACAGATACAAAGGTCACTCCATGTCAGACCCGGCAAAGTATCGAACAAAAGAAGAGCTTGAGGAATACAAGAATCAAGATCCGATTGAACAGGTGAAGCAGACGATCATTAAAAATAAATGGGCCTCAGAGGACGAGCTGAAGGAAATCGATAAAGAGATTAAGGACCAGGTGCAGAAAGCTGTGGATTTTGCGGAAGAATCACCATGGCCGGAGGCTTCAGAAGCATATACGGATAATTATGTCGAGGATGACTATCCATTCGTAAACACATAATTGACTGAGAGTCTTACACATCTGAACAAAAAATATATCTTTGCGACCGCATTTTTTACCTTCAAATTAGAAAGGGGCTCGGTAGGAGAATGAATGCGATAGAAAACATTAAGATTTTATAAGAAAATGGCAAAAGGAAAAAAGCAAGATGAGGGCGTTGAGATCTTAGAGGATCCAAATGCAATTGTTGAGAAAGCCAATGAATTTTTTAGCAGCAAGCGAAACAAAGCAATGGTCTTTGGAATCGGTGGAGTGCTCGCTCTATTGGTGGTAGGCTTTGCTGGATATAACTATTATATCACAAACCAAAATCAAACTGCTCAGGAAGAGCTTTTCCAGGCTCAGTTCTACTTTGATGCTGACAGCCTTGGACTTGCATTGAATGGAGACGGAAACAGCTACGGCTTCCTTGAAATCATTGAGGAGTTCCCTGGGACAAAAGCTGCTAACCTTTCAAGATTTTATGCAGGTGCGTCGTTCCTGAAGCAAGGAGATTTCGATGGAGCCATCCGCCAGCTGAAAGAATTTAGTAGTGATGATTACCTTCTTCAAGGCCGGACATATTCATTGATCGGCGATGCATACATGGAAATGGATGATTTTGCTAATGCTATCTCTTATTATGAGCAGGCAGTGGACTATAAGGAAAACGAATCATTCACTCCGATTTATTTGAAGAAGCTGGCAATTGCCCAGGAGCAGGAAGGCAGTCTTGCAGCTGCAGCAAACACCTACGGTGTAATTGTATCTGACTATCCTAACTCCACACAAATTCACGATGCGAAAAAGCAGAAGGCGAGACTGGAGGCTTTAGTGCAGTAAGAAAAAATAAATTTGTAGAAGGTGTCATCTCATAAGGAGGTGACATTTTTTTTGCAATATCTAACAACCCCCTAACCCCCTTTTTTGAGAGGGAATTATCCCCATAAGGCGGTTCGATGTTTCGGGATTATAGGGGTGTTAAACTCATGGATATTTTTTATTTGTAGAAACTTCATTCTTTTTACACTATGTCATCAGCAGATAAAAACCTCAGCGACGTAAAGATCGGCTCATCCATCGATGTAAGTAAATTCAAGTTTGGGATTGTGGTAGCCGAATGGAATGAGCAGGTAACCGAGTCCCTTTACTCAGGTGCTTATCAAACGCTAATTGGTGCTGGAGCTAATCGTGATAACATCGAACGCATGAATGTACCGGGCACTTTTGAGTTGAGTCTCGGAGCGCAATGGATGGCAGAACGAAAAGACATTGATGCGGTGATCTGTTTGGGCTGTGTGATCCAGGGTGAGACCCGTCATTTTGATTTCATCTGTGATGCTGTGGCTAATGGTATCACCAATGTGTCTTTGAAATACAACAAACCAGTGATTTTTGGCGTGCTCACACCGAATACCATGAAACAAGCATTGGATCGAGCAGGAGGCAAGCATGGAAACAAGGGCGATGAAGCAGCAGCAACTGCTATTAAGATGTTGGGGTTGAAATCAAGCTAATAGATCCAAAGATCAAAGAATTCTTGTAAACTTTTATTGGAAGCGATTTCCATTGCTTCCTGAAAGTCTTTGGTGGTTACGGATTTTCCAAAATTTTCTTTACTGTAATGCTTTATTCCTTTCCAGAAAGTGGAATCTCCTATTTCTTCTCTGAGGAGATGTAAAACATAGGCACCTTTGAAATAGACGATATTTCGATCATCTCGACTTGGATTTGACCAATCTGGAAATAACAGTGGTTTATCTGCTCCTTTTTCCAGAATCTTTTGGTAAACCTTAAAATAAGAGTCAATATCTGACTGATATTTTTCTTTCCCAAATCGCACTTCATTGTATGCCGCAGAGAGATAGGTAGCGAATGCTTCATTTAACCAGAAGTGATTCCAGTTTTGACAGGTCACCTGATTCCCCCACCACTGATGAGCTAGTTCGTGTGTTATGAGGTTTGTTTCTGTGCTGTCTTTGAGCACAAGATTACCATAAGTGTCTTTTATCATTGCAAAGCCCGACATTTCCTGATAATGATCTCCACCCAGAACTTGTGAGTAATTGTTTTGATAATATGGAGTGCCTGACTTTTCCTCTAAAAATTCCAGAATGTGAGGGGTTTCCCTGAATACTTTTTGGAGTTGTTCATCAGAATATTGACTTGAATAATAGTTCAAAGTCAAGCTATCAAAGACTTCTGAATGCTTATTGAAAGAACCAATTACAAAACCGTAAGTATAGGCAGGGGCTTCATAATTCCTGCTTGTGTTACTCATAATCACATCTAGTGAATCAGGAACTTGTATCTTAAGTTTTAATCGAGCTTTGTCAGATGGATTCATGTTACAAACCATCCAATAGTCAGTTGAGAAAACAGTGTATACCAGCCCTTCTTTAAAAATCAGGCCTCTTTTTGGTGATCCTGAATATTCGACTTTAACACTAACTGGATCACTGGAACGATTGGAAAGGTTGATGATGAGTTGTTGCTCTTCTTGTCTGAACCTCTCTACATAAGTACCATTCACCTGAGAAATAGAAAGGTTTCCACAATCAAAACGGACTTGACTCACTTCAGGAGAGATTAGAAAATCAATTGTGACACTCCCTTCAATTGATCGGTTAATCAAGTCAGGTACAATTTCAGCTTGATATTGTTGGACATTGGGATAAGTTTTGTCGTTTTGACTTAAGGCGTTAAGAACCTGAATCAAAAGAAGAGTTACTAGAAATTGTTTGGGTATCAACCTTATAGGACTTTAATGTTTATCCCAAACCGCACTGTATCCCTAAACATCATTTTCTGGTAGCCATTGATTTCGACTGATTGGATCAGTCCGTCTCGGAAGGTCACGTTAATATCCCGGTGATGGACATATACATCCTTATCTTCGTGAAACGTGGCATTCATAGTTGAGTAGATATCGCCAATCTTGATGTAGCTGATTTTTTTGAGCTCTCCTTTTTCGTCCGGGCCAAGGGTGAGTAAGGTTTTATTGCCATCCGTTTCTTTGGTAAAGGCGCCAACATATTCCGGCTGATTGGGATTGATTTCTTTTAAGAAGGATAGTTCCTCTGCCCATTTAGCAGAATCCATCTCTACAATTTTTACTTCAGTCCGATTTTCCAGCCTCACCGTTTTTTTGATCCGTGTGTTTCCAAGCAGATCCGCCTGCGTTTTTATAAGGTTTTCGAAATCCGGATACTCAGGAATGCTCACCGATTCAGGCTTGAGCTTTTGACAGCTTGCCAATACTAAAAGTAGCACTAAAATCTTCAAATCAATCAATCGGCTCATTCTCAAATCAATACTTCTCCGGTCATCTCTTCAGGAACATCCAACCCCATAAATCTGAGAATGGTTGGCGCTAGGTCACCCAGCTTTCCTGCTTTAAGATCGCCTTTAAACTCTTTGTCAACCACCACAAAAGGAACAAGGTTCGTTGTATGGGCCGTATTTGGTGTTCCGTCCGGATTGATCATCATATCAGAGTTGCCATGATCAGCGATAATGATGGATAAATAGTCATTTTCCAACGCAGTATTTACCACTGCTTCAGTACAGCTATCTACCGTTTCGCATGCTTTTACAGCAGCCTCAAAAACACCTGTATGCCCTACCATGTCGGGGTTAGCAAAGTTGAGACAAATGAAATCAGCTGATTTTGCTTTTAATTCAGGAATGATTTTATCTCGAATATCATAAGCACTCATCTCAGGCTGCAAGTCGTAAGTGGCTACTTTTGGAGAAGGACAGAGGATTCGTTTCTCCCCTTCAAAAGGTTGTTCTCTACCCCCTGAGAAGAAGAATGTCACGTGTGGATATTTCTCCGTTTCAGCGATTCGGATTTGTTTCTTTTTGTTTTTTTCCAGCACCTCACCCAACGTCATCGTAAGATTTTCTTTGCCATACATGACATGCACTCCTTTGAAAGAATCATCATAATTGGTCATGGTCACATAATGCAAATCGAGCTTTTTCATACCTTGATCAGGAAAATCTTGCTGCGTAAGGGCTTGAGTGATTTGTCTCCCTCTATCTGTACGGAAATTAAAGCAAAGCACGACATCCCCTTCCTCGATCTTCGCATCGGCACAGATGATTGGTTTCATAAACTCATCCGTAACATCTTCCATGTAAGATTCTTCCATCGCTCTTAATGGGTCCTGAACTCTTTTGCCCTCGCCATGAACCATCGCATCATACGCCAGCTTTACTCGCTCCCATCGATTGTCTCTATCCATTGCATAATACCGCCCGGTAATGGTTGCAAGCGATCCGGTCGTTTCAGCCATGTGATGTTGTAAGTCACGGAGATAGTCCACTCCTCCCTTCGGGTCTGTATCTCTACCATCGGTAAAAGCATGAACAAAAACATCGTCAAATTCTTCTTGATCAAAAGTGGAGAGCAGGCCTTTTAAGTGATCAATGTGTGAGTGCACGCCACCATCAGAAACCAAACCAATTAAGTGAATGGGTTTCTCATTGTCTTTGGCATAGGCTAAGGCACGTTGCAACGCTTCATTTTTTTGAATGGAGCCGTCTTTCACTGCATTGCTGATCTTTACAAGATCCTGGTAGACGACCCGTCCTGCACCGATATTCATGTGTCCCACTTCTGAGTTGCCCATTTGCCCATCGGGCAAACCCACAGACATTCCGGATGCTTCAAGCGTATTGTGCGGATACTCCTGAAATGCGTGATCCATGAATGGGGTGTTGGCAGCATCGATGGCCGACACAGACTTGTCTTTGGCTATGCCCCAACCATCGAGTATCAGAAGAATGACTTTCTTATCCATAAGGCAAATATAGAAGCGTCATTTTTTGAATGTAGTTCCTGTAATGAATAAATTGGGCATGGTTTTTACTACATTGTGTACAAACATTTGAAAAACCGACGAAATGAAAATGCTAATGTTGTTATGCGCCCTTTTGCTTTCACCCTCGCAGGATGAGACGGTAAAAAATATAGGGACAGCCATCAAAGCGGGTAGTTCAAAGGAGTTGATCAAGTTTTGTAATGAAACCGTGGAGATAAAAATCAACGGTGAAAGTTCAAACTACAGTAAAACTCAAGCAGAGGTGATTTTAAGAAATTTCTTCACTAAAAACCCACCTAAGAATTTCACTTATATCCATCAAGGATCGGCTCCTGAGGGGCTCAAATACAATATTGGGAGGTATACGCACGAAAATGGGGCGTATCGTGTGGTCATGTTCATTAAAAAAATAGGCGACAAATACCTGATTGACACTTTGAATTTCAGTCAAGAGTAACCAATTTCGCCTTCCGCCTGTTTTCTTAGAAATCCGCCTTGTTATGGAGCTACCATATTTAACTACCAAAAAGATCAACGCTTTTATAAAAGCAGCCCTTGCCGAAGACATTGGTGATGGCGATCACTCTTCATTAGGGTCAATCCCGAATGATGCGAAGAGTCAAGCTCATTGTATCATAAAGGATGATGGAATTATTGCCGGATTGGAGTTGGCAGAGAAAATTTTCAATCATGTTGACCCAAAACTCGTGTTGGATTTTCATAAAAAGGATGGAGATGAAATAGAAAATGGGGAAGTAGCCTTTTCTGTGGAGGGGAATTCACAATCGATCCTATCGGCAGAAAGACTAGTGCTCAATTGCCTGCAGCGAATGAGTGGAATAGCCACTTATACACATCACATGAACCAATTGATTAAGGGGACAAAAGCAAAGCTGTTGGATACACGAAAAACAACCCCACTATTTAGGCTACCCGAAAAATGGGCAGTAGTAATAGGAGGAGGTGTCAATCATCGCTTCGGTCTTTATGACATGGTGATGCTTAAAGACAATCATATTGATTTTGCCGGAGGAGTGAAAAATGCGATAAATCAGACAGTGGCGTATCTGGAAAAGAATGATTTGAAGCTAAATATTGAGATAGAGGTAAGGAGCCTGCGTGAGCTTGAGGAGGTGTTGGCTGTAGGGAATGTACATCGGGTAATGCTTGATAATATGCTGCCGTCCGATATCCGTCAGGCCATTAAAATGATTGGAGGAAGATTTGAAACCGAGGCATCAGGTGGAATCACTGAAAAAACGATAGCTGAGATAGCCGAAACAGGCGTAGACTTCATTTCTGTAGGTGCGCTCACACACTCATACAAGAGCCTGGACATGAGTCTCAAAGCTATTTAAACTCTATATTCGCGGTAGAATCATTTTTGAAGTAGAAAAGAGCGATTGAGCCATGATAGTAAGGACAAAAAAATACCAGCTTCCAACAAAAAAATACATCGGAATAGCTTTTAAAGCGGCACTAAAGCAGCAATGGTGGGTATTCTTGATTTTCCTGGCCATTTGCTCAGGATATTTTTGGATCCCAAATCATTGGTGGATCACTGGTGCGTCTATCGGACTTGCACTCTATATGCTTTTCTGGTTGATTCAATTTGCGGGGATCACACAGCTGGAGCAAGGAAAATTCATGTTCCAAAAACTATCCTATGAGATTTCATCTCAGCAGATACTGATTAAGATGAATGCCAAGCAAGGCATGCCAATGAAGTGGGATCAGATCAAACGCGCAAAGAAGGGAAAAGACGGGTTTACATTTTTTGCCAGTAAAGCACAGCTCATCCACCTTCCTTTTAAGACGTTCAACAATGACAATGAAATACGCTTCATTGAGACGGTTCTGAAGCGTAAGGGCTACATCTCCGAAAAATAGCGACATGGCTCGAAAGTTGGGCATCAAAGAAGCGAAGCAGCGAGCCGGAAGGTTTTGTGCTTTTCGCGAGCGATCGCCAAATGAGCTATTCGAAAAACTACAGAGCTGGGGTCTACCTGAAGAGCAAGTGGCTCAAGTGGTAGCGGAGCTATCTAAAGAAGGCTTTGTGGACGAGCAACGATTTGCAAATGCGTATTGCAATGATAAATTTCAATTCAACTCCTGGGGTAAGCAGAAGATCAGAGCCCACATTTACCCCCACAAACTTTCAGAAGAAGCCATTACCAATGCCTTAAACCGGATTGATCCGAAGGTGTATGAAGGCAGGCTGTTGGAACTTGCAAAAGCCAAATGGGTGAAGTTGGAAAAAGAAGAATTTATGAAGCGAAAGCAAAAAACGGTTGCCTACCTGGCCCAAAAGGGTTTTGAGATGGATCTGATTTGGAGTGCAATCCATAAGTTAGATGCAGAACGTCTGTAAGAATACTTTTTCGAAAAATTCTGAAATCAGAAAGAAATAAAATCCGTAAGTTTATTTTTGGATAAATCAATTTTATGCTTCATTCATCAGCTAAGGACCTACTTTCACAATTGGATCACATTATAGATTCTTGTCGTGATGAGGATTTTGCTCGTCCGTTAGCAGAGCTTAGTGGCTCTACTTTTGGCCAACATATTCGGCATACGCTTGAATTTTTCATTTGCCTTTATGATGCGAAAAATGATGGGTTGGTCAACTATGATCAGCGTAAGCATGATCAGCTCATAGAGACGGATCGTAAGCTTGCCAGAAGCGTCATAGATTCGATACGGTCGTTTTTGGATGAAAATACCGAAGATTTTGAATTGACGTTTGAGGCAAATTACTCTAACAAGGAAGGACAGGATCACCCCATGAAAAGCAGTTTTTACAGAGAGCTGGCTTATAACATAGAGCACGCTATTCATCACATGGCATTACTCAAAGTGGCTGTGAAACAATCATTGAATTACATTTCTCTGCCTGAACATTTTGGTGTTGCCAGCTCTACGGTAAGATATCGTGCCAGCGCAAAATCTAACTAAACGTTGATAAGAAAGCTATTTGTCAGGCTGACCCATTGGGAGTACTGGCCTTTCTCGGTTCTGTACTTTCCGGTTTTTCTTTATTACGGATGGTTAGTACTGAAACACCGATCGTTTTTCTTTTTTACGGCAGCAAATCCGAGCATCAAATTTGGAGGAATGTTTGGCGAGAAAAAGTCAGACATATTTAGACTTATTCCAGGTGAGTATCTTCCAAAAACTGTATTGATCTCTAAAGGAGATATTGAGCGTGCGTCTTTTTTAGCGGAACAAATAGGATTTCCACTTATAGCTAAACCAGATATAGGAGAGCGGGGAACGTGGGTGAAAAAGATTTCAAATCATGAGGAGGTGAAGAAGTATGCAAATTCATGCCCGGTTGATTTCCTTTTGCAGGAGATGGCGACCCATCCAATTGAATTGGGCGTTTTTTATGTGAAGAAGCCCGGTGAAAAAGGGCGCGTGACCTCCATTGTAAAAAAGGAGTTTCTCTATGTCATAGGTGATGGAAAACAAACAATCATGGAGCTGTTGAAAGAAAGTGATCGGGCACTGCTTACGGCGAATTTGAAAAGTGATTTTCTTAAGATGAACGCCGATAAGGTTCCGGCGGATGGAGAGCAAATTCTAATAGAACCAATCGGCAATCATTGCAGAGGAACGAAATTTCTTGATGACAATCATGAAATCGATGATGAGTTGCATGTAGCTTTTAACAAACTGGCGGATCAGATTCCGGATTTTTACTTTGGTCGGTTCGACTTGAAATGTGATTCATATGAAGATTTGAAACAACTAAAAAATTTCAAAATACTGGAGCTGAATGGAGCTGGCTCTGAGCCCGGACACATCTATCAACCCGGTTATTCTTTGTGGAAAGCTTACCGTTCTATCTTTTGGCATCTGGCTGTTTTGTCTGATATTAGCGCCCAAAATCGAAAAAGAAGGCATTCATATTGGAGTTTTAGGCAGGGCTTCAATATGTGGAAGTCGCACCGACGATATAATCGCCTGTTGGCCAACTCATGATCATTCAAACACTCATTGTTGCTTTCATCGTTAGCTACATTGGCTCTATTCCTCCGGGCACTATCAATGTTTCTGTGATGCAACTGGCCATTCTTGGCAAGAAGCGAGCGGCTGTCTTTTTTGCGTTAGCTGCTTCTGCTGTTGAGTTTATCTATAGTGGCATCACTGTCCAGTTTCATATTTTTTTAAACAACAATGAAACGATAGCAGACTACTTTCGAATCATCACCTCAATCGCGTTAATAGGCCTGGGGCTCTGGAACATATTCTCAAAGGCCACATCCTCATCCGTAAAAGTAGATACCAGAATCACCGGACGACATGGCTTTTTAAGAGGATTGATCCTTGGCTTTTTGAACCCCATGACCATCCCATTTTGGTTGGCCATAACTACCTATCTCGAAAATGATGGCCTGATCAATGTTGATGGCTTTGGGTTTTGGGTGTACCTGATTGGTTTGGCTTCCGGCACATTTTGCCTGCTTCTCACAGTCAATGCTTCCGGTAAGCGCTTTACTAAAATCGCTGATAATCCATTCCTGGTGCACAAGGTTCCTGGCTTTTTATTGCTAGGATTGGGCGTTTATTTTTTAGGGAAGCTGGTCCTCTTTTAGAATTCCGAATCGTACCTCGTCTAAAAATACCTCGTTTTTAATTACTGCTTTTCTAAGCACACCCTCCTTTTGAAAGCCACTATTTTCCAGTGCTTTCATGGAAGCCTTATTGTGTGAGTATGCACCAGCAAAAATTCGATTTATATCCAATGTGGAAAAACCATATGAAACGATTTGCCTGATTGCCTGTGTGGCAATTCCTTTGCCCCAAAACGGCTCACCAATCCAGTATCCTACTTCAACTGATTTTCTGTAAACATCGGTTTGAGATTTGAAGCCAATGACACCTGCAAGATATTCATTCCACCGAATACCAAATGTCATTACCGGATTTTCCTCGGAGACCATTTTTATGAACTGTTCCGCATCTTTTATGCCATATGGATGAGGCACATAATCACGAATGTTGTCCCAAATCTTCTTGTTATTGAGCAGGCGAGCGATATCACCAGCATCCTTTTGAGATAATGGAGTTAATACTACATCACCCATAGGTTTATCTAGCTTTTGATTTCGCCACCACCAAACATGGTAAATCCTTTGATGTGAACAGTAGCGGTTGGCGTATCACTAATTTTTTTTCTGGAATCACTAAACCCTCCAAAAATGGCAGTAGCATCCATGTTTATCTTCCAGTCCTCAGGTACCATAAGCTCAACTCCCCCAAACATGCAGAAGATTTCAATGACCGCTCCATCCTGAGCTTTCGATCCTCGAAAGTCGATTTCTGACCCACCGAAAATACTGGTGATCTTTCCGCCCTGCAGATTATCTGAGATGAATTTCCGCTCCGTTCCACCAAAGATGGCTACCTCGTCAATGAAATTATCAGACACTTCTCCTACCTTTCTTGCGACGGAGGTTTTTCTGAAAATAAACGAAAGCCCAATGATAATTAAGATGACCGGCCATACATCCCGGAGATTGATTACGTCATAGTAATGCAAATAGAAGATGGTGGCGATCCCAAAAAAGATTAACGCCGAACGCCTGTTGCCAGAAAGCAGATTGATTATACCAATTACCACAAAGATTGCCGGCCAGGAAAACAGGTAATATGGAATATCGATATCATACCCCAGATTGTCCAATAAAAAGATAGCGCCCAATATTACAAGTATAATCCCGATGATGGCACGCTTGTGATTAGATGAAGCCATAATATTTACTTTTTTAGGTTAAACGACTTTTTCCTTTGCGAGGAAGAATTCAAAGGCTAACGGGAATTTACTGGATTTTTCGGTTAATTGAACCAACCGAAAAGCAATGAAATACCAAATGTTGGACCATCAAAATCAGACGAGCCATAGAAGGAATTATCTACTCCGATTGTTTTTTGATAGCCTACCGATGCATTGACCTTGAACCAATAAGCAATGTTTGCTTCACCAAAAAACTGGGGGTTGAAGACAAACACCTCGTCTTCATTCACATTTTCATTGGTTGCAATTGATTTAGTCGTCATGCTTCCCCAGCCCAGCTTTGTTTCGACTCCCATGTGCAGGAGGTTGTCCGGTTTGATGTTGTAGCCCAGCCAAAATCCTCCGTGCCCAAAGCTGGTTGTGTAATCTGAACCGTCTTGACTGAGTTCATGATTTCCGGTGAGTCCGAGCCCATACCCTCCAATAAAAAATGTATTGTCGAAGAGTACCGCTCCGCCACCACCTGTCAGGGTAGACAGGCTTCCATCTATCGGCATGAAAGAGAAAAGCACGGCTCCAAAACCTGAGATATCCTCCGGGTCATTGCCAATGAGTGTTTTAGGGCGTTCACTTTGAGCGATTGCTGTCAATGAAATAAGGGATAATAAAATGAGTAGTGTCCTTTTCATGAGTTTATGTTTTTCTGATTGTGAGTTTGAAATTATATATGCAGATTATCCCAAGGACAGATAAAATGATGGAATGTTTCTTTCGTTGGATGAATTGTAGAAAAACATGAATCGGCCAAAATGACCGAAGTTGAGAAACTTATCGGTCAGGGTGGCACGTTTTTGATAAGAATTGCCATTGGAACGGGGATTGCTTTCCATGGGCATGAATGGAGAAGATATGAGAGAAGATAAGAATGTGAGCAAGCGATTGGCCGAAACGGCTAGTATTGTAAATACCATAAATGGGGGAACGATCTACCCAACTTTTAAGACAACAACCGAGAAAGATCATTACCGACTTGAGGTGAGTGTCCCTACCATTATTCCGGATGATATCAAAGTAGAGGTAAATGGGAGTGACCTAATGATCTATCAAAATGTGCATGTGAATGCGTACACGCTTCCAAATATACTGGGGCTCATAAAAATTTCAGCTGATGTAGAGCTGGAGAATATACATGCAGAATATGAGGACGACCTTTTGGTTGTTATTATGCCCTTCAGTGAATTATCGGGGGGCTTTCAAAAAGATATTGACATCTACAGGCATTAAATTGCCTCTGTGAAAACGGAAGACATCAATAACCATTTTGGTGACATGGACCTTTTCCTGATGGATTTAATCCTGAAAGGAAAAGTACCTGAAGACGCACGTGTGCTGGATATTGGTTGTGGTGAGGGGAGAAACGGGATCTACTTCATTCGAAATGGCTATGTGTATCATGGGTGGGATAATGATCCATCCAGGCTTAAATTGCTAGAGTATTTGGCCCAAACATTGGAATCCCATCGGGCTACCTTTAAAGAAGCGGATTTAAGAGCCGCTGACACATCACAAACGTTTGATTTAATCATTTGCAGTCGGATGCTACACTTTGCTGATTCTATTGAAGACTTTCAATTGATGTGGCAGAAATTAAATTCAATACTTGCTCCAGGAGGGGTGGTTTATATTACCATGGATTCAGCGGTTGATAATACCTTAGCCAAACCATTAGGAGAAGGAAAATTTGAATTTCCGGATACCAAAATACGCTTTGCACTCACAAATCCGCTTTATGAAGAAATGAAAAAAGGGTTCGAAGAAATCGAACCCTTAAGGACCTTAGTGCACCACGATGAACGGGCCCAAAGTTTTCTTGTGCTCAGGAAATTTTAAACACAACCCTGAGCCAGCATGGCATCTGCCACTTTCACAAATCCGGCGATGTTCGCACCTTTCACATAGTCGATGTAATCTTTAGTTACCTTACCATGCTGCACACAGTTTCTGTGGATTTCCTTCATGATTCCCTGAAGCTTTTCATCCACTTCTTCTCTTGTCCATGATAGCCTCAATGAGTTTTGAGACATTTCCAAACCGGAAGTAGCAACACCTCCAGCGTTAGATGCCTTGCCTGGGCTAAACATCATCTTATGTTCCTGGAACAGCTCTATAGCGTCTGCAGTACATGGCATATTGGCTCCTTCGAATACGCCTATGCATCCATTTTTCTGAAGGGTTTTGGCATCTTCCAGCTGAAGCTCATTTTGTGTGGCACATGGATAAGCTATATCACATTTGATGTCCCAAGGGGTTCTTCCTTCATGAAAGTCTGTCTTGTATTTGTCCGCATATTCTTTGATCCTTCCCCTTTTTACATTTTTCAGTTCTTTGATGAACTCCAGTTTTTCAAAAGTGATACCCTCTTTATCATAGATAGTACCGCCTGAGTCAGACATTGAGAGAACCTTAGCACCATTTTGTAATAGCTTTTCTACAGTGAACTGAGCCACGTTACCTGAGCCGGAAACGATTGCGGTTTTGCCATCAAGACCATCTCCCCTGTGATGTAATACTTCCTTACTAAAGTACACGCATCCATAACCTGTAGCTTCAGGTCGGATCAGAGAACCTCCGTATGAAAGGCCTTTTCCCGTTAAAACACCAGTGAATTCTCCCTGAACTCGTTTGTACTGCCCAAAGAGATACCCAATCTCTCTACCACCTACACCAATATCTCCGGCGGGAACATCCGTAAACTGACCGATGTATTTACTAAGCTCAGTCATAAAGCTCTGGCAAAAGCGCATGACTTCATTGTCACTTTTTCCTTTTGGATCAAAGTCAGACCCTCCTTTTCCACCGCCCATGGGAAGGGTGGTTAAGCTGTTTTTGAAGGTTTGCTCAAAAGCCAAAAACTTGAGAATACTCAAATTTACCGATGGGTGAAATCGCAGACCTCCCTTATACGGGCCAATAGCCGAGTTCATTTGGATACGATAGCCACGATTTACCTGCACCTCTCCCTTATCATTGATCCAGGGAACTCTGAACATGAAAACCCTTTCAGGCTCACACATGGTTTCCAGCAAATTGGCGTCTTTGTATTTAGGCTTGTCAGCTATGAAAGGAATGATGGTTTCGGCCACTTCTTCCACGGCTTGTAAAAACTCAGATTCGTGTGGGTTTTTGCTCGCAACTTTCTCTAGGAACTGCGAAATTTCTTTCGAATGGTTAGACATGGGTTAGTTCTTTTAATGAAATGAATTTAGGGGTTTTTTATCTATTCACCTTCCGTATAAACACGGAATATTGCTATTAATTAATATTTAGATAAGATCTATTTAATCGAAATACAATATTAGCCTAAAACCTGACTAACATGAGCAACGTAAATTACTTAGATATAAACCACACGTACTATGAATTATTTAAAGCTGGATAGCGAAATTATTACTTCTGTACGAGATTTGAATGGCCATCAAAAGAATGATGTTTTGCATTACATCCAAAACATTAAGCCGACGAGCCATAACACCAGATTGTATAGAAGAAAGGCAATGAAGGAAATTAGAGAGGCCTTGAAGAATGCTTAATCCTCCGATAGAACGATAACCATATCGTTTTCTTCCAGGACAAATTCTTCTGACTTCTTAGGGTTGAGCACTACTCCATATTGCTCATCCGCCAGCCTCGCTTTCGATATATTTCGATATCCTATCGCCACTTCATTCTTCCTTGCGGCAGACTCCAGTACGGTATAGAAGTTCATGGAAACACCCGTTTGCACATATTCTCTGGCTGGCTTGATGTATATCTCAGATCCATCGGCATCAAATAAGTCATCAAAAACGCGCATCAGATCCTTATTTTCAGATACCTGACTCATAAGTAAACTGATTAACTTATCACTCACTATGAAATCATCAGCACTGGTGATATCGGCCAATTGACGGTTTCTGATATCCAGCATTTCACTTACAATTTTGTACTTGCTTCCCTTTATTTCTGTGAAATTTCTAAGGTGAAGCAACGTAATGAGCGTTTGAGCATCTGCCTCCTGGATAGGAAAATAATTTTGGTAGCAAAGTAGAATGATGTAGTCATAGTTTTCCAGGTTCATCGATTCCAGCGTTTCTCTACCTGTGGTATCCACTACCTCAAACTCGATAGTGATGTTTTGAACCGTCTGTTTTAACCTATTCACAACTTCCTCGGCATCCGCGAATTTTGTAACTACCCGTACCTCTGATCCTGGTGGAACATAGTAATCCAACTCTCTGATGATGTATCTGGCTCTGTCATTCCAACCTACAATCATTAGTTTTTCTGGCTCCTGTGGTTCAGGTTCGGTGTATACGATCTTGCTTTCATGGGGATCTACCGGCTGAGCATTTGGTACTAGCGTATCATCATCTTCTGTAATACCAATCACTTTGTCACCCTGGTTGAAAATGGTATCCATAGGCGGATTAATGGACACATGCCCGTCTGCAAACTGGATTCCCATAATGGCTGAATCCTCATAGGCAAATAAGACCTCACGGAATGTTTTTCCTACCAATGATGGGGCACTTTCGAAGTAAATTTCGTCACCGTCAAAATCCATCAAATCCTGGTAAACCACACTCAAACCAGACTGCCTACTGGTCTGCACCATGATTTTTGAGATAATCTCATCCGAAAGGATAAGCTCTACCTCATCCTTACCCACCATTTTGGCAACATCAAAGTTTCGTTTGTCTTCTATTTCAGCAGTGATGTGATAAGGACGTGTTTCAGCCGGACCTCTGAGCTTATCTCTTTTAGGGTCAGTTACAATCGCTACAATGGTTTTGATAATCTGACTATCTGAGTTCTCATTGTCTTTATCAAGAATGATGATCGATTTTGCTTCAAAAGGATTGGCAATTTTTAAATCATGAACATCGATTGGATTTCCTGTTCTACAGATGACCTCAGTGTTGGCGGTATTCCCAACCTTATCCTTAATTTCATCTTCCATGACCACTTTGTCCATATCGGCGAGGATCACAACAACTCCACGTCTTTGGTTCTCATTGGCCTCTACTATTTCCGGAATAATGGTGAATATTTTGGAAGACCAGCCTAGTATTAATACATGGTCTTTTTCGATTACAAAGGATCGTCCTTTTCGGAGAGACTCTAGTTTTGTCACAATACCATTCGAGACCAAACCGATAAGTGTGGTTACGATGATTAATCCCAGGATGGTTACAATCATCATGAAAATCTGAAACGGCCAGTTGTCTTCATGCTCCCCAACTGTACCAGGGTCCAATATGTGTGTGAGATTGACCCAGATGGATTCGAATATTCCGAAAGTACTGTCATTAACCTGATGGTCTGGGTGAATACCGATAAGTAGCAGAGCAATGGCTGAGACTACCACAAGAAACAAGGTAATTAAACCCAGCCCCTTGATCATGGCCATGGTTCCCTGAGAAACAAAACTGTCAAACCGGTATTTAATCTTATCCGATAAGGAAATTTTCTTCATGTGACTATCTAGTTATTTGCGGCCTGTTTTCAAACAAATCGATCATCGAATTAACTAAAAACGGGATGATTAACCTTGCCTTATTTTCATTCAAAAAATAATCATCCACGGCTACAGGCGACAAAAGTACTCCTAAAATAATGCAAATTTATGACTGCTCATGATTTAGCTACAATACGAAGTGTCAAAAGGATGACACAAAAAATTTGGTAGTATCTTTAAAATGGCCGTAAAATGCTCTTATGAAGAAAATATTTGAGTTCCTGATCATCGCTATTTTGGTTGTATCATGTAATCCCACCCTTACAACCTTCACTTTTATTTACAATGACGAAGGACCCAACAGGGAAATTGCCTTAAGAATGGAGGAACTCCTGGAAAGCTCCTTTTATAATGTTGATATAAAATTAATAGAGGGAAAAAGCACGGATGCCAATCTGGATAGCTTGGTTTCCGAGCAAGTAGATATTGCCCTGGTGGAAAATTATGTGAATTATCAGCCGGGCTTAAACTCCGCTTTTTCGGTGTACTCTGAGGTATTGCACATTTTTTATCGAGAGGGAATCGATGGGAGCTCATTTGAGTCGCTTATGGTAAGCGGCCCTGTATACATTGGAAGGGAGGAGTCGCCGACTTATAATTTGATGATGGACCTCTTTGACTTTTATGGGCTGGACCCTTCGATTCTAGAGGTGACTTTTGAAATGGATCAGGCTGACATTGTTGTTGAGCTCACCAATTTATTTACGTTGCAAAAGCTAGTTGGCTATGACGGCTTCAATCTTTTTTCATTTGATCAGGTAGAGCGTCTGGGGAGTGCTTCAACGGTGGAAGGTATTGCATTGAAGTATCCTCGGTTATCCCCATTTGTCATCCCTCAAAAAGCTTATTGGGGTTATACACAGGAACCGATAGTCACACTTTCAGTTGATTTGATCATGGTCGTGAGGTCAGGATTGCTGGAAGTCACTGTCAATGATTTCACTAAAACCATGCTCAGAAATCGTCAGGTTTTCACCACCATTGATCCTTTACTTTTTGATGGGCTAAAAGAAGATTTTAATCAAGGCATTCTTAACATTCCCCTTCATGAAGGAGCACGGACCTTTCTTGATCGGGATGAGCCAAGTTTTTTCGAACGCTATGCTGAATTAGGAGGAGTAATACTTTCGATCGTCATCGCCATTTTTAGTGGGATTGTTTCCTTGACCAAATGGCAGGCACAGAAGAAGAAGGACAAAATAGATGAGTTCTATGAGGATTTGATGAACATCAAAAACACTATTCCAAAAATCGTAGAAATTCCTTCAGCAATGACACAGGTAAAAAGAATACATGCGGCTCAGAATAAAGCGTTTGAAATGCTTATTGCAGAAAAGCTGGTGGCCAATGACAGTTTCCGAATCTACATGGAGCTTTCGAAAGAAACCATCAATGAGCTACGTGGAAAAATGCGCATGTTGAAGGCAAAAAGGGAGCGCACAACTTCTTAAAAATGAAACTTTTATCACTAATTGATGATGCTTTAGCTTTTATGCAAAATCGAACCTAAATTCGTGCACAAATTCTGAGTGAGCATTCATGGGTCTTTTTGATTTTTTCCAGAGCGACATAGCTATTGATTTAGGGACAGCCAACACGCTAATTATCAGCAAGGATAAAGTAGTTGTTGACGAGCCGTCCATTATTGCCATTGATAAAAACACAAATAAGGTGCTGGCCATAGGCAGAGATGCCATGCAGATGCACGAAAAAACTCACGAGAACATTAAAACCATTCGTCCGCTTAAGGACGGGGTAATCGCTGATTTCCATGCGGCCGAGCACATGATCCGTGGGATGATCAAAATGATGGATAAAGGCAAAAAGAGCTTTCTGCCTGCTTCTCACAGAATGATCATATGTATTCCATCAGGCATTACCGAGGTGGAAAAAAGGGCGGTTCGTGACTCGGCGGAACACGCCGGAGCAAAAGAAGTGTATATGATCCATGAACCGATCGCAGCTGCTATCGGGATTGGAATAGACATTGATCAGCCTGTAGGTAGCATGGTTGTGGATATTGGAGGGGGAACCACTGAGATTGCTGTGATTGCTTTGAGTGGAATTGTATGTGATCAGTCAATCCGTGTGGCCGGAGATTCCTTTAACAAGGATATTCTGGATTATATGCGAAGACAACACAATCTTCTGATTGGTGAACGAACTGCTGAGAAAGTAAAAATCGAAGTTGGATCCGCTCTGACAGAACTTGATGATGATGCACCGGAAGACTATGAAATTCGTGGAAGAGATCTGATGACCGGAATTCCGAAAGTAATAAAGATTTCCTATTCAGAAATTGCTTTTGCAATTGATAAGTCGGTTTCCAAGATTGAAGAGGCTGTGCTTAAAGCATTGGAGATTTCTCCACCGGAATTATCCGCTGACATCTATGACAATGGAATCTACCTGACAGGTGGAGGTGCGATGCTCAGAGGTCTGGACAAACGACTGTCTATGAAGACCAAATTGCCAATTCATATTGCAGAGGATCCATTGAGAGCGGTGGTTCGTGGAACTGGAATGGCATTGAAAAACCTGAATCAATATAAAGCGGTATTGATGACCTAAGAAGTGAATGCAAAGGCTTTTAGATTTCCTTTATCAGCAACGAGAAATAGCCGTTTTTTTGGGCCTTGAAATTCTTAGTGCTTGGCTTCTAATCAACTATAACAATCGGTACAATGCCTCTTTTCTAAATTCAAGTAATGAGGCAGCTGCATCCCTTGCTCGCACCTCGAATAATGTAAGCGATTATTTTCAGCTTACCGAAGTGAATGAACGACTGATGCTTGAGAATGAAAAGCTACAGCAGGAGCTGAGAGTACTGAGGACTGAAAAAAGCTCATTTTTAGATACGGTGAATCAATATCGGGTGATTGGTGCGAAAGTCATTAACAACACGTTCGACAGAAGCACTAATTTTGTAACTATTTCCGCCGGTAGAAAGGATAGTGTCGAGGTAGGAATGGGTGTGATTTCATCATTTGGTGTGGTGGGACAGGTTAAATCGGTAACACAGAATTTTGCTACTATTTACTCGCTGTTGCATCCAAAACTTTTAGTCTCATCCAAAGTGAAACGCACCGACACCAAATGCACTGTTCAATGGGATCAGGAGGCATATGATCGAGCTAGTCTTAAATACATTCCACGTCATATCAAACTCAAAAAAGGAGATTCGATTGTGACATCAGGCTTCAATTCCGTATTTCCTGAAAATATATTGGTAGGAGTTGTGGATGACTTAAACCTGGAAGAGCACATGACTTTTTACGAGGCAAAGGTGAAATTGGCTACCGATTTCACCAGCTTGTATCAGGTTTTTGTCATAAAGGACCTATTTAAGGAGGAAAAAGATTCATTGCAGCTACAATGACAAGAGTAAGCATCAAAGAGCAAATTTTAAACCTGATCCTGCTTTTGCTGGTTCAGTTGCCACTCGTGCATCGGATTACCTTGTTTGATAAAGCTTTCGGTTTCTTTTATGTGGGCTTTTTGCTTTTGCTTCCCAGAACCTTAAGTCGGTCTTACCTGATGTTGATAGGGTTCTTAGCAGGCTTGCTCATTGATGTATTTACCAATACACCGGGCATCCATGCATCAGCCTCTGTGGCTGTTATGTTTGGCAGAAACTTTTGGCTTCAGGTCGTCAACGATGATTCACGGGAATTGACCAATCTCAACGTAGGCACACTTAAGAAGTCAGGCTTTTTATACTTCATCTTTCCACTTGTATTCATTCATCACTTTTTGATTTTCGTAATCGAGAATGGAGGGTTCCATCTTTTTGGTATGGTCTTGAGTAAAGTTGTTTTCAGTGCTATCTTTAGTACTGCGATCATTTTCGTTATCAACTTCATCATTACGCCTACGAGGAGACGAGCATGAGAGGGCGAGGGTTAATCATACGAATGTTTATTCTCTTTACTGCAATAGTTTTTGCGGTTAGGCTCTTTTATATCCAAATTTTAGAGGAGGATTATAAAGTTGCGGCGGAGAATAATGTGGTGCAAAAAATTGTGCAGTACCCATTCAGAGGCTTGGTATATGACAGTAATGACAGTCTGGTGATTTATAATTCGCCTGTTTATGACCTGATGATCGTGCCTACAGAGGCGGAGATCAAAGACACGACTGCTTTTTGTCAGCTTCTTGAAATAGAAAGAGAAGAGTTAATTGAAAAGCTCAATGAAGCTGAGGAGTACTCATCGATTTTAGCGTCAAAATTTATTGAGCAAATTTCAGATGATCTTTTCGCCAGACTCCAGGATCAGTTAATCAACTATCCCGGTTTTTATGTTTTGCCACGAACCATTCGGTCATACAACACCAAATCCCTGGCAAATGTGGTAGGTTATGTTGGTGAAGTAAGCCGGAGTTTTTTGAATAGGGATACCACCAATTATTATCATTCTGGTGATTACATAGGAATTGGAGGGGTAGAGAAAGCCTACGAAGAGCATTTAAGAGGAAAGCGCGGAGCAACGTTCAAAGTAGTAAATGTGCAGGGGATTATCAAAGATGATTACCGTGATGGAGAATATGATACCCTTCCTCAGTCCGGTGAAAATATCCATCTAACCATAGATTTGGAACTGCAGCAGTATGCTGAAAGGCTAATGGAAGGAAAGGTGGGAAGTGTGGTTGCGATTGAACCAAAGACCGGAAGAATTTTAGCTCTTGTTTCAGCTCCTTCGTATGACCCGCAATTGTTGAGTGGAAAGAATCTCAGCAAAAATTTCCCAGATCTTAACAATAACGAAGATAAGCCGCTTTTCAATCGTCCTCTTCAAGCGATGTATCCACCAGGGTCCATGTTCAAGACGATCCAGGGGATTATAGCTATGCATGAAGGGGTGGTCAGAGCAGACGAAATTATTCGCACGGATGGATCCAACATTGGTGACCTGGCTCCACCCGGCCCTTATGATATGGTTAAAGCGATCACCAAGTCTTCCAATAATTATTTCTATTTGGTGATGCGTAGAATGGTGGAACAAGGTGTGGAGGAAAGTCAGTTCCTTGATGCCAGAATTGGTCTGGAAAAGTGGAGGGAGTATGTAAAAGAATTTGGCTTAGGTAGAAATCTTGGGGTGGATTTACCTAACGAAAAAGCCGGAAATCTGCCTAGCATAGAGTATTATGATCGAGTCTATGGACCTAAGAGGTGGAAATATTCCAACATTGCCTCTCTGAGCATTGGTCAGGGGGAGCTGCAGGTGACACCCTTGCAGATGGCCAACCTTGGCGCCATTCTGGCAAACCGGGGGTACTTTATTACCCCTCACGTAGTTGACAAGATTCAAGGCTGGCCAAACCCCAACATCCAGAAAGAAATTTTGCCATTTGACCCGGCTTTGTTTGGGCCGATTGTAAAAGGAATGGAGCAGGTAGTGATGGCAGGGTCTGGAAGAAGAGGCTATTTAGATAGCCTGAAACTTGCGGGCAAAACCAGTACGGTTCAGAATCCTCACGGTGAAGATCACTCCGGTTTCATGGGTTTTGCACCATTGGATGATCCGAAGATTTCCATAGCGGCTTATGTTGAGAATGCAGGACAAGGAGGAAGAGCGGCTGTTTCGGTAGCCAGTTTGATGGCAGAGAAATATGTGCTAGGGACCGTGTCACGTCCATGGCTTGAAGATTATGTGTTAGAAGAAAGATATTTACCTGAAAATGCGCCAAGACCCACTCTCGCAGAAAATTGATTGGATCTCGGTCCTACTCTTTGGGGCGCTTGTGCTAGCAGGCTGGTTAAATATCTATGCCGCAGAATATGATCCCGAAATGGATCAGAGCATTTTTGATTTTGGGACGAGTGCAGGAAGGCAGTTGGTTTGGATTGCAGCGTCAGCACTCATTGCGTTTGGTTTATTCTTCTTCGACTATAAGTTTTTTGACTCATTTGCCTATGTGATCTATGGGGTATTGATGGTTCTATTACTCTTAATCCTTGTAGGTGGTAAGGAGGTAGCAGGGTCTAAATCATGGGTTGGAATTGGAGGGTTTGGTCTACAGCCTTCAGAGTTTGCAAAGTTTGCAACAGCCTTTGCTCTTGCCAGGTATCTTGATCACCCAACAAGAAAGTTGGAAAACATCAATACGTTAGGAGTATCATTCGCCATCATTCTACTTCCGATGGCATTGATTGTTTTACAGGGGGATACAGGTACTGCACTGGTATTTGCCGCCTTGGTGATTCCTATGTTCAGAGAAGGAATGCCACCACAGATATTAATCCTTGCCATTTCCATTTTCGCCGTATTTATTTTGACTTTGTTGGTTAGCCAAACGGTGCTGCTGGCTGGCATTGCAATAGTCACTTTACTTGCACTGGGTTTGAATGCCCGAAATCCGAAACGACTGCTTTATATCGTTGCATCGGCTATTATTGTGACCCTCGCAGTTCGCAGTGTGGACTTTGTCCTTACCGAAGTATTAAAGCCACACCAGCAAAAGCGGGTTCTTTCATTGGTAAATCCCAATATTGATCCATTAGGTGCAGGCTGGAATGTCACACAATCAAAAATTGCAATAGGCTCTGGTGGGTTTGCCGGAAAAGGATTTTTGGAAGGGACCCAAACGAAGTTTGATTTCGTTCCGGAACAAACAACTGACTTTATTTTCTGCACCATTGGAGAAGAGCAGGGGTGGGTTGGAAGTATTTTCTTACTGGCTCTTTTCACAACCTTGCTTTTAAGGCTGGCATACTTGGCAGAACGGCAAAAATCTACTTTTTCAAGAATATTTGGCTATGCTGTAGTGAGTATCATTTTCTTCCACTTTACCGTGAATATTGCCATGACCATAGGGCTTTTCCCGGTGATTGGCATTCCATTGCCGTTCTTTAGCTATGGAGGTTCCTCGTTATGGGCATTCACCATTTTACTCTTCAGCTTTCTGAAACTGGATGCTCACCGCATGCAGGTATTGCAGCGTTGGTAAGCGGTTATCTTTTATTGCCCTTATATTTCAGCTGCTTTTGCTTTCGCTTCTGCTATTATTTTATCCGCTTTTTTATTCGCCTCTGCTTCGATAGCGTCAGCTTTATCATTGGTTTCCGCTCTTAGTTTCTTAGCGGCTTCCTCAGCTACTTTCTTTTTGATTGGATTCGAGCCGGCATCTTTAATTAGTTTATCAGCAGCTTCGTATCCCTCTTTTCTGACCTTTTCAGCGCTTGCTTTTCCTTTCTTTCTGATTTCAGCAGCTTGAGCCTGTGCTTCTGAGATAATTTTCTTTCGCTGTTCCTCTTTCTGCTGTTCTAACTCAGCTTTTGCTTTTGCCTCTGCTTCAGCTTTTTTCTTTGCAAGCTCTGCCTCAGCTTTAGCTTTTTGTTCGTCTACTTGTGATGAAATTTGTTTTTTGAAAGAGTCTGCAGCACCAGAACCACCGGACGATTCGCTGCTTCCCAAAAGTTTTACTTGCGGGTCGTCATAGGTTCCACCTATACCTAAATCCAGATCAATTTTGTCCGCGATCAATTTTTTACCTCCGGTAAATGAGCTTATTGCATTATTCAGTGCATCACCAACAGCACCAGTTGGTATGTCTTTCAATAACATGGAATAATTCAGCTTACCGTCAATGGTGTTGTTGCCTCCAACTACTGCTTTTTGACCTTTGACGTTTAGTTCGAACGGCTCAACATACATTCTCCCGTCTTTGATTTCCGTTTTGATCAAAACGTCTTTCAAAGAGATATTATCCTTGGTACCACCATCTGCAGCACCTGTTTTTAGAGCTGCTACAGAGGACAGCTTTTGCATAAATGTGCCCCCTTCCAACTTTGCCTGCGCCACATTTACCAATCCTTTTAGATTGATGGCTTCCATTATGGGCATCATGTCTTCGCCAAGTAGTCCACTCACATTAAAGTCTGTAGAGAATTTGCCAGTTACTTGCTTGGCAATAGGAACATAAGATTGTACGGTTTCAAACGTTTGAAAAGCATTTCCGATGGACAAGTCCTTGATCTTAAAGCCAAGGCTATACTTTGGCTTGTCCAGGTCTTTTGTTACATATGATCCAGTCAGCTCAAACGTACCATCCAGCATATTGAAGCTGTTTCTGTCGAGAATGATTGCACCGTCTTTTACCAAGACTTTTCCCTGAAAGTTGGTGATTGGCATATTTGAATAATCAATTTTGTCTATTGAAGAGACAAGTGTGAAATCGATGTTCTCTGGAATTTTGACTACTTCCATTTCTTCCTCGCTAACACCCTCACCTTCTCGTGGAAGACTTTCATCTTCAGCCTCTTCTTCCATGCTTTCTTCCGGCATGAGTTCATTGATATCAATTAAAGTTGAATTGAACGTCAGGTTTCCTACCAGCATTTCATCTGAGAGGGCATAACCCAGATAGTTACTAACCTTTCCTGAAAGATTGAAATCAGAGTTTCCTGATTTAGCTGAAAACTCAGACAGGGTGATGTCTGAAGGGTCGAACATCATGTTAGCTCTTGAGATGCTAAAGCCCTGGGGCAAATCGTCACTTTTGAATAGAAAGTCGCTGATCGTCAGGCTGCCTGAGGTAGGAAGCTTATCGAATCGCTCTGCTTCAACGTCTGCCATCTGACCAGCAGTCTTAAGCTGGGCGTTGATTTTTCCTAAAAGGGTCATCCCTTCTAATGGCACTACTTTGGTGATTTTTTCCAGATCTGCATTGCCTTCAAATCCAAAATCCCATTGATAATTTTCTAAATTCTTGAATTTCAGGTAGGCTTCTACAGACTCACCATCTACCAGCATTGAAAATTTGTCAATATTGAAACTGGTTTCTGCCAGGTCTGCGGATGGGTAATTAAAATTGGATTGGATGTTCAGGTTTTCAATAGGGATATTGAAATCATCATAGCTGATTCTTCCATTCTCCACGGCTAGGTTTGCAGCGATTTTTGGCATGGAGGTTTCATTAAATGTTCCTTTTACATACCCATCAAATCCAATATTACCACTTGCATTTACACCATCAAGGTACTCCTGAAACACACCCGGGATGAGTGATAAAATACTTTTAATGCTAATCTCTTTTCCTCCAAATGTTATGTCCATATCAATGTCATCACCAGGCATGCTGATATATCCATCTGCTTCAATGGCGAACTGATTAACAGCAAAGCGATTCTCCTTGAATGTGAACCTCATATCAGCCAGATTCGTATTAAGTGTTACATCGAGATCAAGACGTTTATTGGATACATATTCAGTTCCTTCAAATCCCAGGGAAGCCTTTTCTACCGTTGTTTTTGTTTTCATATCAAAAACATCTAAGGTAAAGTCACCGGAACCCTCATGATTGAGCCCGACCAGGGATGTGTAGAAGTTCATCGATTGATCGCGATAGATAAGTTTGGCATTATTGATACTCCACTTCTCAATGCCGATGCTCATCGAATTTTCACTAGTGTCATCTGTGCTTTCTGTCTCCTGTTCCTCTGCTGCAGGGAGTACTTCGCTTTCAGATTCTTTTGCTATGTCATAATTAGCCGTTCCGTCTGGCAGAACTAATACCTTAATATTTGGCTCATCAAGGGAGATTTCTTCCACAATAATCTGATCCCCTTTAATAACGGACATTAGGTCTACTGTTACCTGAAAATTCTTTACAGATGTAAGCGTATCTTTTTCGAAAGCACCCTTTCCTACCACACCAAAGTCACTCATGCTGACCGTAATATCCGGGAAGTTTTTGATTAGAGATAAACTGAATCCATCAATATCGTAGTAAACCGTTGCATCAATACTTTCTGCAATGGTGTCATCCAGGGCTTTCCTTATATCATCTTTAAAAATGATTGGAAGGACAATGATGACTATTACAAAAAGAACGACTACTGTTCCCAGGATTTTAAGAAACTTTTTCATGATTCAGCTACTTTAACACCAAATTAATGAGAATATGGGCGATCTAATAAAACGCAAAGCATTTTTAAATGAAAGGTCGAAATTACTTCGAAAGCGTAACGAAGATATCTTCCATCAGCTGAAGCCTGATCCGATCTTCGGACTTAGAAGCTACCCGGTAAGTCATCCCCGGACTTTCTGGGTCATTGATTAGGAAGAGGGTGTCATTAGAAACATACCACGATTGGGTATGAGAAAGTGTATCCACATTAAAGATGCAATCTGGGTAGCCATTTGCAGTTACTGTTAGACTATCAGAAGTAAATAAAAAACTCCCATCCATGTAGAACTCCATATCTGAAACTTCCGGATATGATTCAGGAGGTGTTTCCCATTCTGCTTTCCAGTTTCCATGCCATTCGGATGGTCGATTTGCAGCTTTCTCATCAGATGGAGAGCCACATGAAATGATAATGATAAATGGAATGATCAGAATTCTTTTCACTTCTCAAAAATACTTAACCATGAAGTCAATCATAAATTTTTTAAAAGCAGAATAAGGAGGGTAAACTGTTTTTGCCATCGTCAATCCGACTCGTTGTTTCACTACAGCTTTCTCATTGGAAAAAGCTATGAAACCTGTATGTCCGTGAGCTTTACCGATTCCACTATTATTTACGCCTCCTATCGGGAGGTTAGGATGAGCAAACTGGAGAACTACATCGTTGATGGTCATCATCCCTGAACTTGTGCTTTTCTTGATCTTTGATATGATTGATTTTTTCTTGGAAAAAATATAGAGGGCAAGTGGTTTTGGTTTTCGATTAATGAAGTCAATCACTTCATCAATTTCTGAATAGCTCATTAGGGGTAAAATCGGACCGAAAATCTCCTCTTCCATAACCCGTGAGTCTTTGGATACATTTGAGAGCAGAGTGGGAGTAAATCTCAAATTATCACGATCAGATTTCCCTCCAAACTCAATGTCAGCCCCTTTATTAATAGCATCAGCCATCAGGTCGTTGATTCTATTGTGATGATGACGACTAATGATGCCTCCATACATTTCTTTATTTCCATACAACTTTTCTGACTGGACTACTAGCTCCTCCTCTATCAGCTTTTTTTTCACATCATCATGCACGAAAAGGTAATCTGGTGCTATGCAAACCTGCCCTGCATTTTGCCATTTTCCCCAGGCTATCTTTTGCGCTGCATCTTTAATATTGGCAGAGCGATCAACAATAGTTGGGGACTTTCCACCAAGCTCCAGCGTGACAGATGTCAGGTGTTTTGAAGCTGCTTCCATGACAATTTTGCCCACCTGAGGACTGCCAGTGAAAAAGATATGATCGAAAGGTAAGGATAACAGCTCTTGCGATTCTTTAATGGCCCCAAGTACAACACCCACTTCTTCAGGTTTAAAAACGTCAGAACACATTCGCTGAATAAGCTCTGAAGTGTTTTCAGAAAATTCGGAAGGTTTAATGATGACGGAATTTCCAGCCGCAATCGCAGAAACCAGTGGGCCAACGGCCAATTGGAATGGATAATTCCATGGAGCTATGATCAGACATGCGCCCTTGGGTTCATAAAAGGTCTCAGCTTTCGTACCAAGATATGTGATGCTAGCTGATGCTGGTTTAGGCATCATCCATTGCTTAAGATTTTTTCTTGCCTTTCTGATTTCTGACAGCACGACGAATACTTCTGTCAGGTCTGTTTCTTCATGCGGTTTTTGCAGGTCTTGATATACTGCATCCTTGATTTCTTTCCGGTTATCCATGATCCAGTTTTCAAGCTTTTTTAGCTTGGTTTTGCGGTCTGAGATGCTGGAGTTTCTGAGTACTAAGGCATGTTTTTTTACTCCCTCAAAAAGATCACGAATATGCGACTGTGTAGCTGTATCCATATTCTAAAAATAAAAAAGTCAGCTCGAAAAGCTGACTTTTTAATCAATCTCTTTTTAATCACTACTGGATTTGGAATTCCACCCGTCTATTCTTCTGTCTGTTTTCCGGTGTATCATTAGCAACTTTTGGTTGAGTTTCACCGAAAGCTTTGTAAGTCAGACGATCTCTGCTGATACCATTTTTAATAAAATAATCCATAACAGCTTTGGCTCTTCTACCAGATAAATTCATGTTGTAGTTTTCGTCACCTACGCTATCTGTATGACCAGAGATGAGAATTTTTTCAATGGTTCCTCTTTCCAGATAATCAAGCACTCTATTCAGCTCTGGATAGGAGGCAGTCTTTAATTCTGCTTTATCAAAATCAAAGAAAATGTTTTTCAACTCGATAGTTTCACCCTTTTGGATTGGGAAGATTCGAATGAATTTCTCAACAGTATCAGATTTTTTCAACTCGACAAAATCCAATCGCTCTGTCTCGGAAATGTATCCTTCCGCCTCTCCCACAAGCCCGTATTGCCATCCGCCTTGTACTGTGAACTTGAATGTTCCTGTCTCATCGGTAGCAGCGTGCCCGATATCCAGGCCATCGGGGAGTCGCTCGATTAGTACAGTTGCACCCTCCACTGGGTTTTCTGTTTTTGCATCTAATACAGTTCCTGAAACGGTAGCAATGATGTCCTCTGGCACTAGGTGTTTTACTGATGCCACTAATGGAGACTCTACCTGATCTGAGAAAAGATCTTGAACCTTAAAGCTGAAAATATCTGTGTCCTCGCCCTTTTCTCCTCGTGTAAAGTACAAGTTTTGACCAGTGGCCGGAATACTGAAGTATTCATCGTTCCCTTCCTTGTTGATTCCGGGCCCAAGATTTTCAGGCTCAGACCATCTTTTCCAGGTATCATCCAGTTTGAATGAAACATAAATGTCAGCGCCACCATATCCAGTGTATCCATCGGAGGAAAAATATAGTGTTCTGCCATCTTCAGCCATGAACGGAGATTCGTCTTCACCAATGGAATTAATGTCATTGCCCAGATTCATCGGCTCGGTCCATGTTCCGTCATTTTTCTTAAATGTGACATAAAGATCTCTTCCACCATATGTATCATCTCTTTCGGCGGACATAATCATAGCCTTACCACCTGGAGCCAAAAAGAAGTCTGCATTTGGCGAGTAATTATATTCATTCTCAATCTCAATGGACTCGGGATCTGTAAATGAGTCACCTTGTTTTTTTGACATGGAAACCCCTGTATACATCCTTCCCTTCTTGCCGTAGCGATTTCCTAGAATCAATATCTCTTCATCACCCACCTTGCTGATTGAGCTAATAAAGTTGGGACCCTGAGTATTTAATGGTGGGCCGATATTTCTTGCAGGTAGCCACTCTCCGGTTTCTTCGTCGAGTTCGGAAACCCAAATATCTTCAGCATCATTCTCTCCTCCCACATTATCAGGATGGAACTGTCTACTGAAGTACAATTTTTTTCCGTCTGGAGAAATGATTGGGCTGTGTTCTACATAATCACTATTGACATTGGGGCTTAATTTCTGTGCGTCTACAGAGCTATTTACGCCTTTAGCCAGGTTTAGCAATACATTAATTGGAATGTTTGAAGCAGAGACTCCAATTGCATCGATCGCATTGTATCCTTCAGAAACACTACAGTCCAAAACCACTCTAATCGCCTGAACTGCATAGGGCGTTTCTTCAAAGAAAAGATTTAAAAGTCGTGATTCTATTGGCAGTTCACGTGGTGTAAGCTCAAAGAGCAAGTATTCGTTGTACTCACTATCATAGCCATAAACAGCCTTTACTGCACCCGGATTTTCAGATTCAGCGATCGCTATTTGCTTGGCTTTAATTGGAGTTCTGAAAGCGACCATAACAAACTCCTCTTTGTTAGTGTTCTTGGGTCTCCAGGCATTTGGATTTTCTCCCCCATTCGGAAGTACGTTGGGTCTATGCAATGTTTGAATTGCAGAATATTCGTAAGGAGAGTATTCCGAAGAAACATCAATTACTTCTGTTCCCCATGCAACCGTCTCCTGTGCTTTTAGTGTGTTTATTGCCAATAGGGCAAGGATGATTAGGTAGATTCTTTTCATTTTGTCTGGAAATTTAACGACGAATAACTCTTACTTCTACTCTCCTGTTGAGGGCTTTTGCCTCATCAGTTCGATCCTGTGTTACTGGCTGAGAACCACCAAATGCCTTGGTGAAAATCCTGCTCTTTTTCACATCCTGATCTATAAGGTATTCCTGGACAGCTAAAACACGAGCTTCGGAAAGACGCATATTGGCATCAGGATTTCCGGCAAAGTCAGTATGTCCTTCAAGCTGAATGACAACAGTAGGATTTTCATTCATCCAGGTGGCAAGTTCATTTAACTCCTGATAGGAGCTAGGTGAGATTTGATCGCTACCACGGGCGAAAATGAGGTTTTCAAGCTTTCTTAGCTCAAGAATATCTTCTTCTATGTACAGGTTCTTATTAGTATTACCTGTGACTTTAATTTCCTCAGTATATTTATTAAATCCTGGTTTTTTTACTGTGAAATTGTATGTTTCGCCTTGGATAAGCTGAATTTCGAATGAGCCATCTGTTTTTGTTGAGGCCATTCCCATATCGTCATAATATGGAAGTTTTTCATAAAGTATGTTGCCAACCACAGGCGTAGAGTCTTGTGCTTTAAGCATTTTACCATAGACCATGACCAACGTGTCTGAAGAGACCTGGGCGAGGGTGGTGGCGACTAAAGCGAGCGAAAAAATGGCAACTAAATAAATTTTTCGCATTGAATTATTGGATGATTTAGGCCAAAATAACTCAAATAAATGCAAAAACTAAAGAATAGTTGTTCGTTTCCGCAAACGTATGTAGGCTAATTGCGGATTCTATGGATTTGGATCATCCTCTGAATCTGATGGAATTTTGGCAAGAAGTGTTTCTTGATGCTGATATTCGATCTTATCAAGAATGTTTTTGACTGAATCACTATACACCTTGAATTCTGCCAATTGCGTATCTTCAATGCCACTCGAGGATGGGATATCCACTTTTAATGCATCAACCTGACGGCCATTTTTCCAAAACCTGAAACAAACGTGTGGACCATTAGCAAGCCCAGTACTTCCAACATACCCAATTGTTTGGCCTTGTTTTACAGTGGTACCTGGTCTTATACCTCTAGCTATCTTGGACATATGTAAATACTGAGTAGTGTAATTACTATTATGTTTGATTTTTACATAATTGCCATTACCGCCGTGATACCTTGCTTCCAGTACAACACCATCACCCACTGTTCGGATAGGTGTTCCTGTAGGGGCTGCATAGTCTGTTCCGAGATGTGCTTTATATCTTTTTTGAACGGGGTGAAATCTTCGAAGAGAATATCGTGAACTGATACGACTGAAATACTCCAAAGGACTTTTAAGCAAAGTTTTTCTCAAACTTTTTCCTTCTTCGTCAAAGAAATCGAGCTTTTCTTCAGTCTGAAATGGGATAGCATAATATGGCTTTCCCCAATGTTCAAAATACGCCCCTTTGATGCTTTTGATCCCGACAATTTCACCGTCTACCGTTTCTTCCTCAAAAATCAGCTTGAACTTATCTCCCTCGGCAATCCGAAAGAAATCTACTTGCCATGCAAATACGTCCACCATTTTACCAACTAATAAGGGAGATGCCCCCTGATCCAATATAGCTTCATAAAGAGATGAATTTATTTCAGCCGCAAGCATCCGCTCTTTAACCTTAACAGGCTTTTGTTGAACGTCAACAAAAATCGAGTCAGCGAGGTTATATACCACATATTCTGTGGGAGATGGCTCAAAAATGAACTGTCTTGCGGTTTTTAAGGAATCCCGGTCATGGATAATGGAATAGTTGGAGCCGGCCTTTAGTTTTCTTACGTCATAGACCTCTTTAGATCTTTGCGATAATATGTGCAGATCCTTATAAGAGATATTAAAAGCGGTAAGTATCTCGGAGAGGTTTTGATTCCATTTCACTTTTCCCTCAACGATCTCAAATGAATCGATAGGATATCCGTAGTGAAGGGTAGGGAGTTGAAAAAAAGATGAGTCGACCTCTATCTCAGAGATAAATTCTTCTTGCTCAACCAATGGGGCTTTTAAATATACAGCCGAAATTAGTGCGATGGTCAGCCCGGTGATTACGAGCCAGATTCTCGTTTTTTTCATGCTATTAGCTTGGTAACGCTACAAAACTGTGTTATTTCGGTGGTTTTCCAATGCTTTATCTAAAAAATCCACAAAACCAGAGACACTTAGGTTGTACGCCCTGGGTGCGATTAGCAGTTCTTCCTCTTCATTTAGGATGACATAAAATGGCTGGGCATTATTATTGAATTGCGTGATTTGAAAATCGGCGTTCTGCTGTCCGATGGTCCTCTTGGATTTCCCATCATAGGAAGAATTATACCACTCATTTTCAGGAAGCTTTGTACGATCATCCACATAAAGCGCAACTAGTACGAAATCCTGGCTCAATCGCCTTAAAACTTCAGGATCAGACCATACGCGCTGTTCCATTTCCCGGCAATTAACACAGCCATGACCGGTAAAATCAATGAAAATCGGCTTTCCTTGTTCTCTGGCACAAGCGACAGCCTGATCATAGTCAAAATACCCTTCTAGCCCATGTGGCCAATGCAGAATGTTATCAAATTTTGGTTCTTCACAAGTTGTCCCACCTGCATCCTCTTGAAGGAGATTAAAATTATGGGTGGCCATAGGTGGTAGAAAGCCCGATAGGGATTTCAGAGGGGCGCCCCAAAGTCCAGGAATTAATGAGATGGTGAAAGAAAAGGTGACGACTGCCAATATTAATCGGGAGACAGATATTTTATCGGAATCCGTATCACTTTTCAGTTTGAGTTTACCAATTAGATACAATCCTAATAATCCGAAGATTGCAATCCATAGCGCAATGAAAACTTCGCGATCAAGAATACCCCAGTGATATGCCAGGTCTGCAACGCTCAAAAACTTTAGTGCGAGTGCCAGCTCTAAAAAACCCAATACTACTTTGACTGAATTAAGCCATCCGCCAGATTCGGGGATGGATTTTAGCCATGTGGGGAAAATGGCGAACCCGGTAAAAGGAATAGCAAAGGCCAAAGAAAATCCGAACATGGCCATTGTTCCTTCCAGAATACTCCCACCACTTAAAGTATTGATCAGCGCAGTACCAACAATTGGGAAGGTACAGGAAAAGCTGACCAGCACCAGTGTGATAGCCATAAAGAAAATTCCGATTAGCCCACCCCGATCTGCCTGCCGGTCTATTTTTGTTACTAGTGAAGAGGGCAGTGTAATTTCAAAAAGCCCGAAGAATGATAGGGCAAAAAGGATGAAAACAGAAAAGATGATCAGGTTGAATAGCCAATGGGTGCTGAGTTCATTGAGAGCCGTGAATCCCCAAATGAGTGAAATCAGAAAACCAAGTAAACTAAAGAAAACAATAATCGATAGTCCATATATCAATGCTTTTCCAATCCCTTCCTTTTTCGATTTGCTCTGTTTCAGGAAAATAGAAACCGTGATTGGGATCATGGGGTAGACACATGGCGTGAGCAGTGCTACCAGTCCAGCCAGAAAGGCCGTTATCAGAATCGACCAAAGACTTCCTTCTTCTGACTCAGTCTTTTTTTTTAAGCCGTCTGCCTCAGGTTTGGTTTTGCTTCCAAAAGAAAATTCATCTTCAAACGGAATACACTTTCCGTCAATATCTGAGCACACCTGATAGAAATAGGTGCCGGAAATTTTAAAATCCTCTTTTAGAATTTTCACCTTCTGGATAAAGAGGCCTTCTTTTTTGAAGTATGTGTACTCTCCTTCCCACAGGGAGTCGTACTTTTTCTTTGGATCCACCGGATCAATTTCGCCCAATAATTCGTAGGAATCGTTTTCTTCGAAGGTGAACTCAGTAACCAGTGGGCCCAAATCAGGGTCAAAGTCTGAGGAGTAGAGGTACCAATCTTTTTCAATTTTTGCTTTAAAACGCACCTCAATCTCATCCCCCACTCTTGGGGATTTACTAGAGAGGGTTGTTTCCCATTCGATGGGCTTCAGCACCTGACTGAAGCTTGCGAATATTAGAAAGAAAAAAGCTGTAAAAAGGACTGGTTTCTTCATCAATTATGATTTTGACATATCCGTGAAAAACTGATAGAAATGGGAAATCGTTTCAATTCCACGGTAATAATTGAACAGGCCATAGCTCTCGTTTGGAGAGTGAATGGCATCCTCGTTTAGGCCGAATCCCATTAAAATAGAATCAAGGCCCAATTCCTCTTTGAACAAAGCTACGATTGGGATACTACCTCCCTCGCGTGTTGGGATTGGATCTTTCCTCCAGGTTTTAGCCATCGCTTTCACTGCTGCTTTATAGCCTATGGAGTCGGTTGGTGTTACAGCAGGCTCCCCCCCATGGTGAGGAGTGACTTTCACTTTTACTGATTTTGGAGCAATGCTTTTAAAGTGATCGGCAAACAACTTGGTGATTTCATCGCTGGTCTGATCAGGAACCAAGCGCATGGAGATTTTAGCATGTGCCTTTGAGGGCAATACAGTTTTAGCTCCTTCGCCAATGTATCCCCCCCAAATACCATTGACATCAAGCGTTGGTCTGATGCCTGTTCGTTCAATGGTTGAATATCCTTCCTCACCTTGAACCTCTTCTATATCAAGATCCTTTTTGAATTTCTCCAAATTGAATGGAGCCTCAGCCATTTTGGCTCGGTATTCATCTGAAAGTTCCTGCACCTTGTCATAAAACCCGGGAATAGTGATCCGACCCTTCTCATCCTGGAGTGAAGCGATCATTTTACAAAGTGTATTTATCGGGTTTGCAACAGCTCCTCCGTACACTCCCGAGTGAAGGTCTCGATTTGGTCCGGTTACTTCAACTTCTAAATAGCTAAGACCTTTCAGGCCAACATTGATGGAAGGGGTCTCATTACTGATCATAGCCGTGTCAGAAATCAAGATCACATCGGCAGCTAGCTTTTCTCGATTTTCCTTTACGAATACTTCTAGGTTTTCCGATCCAACTTCTTCCTCGCCTTCAATCATGAACTTCACATTACATGGCAGACTGTCCGTTTTGATTAATGCTTCGTAGGCTTTCACATGCATGTACATCTGTCCTTTATCATCGGCAGATCCACGTGCATAAATTTTTTCATTTTTGATGACGGGCTCGAAAGGTGGGGAGTCCCAAAGCTCGTAAGGGTCTGCTGGCTGAACATCGTAATGGCCATAAACCAATACTGTTGGCAGGTTAGGGTCTTTGATATGCTCAGCATAGACTATTGGATATCCGGCTGTTTCACAGATCTCTACATGTGTGTCCAGTTCCTCAAATTTGACTTTAAGGTATTCGGCTGCCATTCTTACGTCACCGGAAAATTTGGAATCCGCACTGACGGAAGGGATTCGGAGTAGGTCTAAAAGTTCGTTGAGAAATTGTTCTTTGTGTTCTTCTATGTATGAAACAGCACTCATGTTGATTCTTATTTTTTGGCAAACTTAATTCAGGATGAGTAGCTCTGCACAAAATCACGGATTTATGGCTTAATCAAATCCGAAACCATCGTCATCATCTTCTTCGATAGTATCAAATTTCTCATCTTCTACTTTGATTTCATCCGGTGAAACCAAATTATATGGCTCATCAATCCCGAAGTATTTCTTTCTAAAATCGTTAATAAATCCGAGCGTTTCATTGGTATCACCTACTGCAATGATCAATTCACCTGGCTTAGAGCTGTCTACATTGGACTTGGATTTTACCAGCTCATTAAACTCAGCATTGGAAGAATATAGAATCAGCTGATTGAAGGTATATCCAATGTAATACCAGATGCCCGGGGCAGCCTGAATAAACAGATTTACCACCTCAGCACCGGAATCATCTTTTTTGATTTCAAGGAATCCATCGAGCTTGGCGTTCAGGTCGTTCTGGTAGATGTTGGAAATAGCCAGCTTTGTGGTGTTGTACCATGCTTTTTGTTCGGCATCCCATTTCATTTTCACTCCAGAGATCAAAAGTTGTCGTTCCAGGTCTTTCGAAACAGAGGCTAGTGCGGTGTAGTCTTTTAGGCTGGACTGTTCATATTCTTTTGCGGTAGCGTCATTGGTAAAGTTTGCCAGCTTATATAGGAGCTCCAAAGAAATATCATTTGCTAGTGGAGGACCGATGCGTTCGATTATCTCAATGAGGTCTGCAGCCATTATATCAAATGCTCCGTTAGGTGCTGGAAATTCCATCGCAAACATGGCATCTGCTGTATATTCGTTGGTTTTTTTATTGCCAACTCCAAGTACAGACGACTCAACTTTTATTTGCGCATTTAGTGGGCTAATAAAGTTGGCCTTTCCTTCGAAAATAAATGACTTAAGGGTGTCCGTGTAAAGCATGGAATGTCCCTGATAAGAGGATCCATCTGTTTTTGCAGGATTTTCAATTTTGTAAGTATCTATCGAATCAACATAAGAAAGGGTTCCACTAGCAGTGAAAAAATCAAAGTCGGTCGCATTTTCTTTTGGCTCCACAAATGTGGAATAAAGCTCGTCTCTGATACTCATATGAATGCCTGCATATGCTTTTTCCCCACTCTCCAGCAAGGCATTGTCGAAAGGAAGCTGTACGTCGCGTTCTCCTTCGGTTCGTTTAAACTGTACCCAATAGTCATAGCCGGGATCAGCAAGATCTAGTTTGATTAGGCCATCCAAATCCAGGGCGGGTTTGGATGCATACATGGTTACGGATCCTTTGTAGTAAAACCCGGGCGAAATGATCAGGTTCTGATTTTCCAACACTTCACCTCCGGATACAGTCATTAACCGCGTTTCATAGTTGCCTCTTCGGTCCGGCTCGCCAACAGGAACTTCTTGCAATTCAAAGCTGTCAAATCGGATATCGAAGGTGTCAGTGCCAATAATTTGTTGATAGAAGGCATTTCCTTCAAATTTATTTCTTGACCAAATGCGGATGGAAGCCCGATCCAGAAAGTGATAGCCATTAAGCGTGTCAATTATGATTTGAGCGTTTTCAAACCTTTGAAGCACTGAGTTTGCGAGAATGGTGGTTTCGTTTCCTTCGGGGATAATTTTCGAGTCTGCAACAATGATATATGGGATGCCCTGCACATTTAATTCCTGAGAATTAATGTCATAGATCGCTTTTTCAGCATTGAAAGCCAGCGAGTCGAGATCGTCTCGTGTAGTGAAAAAATAGGAATCTTCAATGGGGATATTGTCCGGTTTGGTCATCGTTACCACAGAGTCTTCAAGATCCCAAACAGCCTCTGTGATAGAGGTTTTCATTTGTGCATAAGGGAAGGATATGGCGGCAACCCCCACCCGTTCGGGCCTGATTGTTGCTGTATTCTGTGTCAGGTCAAAGTCTAGCCTAATGTCATCTCCCGCCATAGCCGGTTTCTCAGGGTCGTCTGTTAGTACTTCAAACTGTGCGTGACGTGCTCCATATTCAAGTTCCTTGAATGTCAGTTCGTCTGATTCCGACTTAGAACCTCTTGTAATCAAGGTTCCACCGCCATAAACTCCTTTAGTGGTGATATTGGCATGGCCCTCAAGTTCAGCAGTTGAGTTATAAAATTTGAATGGTTCGTCTACCGTATTCAAATACATGCTGTCCTTTCTTGGAAGCCAATACATGTCATACTTTCCAAGCACTGCTTCCGGGTAGCTGGCTCCTTTGTATGTGCCAGGAGAAATCACTCCACCGGAACCATCACTTGTCACCGAATCAGGGTAATAGATGAAATCATCAGAATAGATGGTGGTGGTGAGAAAATCAATTTGTCCATATCCCCGCATTCCTTTGTTGCTCAATCGAATTTCTTCATAGGTCTTAGCTTCTGTTCCATATAAATTGTAACCTTCTGCAGGGATTTTGTGAGTAAATCCAAGCGATCGATCCTTTTGGATACGAAGGGTTTCAGGAAATGTGGGAAAGATGCCACCGGAGTTGAAGGTACCTTCAAAGCTGATACTTTCTCCGTCTTCACGCTCGATACTATCCACCTCAAATGGAGGAATAACGAATTTCACTGATTTATCATAAGCACCATTCAGGACCTCTTTTCCATCAAAATATACCACTGCTTCGCTATCAGAGTTGAAGTAGGGATATCGCCTGTTTTCTTTTACTCCTGATTTATTATCGCTGCTGTTGATATGCAGCGTGCCTGATGTTTCAGTCAGTTCATTTTGAAGTGTTACCTGCTCAAAACCACCATCGATATTCGTGGTATCTTTAAGGGGGACAGTTAGTCGCATTGAATCAATTTGCGGCATATTGATAATGAACTCATCATAATCAAATGCATGACCAGTTCCTTTATATTGGAAGTCCCCGGCATGCACCATACCATTAAACTCCAGGTTTCGTCCTTTCAAAAGTGTCACCGTGCTATCTATTGGTTCAGCATATATTTTGAAATCTGTGGTGAGATAAAACCTGCTCACGCCCCTCACTTTTAATTGTCCACTATCAAGAACAATATGTGCATTAGAACCATTCTTGATTTTTGATGGTACCATGAGATTATCAAAATCTACCTTCTGAGCTGATGCGTCGTAGTACTTAAATGCTTTAGGATAAAGCTTGATTTTACCCGATGTTGCATTGTAATCTGCAAAACCGTATTGAGAAAGGACTTTTCCGGCAGCTTTTGCAAAATTTTCATTGATCTCAAACTCAATGGCCAATTCGCCGGCATAGAATTCATCCACGTTGTATTTGCGGGAATAATAAACCGCCGCATTGATAGGGTGAAAGTCCAGAAACCGCCCCAGCTTTTTGTACCTGATAATATCAAAGAAATCGTCTGACTCAAATGTGGCTGGTAGCAAATCCTTACCGTTCATTAATTCCATTGCTATCGAATCCTCCTCCATGTTCCAGGTAATCAGGTCGACATTCATGGTCACATCAAAGTAGGAAGATTTGTATGGGGTGAGCGTAGAATTTCGGAGCACCATGAGTTTCTTGGTTAAAACATCATATTTTGCTCGAACGGATTTATGATAAATCGAATCACTTCCATGAAGGATGGTGATGGATCCACTATTCATGGATACCAGGGAATCTCCAAGTACAAACTCCTTTGATTTAAGAACAACCGAGTTGCCTTTACCGTCAATGATCTTTAATGTGCCGGATTCACGAGAAACTGCCTTTCCAAACAATTGATTTCCTCTCAGCTCAATACCTCCTGTGTAGCTTAACTTTTCATCCGGCAGTTTTACGGTTTGATTTGCGTTGTTAGATGTGAAAATGGGAAACTTTGAAAGTGATCGCTTTGGTCTTCCTACACTTCTGAATTCAAAAACACCTTCTACCTCTCCACCGGTTAGTTCACTAAACTGTAGAGTCGCATTGGGAGTCCAAAACTCAGGACGGTCTTTTTTGATGTGAAACTCCTTGAGCTGAACAACGGTTCCCCGGAACTTGGTATTTTGTGCCGGCCAGTCCAGCGATCCCTGGCTTGCTGTGAAGGTTCGATTTTGTAGTAAAAATGATCCATTTACACTTTTGATCCGAAGTGAATCAAACGGGGTAGCCATAACCAGCCGGGCATTGGTAATTTCAATGACAGGCCCTTCAGGTTCCGGGTGAACATATTGATATCGTTTGAGTGTGAGATAATTTGTGGTGGGTGGCGTGTAACTTGGTCTTACTGCTTTTGGGGCTTCTACCACCTCCGGCTCACTACCCCAGGAGTCATTACTTCCCCAACTATCGTCTGAGTTACCCCAGGAGTCGTTTGAGCTCCCCCAGGAATCTCCGCTATCACCCCAGGAATCGTTTGAATCCCCCCAGCTATCATCGTTCCCCCAGGAATCATTATTACCCCAACTATCATTGTTGTCTCCCCATGAGTCATTTCCCCAGGAATCGTCTGCAGGTTCCTCTTCAATGACTGGCATATTTTCCTCTGTAATCAGCTCAACAGTATCCTCTTCAATGCCTTCCTCTTGGATGGGGTCAGGTGCCACATAATCCCCCAGCAGTTTGAATTCATAGCTTCCCTCCAGTGCTTGCACGGAAAGGTTTTTATCCAGACTCAGATATCTCCTTGCGAAGTAGATATTAAGTCCGTGGAGGAACTCTTTATATTGAGATTTTGAGAGTGTTTGAACTACTTTCTCATTGATTTCGAGTACTTTATCTAGCTTGTCTCTTTGCAGGTTTTCCTGAGCTACTGAATAAGCCAGATAGGTAAAATAATGGTAGAAGTAAGGATAAAATTTGTATCCTTTCTTCTGCATAGTCAAAGCTATTTTGTGCGCTTTGTCCTGCTGCGAATCGGTAAACTTTCCATCCCAGGCATTTTGAAAGTCAAAGGCGATCTTATTGGAAGATTCAGTTCCAATGGATTTCAGCTTGGCAATAGCCTGATTTCGAAATTCCGTTTTGTCTTCGGAATATCGTTGTGCCTGTGCCGCAGAGACGACAAGCAGAATGGCCAAAACTGAAAGTAAAAGCGAGCGCATCAAGCGTTAAAGATATTTATAAGTCCCCACTGTACCGTAAATAAACGACGGTTTTAGACGGAGCGTTTCTCCAGGGCTAGCATCGCCCACCGATCTCTGACAGAAGAATGTGTTTTTTGAAGTCCATAATCATTGGCTTTCCTCAATAAATCATCTATATCATCTTCATAAAACCCACTTAGAATTAGCTGTCCACGCTCATTCAATCTATCGGCATATGCACCAATTTGATCAAGCAGCACATTTTTGTTGATGTTAGCGATGACAATATCAAAATTAGCTTCCTTGACTTCATCGATTTCCCCTTTGATTAACGTCACGTCTTTCACGCTATTCAACGTAAAATTCTCTTCACTATTTTCAATGCACCAGTCGTCAATGTCGGTAGCCACTAATTCTTTTGCTCCTCGTTTAGCAGCCATGATGGCAAGAATGCCTGTCCCGGTTCCAACATCCAGCACTTTTTTCCCTTGGTGGCCCAACTCCATCTGGTAGTCTAATACCTGGTAGGTAGTGGCGTGATGCCCTGTGCCAAACGACATTTTTGGTGTGACAATGATTTCATACTGAAATTCAGGTCTTGATTCATGAAAGGAGGCACGAACGATACACTTATCACCAACTATAATCGGATCATAATTTTTTTCCCATTCTTCATTCCAGTTAATCTTTTCCTGCTCCTGAACAGTAAATGATACATTTGGAAATTCATTGAAAAGGACAGCAACTTTTTCTTCATCAAATTGGGACTGTTCACAGCTGCCTTCAAAACCGTCATCAAATTCCTGAAAGGAATCAAAACCAGCCTCAAACAGCTCAGCAATGAGCACATCGATGAGAGCTGGGTCACAGGTCACTTTGATGGTGATAAACTCCATCAATCAAACGCTTTTACGATATTGGTAAAGTCACGAGACTTTAAGCTAGCTCCTCCAATAAGGCCTCCATCCACATCAGGCTGAGAGAAAATCTCTTTGGCATTTTCCGGTTTCACACTTCCACCATAAAGAATTGAAATAGAATCAGCCACGTCCTGAGAATACTTATCAGCTATTTGCTTTCTTATAAACGCATGCATTTCCTGAGCTTGCTCAGCGGTCGCGGTTTTACCCGTACCAATCGCCCAGACAGGCTCATATGCAATGACCACCTTTTTGATTTGATCCTTAGTTAGTCCAAACAATGCTTTTTCTACTTGGGTTTTTACCAGATCTTCATGCTTTCCCGCCTCTCTGACCTCTAACTTTTCTCCACAGCAGAAAATGGGTGTCAGGTTGTTGTCCAGCGCAAAACTCACTTTGTCTGCAAGGAGCTCATCTGTTTCGTGGAAATATTCGCGGCGCTCACTATGACCAAGGATAACGTATGTTGCTCCAGCTGAAATGAGCATTTCTGCAGAAACTTCTCCGGTGAATGCGCCACTTTGATGTTGGTGACAATTCTGAGCACCAAGAAAGATATTATTACTTGATCCTATAAGGCTATGGATACCGGTCAGATGAATAAATGGAGGTATCAGGATTACATCTGCATCATTGTTCACTTCATCTTCCACCATGTGGATCACTTCAGAAGCTAGTTTTTTCCCTTCAGGCAGGGTACAATTCATTTTCCAGTTTCCTGCTACAATTTTTTTTCTCATGCCCAGTGTATGTTTTTAGATTGCAATGATACTAACCGAGCGGCATTTGCATTTAAAAAGATTCAGAATGAACCTCTTTTACATTCGGCATCATTACCTATCCATTGTTAGAAGCAAGTCCTTTGATGGCGAAATTTTTGCCTTTATTATACTGACATTGATATTCGTAGGACCAATGGCGCTCACCTATGCCGAGTTGGATGTTTACGCCGCTGCTTTAAATGACTTTTTCTCTCAGCCGTCAGATAACCATTATCTGTTTTTAATAAGCTATGTTTGGCTGGATTTAGCTATCAGGCTGGTTTTCAGAAGACCATTTCCAAAGCTCAAGTATTACGTATTGTGGAGAGATCAATCTAAAACGATTGCTCCTCAATATCTTTTCACTTCTCTCTTTGGCATTATGCCTTATGTGCTTTTCATCTCTATGTTGATGATGGCAACAAAAGCGTTTGAATGGTTTGGCTGGTATGGAAGTTCAGCCATCGTTCTTTGGTGGCTATCCAATCACTTTCTGTGTTTAACTGCCCAATTTGCTGGTAAAGGCATAAAAATAGGGATCGCCCTGACTGTTATTACCCTCTTGCTCGTTCAGTATTTATTGCCGACTTCAAATATTGCCTCTGCTCTGATCAATCCTGTTGTTCCAGCTTTCTTGCTTTTGCTGTTAGTATTTGTGAGTTACCGATTGGTGCTGGGAAATATTGAAAATCGTGTGATAAGTGATGAGAAAAAAACAAGTGGAATACTTGATTCTCTGCCTGTTTTAAGTTTTAAAAATCCTGTTTTTCAGTTGGAGTGGGCGCTTCTGATAAGAAATAAAAGGACACGAAGCAACTTACTGCTAGGCTTAGTGAGTGTATTGTTGTTGCCGTTTTTGGTTGACTCTGATACAGAGTGGATGATTGGCACATTGGTGTTTTTTATAACCACTGGCTTTTTTATTATTCAACATGGGATGTATTCACTAGGATGGGAAGGAAGCTATTTTGATTTTTTGGTTAGTAATATTTCCCCGAAAGTCTTCATTAAAACCAGATACCTATTCTATCTGGGAACTTGCGTTATTGGTTTGATATTGGCGTCAATATCTACTTTCATTAGAGATTTAAGCTGGATAAATCTGGTTGCCATCTTTCTGTATAATGTTGGTGTGACCATCCCTCTGGTGCTTTATCGTTCTACGCTGAACGACACAAAGATTGTCCTCACAGAGAACTCTTTCATGAATTACAATGGCATGATAACCGGACCTATTTTCGTCACCAGTTTTTTAGTTACGCTGCTCCCGCTTTTTATCTATGGAATAGGGCAGCCCTTACTTGGTGAACATGCTGTTTATCTGCTGGGAGTTCTTGGTGGGGTAGGCTTAGTCTTTTTTCATCCGATCACTGATTTAATTGCCAGAAAATATCATCAAAAAAAATATCACCTTTCGCAAAGTTTTAAATCATGATCAAAATTCATAACCTTAAAAAATCCTTCGGAGGGATTCAAGCACTCGATATTGAAGAACTGGAAATACAGCCAGGAGAATGTGTAGGAGTGGTAGGAAACAATGGGGCAGGGAAGACCACTTTTTTTAAGTCTGTTCTGGATCTTTTAAAACCGGATGACGGGTATGTTTCAGTAGAAGATGTACATGTGAACATCTCCGCTGACTGGCAAAACCATTTAAATGCGTTTATTGATGAATCTTTCTTAATCGAGTTTCTAAAGCCCAAAGAGTACTTGACTTTTATTTTGAAGATGAAGAATTCCCAGTTTGATGTGGAGCAGCTGTTGGCTGATTATTCTGATTTTTCAAATAAGGATATTGAGGAGAACAAGAAATATATCCGGGATCTTTCCACAGGAACAAAAGTACGTATCGGAGTTTTATCATTGCTTGCCGGTGATCCGAAATACATCATTATGGACGAGCCATTTGCTCACCTCGATCCTACTTCACAGGCAAAGCTTCGGAAGCTAATCCGTGCTCAGAAAGAGCAAGGACGTTGCGTGATTGTCTCTAGTCACAACCTGCAAAATATAGCAGAATCGTGTGATCGGGTCATTCTCATTGAAGCGGGTCAGGTGAAGTATGATGTAGCTGTGAGCGAGGAGAACATGAAAAAGCTTGGTGCTTATTTTGATAACTAGGTGTCATTAATAGGCACTTTTTAGCCTACTCGTCGAATAGATTTTGGAAGAATATTTTGGGCGAATATTTATGATCAAATTGTACGATCATAAATCAAGAACTCATGAAAGATGTTGTAAAGTTCAGAGCCTTACTCGGGATCGCACAAGCTGATGGAGAATTTGATAGCTCTGAGAAAGAATTTATTCGTCATTTGGCTGAGCTTGAGGGCCTATCGATGGCAGAGCTCAAGGAGCTTCTCAAAAGTGCAGATAAGACCGGAAGCCTTATCAAGAATTTAGGTTTTGATGACAAAGTGGAGATTCTTGTCTACACTGTAAAACTCATGAAGATTGACGGGAAAGTGTTGCTGAGTGAAATCAAGTTCGGAGAGAAGATTGCCAAGGCCCTTGGTTTCGAAGAAAAAGTCATCGGGTTTTTATCAGGAATTCTGGAAAGCAACCCCAATGACACACCCAATCTTGGGAGTATTAATCACCGAATGAGGAAGTACATAATAGCGTAGAACCTCCTTCTAGAGTTTCTCTTTCAGATATTGAGCGGTGTAATTATCCTTGAGTTTGATCATTTCCTCAGGCGTGCCAGCAAAACACACATTACCACCTTCTTCTCCTCCTTCTGGCCCAAGGTCAATGATCCAGTCAGCATTTTTAATCACTTCGGTATTATGCTCGATAATTACCACGGAATTACCTCCATCTACCAATGCATTGATGGCATCCAATAATTTTTTGATGTCGTGAAAATGGAGGCCTGTTGTTGGCTCATCAAAAATGAAAAGGATGTGATCCGTGTTGTTGGTCTTGCTTCCTTTTGATAGGAAGGAGGCCAGTTTTACACGTTGCGCTTCTCCACCACTGAGTGAGTTTGATCCTTGCCCGAGTTTCACATAGCCAAGACCCACATCAAAAAGGGGCTGCAGCTTGTTAGTGATTGCATTGTTTCCTTCGAAGAACTCCAACGCCTGCTGCACGGAAAGGTCAAGTACATCCGCTATGTTTTTGTCGTTGTATTTGACTTCCAGAATTTCTTTTTTGAAACGCTTACCGCCACAGTTTTCACAAGTTAAGTGGAGGTCAGCCATGAACTGCATCTCGATTTTTACCGTGCCTTCTCCTTCACATACTTCGCATCGTCCTCCATCTACGTTGAAAGAGAAATGGGCAGGTTTGAAATTGTTGGTTTTCGAAAGTGGCTGCTCAGAGAACAGCTGACGGATCGCATCGTATGCTTTGACATAGGTTACCGGGTTGGATCTGGAGCTTTTTCCAATCGGATTTTGATCTATAAACTCGACCTGGGTGATTTTCTTGTAGTTACCTGTCAGGTTAGTGAATTTCCCTGATGATTCTCCGATCAATCCAAGCTGCTTTCCAATTGCCGGGTGAATAATTTTTCGAACCAAAGTAGACTTGCCCGAACCACTTACACCCGTAACAACTGTCAGTACCCCAAGCGGTATTTCTACATCAATATTCTTTAGGTTATTTTCTCTGGCGCCCTCTATTTGTACCGAAGATCTCCATGGTCTTCTTCGTTCCGGGACCGGAATGGTTTCCTTTCCTTGTAAGTATTTTGAGGTGTAAGAATTGGTCTCACCATTCATCTCGGAAGTCTTCCCCTGGAACACCAGCTCTCCGCCGTAGATACCTGCATCCGGACCAATGTCTATGATCTGATCAGCAGCTTCCATCACTTTTTCTTCATGCTCTACAACGATGACCGTATTTCCTACATCACGAAGAGTTTTCAGCACATCGATCAAACGATCCGTATCCCGAGGGTGCAACCCAATACTTGGTTCATCCAAAATGTACATAGACCCGACCAATGCACTGCCGAGTGAAGTGGCCAATTTGATTCTCTGGAACTCGCCACCGGAAAGCGAACTGGTCAGCCGATTGAGAGTAAGATATCCGAGCCCGACCTGATCCAGATAGGAAAGTCGATTTTTGATTTCATCAAGAATTCGTTTAGCCACTTTTTCATCGTGTTTGCTCAGTTTAATGGAGTCAAAAAATGGGCGTAATTTTTTTACGGGCATCAAGACCAAATCAGTAATGGAATGATTATCAATCTTAACATAGCTTGCGTCTTTGCGAAGCTTGGTTCCTCTACAATCCGGGCAAGTAGTTTTCCCTCTGTAGCGAGAAAGCATCACCCGGTATTGGATCTTGTGAAGCTTTGATTCTAAATGAGCAAAAAACTTATTCAGTCCATCAAAATATTCATTGCCGGTCCAGAGGAGGTCGTACTGTTCTTGTGTAAGTTCGGCAATAGGCCGGTGAATCGGGAAGTCAAAACGTATTCCATCTCTCAATAATGGCTCTGCCCATTTTTTCATGGTTTCACCTTTCCACGGAGCGATGGCCCCCTCATATACCGAAAGGTTTCTATCCGGAATTACCAGATCAGGATCTATGCCAAGCACTCTGCCAAAACCTTCGCATTTTCTGCAAGCACCATACGGATTATTGAAGCTGAAAAAATTGACGGAAGGCTCTTCGAATAGTATTCCATCCAGTTCAAACCGATCTGAAAATGCTTTTTTCCCCTTACCAACGATCGTCACAAAACAGTCTCCTTCTCCTTCGAAAAAGGCTGTTTGTACTGAATCTGCTAAACGAAACTGGGTGGCTTCATCGTTTTGCACCACCGCCCTGTCGATGAGAATTTCAACGGCTTTCTTTGGTTTCTCTTTGTTCTTGAGCACATCCTCTATGAAGGCCACCTCATCACCGATCATGATTCGGGTATAGCCCTTACTCATCAGGATTTCAAGTTCTTTTGTTAGTGACCGTTTCTCCTTTTGTTTTAAAGGAGTGGTGACCATCAGCTTCGATCCTTCATCGTGCGAAAGCATGTAATCTACTACATCGGTGACCGTATCTTTTTTTACTTCCTTGCCTGAAACCGGGGAAATGGTTTTGCCAATTCTCGCAAAGAGCAACTTGAGGTAATCGTAGATTTCTGTGGTTGTGCCAACGGTGGATCGTGGATTTCTTGATGAAACCTTTTGTTCAATGGCAATGGCCGGAGCTACGCCTTTGATATAATCAACTTCCGGCTTCTCCATCCGACCAAGAAACTGACGGGCGTAGGAGCTTAAACTTTCTACATATTTCCTTTGTCCTTCAGCAAAAAGGGTATCAAATGCAAGTGATGACTTTCCGGAACCGGATAATCCCGTAATCACCACAAGCTGATCTCGGGGGATGGCAACATCCAGATTTTTGAGGTTATTCACCCGAGCTCCTTTAATCAGGATGTATTCTTTGGGATCTAAATTGTCGATTTTTCCAACCATTTTAGGGGTACGCCTGTCTATGAAACACTAACAAAGAAATTCGGTTCGAGTCGCGCAAAAATAAGGTGCAGACTTTTCTGAGTTGTTGAATTTTTATATTCTTGTCCGCTAAAATTATTTCAAACCTTAAACCCCACAATATGATATAGACCTCTACGTTAACAAACAGGTGAATTACATGAATAAGACAAGTTTGAATGATAGCGATTTGCTATCCCGCTACATTGGCGGAAACGAAGAGGCATTTGAGGAACTCCTCAATCGTCATAAAGATCGGGTTTTTACCACCATTTATTTAATTGTAAAAGACAGGTACACTGCTGAGGATCTCTTGCAAGAGGTTTTCATTAAGGCTATTCGTACCATCAAATCCGGCAGGTATAATGAGGAAGGAAAATTCTTACCATGGATTTTGAGAATTGCCCATAACCTGTCTATAGACCACTTTAGAAAAGCGAAGCGCTATCCGATGATCGTGATGGAGGACGGAAGCAGCGTGTTTAATACGCTTGATTTTTCTGAGTCGTCAATTGAAGAAGAACATATCAAACAAGATACCTACAACCTTCTGAAAGCCTACATCAAAGATTTACCGGACTCACAGCGTGAGGTGTTGGTTATGCGACACTACATGAAGATGAGTTTTCAGGAAATTGCTGATGCAACAGATGTAAGTATCAATACGGCGCTAGGAAGGATGAGGTATGCTTTGATAAACTTGAGAAAAAAGTTTGAGCAAACCCAAAACGCGTATGACAAAAACCTTTACAGAAGATGATTTAGTAAGATTTCTATACGACGAGGTAAATGAGGACGAGCGATTAGAAATGAAGGAATCGCTGTGTGCTGACATGGAACTCCGAGCAAGACTGGACGAACTGGAAGAAGCAAAATCTGCATTAGATGCTGTTACATTTAAAGCACCTAATGATGTTGTTTCCAGAATTCTTTACGCTTCGAAGAATTTACAATCTGCGTAAGCATTTCGTGATGTAGAAATTGAAAGGTGAGGCGATCAAGTTGATTGCCCCACCCCTAATTTTTTATTGCCCTCCCGTACGATTCAATTCATCCAAATTGATGTTTCGATTGCGAGACTGGAATTTCTGCCCTTTGCTAAAGCGATATGAAAGGGAGAACACAACTGTACGGCTGTTGAAATACTGATCAAATGAATTGACATTTGGTGCGATATCTGCGGACCCGACAACCAGTTGGGTTTTGAAAATATCCCGTGCGTTTAAGCTTGCATCAAGCTTTCCTTTGAAAAGAGACTTCTTGATCCCCAAATCCAGACCCCAGTTTGCATCGAGGTGATATAACCCATACACGATAGCGGAACGGTAATTAAATGTCACCTCGCCTCGTGTGTTTTTGCCAAGCTTAAGTGTATTTCCGGATCGGAAATTCCATGAAGTCTGGCTGTTCCTGATTTCATCCAACCCTACGAAGGTTGTGAAGTTCTGGTGCCAGGCAGAAAGGTTATTATTCATGGTCCACCAGTCGGTAAATTGGAATGGTAAAACCAGATTAGCGCTGACGGTATACGAGTCATCTACATTGGACTGAATGAATGCGGTGGTTAGGTTTTCCACATCCTGAAAAGGTACTTCTGTGATAAATTGCTTCGTTTGGGAAAATCCCAGAATCAAATTATATCGTCGTTTGAAGGTTTGAGTGAACTGAACCGAATGCGTGTACTGTGGAAGCAGTAATGGATTGCCTTGTGCCCATGTGTAGGGATCCAAATAGAAAATGAAAGGATTAAGGTTTCGATACTGTGGTCGATCAATTCTTCTACTGTAATTCAGGTTGATCATATAGTTTTCCGAAAGAGACCTTTGTAAGAATAAACTAGGAAAAAGATTAAAGTAATCTCTTACGGTAACAGAATCAATCGTGATCGACTCACCATCAGATTTTGTATGCTCTCCTCGTAGGCCGGCTTTCACGGTCCATTTTCCTAGTTGAGTTCCATAACTCACATATCCTGCCGATATCCTTTCTTCATAGATGAAATGGTTGGATCGTGTATTGTCTAATGTTCGGTCATTGCCTTCAACCATATAAAATTGCAGATCATTATCTGAGGTCACGCTACTTGCTTTTATTCCTGTCTCAATCTTGCCCTTTCCAAGTGGAATCTCAAAATCTAACTGACCGGAAATGATGTCATACGAAGTTGGGTTCACTGTTTCCAGAAGTTCAGATCTGGTTTGGTTTTCATTGTTATCAAAATACCTGTTTGTGAAAGTGGCCCCTCCATCATTCGAAACGCCAATCACATTAAAGTCAGCTGTCATTTTTGTTCCTACTGAATCAAACTGTAGTGAATAGTGAAGGTTGGCCGACTTGTTTTCCACATTGAATGCCGTGAGGTTTCTCGCCGTTACGAGTGGGTCTTCATTTGTATCTCCTGCAAAAAAGGATCTGGTAAAAAAATCTATGTCACCTTCAAACCTTGAGTATCCAATTTGTGCACCAATAGACTGTCTCTCGGAGAAGTCATAATCAGTTCCGACACGTATAGATGGGCTTTCGAATATTCTGTTTTCTTCACCTCTCTGATCAAACGAGCTGGATTGCGCCCCGTTAAACTCGCGGTACATCGTGTTTTCTCTTCCGCCCGGATTTCGCATATAGTTTCCAGTCACAAATGAATTCCAGTCTCCGGTTTTCATATTGAGCTGGAGGCCTCCGTTGTAACCCTGCTCACCATTGTTTCTGGTTCCGGCATTTACCGATCCGTTAATTCCACGCATTGTATTTTTCTTCAATCGGATGTCTATGATACCGGCTTGTCCCTCTGCATCATATTTGGCTGATGGGTTGGCGATGATTTCTATTTGTTTGATGTTATCAGCAGACATCCCCTGAAGAAGGTTTCGGAGCTCCTGAGCTGAAAGGTAAGATGGTCTTCCATCCACCATGATACGCACATTGTTTCTTCCATTCAGCTGAATATTTCCATCCTGATCCACAAAAACACCCGGTGATTTTTCCAGCACTTCATATGCAGTTGAACCGGAAGCCATAGCCGTGCCCTCAACAGAAACGACCATTTTGTCTGCTTCCATGACCACTTGAGGCCGGAGCGCAGTGACAGCTACTTCGTCCAATAGCTCAGCGTCTTCCTGAACGACAATGTCATTCATTTCCACTTGAGGCTGAGATTCGCTTAAATCGAAAGGGGATGACTGGTAGGTCTGAAATCCGATAGAAGAAACAACCAGTGTCGCATTTTGTGCATAAGGAGCTGAAATTTGAAACGCTCCATTTTCATCGGTTACTGCTCCATTGATTGGGATAGAATCGGAGTTCATTAAAACCACGGTTGCAAACTGCAGTGGATTTCCTGATTGTTCTTTGGCCACTCCCGATACGGTGGCCGACTGGTCGCTTTGAGCATAAGCCGATCCCAGGCATAGTAATAGTATGAAAGGAAGCCATCGCTTCCCTGTAGTGATTAGTCGCATTTTATTTTGAGTTTGGTTTTGAAAGGAATAAACGGCCAACAGATAAAATGAATCTGTATTTTGGATAAATGGTTGTTTTTATGGGCTGCCTGGAGTTAAGATTTACGCAAGCTTTTACAAACGGTCAAAATCTGATGTAAATTGGGGAGCCTTTGAAAATCGGACACTTTATACCATGAATAAAAAAGAACGGTTCGAAGCTTTCGTATCTCATTTTTCTCTGAATTTTCCTGAGCCGGAAACAGAGCTCAAGTACCGAAATCCATTCGAGCTTTTAGTGGCTGTGGTGCTTAGCGCACAGTGTACCGATGAGCGAATCAACAAAGTGACACCTGCTTTGTTCAAGGATTTTCCAACACCTGAACACATGGCCGCCAGCCATTTTGATGAGTTGTTTCCGTATATACGTAGTGTATCCTATCCCAATAATAAGACCAAGCACCTTTTATCTCTGAGTAAAAGACTGGTTGAAGAATTCAATTCAGAAATTCCGACGACCATCAAGGAGCTAACTTCACTTCAAGGGGTGGGTAGAAAAACAGCGAATGTGATTGTATCTGTGCTCTATAATCAACCGGCCATGGCTGTTGATACCCATGTGTTTCGTGTATCGAAAAGGCTAGGTCTGGTTACTCAAACGGCTAAGACTCCATTGGAGGTAGAGAAGCAACTTGTAAGACATATCCCGGAAGAATATGTTTCAAGAGCGCACCATTGGTTGATTTTGCATGGTCGATATACGTGCCTGGCCAGGAGGCCAATGTGTGAGAAATGTGAGATCACGCATTTTTGCAAATACTTTGAGAGGAACGGGATATAAAATCTTCATTTTCATACTTGTCACCGATGAGTAGATTGTTTTCTTCGAAAGAGGAATTGATTTTAATCCGGAAGGATGCATATTTAAGGCACGGATGAAAATTCTATACGTCCATCAGTATTTCAAAACTCCTGAAGAAGGGGGATCCATCAGGTCTTATTATCTAGCGAAAGGATTGGTAGATGCAGGTCATGAAGTGACCATGATTACGGCTCACAATGCGGCCTATGAGGTGAAGAAGGTCGATGGAATTGAGGTTCACTACCTACCCGTGGTGTATGACAATAGCTTCGGGTTCATTCAACGACTTTGGGCATTCTTTCTTTTCGTGAGATTTGCCAAAAAGGAAGCTAAAAAGCTGTCAAAGCATGATCTGGCTTACGTAATGACGACCCCACTAACCACAGGGTTTATAGCAACCTACCTAAAGAATGAACTAGACCTTCCTTATTATTTTGAAGTGGGGGATTTGTGGCCGGAAGCACCAATTCAAATGGGAGTCATCAAGAACAAGTGGCTTAAAAAATGGCTGTATTCACTGGAGAAGAAATTCTACTTCGAGGCGGATAAGGTAATCGCTCTTTCACCAGCCATTAGAAATTACATTGAAAAGGTAAGTCCACATACAAAAGTGTATGTGATTCCGAATATGGCAGATTGCTCCTTTTTTGATGCCGCTTATAGCATTGGTGTTTTCAGTGACAACAACCGGTTTCAGATTACTTATTGCGGTGCACTTGGAAAAGCCAATCACCTGGAATATCTGATTGATGCCGCAAGACAGTGTAAAGAAGAAAGCCTGCCTGTCCACTTCAATATCATCGGGTATGGTTCTGAACTCAAACGATTGAAGTCATTAGCCAAACGACTTAAGAATGTTTCATTCTATCCGCATTCCAGTAAGCATTGTGTGAAGAACCTTCTCGATAAAAGTGATGCTGTCTATGTATCCTTCAAGGATGTGAAAGTGCTGGGTACTGGAAGTCCTAACAAACTTTTTGATTCTCTGGCTTCCGGGAAGCTCACTATCATCAATTTTGAAGGGTGGATCAAAAATCTGATTAGTAAAAACAGATGCGGCTTTCATCATGACCCTCATTCCGAGACAGTATTTGTAAGGAAGCTAAAAGTATTTTTAGCCTCTCCTGAACTGCTTGCTAAATATCAACGTAACGGGAGAAAGCTTGCTGAGCTTTACTACGATAAAGACATACAGATCACCAAGCTTTTAAAAATCCTCAACAATGAATACAAGTTTGAGGTGACGGATTCTGAGGTGTATATTTTGACGGCTTAGAGCGAAAACATCCCCCTGCCACCTCGCATTTCCATCTCACCCCCCCGAATCGTCGGACCGCTTCAAAGGGGGATTAACCCGGCTTGTATTTAGATTCTGTAAAAATTTTATTGAAGTCCGTTTCTGACATGATATCCTGAACAGAAGCACCGGTTCTTTCGGCGTAAGCTTCTACGATCTCCCAGCCAACCCACCTGCCGATTCTGCCCGGACATTTATCTCCGATTTCATAAACGTTTGGTCGTTCGCCCAGAAAGCGTTGCTTCATGGTATGATCTGTCTCAAACAACCACTCGTTTTGCACAAAATTGGCCCAGATAATGGCATCATTCTCATAGATGTCTTCCCACTCTTCTTTGGAGTAGCCAATCAAAATATTGCCGGGGGTACAGGGTAGAATTTTTCCGAGGAGGTAGTAGGATTTTCCGTAATCAATCATTTCTGCCAGCATTGCATCCCCCTTGCTTTTCGCAATGTATTGGCTGGAGATGAACTGAAGTATGCTGGCCGCCAGATGCTCTATCGTATATCGCTGGAGGATGTAATTAGGAATTTGCTGTGGCTTGTAAGTGGCATTGGGACCAACAAAAAAATCCATTCCAATCATGATGTGTTCATTGGAAATGAAAAGGTCGTTGTATAATCCTGTCACACATGTCTGAACGACGGGCGAAGGAGCGTTTGGGTAATACACTTTCAATCTCCCAAGACCATCTTCAAGTGTTTTTACCACATCATCAAAGTTTTCAAACGTGGCAACAGACTCCTGATACAGTGTATCAATCGATGGATTTTGGATCAAACCAAACATTCGATTTGCCAGAATAGAATCCGCAGGGTATTGATCGGAATGAAGAAATAGCTGAGCAAAATCCGGATTGTTTTGGAGAAATTCTTCTACTTCAGCTGAAGACTCGCTATCAAAAAGCTCTTGCTCCAATCGCTCAACCCTAAGCACTACCGCTTCCGGCTCTACCGATTCCCTGCACGGTTGACTTGTACATGAAGCTAATAAAACAATACAAATCATTAGGTGGACTGCTCGCATACTATCTATTTTTGACGGCAAATTTAACAGGGTAAACCTGTTTCATTCATTGAGGTCTAATTTTTGCCTTTATGGAAATAATCAAAATCAGATAACGAACATGAAGAAGTTAATATTTTCTCTTTTTATCCTCGCATCTCTTGGTTCCATGGCTCAAATCAAACTGGGTCTGAAGCTAGCACCCGTGGTTGCTGCCAACCGTGCTAAAAATGATGCGCAAACAGTAGAAAATGACGGTTCGAAGATGAAGTTCTCTGTCGGCTTAATTGCAGATAAGACTTTGTCCGACACCTATTTTTTAAGTTCAGGTTTGATTTATCTTCCGAAGCGTGTGGCGTTCAGGGATGCATCAGGTACCATTGAAGAAGAGTACAAGCTTCAATATTTGCAGATTCCTGCCACACTCAAGCTTTTCACCAATGAAATTGCTCCCGACCTCAAAGGGTTTCTTCAGGTTGGATCAGCGCTGGAGATTTTGGTTTTCAATGAGGAAGAAGACCCATCTTATACCACAGTTGAAAAATTTACACCAATTGATATCCCTGTTATTCTGGGTGCAGGGATCGAATTCAGAGCCGGAATAAATACCACCATCTTTGGAGGCGTTTCCTATCAACGAGGGCTGGTAAATGTTGTCAATGGTGCAGCGGATGGGTTTGGTGACCTACAGCTTCGCAATACCGTTTTATCTATTGATTTAGGTGTGAAGTTCTAAATAGTGGAATGGCAACATGAGTTATCCAGGTTGATAATATTGGCTTTTGGTCTATTTATCATCTTTGTCGGGATACTTATGTTTAGGGCTCCAAACAAAGCGATTTCGATTCTTAAAAAGGCTGCCAGCAACAACCTGATAAACTATGCAGAAATTACTCTAAGGCTTATTCCTGCCATCTCTTTGGTTGTGTATGCGGACTTCTCGAGGTACCCGATTTATTTCACCGTTTTTGGTTATTTCATGATCGCAACCTCATGCGTACTTTATCTTGTACCAAGACGTGTACATCATCAGTATGCCTTGTGGTGCGCAGGATTTCTCACACCATTAAGAGTCAGGCTCACGGCACCATTTAGCTTTTTATTGGGTGGGCTATTGATCTATGCGGTTATATAGCTGCCATTAATCGTAAACATACTTCCATTCGCCATTTTCATCTCGCTTCCAGACTGTATGGAAAATGCCGGATGCATTAATCGTGGTACTGTCTGGTGCAATGGCACTGAAGGTATATTTTCCGTAGGTATATGCCATGTCGCCACTGAATGAAACATCGATAAAATCAGGCTTCCACTGCAAGGAGACATTTTTGAGCGTCTGATTATCGAAGTAGTTTGCAATCGCCTCTTTCCCGGCGATAATTGAGTCTCGGCGATTTAGCACTGCGTTTTCATGGGCAAAGGTTAAGAATGCTTCTTTGACACCATGCTCAGCAGCATAATTATTAAAAGCTTTTTCTGCCTGTGCGATTTCCTCTTTGAGGCTCTCAGGATCTTGTTTTTGATTGGTTGTGCAGCTCTGAATGATTACGATCAGAGCTGAAAGGAATATGTGGGATGCTTTCATGATCCATTAACAATCAAAAGCTTTTTATCCCTATTAGTATTTGACAAGACTGATCAGTCTTTCCTCCAGCCGCTCATTGGGTAGAAAATTCTTCTCCAGGTCCGCCGCAAATGGAACAGGAGTATCCAGGCTGCCCTCTCTCATCACCGGTGCATCCAGGTACTCAAAACAATGTTCGGATATCCATGCCGCTATTTCTCCTCCAATGCCCCCGGTGAGACAATCCTCATGCAGTACCATAACCCTTCCTGTTTTTCTGACCGATGCAGCTACAGTTTCCTTATCCCACGGAAGCAACGTTCTGAGATCAACGACCTCCAGCGAATGTTTGGCCTGTTTTGCATATTGCATGGCCCAATGAACGCCCATGCCATAAGTGACAATCGTTAGATCATCACCTTCATGACAAACGACTGCCTTCCCGACTTCAGTCGTATAGTATGCATCAGGCACATCCTCTGTCAATGAGCGGTACAGTGCTTTGTGCTCAAAGTACATGTACGGATTTGGATCTTCTATCGCTGCAGCCAGCAAACCTTTGGCATCTACGGGATTGGAAGGATAAACAATTTTTAGCCCAGGCGTATGGAAAAACCATGCTTCATTGGACTGTGAGTGGAAAGGCCCTGCTCCAACGCCTGCTCCTGTCGGCATCCGCACCACCACATCCGCATTTTGTCCCCATCGGTAGTGAATCTTTGCCAGGTTGTTTACGATTTGGTTGAAACCTTCGGTGACAAAATCGGCGAATTGCATTTCCACGACTGCTTTCATGCCGGCAATACTTAGCCCAAGGCCTGTCCCAACAATGGCTGCTTCGCAGAGTGGCGTATTTCGAATGCGCTCTTTCCCGAACTGCTCCATGAACCCTTCGGTAATTTTAAAAACCCCACCATAGTCAGCAATGTCCTGTCCCATGAGGATAAGCTCGGGATGTTTTTCCAGCGATTGTCTTAGCCCATCTGAAATGGCGTCAACCAATCGTTTAGACGATTTTTTTCCTTTTGGAGCAATTACCTTTTGCTCAAACGGAAAATAAACATCTGCTAGTTCAGTCTCAGTGTTTGCTGAAATGGTTTCTTCAGCAAAGGCTTCTTTCACCGCATCACTAATTTCTTTTTGAATGGCTTTTCTGATTTCACCAATCTCATCGTTTGTGCAAACTTTCTCTTTGATCAGGAAGCTCTCAAACGCTTTTACAGGATCTTTTTTGGCCCACTTTGCCATCAGCTCTTTCGGAACATATTTGGTTCCTGATGCTTCTTCGTGTCCCCTCATTCTAAAGGTCTTTGCCTCGAAAATGATTGGTCGTGGATTCTTCCGAATGTCTTCTACCAGTGGCTCCAGCTCATTTAATACTTCCAAAATGGAGTTACCCTCCACACTGTAGGCTTCCATTCCGTAAGCTGGCCCTTTTACGACAAATGAGTCAAAGTTGAACTGCTCTCGGCTGGGGGTAGAGAGCCCATAGCCATTGTTTTCAATCACGAATATGACAGGCAGCTTCCAGACAGAAGCTACGTTTACTGCCTCATGAAAATCTCCTTCACTGGTTCCGCCATCTCCGGTAAAGACAAGACTTACTTTTTCTTCTTTTCTCAGCAGGTGGGACAAAGCGATACCATCAGCGATTCCCATTTGAGGCCCCAGATGTGAGATCATTCCCACGATATTGTAATCCTGTGTTCCGAAATGGAAGCTTCTATCCCGACCCTTAGTGAAGCCGTTCATTTTTCCCTGGAACTGTGAGAAAAGCCGCTGAAGCGGAACACCCCTTGAAGTGAAAACACCAAGATTTCGGTGCATGGGGAGGATGTACTCCTCTTTGTTGAGGGCTAGTGCTGCTCCTACAGAAATGGCCTCCTGTCCAATGCCGGAAAACCATTTACTGATTTTGCCCTGGCGTAGAAGGATTAGCATTTTGTCCTCGATCAATCGAGGGGTGACCAATGCCTTGTGTATGGCGAGAAGCTCTTCGTTAGTGCGATTCTTGCGATCGAATTTCATAAATTGTGTGATATGAAGTGCGAAATAAGTGCATCAGGCCCAAACCTTCAGCCCCTCAGTGCAGTTTTTACAAATTTCTATTTCTGAACGGCCGTTTAAAAGAGCATTTCGAAAGTTTTGGTACGGCATGGAATGCCAGATGTCTTCAAACGAACTTTCAGAGACATTGCCCATGCTGTGATTGGCATCCTTGTCAAAACAGCATGGAATGACCTGACCATCCCAGGTAATGACACAGGATTGCCACATCTTCCAGCACTTATTTTCCAGCTGATTTTTGATGCTGTAAGTCCCATCACCATTTGATCTGTAGCGAGAGTATTTATCAATGGTTGGAATCAGATCACTTCCGTTTTTATAGTCATAAATCTGGGCCGTTTTGAAGGCTACTTTATCCACTCCATATTCTTTTGCAAGACGCTTGATTTTTGGAATCTCATGTTCGTTTGGCCGAACGACCAGGAACTGCCAAACGACTTTTGGACTATTTGATTTCAATTTTTTTCTCCACTTTAAAACGTTCTCAGTCCCTTCCAGCACCTTGGTGAGATCGCCTTCTTTTCGATATGATTCGTAGGTTTCCTGAGAGGCACCATCGATCGAAATGATCAAACGATTCAGCCCGCTTTCCACTGTTTTCCTGGCATTCTCATCATCCAAAAAATGAGCATTGGTTGACGTGGTGGAATAAACCCTGTGTTGGCTGGCAATTTTTACCATATCCAGAAACTGAGGATTCAGATATGGCTCTCCCTGAAAATAAAAAGTAAGGTAAAGCAGGTGCTCACTGACATCTTCCATAATTTTTTCAAACAGTGAAACATCAAGCTTTCCGGTTGGTCTGGAAAAAGATCGTAAACCACTCGGGCATTCCGGACATCTCAGGTTGCATGCAGTGGTAGGCTCAATCGCCATGCTGATCGGGAGTCCGGAGATCGCGGCTTTTCCGTGCTTCATGGACTGCTGAAAGCTTCGCCAGATTTTCCATGCATTGGATATTCTTTTTGGCGTTAGCTTTGAAGCGAGTGAGATGCTATCGTGCAGATTGACAATCATTGCAAAAACAAAGTAAACACTTGAATCATGAGATTCGTATTTCTGAGCTTTCTAATTTTTCTATCCACTTTTTCCATCGCTCAAATCAGATTGTCTGAGGAGGCTGAAATCGCTGTGATTACAGTTGGCCCGTATCAGGGTGAAGTCTGGTCGGCTTTTGGGCATAGTGGCATACGGATAGTTGATCAAAAGAAGGGAATTGACTGGTTCTACAATTATGGCCTGTATGATTTCGAGCAGGAAAACTTCTTTTTGAATTTTGCACAGGGGCTTCTGAAGTATAAGGTTGGGGTAACCAAATATGATAGGGTATTTAGGTTTTATAAAAGCCAGGATCGCTTTATCAAAGAGCAATATTTGAACCTGACGCAAGAAGAAAAACAACGATTTTTTGATTTTTTACAGAACAATGTCAAGCCTGAAAACGCGGAATACCTCTACAATTATGTTTATGACAATTGTGCTACGAAAATCAGAGATGTGCCTGAAGAACTGTTTGCGGGTCGCATCAATTTTGATTTTAGTTATAAGGAGGAGGGAAAAACGATACGGGATTTAATGGATGATTACCTGGATTATCAACCGTGGGGTGATCTTGCAATTGATCTGGGTTTAGGGATGCAAATAGATAGAGAGGCAACCGCCTACGAATACATGTTCCTTCCGGATTATATCCACATGGCCTTTTCAGGGGCTACCATTTCTCGAGATAGTGCCACTGTTCCGCTAGTTAAGAAATCAGAGACAACCTTTATGCCTACTGACGTGGAAAACAGCAACGGCCTTTTTACTCCATTTAACACATTCGTGATCCTGTTTTTTGTGGTTGGGCTGATAACACATCGAAATCTCAAATCTGGAAAGCGAACTAAATGGATTGATGCGCTACTTTTTTCAGTTGTTGGCTTTGCCGGCTGGTGGGTGGTTTTTCTTTGGTTTGGTACAGAGCATTTGTCTCAAAGAAATCTGAATATTCTGTGGGCGATTCCTTTTCACCTGCCACTAATCTTCTTTGTAGGAAAAGAAAGGTTTAGAGACTTTTTCAGGAAATACTTTAAAGTATTAGCATACTGGTACTGTGGCGTACTTTTAGTTTGGGCTATTCTTCCTCAGCCGCTGCATCAGGCATTGGTGCCTTTAGTGCTTACAATGGTCCTGAGAAGTTTTTATATTGGATATGACCTTAGAAAACCCAAGGTCAAACTCCCTACAAACGGGAAAGCTTAGCTTTCAACCTTCACATCATTCCAAAAAGCCACATAATTTTCGATATTCTTGGCTAATTCCTTGGCTTCCGGATAGTACCAGGCAGCATCTTTGTTTTCTTCGCCGTTTACCACCACGGTATAGTAACTGGCCTCCCCTTTCCATGGACAGTGGGTATGGGTGTCTGTTTCTTTGAAGTATTCTTTTTTAATTGATGATGGCGGAAAATAATGATTTCCCTCCACTACCACTGTTTCATCACTTTCAGCGATTACCTCGCCATTCCATATTGCTTTCATAGTCTTTTGCTTTGATACAATAATCAAATATTCCTACGAATGGTTTGCTTTGTGGTCCACCAAATGGATATCAAATGTCGTTCCCTTGCCTTTTTCAGATGTAACACCGATACTTCCACCCATATGCTCAAGTGCGTCTTTGACCAAATACAGGCCAAGTCCTGTTCCATTCGAAGATTTATGTGCCCGATAGAACATATCGAAAATCTTAGGGAGATGTTTTTGATCTATGCCGGCTCCATTATCAGAAATGAGGAGGTTCAATCCTTTTTCGGATTTTTCAATTCTGACTCTAATTTCAGGGTTCGCACTTTCCAAGTCGTGATACTTAATCGCATTTCCAAGGATATTGGTAAGCACAGTATGTAATCTCGCATTATCAGTATGAATGCTGACATTTTCATTTGCATGAATAGAAAGTTTAGGGTGTTTAGCGTTAGGGTCGATCAATGAGTGGTATTCCTTTTCAATTTCATTTACGAGATTAACTTCGATGATACTCAGATCCATTTTTTGACCCTTTCTAAGAGTAATGATGTCACGAATGACATTGTCTGCCTGAATGAGCCGATCCTGAATGGCATTAAAAAACTCTTCTTTTTTTACCGGGTCATCCGTCGCTCGAATGACAGAAATAATTCCGGAAATAGTCGTTAGCGGAGCGCGCAAATCATGTGAGGATCTGTAGAGAAATGTGTCCAGTTCTGAATTGGCTTTTTTAAGGTTGTGCTGCTCGACCTCCAGGACACTGATAATCATACCCAGGCCCATCAGAGCCTGAAGGAAAATATCTATTGCACCTGCAAAATAAGGCACTTCAAGAAGGTAATCCGTCTGATATAATTCCAAGAGAACCTCCAGGAAGTAATTGAACTGCAAAAGGCCGTAGGATAAAAAAGAGAAAATGATGAATCGAATGCCAATTCCTGTTTGGGTCATCCTAATTAACATAATGGAGCATGTTATGAATATAGCGCCAGCCAGAAGTGATTTTATTCCTACCCGGTAAAGAATTCGATGCGTACCTGCATCAGGGTTGTCAAAGGAAAGGAGGACGAGTAGAATAGAAATTGGAATGATCAGGTAGGAGATTGTCTTGACTAGCCCACGGTTCATTTTCTGATTTTTGGAAATTTCCAACGTTCCGGAGTAAAGCCATAGGATTTGCAATAAACTGGCGGCAACTGTGATTACCGAAATAGATAACCTGAATGGATGATTCAAAGGCAACATAAAAGCATTGGCCAAAGAAATACTTGACCCCAGCATATTGACAAAAAGAGCCAACCAGCTCCATGACCAGAGAAGGTAAAAGTCGTTTCGGTATTGGCGAAAAAATTTCCTGAGGATCAGCATAATAACCAAAGCAAGCAGTGCTTGGGTCACATACTGAATAAATACTACTTTGACGGCCTCAGGGAACATGGTTGTTTTAAGTAAGAAAAACCAAAACCAGCTAATTTGGAAATTTCTATCCTGTCAATCTTTGAATGGAAAAAATTAGCCCATAGATGTACTAAGTCTCTGCATCAAAATCAGTAAATGTGCCTTCAGGTACCGTGTCCAAAACCTCTATGTTGTTCAACTGATATTGACCCCTGTCTCCGGAAAGCATGATACCTCCATACTTTTTGTAATTGCCCCACGGTGTGATAAAACGGGGCTCTAAGGTGCTGGAATCCGGATAAAATGCCCATTGGGTGACTAGTTTAGAATCGGTATCTATCCACACTTCATAGACATTTTCAGGGGTCACACCAACCGCATCGAAAGACAGGCTAACTACATCTGCACGTGTTCCTGCTTCCGTAGAGTCCTCACGCAAATATTTTAATGTTACCCCAGAGTCTTTAAGCTTATAAGGCATTACCAGCCAATAGGAGTCGTTGACCCACATTTCATATCCTTTCTGGAGGTATATATCCAATGAATCAGATGTGATTTCCCTGTCACCTTTCATGACTTTTCCATCTTTCGTGTTGATGTTCATTAAAATAGTTAGTTCATCTTCCGGTACCTCAATCCTTACATCACCGGTCCATTTGTCCCATACATGATCCCTTCTTCCAAAGAAATTCCATTTAATATACCGTGTATTATCCCAGGCTTTTCTTCCGCCCATTGCCAACATAGTTTTGTCTGCAAGTAAAGTTGCAAGTAGGTCAGACCCCTCCTGGTTGAACCCTTCGGCTGGTGGGTTATTGTATTCAATGAACTCACCACCATCTGCGATAGCGGTAGTGTCTGCACTTTCGGATGAAGATGATCCGGTAGAGCAGGCTGTGAAAATGACAAGTGCTAAAAGAAACAATAACTGGTTTTTCATCTTTGTAAATGTTTTCTTAAAGATAGAAAATAAAAAAGGAGACCAATTCGGTCTCCTCCTTAGTTTAGGTTGGTTGTAATCTTTTTTTAGTCTTGTCCTTCCTTGAACTGCTCGAATCTGTCACCTTCTTCTGACCGAGGAAAAACGTTGTTGTCCGTGTATGCATCAGCAGTCATCTTATCCGGATCAATCACAATTTTAGCGACTTCTTTGTCTTTCATGAAAACCTTTGTCACTTCTTTTTCATTAATCCTCCATATTTCAGCAGGTATTTTCTCTCTTTCAGTGGTACCATCTACATAGGTCCACTCAATGATAACTGGGGTTACAAGCCCTCCTTGATTCTTCAAGGTAAGCTCATAGAAGTTTTTGCCTTCTGCTGATTGCTTGATTTTGTTCTGATCCATGGACTGACGATATTCACCATATCCACCATTCCATTCCTTGAAAACAAATGGTTGCGGGCTATTGCCGAAATCTTTTTGCCCATTGTTCTTGCCATCAATTCCCTGGCCTGCTCCTTTGATATTTCTTGTTTCCAGTCCGTTTTCTTCAGTCTGCATCTGAAACCATCGAACATTTGCAAGGTCCACGTCTACATAGTCTGTGCCGTAAAACCAGCCTTTCCAAAACCAATCCAGGTCAACCGCGGAAGCATCTTCCATCGTTCTGAATAAATCCGCCGGCGTTGGATGCTTGAATGCCCATCTTTCAGCATAAGTCTTAAATGCTTTATCAAAAAGCTCAGGTCCCATTACGGTGGTTCTGAGAATGTTTAGTGCAGTAGCAGGTTTTGCATAAGCATTAGAGCCAAACTGTCGGATCTGCTCTGAGTTTGTCATGATGGGTCTAACCAAACCATTTTCCCCTCTCATGTAATCTACAATTTTGTGAGCCGGTCCCCTTCTGGATGGGAATTCATATCCAAGTTGATCGGTTAGTTCCTGCTCAGTCAGGTATTGAACAAAGGTATTTAGTCCCTCATCCATCCATGTCCACTGACGTTCATCGGAATTGATAATCATTGGAAAGAAATTGTGTCCTACTTCGTGGATGATCACTCCAATCATTCCATGCTTCTTGCTGTCTGAATAGGTTCCGTCCGGATCAGGTCTGCCGTAGTTAAAGCAGATCATTGGATACTCCATTCCAATGGATGCGGTATGAACAGAGATCGCAACCGGATATGGATATTCAATGGTAAATTTTGAATAGGTCTTTAGCGTTTGCGCCACAGCTGCAGTCGACCACTCTTCCCACAATGGATTTCCTTCTTTCGGATAATAAGACATTGCCAATGGCTCATTGCCCTCGCTCAGTTTCACAGCCATGGCATCCCAGATGAACTTTCTGGAAGCACAGAACGCATAGTCTCTTACATTCTCGGCTTTATACCTCCATGTTTTTGTTCCTGATGCTTTCGTCTTCTCGTTTTTCTTAGCCTCTTTTTCTGTTACGATAATGACAGGCTTATCATACGATTTTTTTGCCTGCTCAAATCGCTCCATCTGCTCGGTAGTCAATACCTCTTTAGGGTTTTGGAGACTCCCTGTTGCTCCTACGATAAAATCAGACGGCACAGTGAGGTCTACTTCATAGTCTCCGAATGTCAATGCAAACTCGCCACTCCCCAGGAACTGCTTGTTTTGCCAGCCTTCATTATCGATATACACCGCCATTCTTGGAAAGAACTGGGCAATGGTATACAGGTAGTTGTCGTCTTCCGGGAAATACTCCAGTCCAGAGCGGCCACCATCTGTCATCCGGTTATTGATGTTGTACATCCAGTCGATGCTGAATGTCATATTTTCGCCTGACTTCAAAGGCTTTTCCAGATCAAGTCTCATCATGGTCTTATTGATCAGGTAAGTCATATCCTTACCGGCGCTTTTTACGGATTTAATTTTAAACCCACCATCGTAATCCTGATCTCCGGTGATATTAAATACAGAAAATGCACTTAGCGTATCCCTCATGCTACTTTGACCGATCAACGGCGAATCGGAATCTCTGGCTCGCATGTTTTGATCCAGCTGAACCCATAGATACTCCAGATCATCCGGGGAATTGTTGTAATAAGTAATCGTCTCACTACCGGTGATTGTTTGGTTGTTGTCATCCAGCGTGATCTTCATTTTATAATCTGCCTTTTGTTGCCAGTACTGATGCCCCGGTGCTCCACTGGCTGTTCTGTACACGTTAGGGGTGGGCAGCATTGTACCCAGCTGCTCAAATTTTTGTTCCCACTCTGTGTCTTTTTGTTTTCGGTCCTGTGCTGTTACCACAGTGCCAACCAAAAACGCTACGATAAGTAGAATGCTATTCTTCATAGTTATGTCTAGTTAATAATGTTTTTTAGTTTAAGTAATTCGTATCCATCATCAGCATCAATGCGATTCCTCCTACTGCTGATGAAATGATCATCTTCCAGTCCCGGCGGGTCACACCGCCTAATCCAACGAAAATGAAGCTAATTGCCATGAATAATCCAACGATTATTATTTGACCCACCTCTAATCCTACATTAAAGGCAAAAAGCTGGAGGATGATTGTCTCATCTTTTCCCAAAAGTGCTCTGAGGTAATTGGAAAAACCCAAACCATGAATAAGCCCAAAAAACCCGGCATACCCATAATTTCTCCAAATCTTACCTTCAGCGATTCGGTCTTCTTTGGTAAACAAATTTGAGATGGCTGTCACGAGGATGGTGACAGGGATTAGGAACTCTATCAGGTCTGCATTGATCTTGATAATCCGCATGGTGGCCAGTGCCAGTGTGATGGAATGGCCGAGGGTAAATGCAGTGATAAGAATCAATACTTTTTTCCAGTCGGTGGATTGGTACAGTGCGCACAATACCACTACAAAAAGGATGTGATCGTATCCATTTACATCCAGGATATGATCGAGACCCAACTCGTAATACAAGCTAAACTCACTCATGGGGTAGCGAATATAAAGTAAGCGATTGACCTGTTGATTTCAATTCCAGGAGGATTTGATGAGCGGTATTGCAGTCGGGCATGCTCTTTGTCTAGATTTGACCTATGGTTACACTTGCACTCATTATTTTCCAATCGGTTCTACATCCATTTCATGTCAGTGTTTCGGACATTAAATACAAGGAAGACAAAAAGGCCATTCAAATAAGTACTCGAATTTTCCTGGATGATCTGGAGATGGCATTGAGAGCTTACACGGGGAATGATACGCTTGATATTATGGAGGAGGAGAGTTGGGATTTCATCAACACAAACCTTGAAAAATACCTATTGGATCGGATGAAGCTATGGGATGAAAAAGGGAAGGAATATGAGCTCAACTACATTGGTGCAGAGATCGAGGAGGATGTGATGTGGTGCTACATTGAGATTGAAAAAGTAAAGAAGCTGGAGCGAGTTAAGGTCTGGAACAGCATCCTGCATGAAGTCTGGAGCGATCAGGAAAATTTAGTGCATTTCCGTGCTTTCGATAAGGTAAAGAGTGCGAGGTTGTTTGTGGGAGAGGATACGGAGGTTTTTAGTTGGGAGGATTAATCATTCATTCTAAATGGGAATCTTCTTGTGATCCTTTGCCTGACTTTTTGGCCATTATGGAAAGCGGGAGTCCAATTTGGCATTTGAGCAATCACCTTCAATACTTCTTCATCACAACCGTATCCGATCCCCTCAATAATTTTTCCTTGCGTAATTGTCCCATCTTTTTCAACTATAAATGAGGCAGTTACAATACCTTTTATATCATTACGCTGAGCGGGATATGGATATCTTAAATTCAAGTTCAAAAATCTAATGAAATCTTCAGGCTCTGTGGCGGGAACATCCACTTCATCAAAAACTTCTCCTAAAAAGGAAACGATCTTTAATTCAATGGTTTGCTTTGTGGGAACTCCTAATCTATTTGCTGGAGTCCATTTTCCTAACACCATGAGTGATCGAACAATTGCTGTGTCGTTTGGATGAGGTGTGCCACCAAGATAGAAATTTTGGAGGTCACCTGACTCATCTATTGTGAACGAAACTGAAGTTTTGGTATCAACTTCGTGATAGGAAGGGTCGTTTAGTAATGTTTCTTTGAACTCCTTAGAATAAAAACTAAACCCATTTTGAGGTTTGGCAAAATAGCTGTTAGTGTCAATCAATGGAATAAATGAAGCCCCGGTCAATGCAAGTTCAATATTTCCAAATGGGACTACATTTTCGAAATGCTCAGGATTTGCATTATAACCCAAAGTATCAATCGAATTAATTCTTCCATTTGCAACATAATGAGGTTGATTGCCAAACGAAGAGTTATTCTGGAACTTAAACAATATGTTCTGAACCATTATCTGTCTAACTGCTTTACCTTTTTGTCTAGCAGGAATCCAGTTTGGCATCATTCTCATTATGCGAAGAACCTCTTTATCACAACCGGCACCAATGCCTTTAACAATTTTAACACCAGTTATTGAGCCGTCCTTTTCAACAACGAATTGAACAAAGACTCTACCTTCTATTCCCATTCTTTGGGCACTTCTGGGATAACGCAAATTTTTTGCTAGAAATTGATAGAAACCGTCAATACCACCTGGAAAGCTAGCTGGCTCCTCTACCTGAGTAAAAATCTCATCAGAATTACCAAGATGTGTTGTAGAATCGGATTGAGCAAGTGTTTTGAAAAGGGAAATAAAACAGAGAACAAAAATTATTTTCTTCATCCTACAATCATATCAAAAATCCACAACATTCCATTTCTTGCCATCATGTTTCAATAGTACAATCTCTTCTACACGAAACTCAAATAGAACTTCCCGCTTTTTAAATTCTTTCTTCGCTTCATAAAACATCGGCTTCTTTAAATCCCGGAAGCCAATGGTGACATGTGGATGAAATGGTCTGTTTTTATAATTGGCGTTATCAAGTTTCAACTCTTTCCTGCAAGCATCTACTACCTTTTTCTGGAGCTTCTTTAGCTTTTCACTTTGCACCACATTCACAAAAACTACTCGCGGTTCAAAGAAGTCAAAATCTTTAAGCTCAACCTCGAACGCCGCAAGATCACTATTCAGGTTTTTTATCACCTCTGCTAACTCATCGAAGCGTTTATCCCTCCATTTGAAGGGCATGTGAAGTGTGATGTGAGGAGGTGATCTTAAGGCATGTTTACTACCGTATTTTTCAGCTACCTCATGCTTAAGCTTTGTGATCTCTTCCTGAATATCTTCAGGTGGAACAATCGCTATGAAATAGAGTGACTCACTCATTATTTAATACATTTTCCATTGCATTCCAGTACTCAGGAAAAAGCGCCAGGTCATTGTGATGTCCACCTTCAACAGAAATAAAAGTCGCTTTATCCTGATGCTCCTCATAAAGTTTTTGTCCGGATTCATAGGGGACCACCTCATCATTCGTCCCGTGAAAAATGTAAACCGGAGCATTGACCTTTTCTAGGCACTCATGATTTGGGAAACGGTATTGGAGCAATAGGGAAGTCGGATAGATGGGGAAAAGCTTACCAGCGACATCTATCAAACTGTAAAAGGGGGTTTCCAAAATGACCTTTTCCGGATTGTTTTTGGAAGCCAGGTATGAAGCAAATGCACAACCAAGTGATCGCCCAAAGATGATGATCCGCTCTTCTCGTTCCAGTTTTTTGGCAAAAGCATAAATCTCCTCCGCATCGCTCAGTAATTTCTTTTGCGTTCGATTTCCGGTGCTCTTTCCATAACCTCGATAGTCCATTATTAATACTTCATATCCTAAATCAACAAAGGGCATCACAATCTCTCCCCAACGCGCCAGGTTGCCGGCATTGCCATGAAAATAGACGATCAACCCTTTGGAGTCAGCTTGTTTGAAATGGAGTGCATTGATCATTGCACCATCACTCATGGCCAGGTTATGCTCTTCAAAAACCTGCTCAAACTCATAGGCATAATTTTCAGGCAAGGTTTCCGGAAGAAAAATCAGGCTTTCCTGCATCAGGAAAATGATCAGACCGATCAATACATAAATACACAAAAGTGCTGTTGCTATTACCTTGATGTAAGTCACCTTCTTATTGCTTCTTTTTTCTACTAAAATTTAAGCTTGATTTCTCCGGGTCAATGGGCTTCAACTCTGCGGAATGCAAGGCCTCCTCAAGCATGCGATGATATTCCTCAAAAGTATGCAGGTTATTATGCCCACCACCAATCACAGAGTACACGCGTGTTAAAGAAGGATTTTTTTCCGCTAGCGCCAGACTTGATTTATAGGGAATGAGTTTGTCTTTAGTGCCATGAATGATCTTGATAGGACACTCGACATACTTGATCCATTTATAGGTTGTCAATGGAAACTTAAGAATAAGTGATGCCGGAAGAAAAGGGATGTATCGCTTGGCCACCTTCTTCATGCTGTAGTAGGGTGATTCCAATACCAACATTTTGGGGTCATTGTTGCTGGCTAGTTTGGCAGCAAAGCCTGAGCCCATGGACCGGCCATAGATAATGATATATTTTTCCGGGACCTTGCTCTTGAGGATGTCATAGACTTTTTGCAGGTCGCTTTTAATTTCTTTCTCCGACCTTCGACCGGTACTTTTTCCAAACCCCCGATAGTCCACCATTACCACGTCGAAACCCAGGCGGTTAAAGTCGATTGCAAACTTTCCCCAACCCTTGATTGATCTGGAATTGCCTTTCAGATAGATAACCACCCCTTTGGGTTTTTTGACACTGAAGTGAACCCCATTTATGCGTACATCATCGCCAATGTAGAGATTGTGCTCCTGCACATTTTGTTCACCATACTTGAATTGAAAGTCGGAGGGCAGCTTTTCAGGCTTAAACAAAAACTTCTCCTGTAAGAAATATGCCGCTACATTAACAATAACATAGATTGATACAATTATTAATATGATTGTGGTGATCAATGTTTTACTTTAATGAATTGATAATTCGAACAGCATCATAAATATACAACAATGAGAACCTACACTTTTCTAACCTTAATCTTTGTCTCATTTATGGTTGTGGGTCAATCTAACAAAAAAAAGGCCTCTTCCTCATCCGATCAATCAAACCCAATTGCAGACTTCACAGCAGAAATGCAAAAGCAGGAAGGCTTCTTCAATTTTTACTATGATGAGGAGGTGGGTCGAATGTTTTTGGAAGTGGGCAAAGTAGGTCAGGAATTTCTTTATGTGAATTCACTTGCTGCCGGAATTGGTTCTAACGATATCGGACTTGATCGCGGACAGCTGGGGGGAGAGCGAGTGGTTCGATTTGAAAAACACGGGAATAAGCTATTGCTCATTCAGCCTAATCTGGATTATCGAGCCGTGAGTGATAACCAGGATGAGGTGAAGTCGGTCGCTGAGGCATTTGCCAGTTCGGTGATTGGAGGGTTTGAGATCAAAACAAAAAGCGAAAGTGCATATCTTATCGACATTACAGATTGGTTGCTTCGAGATTCTCACGATGTGAGTGGAAGGTTGCAAGGTTCAAATCAGGGAAATTTTTCAGTAGATAAATCAAGGTCCGCTATCTACATGGATGCGACCTTTAACTTTCCAAAAAATACAGAGTTTGAGTCATTGCTTACTTTCAGCGGGGATGCAAAAGGCTGGTGGTTACGTTCGGTGACACCAACACCTGATGCGGTGACAGTAAGAACTCATCATAGCTTCATAGAATTGCCGGCTGATAATTATACACCTCGTGCGTTCGATCCGCGCAGTGGTTTTTTCTATATCTCGTATCAGGACTATGCTACACCCATCGAAGAGCCTCTGGTCAAGCGGTTTATTGTTCGTCACAGACTGGAGAAAAAAGATCCAGAAGCTGAAATCAGCGAGGCGGTAGAGCCAATCATCTATTATGTAGATCGAGGAGCTCCCGAGCCGGTTCGATCCGCGTTGATTGAAGGAGCAAGCTGGTGGAATCAGGCGTTTGAAGCAGCTGGTTACAAAGATGCATTTCAGGTAAAAGTGATGCCGGAAGGGGCACACCCACTTGACGTTCGCTACAATGTAATCCAATGGGTGCATCGATCTACAAGAGGGTGGAGTTATGGTAGCGGGATCACAGATCCACGGACAGGTGAGATGATCAAAGGGCATGTAAGTTTGGGGTCCTTGCGAGTGCGTCAGGATTTTTTGATCGCTACCGGATTGTTACAACCTTATGAAAATGGAGATGAAACTCCGAATGCCATGACAGAAATGGCACTGGCTCGATTGCGACAATTGTCTGCTCATGAAGTTGGTCATACAATTGGGTTAGCTCACAATTTTGCCGCAAGCGTAAACGATCGTGCTTCGGTAATGGACTACCCGCATCCATACGTGCAGATGGACGACCAGGGAAATATTGACTTAAGCGAAGCGTATGATGATAAGATCGGAGCATGGGATAAAGTGACCATCACTTATGGGTATAGCGATTTTCCTGAAGGAGAGAATGAAGAAAAACTCAACGCCATTTTAGATGAAGCCTTTGATAATGATTTAAGATACATCACCGATCAGGATGCGCGTCCGGCCAGCGGATTACATCCGGAGGCACACCTTTGGGACAATGGCACCAATGCAGCAGTTGAACTGAATAGAATGATGGAAATCAGGAGAGCGATTCTTGACAAATTCTCTGAAAAGGCAATCAAAACCGGTACGCCGATGAGTAGTATCGAGGAGGTGCTGGTACCCATGTATTTGTTCCACAGGTATCAGGTAGATGCTACTTCCAAGCTGATTGGCGGACTGAACTACAGCTATGCCTTGAGAGGAGCGGATCAAGTGGTCACAGAAATGCTTTCATCCGAGGAGCAAATGGCAGCTTTGGAGGCTTTGCTGACCACAGTGAAAGTTGAGAATCTAAAATTGCCTGAAGAACTACTTGGTCAAATTCCACCAAGAGCTTTTGGCTATGGAAGATCAAGAGAAACGTTTCAGTCAAGAACCGGACCTGCTTTTGATTACCTGGCCGCTGTAGAGACAGCTGCTAGTTTGCCATTTGGTTTCATTTTCAATTCCGACAGATTCAATCGACTGCTAACCTATAAAACACGTAGCACAGATCAGCCAGGAGTGGATGCGGTGTTGGATCGAATAACCACAGCTGTTTGGATGAGCCCTTCTTCAAATGCTCAGGATCGAACCATCCAAAAAGTGGTGGAAATGGAAATGCTCAAGCAGCTCATGGATCTGGCCGTCAGTGATAGAGCTTATACCGAGGTGAAGGCCAAAGCACTGGCCAAAATCAAATCCATTAAGTCATATGCTTCTGGACGAACTGGCAGAAGTACCAACGGTGATGGAGATTACTACCAGTACGTGGTAAGTCAGATTGATAGATTTTTAGATGAACCGCAGGAATTCAAGATCCCGGATACGATCACGGCACCAGATGGCTCACCGATAGGGAGTTGTGATTTTTAAGATATGAATAGCACGCAACTAATAATTATTGGGAACGGATTCGATCTGGCTCATGGGTTGCCAACACGCTATTCTGATTTCCTTAATTATTATATCAGTGAGATTGTCCAGGAAGTAATAGAATCAAGAAAGACTTACAAAGACCCATTGATTAAAGTTTCTCATCCAGTTAAACCAATAGCTAATAATGAGAGGAATGACTTTAGAGCAATAATTTCATCTAGAATTAACTCAAGTCCATTTGGTGGTAGCTCATCAATATTTATCAATGAAAAGGGATTTCTTCATTTTATTCTGCAAAAAAGGGGAATTGAAAGGTGGCAAAACTTAGAACTCCTTTATCATGATTTTTTAATTGATATTTTGGATCAATTGAAAAGAAGGAAAACCAATTTAGAGAAGGCCCGAGCTCGCTTAGTTTATTTCAATCAGTCTATCGAGTTTTTTCTGTCTAAGTTCAGAAACTATATAATTGATGTTGTTAATCCACTAATTAAAACAATATCCCCAATTGATAAATTTTACAAGATATTCGGGTATAAGGAAAACCAATTTTTGACAGTTTTGAATTTCAATTATACTAGAACATTCGAAAAATATATAGATGATGAAGGAACAGCGATAATCAATATTCATGGACAAGCAGATACCAAGGAATCTGAAATTTGTTTTGGTTTTGGTGATGAACATTCACCTAGGTATAATGAAATCGAAAACCTTTATGAAAACGAGTTTTTAAAATACTCTAAATCAATTTTTTATTCAAAAGATGAAACTTATAGGCATTTACTGGGGTGTCTGTCTGGAAATTACACAGTAGACATTTACGGACATTCTTGCGGAGTTACTGATAGAACTTTATTGAAACAAATATTTGAAGATAAAAAATGCAGTAGCATACACTATCATTATCATTTAGATCATAAAGATCACAGGGAAAAATTCATTGAGATCAATAGGCATTTCGAGGATAAAAAGAGACTTAGAAGAATAGTTGTTCCAGCAGAATCCAGTACTCCGTGTCCTCAACTTAAGTAATATCAAACTGTACTATTTTTCTGCCCTAAATCGGTTTCTATGAGCTGCCTAAAGTAATCATCGATTCCTTCTTCCGCTATTCTGATAATGCTGTCATCGTCAACCATTGATTTGTAAGATTTGGCGTACTCAGCCTTTTTTAGTTGATCAATATAAGTGCAATTACCTTGCTCCATAAGGCTATTTTAATAATTGAAAGTTCATTTATTTTTAAGAGCCAAGCAAATATTTTCTTTTTCACCTTGCATTTAAAAAAATTCTCACTTCTATTTACTCCACAATGAACGCACAGGTATCATTTTACTTTAGCTACTTTTTCTTTTATCCACAGCGGATAATGGGGTGGCTATAGTATATCTGGTATAAAGAAGAAATTTACAGAGGCCTCCCCAAAAGGGAGGCCTTTTTTCGTTTATAGCAATGAAGAAAATAGCAATACAAGGCCTAAAAGGAAGTTTCCATCACGAAGCGGCGCGAAATTATTTCGGCAGTGAAATAGAACTCGTGGAATGTGAAGCTTTTCATGATGTGGTCCAAAACGTAAAAGGCGCTGATTCTGATTTCGGCATTATGGCCATTGAGAATTCCTTGGCGGGGAGTATCATCCCCAATTATGCTTTGCTTCGACATCCTGGAATTTCCATATGTGGGGAGTTAACCCTGCGGGTGAAGATGAACCTGATGGCACTTAGTGGAAGGACGCTGTTGGATATTTCGGAGGTGCACTCTCATCAGATGGCAATTCGTCAGTGCTCATCTTTTCTACAGTTGAACCCGGGTCTTAAGGTCGTAGAGACCTTTGATACAGCGGGCAGTGCAGCAGACATTCGGGAGAAGCAATCACAAAGTACTGCTGCGATTGCAAGTGAACTAGCAGCAGAAACCTATGGACTGCATATACTCGCCAGGGGGATTGAGGATAACCAGCGAAGCTACACAAGGTTTTTAATCCTCTCGAAGCATGGTTTAGAGGTATCAGATGCGAATAAGGCTTCTCTTTATCTGGAAACGGCTCATGAAGTGGGTGCATTGGCGTCAGTTCTATCGATCATTAGCGATAAACAAATCAACCTTAGCAAGCTTCAATCGCACCCGGTTCCAAATCAAAAGGAGGCCTATGGGTTTTTCTTAGACCTTGAATTTACAGCCAGGACTAAACTCACGGAGCTATTAAAGAATCTTGAATCAGTAACGCAGGTGCTGGATTGCCTGGGCATCTACAAACAAGGAAAAACATATGAATAATGTAGCAACAGCACGAAGAATACAGGGTATCGGAGAGTACTATTTTTCAAGGAAGCTCAAGCAAATCGCAGAACTGAGTGTCAAAATGGAGGTGTTGAATCTGGGAATTGGAAGTCCGGATATGGCTCCTCACCCCTCCGTTATCCAATCATTCAATGAAGCAATTTTGGAGCAGGGAGCACATCAATATCAAAGTTATCGTGGTTTGCCAGAGTTAAGAGTAGCTATAGCTGATTGGTATAAGAGATTTTTTGGTTGCCGCCTTGATGCTGAGACGGAGGTATTGCCACTTATCGGTTCTAAGGAAGGAATCACCCACATCAGCATGTCATTACTTGATGAGGGAGATCAGGTGCTGGTCCCAAACCCCGGATATCCTGCCTATGAAGCAGCCTCAAAGATGGCGGGAGCTGAAGTGGTTCACTATGATCTCACTGAAGAAAATGGGTACTACCCCAATTTTGCACAATTGGAAAACATGGATTTGAGAAAGGTCAAAATCATGTGGGTTAATTATCCGCACATGCCGACCGGCACTCCAGGAGGAGAGGGTTTTTTTGAGCAGTTAATCGATTTCTGTAAAAGGAATGACATCATTTTGATCAATGACAATCCCTATGCCTTTATTCTTACGGACGCTCCGACAAGCATTTTGGCTGGTCGCTCTGCGAGTGATTACGTTTTGGAGTTGAATAGCCTATCCAAGTCTCACAACATGGCGGGATGGAGAATAGGGATGCTGGCAGGAAACAAGGAGCTAATCGATACGGTTTTAACCTTCAAAAGCCAGGTTGATTCGGGACAATTTAAGCCAATGCTGAAAGCGGCTGTTGAGGCACTAAATCTCGATAATCATTGGTTTTTGCAGTTAAATGAAGAATATAAAAAACGGAAGATGTGGGCTAAAAGGCTGGTTGATTTGCTTGGGTGTCAGTGTGATCCACGAAAGGTGGGTATGTTTTTATGGGCGAAAATCCCTAAATATGTATCTGATGCTGAGGCATTTTCTGATATGATTCTCGAGAAATACAACCTGTTCATCCCCCCGGGCTCCATATTTGGATCCAATGGCAATCGGCATATTCGACTTTCACTGTGCAGTCCGGAGCATGTATGGATGAAGGCAATCAACAGGCTAAATGAAAAGAAATGAAAACATCACCGATTAACATTTTTGAGCAGAAGCGTCCGGTCATCATTTCCGGACCCTGCAGTGCTGAGTCTGAAGAGCAGGTTGTGGAGACCTCAATCCTATTAGCGAGAACAGGTAAGGTAGACATCCTGCGAGCAGGTATCTGGAAGCCACGCACCCGACCCAATAGTTTTGAAGGGATCGGAGTAGAAGCACTGAAATGGTTAAAGAAAGCCAAAGAGGCGACCGGTCTTCCTACAGCTGTTGAAGTGGCTAACTTCAATCATGTATTTGAAGCATTGAAACAGGGTGTTGATATCTTATGGGTAGGTGCTCGCACGACGGTAAATCCTTTTTCGGTTCAGGAAATAGCAGATGCATTGAAAGGAACAGACGCTACCGTCATGATAAAGAATCCGGTACATGCGGATATTGAATTGTGGACCGGAGCGCTGGAACGGCTTCATGGAGCAGGAATCACTAAACTAGGACTCATCCATAGAGGATTTGCTCAATACGGGAATAGTGTCTACCGAAATGATCCTAAATGGCAGTTGACCATCGAAATGAAGCGGAGGTTCCCGGAGATTCCAATGGTTTGCGACCCAAGTCACATCTGTGGCAAACGTGACTTGTTGCATGCCGTGTCTCAGCAGGCTCTGGACATGGATTTTGATGGGTTGATGCTAGAATCGCACATCGATCCGGCCAGTGCACTTAGTGACAAAGACCAGCAAGTGACACCCAAAGAGCTCGAGGCAATCATTGATAATTTGGTTATAAGAAGGCCCAACATTTCCGATGAGGACCTTTCACAAAAACTGGCGATGCTAAGAAGTCAAATTGATTTGATTGATGATGATCTGATCAAACTCTTGGGCGAGCGCATGAAAGTGGCAGAGGAAATAGGACTTGTCAAGCGTGATAAGGGAATTACCATTTTGCAGGCCAACCGGTGGGAAGAAATCATCGAAAAAGCTTCTTCCAACGGAGAGCTTCAAGGTTTGTCAAAGACTTTTATGGTTCGGTACCTGAACGCAATCCATCAGGAGTCTATTGAGCATCAAAATGAAGTGATGAACCGCAGTGAGTTAGAAAAAGAATAAAACAACGGAATGCCTTTGTGGTTTTATCTTGCAGCCAATGAAAGATCTGCTTGAAAAAATCGATGCTTCACTTACCGAGCTAACACTGGGGAATCATCCCCAAAATCTTTATGACCCGATAAGGTATATTTTATCCTTAGGTGGCAAGCGCCTGCGACCCATGCTGGTATTATTGGGGTATGGATTAAAAAGTGAAGATGTAGAGGAGGTAATCTCTCCCGCTCTTACAGTGGAAATCTTTCATAACTTCACTTTGATGCACGACGACATCATGGATGAGGCCCCAATCAGAAGAGGTAAACCAACCGTGCATGAAAAGTGGAACAATACAGTTGCAATTCTGAGTGGGGATACCATGATGGTAAAGGCGTATGATCAGCTGTTGACAGGGCCACATCATTCACTTCCTTCAGCCATCAAAAAATTCAATAAATGTGCCGTAGAGGTTTGCGAAGGGCAGCAGTTGGATATGAATTACGAAGAATTAGAGACGGTCACAGAAACACAATACATTGAAATGATACGGCTGAAAACGGCCGTTCTCCTCGGCTTTAGTCTGGAGTATGGTGGGTTGCTTGCAGGCATGGACGAAAAGGAATTAGCTCAGCTCAATGCTGTGGGTGAGAAGGCAGGAATTGGCTTTCAACTCATGGATGATTTACTGGATGTCTATGGTGATAAAGCCAAATTCGGCAAGCAGGTGGGCGGTGATATTGTCTCCAATAAAAAAACCTACTTACTGATCAAAGCGCTGGAACTGGCCAATGGGAGTCAGAGAAAAGAACTCAATAAATGGCTTTCCGCAACGGACTTTGATATAAGTGAAAAGGTATCGGCCATTAAAAATATTTATGAACAGCTCAACATCTTTGAGTTAACTAAGCAAAAGATGAACAGCTACTATGATGAGGCGTTTGGTCTTTTGGATGAAATGGATGTTCGGGATGAGGGAAAGCAACAGTTAGTTGATTTTCTGACACGCTTGATGAAACGAGAGCGTTAGTCAATACTGTTTGAGCAGCTTTAATAGCTCTTTGTTTTTAGTGTTTTTGGCAATTTGGATGGCAGATTCTCCTATTTGAGAGGTCAGCGTTGGAGATGCACCTTTATCAAGTAATTGCTCGGTGATTTCCGGATTTCCTGTCCTTGCTGCTTCAATGAGCACACTGGTCATCATTTCAGGGTGAAGGAAATCAGGGTCAAAATCCATTTCAAGATAGTAATTGACCTTTTCCGTATCCTGATCGATGATTGCCTGCACAAAATCCTTCCAATCTCCTGAATCCATTTCGAACTTAGTTTACAGTGACGTGTTATTTTTAAATAAACTTATAAAACATGATTGCAGTAGTATCTCCCGCTAAAAATCTGGATTTTAAATCGGAAATAAATGTAAAAGGCACTCAGCCAAGGCTGATGGAGTTCACAAATGAACTCATCGACATACTTCGGAAAAAATCAGTGGATGATGTGCAGGAGCTTATGAGCATCAGTAAGCAGTTAGCCGGACTGAATGTTCATCGTTACAAAGAGTTTGAGCCCAAGCATACAAATGAGAATGCAAGGCCTTCGGCATTGGCATTCAATGGAGATGTTTATCAGGGGCTCAAGGCAGAAACGTTTGATGAAAAAAAGATGGAGTTTGCGCAAAAGCATTTTCGCATCTTGTCCGGACTGTATGGCCTGCTTCGACCATTGGATTTGATTCAGCCCTATCGACTAGAGATGGGAACCAAACTGGCTTTTGATGACTATAAGACCCTCTACGAATATTGGGATCACAAAATACTTGACCTCTTGATGAAAGATTTGAAGGATCAGGGAGATGATATCATTCTTAATCTCGCATCCAATGAGTACTTCAAGTCCATTGATAAGAAAGATATGCCGGCACGAGTGATAGATGTAGAATTCAAAGACTTCAAAAATGGCAAGTACAAGATCATTTCATTCTATGCTAAAAAAGCACGAGGGCTTATGTCAAGATTCATGATCGAACATCAGATCACCGATCCGGGAGATTTACGAGGCTTTGATTATGAAGGGTATTACTTTGATGAGGAGACTTCCACGGAAGATAAGCTGGCCTTTAAGAGGGAAGGGAAGAAGAAGTAGATTAATTTTATACTTGAAAGTTCGGGATGTGGCTCAGTCCGGTTAGAGTACCCGCTTAGGGTGCGGGAGGTCGCTGGTTCGAATCCAGTCATCCCGACAATAAGCCACCATTTGGTGGCTTATTCAATTTTTATTCATGATATTCTCGAGACTTTTATGTGCCTCATCACTTTTGCATACAAATCCCACCCTAAATATAAATTCATCCTTGCAGCTAATCGTGATGAATTCTATGCACGTTCAACCGCAGTTGCTCATTGGTGGGAAGATCATTCGAACATCCTTGGAGGTCGCGATATGGAAGCCTTGGGTACCTGGATGGCGATTCATAAAAATGGACGGTTTGCAGCAGTGACCAATTTTCGTGACATCAAGAAAATCAAGTCAGATGCCCGATCGAGAGGTGATCTCCCGGTAAATTTTTTGTTAGGAAAAGAACGACCTTCCGTTTATTCCAGGCATGTTCACAGTGAGGGTGACCAGTATAATGGGTTTAACCTGATCACACTGGATGAAGAAATGGCACATGTGAGTAATTACGATGGAGACGCCAAATTACTTGACCCGGGCGTGTATGGGTTGAGCAACGCATTGCTGGAAACCCCATGGCCAAAAGTGAAAAAAGCCAAACGAGCTTTTAATACACTTATTCAACAATCTTTTTCATTGGAGGATTTAATTGAAATGATGCAGGATACGGAGACTGCACTGGATGAAGAGCTACCGGAAACGGGTTTGGATTACGAAAGAGAAAAGGCAGTTTCCGCCATGTGTATCCGCACACCCGATTATGGGACCTGTTGTTCTACTGCTGTCACCATCGACTATGACGGAAACGTTGCTTTTCTGGAAAAAAGCTATCCCGTCGGAGAGCGAAAGGAGGGTGAGGTGAAAGTTGAGTTCACGATCGATAAGTCCATGCCATGAGTGAGGCGCACTACAGAAAACTGGAGCGCATGTACCTGTCGGCGAATATTAATACTCAAATATTCGATACTACAACCTGCAAGATATCAGATGGCGAAGCTGAAATTGGCCTGACTGTAGTTCCAAAGTATTTTCATGCACTGAATGCTATGCATGGATCCATCTATTTCAAGTTACTTGATGATGCCGCTTTCTTCGCAGTGAATTCGGTTGTAGAGGATGTTTTTGTTCTGACCAAATCGTTTGAGATTCATTTTAAACGACCGGTAATCGAAGGTAAGATATTGGCGAAGGGAGAATTAATCGCTTCTGCTGGAGATTCATATGTAGCCAAATCCGAATTGCTAAACGAAGCAGGGAAAGTAGTAGGGTATGGCCAGGGTGAATTTGTAAAGAGTAAAGTAGCACTCTCAGCAGAGATTGGATATGTATAATGATTTTATAAAGTGTCATTTCGAGCAACGCGAGAAATATTTACTTATACTTTTAAAGATTTCTCCTTCGTCGAAATGACAAAAAATAAATGAAAGGAATAAAAAAATACTTTGGGCCAAGCACATTGGTCACTGCAGCTTTCATTGGTCCGGGCACTCTCACCGTTTGCACGTTGAGTGGCGCCAATTTTGGTTATACGTTGTTGTGGGTTTTGCTTTTTGCCACAATTGCTACCATCATCCTTCAGGAAATGACTGCCCGGCTTGGACTCATCACTCAATCTGGTTTGGGAGAAGCCATACGCTCACAGATCGAGCACCCAACAGCTAAAACACTAGCTGTACTCTTGGTTTTCACTGCAATTATTTTGGGTAATGCCGCTTACGAAGCAGGTAATATATCGGGAGCAGTTTTGGGCATTTCAGGAATCTTTGATTCTTCTTTTCCATGGGCATTGCTTATTGGATTGGCTGCTTTTGGAATTTTGTTTATCGGAAAAGTAAAAATCATCGAGCGCATTTTGATTGGCCTGGTAATTCTGATGAGTGCTGTTTTTCTTTTCACAGCATTTCTGGTGAAGCCGAATGTTTCAGGCATTGTTAATGGGCTATTTGTTCCCAGCCTTACAGAAAGTAATCATTTGGCCATTTTAGGGTTGATCGGAACCACCATTGTTCCTTACAATTTGTTTCTTCATGCTTCCTCCGTGAGCCAGAAATGGAAATCACCGAATGATTTGAATGATTTGCGAAAGGAAAATGGTGTAGCCATTGGTCTGGGCGGATTGATTTCCATGGCGATTGTTGTCACCAGTGCAGCAACCATTTTTGGCAAAGGGGTGACTGGCATTAATGAAATGGCCCTTCAGCTCGAGCCTCTGCTGGGAAGCTGGGCGAAATACTTTTTAGCACTTGGATTGTTTGCAGCAGGGATTTCTTCGGCGATTACTGCACCGCTGGCAGCAGCCTACACAGCAAGAGGAATTTTCGGATGGAGCGGAAACTTAAATAGCCTGAAATTCAGGTCGGTGTGGATTTTTATTTTAGGAATAGGCACACTCTTCTCCATGCTTGGCTATAAACCCATCGAGGTAATTCAGGTGGCGCAGATAGCGAATGGTATTCTTTTACCGATTATCGTTTTCTTTCTCATTTACCTATGCAATAAGAAATCCTTGTTGGGAACCTACATCAATAAACCCTGGCAGAATGCGCTGGCAATGTTGGTCATTGCTGTTAGTCTGCTGGTCAGTTTCAGAAGCTTGAATAGTGTATTTGGGTTTATTTAGCATCAAATTGTTTGTCACTCTGAACTTGTTTCAGAGTCTATGAAGCGTATTCTGGCGGACTAATGATGAAGATGCTGAAACAAGTTCAGCATGACCTTCACTTTTTTTAAATTGAAGCATGCTAACCATAGACCTCAACGCTGATCTTGGAGAACATCCGGGTACCAACCTGGATGAGCAGATTATGCCTTACATCTCCTCTTGTAATGTGGCTTGTGGAGGCCACATTGGTGATGAAGCCTCTGTGAGACGGACGATTCGTTTGGCAAAGAACCATGGAGTTGCTGTAGGTGCTCATCCATCCTATCCTGATCCCGAACATTTTGGGCGTGAGATTTTAAATATGCAGCCGGGTGACCTGGCAGAAAGCCTCAAGGAACAAATCAATTTGGTAAGACGAATTTGCGAAGAGGAGGAAGTTGCTCTTCATCATGTGAAGCCGCATGGAGCATTATATAACCATGCGGCGAATGATCGATTCATATCCGAGCTTATTTTAAAAGTACTTGAAGAAACGGCACCAGATGTTTACTGGATGGGTCTGGCAAACTCCGTTTCTGAGGAGGTTGCTCATGGTTCTGCATTTCGCTTCATTGCAGAAGGATTTGCGGATCGGCAATATGAGGTGGATGGAACCCTTCGTTCCCGAACTAAGCAAGGTGCGGTTTTGAAACCGGCAGAGGTTCTTAAGCAAGTAGAGGAAATAGTCTTCCATCAGAGAGTGAATGCGACTGGGTGGCTTCCATTGAAAGTTCAGTCCATATGCCTGCACAGTGATACTGAGGGAGCCGTAACTTTAGCCAGAGAAATCAACGAACATCTTGTCGATAAAGGAATCCAAATTGCTGCTGCTCAATAATATCTCCTGGAAAGTAAAATTACTGGGAGAACAGGTGCTGTTACTTGAAACAGCTCGTGAGATTCCTATTGAAGTCATTCATCAAAGTACTAAACTGATCAAGGATACACTAGGAAGCGACCTTGATGACATTGTGCCAGCCTACCATTCAGTCGCCATCTTTAGTTCCCTGAAAATGAAGGAGCTGCTGGAGAAGCTTAATGGAATTTCAGGCTCGAAGGAACAACTCGATGCAAAGAAGGACGTGATTAAGCTGCCCATTTGCTATGAAGAAGGGCTTGATCTTGCCAGGCTGATTGAGAAGACGGGAATGAGCGAAGAGCAACTCATAGAAAAGCACCTAAAGGGCACATACCGATCACTTTTCATTGGCTTCACTCCCGGCTTTATCTATGCTGATGGATTGGATGAATCATTGGCTTGTCCACGATTGGAGCAGCCAAGAAAACAAATCCCGTCAGGCTCTGTTGGGATCGCCGGAGCGCAAACGGGTATTTATTCACTAGCTAGTCCGGGAGGGTGGAACATCATCGGGCGAACGCCTACAAGAATCTTTGATCCGCATAGAAATCCACCCATGTTGATTGAGGTTGGAACACAGTATCGGTTTTTCAGAATCACCCAAAAAGAGTTTGAGGAATGGGGAAGCTAAAAGTGATCAAAACCGGACCGATGGCTTCTCTCCAGGATTTTGGAAGGTTTGGCTATAGACGATATGGCATTCCACGGTCAGGAGCGATGGACAAGGAATTTATGATTGCTGCAAATAAGCTGGTGGGCAATCCGAATGATTACCCTGTGATTGAGTTTGCGCTCACGGGCATGGAGTTGGAAGTAGTAGAGGAAACGATGATTTCAGTGGTTGGTGCTGATCTCAACGTCAATGGTGAAAGAAATGAAATTGCTTCCAAAGTATCGGTTGGTGATATCATAAAAGTATCTGCACCAACTTTGGTTTATGCGTATTTGGGAGTGGGGGGAAGAATGAAAGCGCAGGAAGATTTTGGCAGTGTGTCTACTTATACGAGAGCCAGATTTGGAGGGTTGGATGGTCAGGCTTTAGCAAATGGAGATCAAATTGAAACCGAAGGCGAACCAGGAAAAATATGCCAAATACCGATCCCTGGAAGGGATCAAGGAGACGTTATTGAAATCCGAATCATGAAAGGGCCGGAGTGGGACTTACTGAAGGAGCTCCCTTCACTGGAAACCTTTCAGGTAGATGGATCAAGTGATCGGATGGGAGTAAGGCTCACCGGGGCGAAACTCGAGTGTGATTACCAGGAGATTGCTTCCTCCGCAGTGATTCCCGGCAACATCCAGCTTCCTGCGGACGGCCACCCAATCATATTAATGAACGATTGTCAAATCACGGGCGGCTATCCGAGGATTGGGAAGGTGGTTGAGGAGGATATGTGGAAGGTGGCTCAAGTAAGGGCTGGAGGAAATGTAAAGTTGGTGCTGATTGATGCTTGAGCGGTTAAGTGATCAACTTTCGGAAAGTTTCAAACTTTCCGAAAACTCAGGAGTGTCATGTCCCTAACACATCCACACCCTTCGAGAACCTCAGGGTGACACGCACCTGAGGAAGCCAATCAAAATTGACAGTCTGAGCCTGCCCGCGGTAGGCAGGGCGCTCGAAGACGACATTTCCAGACTACAATTATTTGCCCCCGGTTCGTGTCCTCACGAAAAGAAAAGTAATACGGGTTTGTGAAGACACAAACCATGGCTTAAAAAAGAAAGCCATAAAAAATAACCCCGAATCACTCATACAAGTGTACCCGGGGCTGCAGTCTCAAGTGACTAAAAAAGTGGAGCTGATCCCCGATCATCGCTGTTCGTGCAGCCAGAACAGCCCCCATCACTCCACATAGGTGTTGGCCCTCCCTTCCCGATGATCCGGGACTTGCTACTAAGATACAGTTTATTCCCCCTTGAGGGGGCTAGGGGGTGAATACTTCCCCATTCTTTTCTATCTTCAAGCGTTAATTACCAATCACTACATGAGTCTAAAGGAATCTTTCAGTCAATTTGTAGCATATGCTCAGAAGCTTAAAGGAGATGAAAAAGGAGAAGCCCAAATTTTTCTTGATCATTTCTTTAGCGCTCTAGGTTATAAAAACGGACTGGTAGATGCCGGAGCAGAGCTGGAGTTTAGGCTTAGAGATGAAAAGAAAAAGTCCACCTCATTTGCTGATTTGGTTTGGCCAAAAAAGGTGCTAATAGAAATGAAGAAAAAAGGTGAGAATTTAGATACTCACCTGCAACAGGCAGCCTCTTACTGGATGAAATTAGCGGGTAATCGTCCTCGATACATCATACTATGCAATTTTGAAGAGTTCTGGATTTATGATTTTGACCGAAGTATCTACGACCCGGCAGAAATTATAAAAACCGAAAACCTGGCCGATCGCTACGCTGCTCTAAACTTCCTTCTCCCTCAACCTAAGGCACCCCTATTTGGTAAGAACCTGAAAGACGTTACTGCGCAGGCCGCTGAAAAAGTGGCTGCTATGTTCAATAACATGGTTCGCCGTGGAATTGACAGAGGAGACGCACTTAAGTATGCTATGCAGTGCGTGGTGTCGATGTTTGCAGAAGATGCCGAGCTTCTTCCTGAAAGAATATTTTCTCAAATCATTGATGAGCTTGACAAGGAAGAGAGTGATGCGCCAACGGATAAAGTAGAAAAATCTTATGACCTGATTGGCGAGTTGTTTTCTGAAATGAATCGGCAGGGCATAACAGAAGGTGGCCGATACAAAGGTGTGGATTACTTCAATGGAGGGCTATTCAAAGAGGTAAAGAAAATAGAACTTACCCAGCGCGAGATTGAATATCTCAGCTTTGCCAGCCATCACAACTGGCGACATGTGAACCCGGCTATTCTTGGCACACTCTTCGAGACGGGACTGGAAAAAGACGAGCGCCATGTACTGGGTGCTCATTACACGCATGAGGTGGACATTAAAAAGATAGTGGACCCGGTAATCGTGCAGCCTTGGATGAAAAAGATAGAAGCAGCAGAAACACTTGACGAGTACTATGATCTGCTTTGGCAACTCATAGAATACAAAGTGCTGGATCCGGCTTGTGGCAGTGGCAACTTCCTTTTCATTGCCTTCCGTGAACTCAAAATGATCGAGCGAAAGTTGCTTAGTCTTGTCAGGGAATCATCTGAAAACGATAAAGGAGCAGGGGAAAGGCTTCATAAATTCCTCAATGATTACCCTTTTGTAACGACGAAACAATTCTTTGGGCTGGACATTAAGCCATATGCCGTGGAGTTGGCAAAGGTGACGTTGATGGTAGCAAAAGAACTAGCTTATCTGGAAAACAAAGAAGCCACCGACAACAAGTTTCAACCGCTCCCTCTGGACAATCTGGATGAAAACATCGTCTGTGCGGATGCACTTTTGGACGGTGACCAGCCACGCCAGTGGCCGGAAGTAGACGCAATCATAGGCAACCCTCCTTACCAGAGCAAAAACAAAATGCAGCAGGAGTTTGGAGCGGAATATCTAAACACACTTCGTGTAGCCTATCCGGATGTACCCGGCCGAGCAGACTTCTGCGTGTATTGGTTTCACAAGGCTCACGATCACCTGAAAGACGGACAGTATGCTGGGTTGGTAGGCACCAATACCATACGCCAAAACTACAGTCGGGAAGGAAGTCTAGACTACATTGTAAAAAATGGAGGCACGATCTTCAATGCCACCTCTTCCGAAAAATGGTCAGGGGATGCGGCAGTTTATGTGAGCATAGTAAGCTGGCGAAAAGGAAAGGTAGATGATGAGAAAACCTTATACATCTGGGAAAAGGATCACTATAAAGCACTGGAATTAGAAAGTATTAACTCAAGTCTTAGCGCGGAAACGGATGTATCCTCTGCGAAAGTGATTAAAGCCAACAAAAAACCAAAGAAGGTATTCCAGGGACAAACACACGGGCACGAAGGGTTTTTGGTATCAACAAGTGATGCAAAAAAAACATTAAAAAAGCACCCTGAGTATGCTGAAGTATTGAAACCCTTTCTAATTGGCGATGAATTAGTGGCAAACCAGAATTCACAGCCAAAGCGCTTTGTAATCGACTTTACTCTTCATGATGTTATATCAGCCACCAGATTTAAAGAACCCTTTCAACGAGTTGAACTCATGGTACTCCCTGATCGGAAGGCAAAAGGGGAAAAGCAGAAGAAAGAAAATGAAGACCTGCTCAAGAAAAACTCCAAAGCAAAAGTCAACAAACACCACATTAATTTTTTAAATAATTGGTGGAAGTTATCATATGGTAGGGACGATATGCTAAGACAAAGAAATGCATTAGGTAGATACATTGCCTGCGCCAGAGTAACCCAACGCCCAATATTTGAATTCATTTCTTCTGAAATTAATCCTAATGATAAGGTCATGGCGTTTTGTTTTGAAGATTATTATTCATTTGGTATTATTCAATCCAACATTCATTGGAAGTGGTTTTTAGCTAATTGTACCACACTAGCAGAAACCCCTAATTACAATACAGCATCAATCTGGGACACCTTCCCCTGGCCACAGTCATCGACAGAAAAGCAAATCGAAAAAGTAGCGGAAGCTGCTAAAGAGCTACATCAGACCCGCTCAAAGTACCTTAAGGACTACAACATGACACTTCGCGATCTTTATCGTTTGCTGGAAAAGCCCGGCAAGAACGCCATCAAAGATTTGCATGCTGCACTGGATAAGGCGGTCATGGAGGCTTATGGGTTCGATCCTAAAAAAGACCTGCTTCAGCAGCTCTTAGACCTTAATCTGGAAGTAGCCGAAAAGGAAAGCAAAGATGAAACCGTACAACCCCCCGGCCTGCCTGACTGGGTCAAAAAACCGGAGCGGTTTATCACCGATGATTGTGTAAAGTTTGATTATAACTAATCTGCAGTATGCATTTCATTGAATATGAGGAAATAGAGAATAAAACTATTGCACAGGCAATAGATTACATTGAAAGTATCGATGGAATCAAACTTGCTGAGTTGAAGGTTCGGGACCTTTCCTATCAAGACAATAAAATTATCCTACCAGGAGAGGGTGTATATGTTTTCCGAGAAGGTGTTAGACCAGTATATGTTGGTAAGGTTAGTTCTATGTCATTCACGGAGCGAATAGCCAAACATTTTGATGTTCGTGAATTTGCCTGGTTCAATAGGTTGCTCGAATTGGTTAATTGGTTCAAATTGGAAGATCAGATAAAACGTGAATTTTACATTGATGCATCAAAATATGCATTTGAACACCTCAATCTGGTAATGATAAATTTCAAAAGTCGAGAGAGAATAAATAGAACAGAAAGTTTATTCCGGGCAGCTATGGAACCTCTCAATGGATACAAAAACGTACGAATAATTGATTATTCCATTTTGATAAAAGAGTATTGATGACCTTCAGCTTCCCCTCACATATCAAAAGCGATTTTCAAGGCTATTCTGTGTTGGTTCGGTTATTTCAGGAAACTCGAGAGCTGAGAAGCGACAAGCTAATCCTTCATTTCTACGGAACCCAGTGGTTTGAAGCCAATTTATGTGCCGGATTAGGGGCAATTCTCAGTAGCATACAAGGTGCAGGAAACGAAATAGAATTTAAAGGTCATGCAAACATCCAAAGCATCCTTTCCAAGAATGGGTTTTTGGCCCAGTTTGGTGGGTGGAAAAAGCGAGATTACTATTCTACCACCATCCAGTATCGGCAATTTGACGCTACAAAGATCAAGGGCTTTAATGAGTACCTGGATCGTGAACTTCTGGCAAAAGAAGACCTTCCTAGAATGTCTGAATTATTAAAAAAGAAGATCAATAAGAGCATCTATGAGATCTTCAACAATTGCTATCTACATGGAAACTGTGACACGGCTTTCAGCTGTGGTCAATACTACCCCACCAAAAAGCGACTGGACTTTACCATTGCTGATTTAGGACATAGCATTCGCAAAAATGTTAGGGATTTTCTGGGCAATTCGAAACTATCAGGAGCCATGGCTATTCGGTGGGCTATAGAGGAAGGAAACACTACTAGAAGTGGCAATATCCCCGGTGGATTGGGGTTTAGTTTAATACGGGAGTTTTTATTGATGAACCAGGGTAAACTCCAGATTGTTTCATCAGATGGTTACTACGAGGTAAGGCGAGGTGTTGAGTCTGTTAAATCATTTGACCATACCTTTGTAGGCACACTGGTAAATATGGAGTTCAATATCAATGATAAATACTCCTATGCTTTGAGTTCTGAAATCGACGTGAAGGATATATTCTAAAGACCATGAGCAACACCATTTTAAATATCGAGGAAATCATAGGAGGCACAAAGGCGATCTCATCAGAAGATGGAGATTTGGTTTTCAATAAGGTAAAGCCTTTGCTTGAAAAAGGTGAGGCGGTGAGCATTGACTTTGAGAATATTGAATTAATAGTTTCAACATTCTTAAATGCGAGCGTAGGTCAGCTATACGGCTCTTTTTCTTCTGATTATATCAAAGATCACTTTTCCGTATTAAACATGGTAGATGATGATCTAAGAATACTTCAAAAAGTAGTCACCAGGGCTAAGCAGTATTTTGCTAACCGTGAATCTTTCTCTTCTTCAGTAAACGAAGCGATGAACAATGGCTAATGTTTACCAAGTCGGGGACTACAACCCCCGCTTCAATGAATCCTTTTTCTTCGACACCAATATTTGGATTTATCTACACTGTCCGATAGCCAGCCATAATCAAGCCGCACAAAGAGCTTACTCTGCATTCTATAAAAAGATCATTAGTGGAAACTTCGGATTGTTCGTCAATTCATTAGTGCTTTCAGAGTATGCCAATGCTTATTTACGAATTGACTTTACTCTTTGGAAAAATGAAGAAGGAAGGCATGGGGCCAGCTATAAGCAGGATTTTGTAGGGACAGATAGGTTCAATGAAACGGTGGAGGACGTAAAGGATGAATTACGCGTAATTCTAAAGTCTACAGAACGCATGACAGATAATTTCAATGCCATTGACCTGGATCATGTGTTCACGGAATTTGGCAGGGCAGATTTTAATGATGCCTATTACCTGGAACTGGCTCAAATGAATGATTGGAAGATTGTCACACATGATAGAGACCTGTTTGAAGACAATGAAATGGATGTGGATATCATTACTGCTTTGAACTAACACGAAGACCCCTCTCACCCCCACAACACCCATTTACATCCTCGCAAAGACCATTTACAGTTTAGCAATCAATGCTCGCAGTAAAGCAATGAGTGTTTACACCGTAGCAAAGACCTCTTACAGTAAAACAATGGGACTTGCATGAAAGCAATGACATCTTGCACGAAAGCAATGGATGTTTACATTGAAACAATGGCTCATTGCATCAAAGCATAAAGTACCCTACCCTTAGCCGTCAGACTAAGCGGATCATTTCACAACCTTGTGTCATTCTGGAAGAATCTTTGGGGATCGAAGCACATAAATTCAAAGATCCTTTGCAGGATGACATTGAGGAGAGCTCAGTCCGACGGCTATACCCTACCCACTTTTGGGTATTTTACATTTAATACATGCCGTTTTATTGTAGTAAATATTGGATCGCATTATTTTGGCTACCTGTTTTATGTCAAATTTTTAAATCCTAATCACAACATGAATCAAAGACAGATCAACAAAGCGGAAATGATGGAAACGACCAACAACTACCTGGATGCAAACACGGCTATCTGGAGTGCCATTCCCATTGTCACTACTTACAAAAACCAGCTATCACAGACGATCGATGACCTTAAAACGGCGGCACAGGCGCAAGACGCAGCGCAGGTGTTTATCGGAAGCAACCTGCAAACACTCAAAGTAACGATCGCAGAAAAGATGGATATTCTGGATGATATATTGGAAGCGTATGCAGATGATAATGGAAATGCAGAACTACTTGCCCAGGCCGAAAACTCCAAGACCGATTACATCCGGTTAACCAATGAGGCATTTGAAACCAAGGTGAAAAATGTGATCGGTTTACTGGAATCAAACGTGGCAGAGATGGCAGACTATGGGCTTACACAAGACCAAATTGATGATGCGAAATTGAGCTTTGGCAACTATCAGGACAAGCGTGGAATGCCTCGTTCATACAAGGTGGCATCACGACAGGCAACCCAAAGCATAGAAGGTCTCATAGACGAGGGTGATAAAGCCCTGGAAAAGCTGGATCGGGTAATGAAGCGATTCAAACGTTCGAATACGACGTTTTATAATGGGTATATCGCGTCCCGAACAATTGTGGATTAATAGGCCAAACGAAAAGCTTTCGGAAAGTTTGGACCTTTCCGAAAGCTTAGAAATCCTTCCTCTATCTCATTTTATTACTTCCCTATCCCCTTGCGAAGCGACGAAGGAGCGAGACTTGGGGATCTCAGGTTCCAGATCTTCAACTCAGAGATTCCCATGACTCGGATAGCAAGCTATCCTCCCAAGGTAATGACGGTTCTATATATTGTTCTTCGCGACCACCTTGTTCGCATCCTCACGAATCGAAAAGCCATACTGGTTTGTGAAGACACAGATCAAGGCCACTACACGCATAAACTCATAAGAAAATGTAACAAGCAATCATTGCTAGAAGTAACATTGCCATAAACACGTAAAAGAATAGATTACTCTCTTTATTTGATTTCATGAACGAAGGAATTTTGAATCTGGCCTTTATGTGGAACCCAACAAACGCTTAACCTTCTCCGCCAACATCTCTGCAGCTTTTTCATTTTTCCTAAACCACATCTCCGGCTCCACCAGTTCCAGCTCAGAAACAGCCGGATTTCCGTTATTGTCGTTTACGATATCCACTCGTGCGTACAAAGGGGGTGTGTAGTCACATGCTTTAACTGCCGCAATCGCCAGGTCAATTTCTGCCTGAGTAGGCTTATAATCTTCCACCGTGCCACCAAAATCATCCTGAACACGGAAGTCACCAGGTTTGGCTACTTTGAGTACCGCATGCGTGTAGACACCACCGATCAACATCAGTGAAAGTTCTCCTCGTTTAAGAACATCCCCCTGAAAAGGCTGGAGCATCATGGGTTCATCTTTGATCAGATAAGCATATCGATCTTCATGGTCTGCAATGTTCTCAGGAGAGAGCTTGAATGTGTCTTTTGCTGCGGCTGAGATGGATGGTTTTAATACGGTGCTTCCCCACCCCAGCTCCTCATGAATCGCTCGGAGGGATCGCTGATCTCTCGGCTCAATGAAATAGGTCTCCACCACATTGACCCCAGCTTCTTTCAGGTCATTCATGTAATGTTTGTCCAAATTCCAAATGATTGTTTCATAATCGTTTACCAATTTGGTTTTCAGGGAAACCTCCATCAACCAGTCGCTGAATTCATTGAATTTTTCCGCATAATCCCACGTCGTTCGGAAAAGGGCAATCTTCGTTTGAGTCCAGTCAAACGAAGTATCTGACCAGGCCACTTTCTTTGTTTTAAGCCCCAGATTTTCCAAAGCCTCCATCACCAACCGGTCTTCCATCATTACATTATCAATGTATTGGTTGCGCTTCCTGGGATTCACATAGCGCGCATCGGTAAGAACGACTACATCATACATTGGCTAGTTGGGATTTTAAAATGGCTAAACCTTCCTTAAAGCTAACAGGTTCAAAACCTAATTCCCTCTTTGCTTTGTCTAAAATAAATCCGGTTTTTGCCGGACGTTTTGCCGGTTGTGTGAAAATGGAGCCATCCGCTTTCTCGATCAGTGATTTATCCAGATTGAAAAAATCCGCAGTGGCAATGGCCATATCATAGGGTGTAAGCATGTCACTCCCTGAAATGTGCCATACTCCCTCCGCTCGTTTTTCTGCAATAAGTGCGCACCCTTTCGCCAGGTCTTCTGCCAGGGTAGGTGTGCGCCACTGGTCATTTACCACTTTGATCAGCTGCTTTTCTTCCAGGCTTTTCTTCACCCACAAAATAATATTTGATCGGCTCATATCTGGGACAATTCCGTAAACTAGCATGGTACGGACGATGGCATGCTTCAACCCACTCGCCTCTAAAAGTTTCTCTGATTCAAGTTTGCTCTCCGCATATTTACTCAGTGGATTGGGCAAGTCATCTTCCACGTAAGGACCATCCTCACCATCAAAAATGAAATCGGTAGAGAGATGAATGATGAAGCTATTGGTCTTTTTGCTTGCTTCGATTAGATGACTGACTGCATCTACATTGAGCTTTTGGCAGGTTTCAGGGTCTAACTCACATTGATCCACATGCGTCATAGCCGCGGTATTGATGACCACATCAGGCTGATGCTTGGAAAGGATTTTGTCGACCTCACTCGCGACTGTAACATCCATCTGTTCATACGTATAGGACCCAAATGGATTTCGGGTAGCTCCCCGGCCTGTTGCAATCACATCGACATCTTCTTTGCTTTCATAAAGCTTCACCAGCTTTTGCCCCAGCAGTCCGTTCGCACCTGTGATTAAAACTTTCATTTTCTTTTCAGTACTCATTATTGGGAAATTTGGAAAAAGAAAATTTTTTCACAAACCCACCCCTTGCCCCTCCAAGGAGGGGATTTAATGTATTTTCTTTTATTCTGCCGGATATTCGTATCCATACTTTTCAGTGACCTCTTTCTTTTTCATTTCAATCACTTCCATTGAAACAGAGACATTCTCTGTTGGTAGTGATCTCTCTCCTGTTTGTGGGTTTCTCGTTGTAGGTGTGGCTGCTATTTTGTCGATCACCTCCAGGCCTTCAACTACTTTCCCAAAGACTGTGTATTCTCCATCAAGACCCGGATAGCCCCCAACACCGTGGTACGCTTCAGGGATTTCGGAAGGGTCTACACTCAGGTCTATATCGTACTTCTCCTCTACCAGCTCTTTGTTCTCGATAGCTAAAGCAGTCATTCCTGCATTGTCACGATTTCTTGCCAGTTCCTGAAACTGTTTGAGCAAATCACTGTAAGCTGTGTCTTGCAATAGCTCACCCATTTTTTGATTTAGCAGCCTCACATCGGTAGTCATAAAATCCCATGACCAACCATCAATGATATAAAATTGAGACGCAGAAGATTTTTTCTCCGGATTGGTTTGATCTCCTTGTCTGGCTGCTGCCAGAGCACCCTTTACATGGTATAATCCATCCACTATTTCAGCAGGAATCCGATCTTCTTCCTTCTCAATGACACCTTCTTTTTTTGCTACATCTCCTCCCTGAATCATGAAGTCCTGTACAATTCGGTGGAAGATCGTGCTGTCATATTTTCCTGCCCGAGCCAGCTCTAGAAAATTCTTTTTATGTAGAGGAGTCTCATCATATAATAACACGGTCATGTCTCCATGTCTGGTCTTGATTTTGACGAGGTAGTCTTTGTTTTTATCCCCGCATGCAGCGATGATACTGATAATTATTAGTGAGAGTATTAGCTTTTTCATGTCTATGTAATTGATTTTCAAACTTATTTTGAAATAATTGATTTTATGTCGTCCAGTACTTTTTTCCCGCCACTTTGAAGGATTTCATCTGCCAGGGAAGTGCCTAAGGCCTCTGGCTCACTGCCATACATGGTCCGTTGAATCAACTCTTTTCCATCCAGGCTGGCAATGCCTCCTTTCAAAATGATCTGCCCATCCGTTTCCATTTCTGCATGTCCGAATACAGGAATACTACACCCTCCGTCCATGCGACGAAGGAAGGCTCGTTCAGCGAGCAGCATTTTTTCAGTTAAGGGATGATTTGTGGCCTTCTTTATCTTTTCAGCGACCTCTTTGTCCATACTGTCGTGAATCTCTATCGCCACCGAACCCTGACCAACCGGAGGAATGAACCGCTCGGTATCGAACCAATATCTGACCATGTCGTCATAGTTCATTCGTCGAACGCCAGCATAGGCAAGCACGATCCCGTCCATGATACCCGTTCTCATTTTTTCAATACGGGTTTGGAGGTTGCCCCGAATATCTACCGTAGTGACGTGCGGATAATAATGCTTCAGCATGGCTACCCTTCGGGTGCTAGAGGTACCAAGGATAAGCTTCGGATTGTTCAGGTCTATTTCCTTGTCGGAAACAATGACGTCATCCGGGGATTCACGCTCACAAAATGAGAGTACACTAAACCCTTCCGGCAATTTGGATTGGAGGTCTTTGGCACTGTGAACAGCGATATCTATCTGCCCTCTGCGAAGAAGGGATTCCAGCTCTTCGGTAAATACCCCTTTGCTTCCGATCTTCGATAACGCCACATTCTGGATTTTATCCCCTTTCGTTTCGATGGGCACAAGCTGAGGCTGAAAGCCGCCAGCGTCAAGTAAGTCCGCTACATAGTTAGCCTGCCACATGGCCAGCTTACTCTTTCGTGTTCCTATTTTTATCGTCTTTCGCTCCATTCAGTTCTGCTTCTTTTGATTGTAGGATAGGTTTTTTTGTGAGACGTCAACAATGAATTTATTGGTCAGAATCTTTCTCCCGATCAAAAGCGGATTTTTCATTTCACTTCTGTCAGTAAGAGAGATGGACGCCATATAGTTCTTACCGAAAATCTTCATTCGGGTTTTGATCACATATCGCTTTTGTGCTTTGCCATTCGAACTCTTTACGATTTTTTGTGTCCACTCCTTGGTGGCATATTCCTGGTATCCGGTATCGGTGTGAAGCGTGAAATACAGCACTCCATGCTCCGCATGCACTTTCTTACAATGGAGAGAAGACCTGTAGGCACCCGTATCAATTTTTGCGTGAATATCCTGTACCCCCAAGTCCGGAAGGTCTATGACATCCAGTCGTCCGATTACCTGCTTTACTCTTTTAGCCATTCAATACCCTTGTGATATCCAGGGATAAATTTAAATGAGTTATTCGAGGGTTCGAATTTCTTTCAAGATGGATCAGCGCTTCGTTCATCAATGCGTATGATTTTTCCAGTCTTTCTAACCCCAGTTTATCTGAGAATTTTCCGATGAAAGCACCTTCAGCATCACTTTGAACCGGTGGTTTTTGACCAGAGGCGTGTATAACCGCATTTCTGATCAGTGCTATGGCGAAATTCAAAGTTGTTTTTTGAGATGCTTTCCCGGACTTGGAAAATTCTTCACTCCGATGAACAAGTCCGGTTAGATTGCCATTCCAGCACTCAAGCATCCATTTTTGAAAATCTTCATATTCGTGGGATTCTCCGGCCTCAGCGATGTGAAGAGCAAGCCCAATTTTGCCTTCAGAAAGCTTGGATGCCTGCTCGACCTTCGAACCCTCAATTCCTTTTTCCTTCAAATAGGTGGCAACTTCCTCAATTGAGTTTGGAGCCACTGTCACCAGCTGAGTACGCGACGTTATTGTAGCCAGCAGATTATCATAATTATAGGATACCAGCAGATAAAGTGTTTTTTCCGGCGGCTCCTCCAAAATCTTCAGTATCGCATTTGCCGAACTCGGATTCATCAATTCAGGTACCCAAATGAGGAGAATTTTATATCCACCTTCTACTGATCGCATACTTACATTTTTCAGCATTTGGCGGCTGTCCTCCCGACTGATGAGAAGGTTTTTGTTTTCCTGGCCGTATTTTCGGGTCCATGCCTCCAGGTCTCCATAAGGAGATTCTGCTACAAATTCCCTGAAACGGGGAATGGCTTCCGATAAGACTTTTTCGTATTTGCTTTCACCCGCTGAAATTTTAGGGAAATGCAGGTGAATATCGGGATGTACCAGCTTTTTTATTCTGACACAATTCGGGCAGGTGCCGCAGCTATCCTCTTCAGTTTTATTTTCACACATTAGGTAGCTGGCGTATGCCAATGCCATCGGGAGCACGGCTGTTCCAGGCCTTCCGGCAAAAAGCTGAGCATGGGCGACTTTTCCTCGCTTATGCGCAGATGTAAGCTGTTTTTTTAGTTCCTCAAGCCCTGGTATTTCTGAAAACTGCATGGATTATTTCTTGTCCCAAACCCGATTTTCGGCGGTGATCTCAAAGATATGCGAAAGCACCGCTTTGTCTGCTTCAGTGAGTGCTTTGTTTCTGCGTTTCATTACAACCTCTGCGGTTTCAAATGCTTTCCTGGTTTGATACGTGGTAAAGCCGGATGAGCCTCCCCACGCAAAAGAAGGGATAATGGTTCGTGGGAAGCCATCTCCAAAAATATTTGCGGAGACACCAACTGTAGTTCCTGTATTGAACATGGTGTTGATGCCACTCTTGGAATGATCCCCCATGATCAAACCGCAAAACTGTAGGCCGGTATCCTTGAATCCCCCGGACTCAAAGTCCCACATCTTTACATGGGCATAATTGTTTTTCAGGTTGGAGTTGTTGGTGTCAGCTCCAAGGTTGCACCATTCACCAATTACCGAGTTACCCAGGAATCCCTCATGCCCTTTGTTTGAGTAGCCAAATATCACAGAGTTAGAAACTTCTCCTCCTACTTTAGAGTGCGGTCCTACCGTCGTGTCACCTTTGATTTTTGCGCCCATATTCACCACGGAATGTTCACATAAAGCGAATGGTCCGCGAATAAGTGCGCCTTCCTGAACTTCTGCATCTTTACCAATATAAATCGGTCCGTTTTCGGCGTTCAGTATAGCTGCTTTGACACGTGCACCTTCTTCTATGAATATTTGATCACCGTAGGTTTTGGTGTGAGGGTCGCAAAGGGGTTGAGATTTTTTTCCCTTGGTTAAAAGCACAAAATCATGGTTGATTTCGGCTCCATTTAGGCGAAAGATGTCCCAGGGATAGGCGATCTGACTGACTTCTTCTATTTGAATGGGTTTACGTCCACCCAGCTCGAACGGTTCGTCATTATCGTAAAAACCAGCGATCAATTGATTTTGACAGACCAGCGCTTCGTCCTCTTTTAATTTTTGAATTGTATCGACGAGTGACGGGGATGGAAGCACATTCCCCAGGATGGTCAGGGATTTGGTGGTAGGTGGTGTGAAAAGTTGGGATAGATAATCCTGAGATCGAAAAGCTATACTTTGGGCAGAAAGATGCATGCTCCACTTTTCATGCACTTTGAGAATGCCCACACGAACATCGGCCACCGGACGTGTGTAGCTCATGGGCAGCATTTGCTTCCAACTTCCTTCTGTATCAATAAAGGTGACTTGCATGAATCAAACTTAGCTTGTTTTGAGAAAAGGGCACAAAAAAAGTCTTCAGGTAAATCCCGAAGACTTTTATAATTTCTTCTGTGAACAGAATTACTTCTTCTTGTACTTTCTGTTGAATTTCTCCACTCGACCAGCAGTATCCAGGAAAATTTTCTTTCCTGTGTAGAATGGGTGAGATGCTGAGCTAACCTCTACTTTAATCACAGGATACTCATTGCCATCTTCCCACTTGATGGTCTCCTTAGACGTCATTGTTGATTTCGTCAAGAATTTGAAATCACTTGTTGTGTCAAGAAAAACAACGTCGTTGTATTGAGGATGTATGTCTTTTTTCATGTGTCTCTCGTCTCTTTTTCAAAAAGGATGGCAAAGATAGGTATAATTTTATCTTCTTCAAACCTATTCATTCAACTAAAATCGAATATGTTTGATTTATGAGACAAACATTCCAGATTCTTAGTTTGCTCTGCGTCAATCTTTTAGCAGCACAATCTACTGATTTTACCCTGGGGCACCCAGCCTACAACCTTATTGAGCAAGAAGAGATAAGAACTAAAGGCAGTTTCTTTTCTACTGTAAAGCCGGTTTCCAGGGAATCTGTTTACGACCTACTTGGTCAGGACGGGGGTCTTTATATGAATAAAGAGCTTCGGGAGTTCACGAATGATTCCTCCAGATCCAAAGCACCTATTCTGGGGAGGTTTTTTCAGTACCCGGCCGATCTTTTCTATTATGAAAGTGAGGGTGTAGACTTACATGTCAATCCGGTGCTTCAGTTTTCTTATGGCCAAACCAATGATGCACTAGGCTCTACTTATGTAAACAGCCGGGGGGCAGAAATCAGGGGACGGGTTGATAAGAAGGTAGCTTTCTATACGATGCTTACAGAAAATCAGGCCAGGTATCCTGTGTATGTGAATGATGTACGGGATAGCACGCTGGTGGTACCTTATGAGGGTTTTTGGAAACAATTCGCCACGACAGGAGTAGACTTTTTCCGGGCGCAGGGCTATGTGGATTTTGGTTTGAGTAAAAGCATTTCTGCTCAGCTGGGGTTTGGAAAACACTTTGTTGGAAATGGTGTTCGCTCGCTCATCCTATCGAATTATTCCAATAATTATCCCTACCTGAGAATCAATACCAACACAAAAATCTTTGATTATACCAACATTTTTGGTGAGCTGATCGCTGGAGTAAGAGGTGGTTCATTTGGGTTGGAAGGGACCGGAGGTTTTCAGAAAAAGTACATGGCCTTTCATCACCTCAATATGAAGATCAAGCCGAATTTGCATATCGGTCTTTTTGAGTCTGTGATGTATGGAGATTCTACCGGTGGTCTCAAAGTGGAATATTTGAACCCGATCATTTTCTATCGGGCCGTAGAGCAGCAGAATGGAAGTGAGGACAATGCATTGATTGGACTTGACTTTAAATGGAATATTAAAAACCGTGTTTCGCTGTATGGACAGCTGGTGATTGATGAGATGATTATGGGAGAGGTTTTTTCAGGAAAAGGATGGTGGGGCAATAAACAGGGTTTTCAGCTTGGAGCCAAATATGTTGATCCATTTGGATTGGATAACCTGATTGTTCAGGGAGAGATAAACCGGGTACGACCATATATGTATGCGCATGAGGATGGCTTTACCAGCTACAGTCATTACAATCTTTCGCTGGCACATCCGCTGGGGGCCAATTTCACTGAATACATCGGGCGAGCTAATTACCGACTCAATGATCAGTGGAATTTTGAAGGAATGTTTATACTGGCCAGCTATGGAAATGATATCGGTGACGTGAACTATGGAAGGGATATTTTAAAGGACTATACGGTCAGAAGGCCTGACGTGAACGGGGGTAGTCTGGAGTATGGGAATTCACATCTTCAGGGAAATAAAACAGATTTGATGATGGGATTTTTCCGAGCGTCCTATATGTGGAGACACAATCTTTTTGTAGATGCAGATGTAACATTCCGAAAAGAGCAAGACACCAATGGCTTGATTGATTCTTCAACTTCTATTGTTGGTTTGACACTAAGGTGGAATGTTCCGACAAGAAGGTATTTATTTTGATAAGGATATTCGGATTTTGGATGGTTATATCAGGCAAATCGACCCCTTAAAAAATATCCTTGTTTCAAAACTTGAAAAGTTTCATAACTTTCAGCCCTACTCAACGAAAATATGAAAAGGTTTAAGCTCATTTTCCACATCGTGTACGTAGTGATCGCACTTGTGATCATGTATTTTTCAGTGGATATTCTTTTAAATACGGAGCAGTACTTATCTAAGATCAAACTCTCCTCTTACATCAAATTTCCACGTTATGTGATGGGCCTTTTTCTCTTCATCTCCATTTTGATGGTGATTGAGTTTGTGATTCAGCAAATTAAAATTCATGGAATAAAAAGTGGCGTGGAGGAGCTCAAGGAAGAAATAAAGGATCTGAAAGCGAAACTTTACGATAAATCACAGGAAGAGCTGGAAATCTCTTTTGATGATGTAGACAAAGGGGATGAGGAATTGGACGATGATGAGGATTAAATTCTTTTCACAGCACGGTTGATTAGTCTCTGTTCTTAGGTAATTCATATATTTAAGTGAATTATTAAGAACAGTTTTCTAATGCTCGCAAAAACCTATGGAAGCGCCGTTTATGGTGTGGATGCTTATAAAATCACAGTTGAAGTCAATGTTGGTCAGGGCACCAAATTTTTTATGGTGGGATTACCGGATTCTGCCGTCAAAGAAAGTGAGCAACGGGTAGAATCTGCCATTAAAAATTTTGGGTATCGAATGCCCCGACAAAAAGTGGTCGTGAACCTTGCTCCTGCAGACATCAAAAAAGAAGGGTCCGCCTACGACCTGCCAATTGCTTTGGGTATTTTGAAAGCTTCTGAACAGGTTATCGCCGATGAGTTGGAAGAATATGTAATCATGGGCGAGTTGGCACTTGATGGCGAACTGCGTCCGATCAAAGGTGCTTTACCAATCGCCATAGAAGCAAGAAAAAATGGTTTCAGGGGATTTATCCTTCCTAAGGAGAACGCATCAGAAGCAGCAATTGTGGATGGCCTGGATGTCATAGGAGTAGAAAATATCAAAGAAGCCATTGATCACCTGGAAGGTGAGGAAATCATTCAACCAATGGATTATGACACACGAGATGTTTTTTTCAGTCAGCTGGATGACTATGCCTCAGACTTTGCTGATGTACAGGGGCAGGAAAACATTAAGCGGGCGATGGAGATTTCGGCAGCCGGCGGCCACAATGTGATCATGATTGGGCCACCGGGAGCGGGTAAAACCATGCTGGCCAAACGATTGCCTTCGATCCTTCCGCCACTGACATTACATGAAGCACTTGAAACAACGAAAATTCATTCTGTGGCCGGCAAGCTAGGGACAGATGCAAAACTTATTTCTCATCGCCCATTCAGGCAACCGCATCATACTATTTCTGATGTGGCTCTGGTAGGTGGAGGGGGCATCCCCCAACCCGGGGAGATTTCATTGGCCAACAATGGGGTACTCTTTCTAGATGAACTTCCAGAGTTCAAGCGGACTGTTTTGGAAGTAATGCGTCAGCCACTGGAAGAACGGAAGGTTACGATTTCAAGGGCAAAAGTTTCTTTAGACTATCCTTCAAACTTCATGCTGATCGCCAGCATGAATCCATGTCCGTGCGGCTATTATAATCACCCCGAAAAAGAGTGTGTTTGCGCACCCGGTGTGGTACAGCGATACCTCAATAAAATCAGTGGGCCATTGCTCGATCGTATCGACTTGCATGTAGAGGTTACCCCGGTCTCGTTTGATCAGATGACGGAGACCAGAAAGACCGAATCTAGTTCTGAGATCAGAGATCGGGTGATCAAAGCGAGAGAAATTCAGGAAAAGCGATTCAAAGGCCAACCAGGAGTTTTTAACAATGCAATGATGAGCTCTAATATGGTGAAGGAAATTTGCCAGATCAATGAGGCCGGGAAAGCCCTGTTAAAAACAGCTATGGAAAGGTTGGGCCTATCGGCCAGAGCGTATGACCGGATCTTGCGGGTTTCTCGTACCATTGCCGACCTGGCAGAAACAGAGGAAATCGCCATTGAACATCTCGCAGAAGCCATCCAATACAGAAGCCTGGATCGGGAAGGTTGGGCTGGATAATTATTCCTAATCTCATGCTATCTTGACTAATAGAAACAAGCAAAATTCAAATGAGAACAGTAGGCACACTTCTATTAATTATTGGTTTGATAGGTACAATTTTTTATGGTGTAAAAGCGATTCAGGCCTCTGAAAGCTTCACCTTTCTGGGAATGGATGTCGCGGTAAGCAGCGCCAATTGGACCCCCGTGATTATAAGTGTCATTATTCTGTTAGTCGGTTTCTTCCTAAGAAAAAAAGGTTAGATAATTTTCCTATTTATTCTATTTTATAGAACTAATTGATTTAGCTTTCGTATATTTGTTCTATTAAATAGAATAAATATGTCAAAAGATCATATTGGAGAATTGGAAGAGCTTGTCCTTCTACTCATCGTGATGCTAAAGGAAGAAGCTTACGGGCTGGCTATACGAAAGGCACTGAGTGAACAAGCCAACCGTTCGGTGACCATAGGTGCAGTGCATGGAACGGTTAATCGCCTGGAGAGTAAGGGTCTTGTGGAGTCGTCTATGGGTGGAGCCACCGAGGAGCGTGGAGGTCGCCGTAAACGCATCTTTCAAATTACCTCAGCAGGGAAGCAGGCATTGGAAAAAAGCCGGGACGTGAAAGTCAACCTCTGGCAGCAGATTCCAGAGTTGAATATCAAAAACGCATAACGATGAAGAAACCACGACCACCAAAATTTGCAGATCGAATTCTAAGTTGGTTTATCAAAGGTCAGTTGCTTGAGGAAATCCTGGGGGATCTTCATGAGTATCATGAGGAGGAACTCATGGCGTTACCAAACTGGAAACGCGTCGGTAGCTATTGGTATCATGTTTTTCATTTTCTACGGCCAAATCTTCTAAGGAGTGTTTTCGGGACTAAAAAACTTAACTATCTGGGTATGATAAAGCTCAATTTTAAAATCGCATTGCGTTCATTACAAAAAAATAGGACGATAGCCATTCCAAGCCTGCTCACACTGGTGTTCGGAACGCTGTGCTTTCAATGTATCTATAGCTGGTCTAATAATGAGCTAAGCATGGATGATTTCCATCAAAAGTTTGATCGTATTTACATGGGTGCCGTACAGACGAACCCTTTGGCCGATGTTTCTCCGGTAAGTCCACAGCTATTGTTTCGAATAGATTACGATCAGTACCCGGAAGTTGAGAATAAGCTATTGATCCATATTTATGAGAAAGATGAAATCAAAATCATAAATGAGGGCCAATCCTTTAATGGAAAGGGCTTGATAGCCGACAGTACGTTTTTCTCCTTCTTCGATTTCCCCATTCGGGATGGTTATCAAGCTGAGCTTTTAAATGATCCTTCCCACATTGTCTTATCCGGAAATTTCGCCAATCGGGTATTCGGAGATGTAAACCCAATCGGCAAAACCCTTAAGGTAAGCTGCGATCAGGAGGGATTATACACGGTAGCGGCGGTCACGGAAAAGCTGCCCGCCAACAGTTCGATAAGTTTTGATTTTGTGGTGCCCAGACATTCGCAACGATTTTGGAGAAGAATTCCTATGGATCTCATTTTGGTAAATGAGGATTTTGCCTCACGTGAATTCAATGAAAAAGTGAGTGCCTTAGGTAGAGAAAACAATGAGCGATTTCCCGAGAGCCAGATCAGCTATCTTCCGATAGCGGATTCCTACTTTACTCAACCTTTGGACGTGGCATTATTCGGGAAGTATGGAAATAGTAACACCGTCCAAACATTAATTTTTATTGGCTTGGCTATTTGCCTGATTACGTTCTTGGGCTTCAATAATCTTCAGTCAACACAGTTGTTATACTCGGCTGAAAAATTTGGAATTAAGCAAATGATCGGCGGTTCCAAGGGTGTGATTTGCGTTGAAATGATCATTGAGAGGTTGATTTATTTTGTCCTGGCAGTCGGAATTACGTTTCTAATTTTTGAAGCCCTCTTTCCATATTACACGACTATTCTAAACCTGGATCTTGATGCTAACCCAATTTTTGATGGGTTGAGTATCATCGCGATTATCGGCAGTATCATATCCATTTCCATTATTATCTCCCTTGTTCAACTATTTGCAATGGATGTTAAGGACGCAGTTAGCGGAGGAAAAAACCTGTTTAAAATTCCACGCATGCAGCGAACGATTACTACGATACAATATACTGTTACCATCACCTTGATGATTTTAACAACCGTGGTTTTCATCCAGTATCGATTTATGTCGACGAAAGATCCGGGTTTTAATCATCAGAATATCGTGAGTGTAAACTTCTTTGAAATGTCTGCTAACGATAATCAGGTAAAGGGACTCGATTATTTAAGGGATAAACTTAAATCCAATACGCCGGTGGCGGCATTTTCGCAGGGAGATCTCCCGGTTAATGCGGAATCTTTTTTATCATCCTGGAAAAAGACGGGAGAGGAAAATGAATATGAAAGCAGAAGGGTGATGATTGTAAGTCCCGGATATTTGGATTTGCTTGGAATAGATATGTTGGAGGGAAGATTCTTTTCTGACTCACTGGACACTTCAGGAGAACAAAAGGTGGTTATCAATGAGGCCGCAAAGAAATACTGGGGGATAAATGATATATCCACTCAAAAACTAACGAGCAATACCAGTGGCCGACAAGAATTCGATTTTGATATCATTGGGGTGGTGGAGGATTTTCATTTTGAGCATCTTTCAAAGAAAATAGAACCACTTGTTTTGAGGTTCCGCACGTATCCTGATGATCGATTTTTGGTCCGCTTTGACGGAAGCCAACAAGCAGGTATTTCTTTTCTGGAAGAACTATATGGTGAGATCAATCCCAATAGCCCGTTTGATTATGAACTTCTCGATGATCAGATTATCAGGCAATACGCCAAAGAAAAGCAGCTTAGCAAAGTATACATCGGTCTGACAATGGTAGCGTTGATTCTGTCTTCCATTTCACTGTTTACCTTTTCACTTTACGAAACCAGAAGAAGAACCAAAGAGATAGGAATACGAAAAGTAAACGGAGCTTCTGCATTGCAGATCATCTATCTGTTATCATCTTCATTTCTTAAATCTGTAGCCATCGCATTCCTCATTGCCCTTCCTTTCGCCTGGTATTTTGCGAATCAATGGATTCAGGAGTTTGCATACCGGACAACCATTGGGTCGTGGGTATTTATAGCGGCTGGTTGCATAGCGTCGCTGGTAGCTACTGTGGCGATTATTTGGCATGTAATGAATGTCTCAAAACAAAACCCGGTCGAGAGTTTGAGGTATGAATAAATATTAGCGTAGCTCTGCTTAAATTTCCAAGCAGATGGAAAGCGCAATATCTAAGTCAGTTCTACGCAAATCAGTTCTTCAGTATCGCAAGCTCCTTGGTCAGGAATTATACCTCCAGCGAAATACCCGACTATTGAGTTCAGTGGAAAAATTTTTAGAGGTTAGAGAGGCTGAAAGTATCCATACCTTTTTGTCGATGGATAAAAACCGAGAGCCGGATGTTTCACCATTGTTTAAAAAGTGGTGGTCTGAAGATGTTCGACTGGTTGTATCCAAAATTGATTTCCAGCTTAAGCAGCTCTATCATTACTATGTAGATGATCAAACAGTGCTTGTTAGAAATAAGATGGGCATCCCTGAACCATCAGGAGCAAAGGAAGTCTCCATTGATGATGTGGATCTGATTTTGGTACCGCTGCTGGTCAGTGATAAAGCAGGATACCGGATTGGATACGGAGGAGGCTATTATGATCGACTGCTAGAAGAAACAAAAGCATTGAAAGTGGGGTTATCCTTATCGCCTCCGGTAGATGAAATTCTACAGAGAGAAGAATGGGATATTCCATTAGACTATTTAATAACACCTTTTAAAACCTATAACTATGGCTAAAATCACATTGGGCGGAAACGAAACGAACACCATTGGAAACCTTCCTGAAGTGGGAAGTCAGGCACCCGACTTCACATTGGTAAGTAAAGACATGCAGGAAAAAACGCTGGCGAGCTATCACGGACAGAAAGTGATCCTGAATATTTATCCTAGCATTGACACAGGCGTTTGTGCCATGTCCACAACCAAATTCAATCAGGAAGCTTCTAAACTGGATAATACCCGCATCGTGTGCGTTTCCAGGGACCTGCCCTTTGCACTGAAAAGGTATTGTGATGCAGAAGGAATCGACAACCTTGACAACCTGACCAACTTTAGAGATGGTGGTGATTTTGGAAAGAGCTACGGGGTGGAAATTACAGACGGAGCATTCAAAGGATTAAACGCCCGGGCCATAGTAGTGATTGATGAAGATGGAACCGTGAAATACACAGAATTAGTATCGGAGGTTGGCCAGGAGCCTAATTATGAAAAAGCTTTGGCTGCCATTTAGGTAGCTAAAGCAACCATTCGGCATTAATTCACATTATCAAATTGTTATTGCCACCAAATAGCGAAACTATTTGAACCCTCATGCGTCTTTCGAGAGGTCAATACTTAAAATTCTATCACCGTTTTGAAAAATTTTCTACTGCTGCTGACCTTCATTCCAATGTTTATGAAGGCTCAGGAAAAGTACACAATCAATGGGTATGTAAAGGATGCTGCCAATGGAGAAGCGCTCATCGGAGCTACCGTACTGATTGAGGATTTAGGAACAGGAAACATTACCAATGTTTATGGTTTTTACTCAATCACTCTTCCTCCAGGGGAGTACTCTGTATTATATCGATACGTTGGATTTGTATCTCAGAAAAGGAAGGTCTCTCTCACTGAAAATACTCGAATAGATATAGAGCTAGTAGAAGAACAAACTCAGCTGGAGGAAGTGGTAGTCACAGCAGAGCCGGAAGATGAGAATGTCACCTCTACGGAAATGAGTGTGGCTGAGCTCGATATCAAAACGATAAGCAAAATTCCTGTTTTTGCAGGCGAGCTGGATATCTTAAAAAGCATCCAGTTGTTACCTGGTGTAAGTACGGTTGGTGAAGGAGCCTCTGGATTCAATGTTCGAGGAGGATCTGTTGGTCAAAATCTGGTGCTTCTGGACGAAGCTCCGGTGTATCAAAGCTCTCACCTATTTGGCTTTTTCTCCGTGTTTAATCCTGATGCTGTAAAAGACATTAAGCTTTACAAGGGGGGCATTCCTGCAAATTACGGCGGAAGGCTCTCTTCCATCCTGGACATTCGAATGAAGGAAGGAAACATAAAGGAGTTTGATGTTTCCGGAGGTATTGGAACTGTTTTTAGCCGACTGACTTTAGAGGGTCCAATTAAGAAAGATAAAGCCTCTTTCATTTTGGCTGGTCGAAGGTCCTATGCCGATGTACCAATCAAATTGTTTACCGACGTTTTGGATGATGGAGCGGGCTTATACTTTTATGACCTGACGGCAAAAGCCAATTACAACATCGATTCAAAAAACCGGATTTTTGCTTCGGGATATTTTGGAAGAGATGTATTTAAGTTTGATGAACAGCAGGGCTTTAACTGGGGAAACCAAACCGCGTCAATCCGATGGAATCATCTTTTTAATGATCGGTTCTTCAGCAACTTCACCGCCTTCTACAGTAATTATGATTATGCATTTGAGTTTGGTAATACAGACGATGATCAATTTGACTGGAGTTCGAAAATCCGAACGCTTAACTTCAAACCATATTTCACCTACTTTCCTGATCAGAAGAACGAGATCACATTCGGTGGCGAAATTCTGTACTATACCTTTTTTCCAGCCGATGCGATTGGATTTACGTCCGGCGAACCCATTGATCTGACACTGGATAAAAAGAAAGCACTTGAAGCTGGTATTTATGTAAGCAACAAGCAAAAGATTGGAGATAAATGGAATGTAGAATATGGGCTTAGGTATTCCTACTTCAATCATATGGGTCCTGGAGAGCGATACACGTTTGGAGATACGCTAGCCGGAATAAGGAAACCTGTAAGAGATACGGTTGACATAGGCTCAGGAGCTTCCATCGCCAAATTTGGTAATCTGGAGCCTCGGCTTTCTGTGAGGTATCAACTGAATGACTATTCTTCCATAAAGGCCAGCTACAACAGAATGAATCAGTACATTCATTTGATTTCTAATACAGTTGCAGCGACTCCTATTGATGTATGGCAACCAAGTACCAACAATATTCAACCGCAACTAGGAGATCAGGTGGCACTCGGATATTTCAGAAACTTCAATAAAAATCAATTCGAAACTTCTGTAGAGGCGTACTACAAATGGACCAGAAATCAGGTTGATTATATTGACGGTGCGGACTTGTTCATCAATGAGTTGCTCGAAGCTGACGTTCTTTCAGGGATTGGCAGAGCTTATGGGCTGGAATTATACGTCAAGAAAAACTCAGGTCGATTGACCGGTTGGTTGAGCTATACGCTAAGTCGGTCGGAGTTAAAAGTTGATGGGATCAATACTGGCCTCAATAATGAGTTTAATGAAGGCCGGTGGTACCCTACTCGATTTGATCAAACGCACAACCTCAAGATTGTTTCTAACTACCAGCTAAATGATCGAAAGAATTTGTCAGCTACCTTCAGCTACATTACTGGAACACCGACCACCTATCCAACAGATCGGATTCAGGTCGCAGGTTATATAATCCCCGTCAATGATGGGAGTAGAAATAATGTCAGGATTCCTGATTATCACAGGTTGGATATTTCTTATACCATTGATTACAACTGGGTCAGTAAAAAAGGCAAGCAAAGGTCCAGCAGCCTGGTGCTTTCCGTTTACAACCTTTACAACCGTAAAAATGCTTTTGCGATCAATTTCACCCAGGATGAACAGAGGGTGAGATACAACCAGATCAATAACCTGGTGCTTCCGTCAGAGCGAGTGCAAACCAAAGCCTCACAGACATCTATACTGTTTTTTGTTTTACCGGCGATCACTTACAATTTCAAATTCTAATGAGACATAAGCTATTATATCTTCTAATTATTGGATTGTCTTTCTCATGTGAAACCGAGGTAGACCCTTCGCTTGATTCTTCTCTGAATGTATTGGTGATTGATGCCTGGCTGACCAATTTTGACTCAATCCAACATGTAAACATCACGAGATCGCAATCCTATTTTGATTCTCAGGCACCCAGCAAAGTACCGGGGGCTTCCGTGACGGTAAGAGATCTTACTGACAATACATTATACACTTTCGAAGAAGAAGAAAATAGATATACCTGGCGAGGAGGAAAAGGCGCAACACTCGGCATTATCGGAAATCAATACGAATTGAGGGTGGAGCTAAACGGAGATATCTATACTTCAAGAACTACTTTGAATGATGTGCCTCCCATCGACAGTATAAGCTTTCGTCTTGAGGAGGGAAACTCATTTTTTGACGATCTCATCTTTGGGGAGGTTTTCGCAACTGATTTGGAAGGGCAGGATGATACCTACTGGATCAAAGCATGGAAAAACGGGCAGTTTCTTGGTAATATTGATGAAATAAATGTTGCATATGATGCAGCGTTTTCTCCAGATGCAGATAATGATGGGGTTCAATTTATCCAGCCTATCCGTGACTTGATAAGCCCTATTGATGAGTCAAGGAATGAAGAATTGCTTTCGCCCTATTCCTTGCCGGAAACATTGTGGTGGTATGGTGATACATTGATTTATCCAGATAGCTCAAAGTATGCTGTACTAGTGGATGAAAAAATATACTATGAGATAGACAGTATTTTTCAAAACAATAATGTTCCTGACTATCTGGTTTCACTTCCTCTAAACGATGATCGCTTTGTTGCTCAATCAGACACTTCACTTTATGTAATGGGAGATTCTGTATATGTAGAAATCCACTCCATTTCCAATGAGGCGTATTTCTTTTTGAATCAGGTAATTATTGAGTCCGGGAGAGAAGGAGGTTTTGGTGCTCTATTCGCTACTCCGTTGGCAAATGTTTCTACAAATATTGTTGCTGAAAACAACGATAATTTAGTAGCAGGATTTTTCAATATTGCAGCTGTGTCCAGCGCGGGGAATCGACTAAGAAGTGAGGATCAGGTCAGAGAAGTCAAATAATTTAACTCCGCTGAAATCCAATCTGAACAAGACTTTCGTAAGTATCACTAACAAGTATATCTCGCGGGTGACGCGATTTATAGCTGGTTGGTGATAGATGCCCTGGCCAATTTTTGGCCGGGGTTTTTTATTTGGGTTCCGCAGATGGAATTTTGAGATAGCATGTAGTCCCTTCACCCTCTTTGCTCTCAAAGCTAATTTCTCCTTGATTCAGTACTACAAACCCGTGGACCACACTGAGTCCGAGCCCAACACCAGACTCACCACCCGTACCAGGTCTGATTTTATCTTTAGTCGCTTCAAAGATCCTATCGATGATCTCTTTGGGTATCCCAATGCCATTATCGGAGATTTCAAACGCAATAAACCCTTCCTTTTTCACACCCAGAACTTCAATCTTTCCTCCATTTTTTGTGAACTTAACTGCGTTGTTTAATACGTTTTTAAAAATAACTTTTAAAGTATTGGTGTCGCCATACAGGGTAAGATCGTCATCCAGCTGCAAATCGATGGTTATATCTTTTTCCGATGCATATGACTGGAAGGAATTCAGGACTTCCTGAATGATGGGCTTTGCCTCTTGCATCTTAGCTCTGAATGGCATGCTTCCATTTTCAATTTTCACCCAGCTGATGAGATCCTCAAGTAAGGTGAGTAATCGACCCTTGCCATCATTGAGATGCTTTTTTATGATCTCAAACTGCGGATCATCTTTTACATCGTAGTTTTCAGATACGTGATTGATCAACACTTCAGCAAAACCTGTAACTATTCCAATGGGAGATTTGATATCGTGAGAGACGATCGAAAATAATCGTCCTTTCATCTTATTGAGCCTATCCAATTCTTCCTGCTTTTCCAGTAATTCCTGGTTCAGCTTTTCGATTATTTCATTGGATTTATGCTCTTCCATTTCCTAACAATTTGTTAAAGGCCTTTAATATAGGAACTGATAAACAGTGATTATGTATTTTTCGCTAATTAAAAGGTAAGAAAATTTGAAGAGACTAATCACCTTAATGCTGGTAATCATCCAGGCAGGATGCGATGAAAAACCATCCGATAGCCCAATTTTTAAGTATTATCCCCCGGAATCCGTCTTTGAAGATGGTTTTGTAAGTAAGTATTACAGCCACTACTACCCTGATAACACCGATCGCAGACCTATCACGGAAGTGAAGTATACTAAGCATGTCAGGCTGGATGAAAATCATTTCATGACCGAAGAGTATAACGCCGGGTTTCAATTAATGAACAACCGGTTTTATGAAATTTCTGGCGACTCCCTTATCCTTGATCGGGGTATGGGCATTAGCTATAGGGACTATACGGACACCACAGAACTCAACCTGTTAAGCAAAGTAGTTTCTGTTTGGGAGCATGAGATGAAGACTCCATACCAAATTCAATATGAGTTTGATGACCAGGCGTATATCTATACCGAACAGCAGCAGTCAGCATATGATAGCATCATTCTTGATAAGCCAGCTAAAGTGTTCTTGAGTGAGTGGAATTATCGGGAGGCAGGAAAAGATTCCACCTTCAACAAAGGTAAAACACGCTCTTACTATGTTCAGGACATGGGATTTTTTGGTTCTGATGGAGAGGGAGAGGACTATTCTTTGCAGATGGAGCTGATCGAGCAAATGTCGGTGGAGGAGTTTGAAAAAAGAGCCGCTCATGGAGAACACCGTGTGGCATGGATTGATCCTGATCAAACCATCGGTGATGATACTGAATTTACCCTGTGTGGGCATGAGATTCGCATTGCCGACTACTACAACTCCACCCCTGACGGGAGATATCTACACGATAAGCGGGCGATGATGGACACCATCTTTACCAATCTGGATAAATCGAAGTTAGAAGATCAGAACGGAAGCCTGGTGTTTCGTTTTGTGGTCAACTGTGAGGGAAAAGCAGGCCGATTTATTGCAAAAGGATATGATGTCAATTACCAGCCCATGGAGTTTCGGAAAGAAACAGTGGAGCATCTATATAGCATTTTAAAAAAGCTGGAGGATTGGAGACCTGTTGTGATCGGGGACGAGGGAAGAGACGCTTATTACTACATCAACTTTAAAATAGAAAATGGTGAAATCATCGATATACTTCCTTAGTGCGCTGATCATTGCATTTACCTCCTGCGAGCAGCGAGAGTGGTACAAAAAGGAGCTTTCCGAAGAATTAAAAAAACAATACTCTCCGCAAGTGCGAGCAGGGCGGGTGTACTCCTATCAGGGATCAGTACCGGAGCAGTTTCAGTTAAAAGAAGCGATGATGCTCGATTCCACTGACGCGGATCTATGGCGGGAATTTGGAACAGCTAGGGTCAAGCGTGGCATCCTGGACGAAATGTATTACTACTATAATGAGGCGGTAAAAAGAAAGCCGGAAAAGTGGGCCGGATTTAGAGGCTATCTATACCTCTATTTTTATCGCGATTATGAAAGAGCTATCGCTGATTTTAATCTTGGGGATGAGGCAAATGGCCAGGTGGACTACTCGCAAGGTCAGAGCCATGATTATATGCGGGGAATTTGCTATTACGGGATGAAGGATTATACCACGGCTATTAATTTTCTTGATCGCTACATCAATAAAGTGGTAGAGGAAGAAGGTGAATCCTGGGTCGACGTGTACGCAATTCTTTACAAAGGGCTGTCACTCCTGCAGCTAGAGCGTTTCGATGAGGCGATTATTGAATTTGACCGAGTCCTGAAATATTATCCGAACCTATCGGACTGCTTTTACCACAAAGCACGTATTTACATTGCAAGAGGACAGTTTGATCTGGCCTTAAAGGAACTGGATATAGCTGAGGAATATTTCAAAAAGGGTTACTTCCATCAACGCCCTTATGTGGAGGTACTGGAACAGATCTATCTTCAGGACATAGTGGGGCTGGGGAGGGAGATATCGACTAGCTAATCGACTTCACTGAGGTGCACAATGACATTTAGGTCCCGGAATTAATCCGGGACACTTTCTGTCAAAGTTGTTGCACCAGTCTATCATAAATCATACTTCACTGTAAATAACCCATACCGCTGCTGGATGGCATAAGAAAAGGTGCTGATCAGGTTGTCACTGAAGCTGTCCCTACGGACATTTCTAGTGTCCAGCAGGTTGAAGCCCTGCACCTTAAATTCCCACGGACTTTTCTTTTTGCGGTAGCTCAATGAAGCGTCCAGCATATCGAAAGAGGTCTCCTGATTTTGGTTTTTGTTCAGGTAATTGTTGTACGCATAGGAAGTCTCCATCCTCCATCCATTAATGGTCAGGGTCGCGCCAATGTTGGGACGATGATTCACAAACCGGCTGGTAGTTGCTCCCGAACTGTATCGATTCAGACTCATGGTATAACCGGTTCTCACCGACAATTTTTTGAACAACCTGGCTGACATATTCAGGGAATAATTTTGTGTGAAATTGTCATTTTCAATCACCTGATTTTCAATTTGGTTGTTGAGTACTGCTTGTGAGAGATTCACCTGTCCGCTTACACGGAAGTGGTCGAAACGCTTTTCCAGGTTGAGGTACCCGCTTGTGATGTGATTGGCGGAACCGGCGTTGACCGGGGTGAGCACGTTCTCTACTCCTTGCAGCTGCTGATTATTGGTAAACCCGTCTACGATGTAGGTGAAGTTGAGCCCGCCGTAGATGTTGAAAAAGTTGTACATGTTGTAGTTCCGATAGTTTACTCCCACTGCATGGCTTAGCGCCGGACTCAATCCAGCATTACCAAAAAGCAAGGTATTGTACCGACTCATAACGTATCCTTCGCTGTAAGCAGCCACGTCATTGTACTCAATGGACTGACGGTAATCCAGCTCAAGGGAATGTGAGCCTCCAAACTCATACAGCGCTCGAAGCTCCGGAAAAACATACTGTGAATTCTCCTGAGCATCGCTTGCCCCATTGAGTGTATAACTGTTGAAACTCACTCCCGGACTTACCGTGAGCTTGTTCCACTTCTTTTTGTACATCAGCCGGACGTACCGATTGGTGATGTCCAGGTCCTGATCCAGGGAGAATACGTTTTCCCCTTCACCTGCCAGGTTCGTAGACAGTGTCTGTCTGGAAAGGTTGATGCCAAATGCCGTATTGATGTGCGTGGTTTTATTGAGGATGTAATAGTAGTTGAAGGCCCCATCCAGTCGTCGGGTGTCGATGGATTGATCCTGGTTCAGCTGTAGCAGCGGCACATCACTGGAAAGGAAGGAACTAAACAAAGCTTGCTCGCTGGAGAGCAGCTGATTGCTGACGTTCTGTTCATCATTGTATTTGACCTCTGCGGAGATGATGTTCCGCTCATTCAGCGCCTGGAACATGCGCAGCTGATGACTCATGCTTTGTGGCATTCGTGCACTCCCTTCCTGCAATTGATTATCGCCGGAAAGCAGCTGTGAATTTCTCATCATGCCCTGATCAATGGTGCTGCGTTTTCCAAAGAAATTATAGTCCACCTGCAGGTTGTAGTTGGGGGTGTACTTCACCGAAAACCGCCCAAGACCGGATCGGTTGTCCAATGAGGAAGCCGTCGTTAGCTCCTCTTCCGTGCGTTCTTCCAGCTGCGGGTACGTCCGCTGTGAGTTGGAAGCCATGTCCACATCATTGTGAAAGCCAATCATAAATCCGGAGAGCTGCACCTTATCCGAGAGACGTGTGGTAAAATTTAACGCTCCCAGGTAGTTGGTCAGGTTGGCTGCCGAATTTCGGTCGGTCATGGGGATGTCCATATCTCCGGCATTGACCCTGAATGTGGTACCGTTGCGGGAAGCAAGCGAACCCATACCACCCGTCATCCGGAAGTAGTCGTTGAGTGTGAGCGCCAGCTCACCTACGTTGTTGCCATCTCCAATAAAGTTGATACTCGTTTCAGGGGCATAGTAGAATGTATTGGCATGACCAAAGAACCGTTTCTCGGGTCCCCCTCCTGCTTCCACGTCTCCAAAAACCATTCGCTTTTTGTCTCCCTTCAGTTCGATGTTTAACGCCAGCTGCTGGTCATCCCTCAATCCCTGCATGGGAGCAATGTCATTGAAGTTTTGTAGCACTTGCACCCTGTCCACCACATCGGCCGGGATGTTTTTGGTGGCCAGCTTCGTGTCCCCTTCAAAAAACTCCTTACCATCCACAAGCACCTTATCTACCCGCTTGCCCTGCACTTCAATATCCCCATTGTCGCGAATATTGAATCCGGGCAGCTCCTCCAGCACATCCTCCAGCTTGCGCTCATCACCTTTGGTGAAGGCTTCCGCCTTGTATGAGATGGTGTCGCCGCGAACGAGCACGGGCATCTCAGCCACTACGGTTACCTGATCCAATTGATTGACCGCCTCATTCATGATGATCACTAAAGGATCGTCGGGCTGCTGATCCAGCTTCAGGTATTGACTGATGGGAACAAACCCAACGAATGTCACTTGTAATTCGTAGACCCTGCCTTGCTCCAGCCGAAGTTGAAAATTGCCTTTGACATCCGTGACGGCAAATCCTTTCATCTCCTGGGTGGCGGTATCGATCGCCATCACATTGGCGAAAGCAACGGGTGCCAGAGTCGTGTCTCGTGTTTGACCTTTGAGTAAGAGGTGATTCTGACCCAGGACGAAAAAGGCACACAGGGTCAGAAAACAGTAAAATAGTAGTCCTTTCATTTGTGCTTATCCTCCGATTCTGATCACACGTGTTTCTCCTCCTTCACCCGTATCATATTTCTTCATCATCTCCTGCATTTTTTCATCACGGATTTGATTTGCCTCTTCACGGGTCACTCGTTTGCCTTTATCCGGCTTTTCAATGACTACCGGTTCGGAGGGGTTGAGCTCCACTTTGGTGCACAGGTAGGTCATGTTTCCGTCCTTGAGCTCCAGGATAAGCCCGGGTAGCCCCCACGTGTTATTTGGGCCTTGCGAAACAGGGATCTCAGGCGTGTACCATGCAGTGATCATGGTGGTGTCCATTACCGTTTCCGTTTTTTGTTCTGAGCCATCAAGGGTCATGGACAGGGTCTCATTGATGTCCTGAAACTCGGCTTTGATCACCGTATAGTCACCAATCTTTTTGGTCTCTTTGGTGATCTTCCAGTTGAAAGGCTCCAGCTCATCCTCGATCAAAAACTTCTTTCCGAAGATTTCGGTCTCTTCGAGGAATTCATTGTTACTTGGGTTGATGTAGCTTTTAGAGTTACCAGTTCGCAAGGTTATTTGGAAGCCCCCATTCGAAGAAGGATTTGTTACAGGGTCAAGCTCAGCCTCTTCTTTCCAGGTGGCTTCCTGGAGGTTGAAGGTTAATGTGAAATCTCGTTGCGATTGCTGCATAAGCTGCTTACGAACCGACTCCTGCATTTCCGGACTCATATTTCTTCCGGCCACATTAATAGATTCGATGTTCATGGATGATTTATAGCTGGCGACCCCCTCAAATTTCTGGGCCATAATTGAGCTCCCCACCAGCAAGCCTGGCACCAGTGAGAGAAGTAGTATCATTTTTCTCATTGTCGTGTGTTTTGTTTTCAGCAAACCAATGAGAATGAGTGCTAACACACGGTTAAGCAGTGTTAACGTGTGTTAACGCATTAAAAGCGGGCCACACGACCCACGTATATTTGTGCTGTGACAAAACGATCATATCGGTACATATTGATCCTCATCGTGGTGACTGCCGTAGTGCTGATAGGCGCCCAGGTGTATTTTACCATCCAGAATTACGAGATGAACAAGCAGCGCTTTATCCAGGATGTTCAGCAGTCGTTGGATGCCAGCATCGAAGGCTACTTTGCTGACCGAGCGAAGAGCAACATTTACATCCTGACTCAAACAGATTCGGATACCATTGTCGGAGGAAGAAGAGCCTTGGGCTTTGCTTCCAGATTTGATAATATAGATCGTTTATTTTCTGATTCTATTGAACTGTCAGCTTCCAGCTTTACTCATGTCTGGTCAGATAGTAGCTCTGGTTCAGATTCCGCAAGGATTGATTCAATTCTCAAAGCGAACAACAGTAATCAGATCAAAAGACTGCAACTCACCAATGACACTGGTTCTGTGCGAATAAAGGAGTTTCGTAACCTGACTCAAAAGGTGATGATCTCGATCAGTGAAGAGCTGCTGAACATCGGGGAGTTATATGGCAAGGTGAAGGAAGAACTGGCGAATAAAAACCTGGACATTGCATTTGCATTGAATCAAAAGGTGCAAGGGAGAAAAACCACCATCGGGAAGATGGAAACGCAAAACTACCTCTCAGCAACGTCTACCTCTGCTTACCTGGGAAGTGAACATTCCATCGGGATAGACTTTGAAAATGCCACATTGATCATTCTCCGAAATGGAATCAGTGAGTTGATATTATCTGTCCTCCTCATCGGGCTGGTAGTCGGGACATTGATCCACCTCTACCGAACCATCAATGCGCAAAAGCAGCTGGCAGCCATCAAAGATGACCTGATCAGCAACATCACCCACGAGTTTAAGACGCCCATTGCGACCATCTTCTCTGCACTGGAAGGCGTCACCAGTTTTAACGAGACCAACGATCCGGAAAAGACCAAGCGATATCTGGCCTTGTCAAATGACCAGCTCCGTAAGCTCAATGACATGGTGGAGAAGATGCTGGAGACCGCCACCATTGATCAAGGTAAACTCTCGCTGAACAAAGAAGAGACGGAGGTTGTGAAGTGGACCAAAGAAATGGTGGACCGATTCCGCATGGTAGAGAAGGAGAAGCAGATCAGCTTTGAGACAGAGTTGACAGTACATGAGGGGATCATCGATCGCTTTCATTTGGAAAATGCCCTTTGCAATCTCGTCGATAATGCGATCAAGTACGGGGGTGACCATGTGACTGTTCGACTGAAGCAGGAAGAGGGTTCATGCATCTGGGAAGTGGAAGACAATGGCGGCAACATCCCGAAAGCACAGCGCGACAAGGTGTTTGACAAGCTGTACCGTATCCCTTCAGGCAACAAGCACGACGTGAAAGGATTCGGGATTGGTTTGTATTACGCCCGTAACATTGCTGAGCTCCATGGTGGTCAGCTGACGCTGGGGGTGGCAAACAATCAAACGCTATTTAAGCTGCAGGTATGAGTGAGGCACCCAAAATATTGCTGGCCGAGGATGAAGCTGCCCTGGGCATGATCGTACGGGAGAGCCTGGAGTCTCGTGGTTTTGACGTGATCTTTTGCGAAGATGGAGAGCAGGCGAAAGCCGCCTATGAGTCGGAACAGCCGGACCTGCTGGTACTTGATGTCATGATGCCGAAGCTGGACGGGTTCTCCCTTGTAAAGGAGCTGCGTAAGCAGGATCAATTCATCCCGATCATCTTTTTAACGGCCAAGTCGCGCACCGAAGATGTGGTGGAGGGCTTTGGCTATGGCGCGAATGATTACCTGAAGAAGCCTTTCAGCATGGAGGAGTTGATTGTTCGGATTCATGCACTCCTTGCACGCAAAGCCCCCCGATCAAAGAACGGCGTGCAGGAAGTGGGTGCCTACATGTTTGACTGTCAGAAGCAGCTGTTGACCCATAAGCCCACCGGGGAGGAAGAACGGCTAACCCACCGTGAGGCGATGCTACTGGATGCGCTGATTAAGAACGTCAACGAGCTCACCAACCGTCAGGTCATCCTCAAATCACTCTGGGGCAGTGATGACTTCTTCAATGCCCGCAGCATGGATGTGTTCATCAGCAAGCTGCGTAAAAAGCTCGCGCAGGATCCTACGGTCGAGATCATCAATGTGCGTGGGTATGGGTACAAGTTGGTGGTTGGAAGCTAATATCTGGCGACAAGGCAAAAAGAAACCCCCGGAAATGCTCCAGGGGTTCGACTGATCATCCTATGGATAAGGATGTTTATTCACCGCCAAGATTTAATGTGTCTAATTCAGTTTCTTCGCCTGCAATTACCACTACATTCATTTCTGAAGCCGTTGTAAATTCCGATCCTTCTTCTGGTACGGCATAAACATTATAGGTTTCTTCAGGAAGCAGGTCGATCAGGAATGCTCCGTCATCTTCCGGCATGGTGGTGCTGATGGTATCTTCATCATTGATGTCTAAAACATACACCACGGTTGAAACGGTATCCGGCATAACCACTCCAGAGATGCTGCCAAATACATCTTCTTCATCAACCTCAGTGAGCGTTGCTCTCACCACAGGCTTCAGGATGTGTTCGCCATTTCCAAGCTCGACCACAGACTGTGCAGCATCAAAGTCAAGTACCAGTCGGTAGAATTTGTTGTCTTCTACTTCTCCGTCTATATTAATTTTCAGTCCGGTTTGACTACCAGAAGGTACAAAAATGTCTGAGGTGTCACCATCTATGACAATTTTGTTATTATTTCCAAGGATCAGACGTACTTGCTCCAGCTCTCCGGCTTCAATATCTTCATCCGCCAGGATTGCTTCTTCACCGTTATTCAGTTTCAGCAAGTCATAAACGGTTGGAGTCACTTCCAGTGTGTTCCACTCTCCGTCATTGTCCGATTCTTCTTCACTATTCTCTTCTCCATCTTCTTCTCCTTCATTTTCACCTTCCTCAGTGGAGTCCGTGTCGATTCGATATTCCACTCCTTGCACATCAATGAGGATAGCGTCATATTCAGCCGGATCATCCACAAGTGCTACCTGCATTCGAGCGGTGGTCATTCCATTGTTATCAATCTCGGTGCTATCTGAGCAGCTACTTATGGCAGCTACCATCAATACAGTTATGAGCAGTGTCAACAGTCTTGATTTCATTCGCTTTCTTATTTCCATTATTTACTTTTTACTGGTTAAAAAAAATTTCTTTCTTACCTATGCCAAATAGCATACCGTGAAGAAAATAAGCGATATAGCACTGTAGATGGCATTTTTTATAAATGAAGTTTCTCATTTTGAGAAATGGAATCCCGAAACGCGAAGAAAAAAAGGGTATGGCCTGGTGGTCTAGACTTTTTTCACTTTCTGATGTCCGGTGATGGCATCAATCATTTTGACATAGCTCACCTTTTTTTCGGAGTGCTGTGAAACGTAGAAAAACTCCAGCCCCTCCAACTCCACGGTGCATTGGCCCAGGTCATAGCGCTGAGAGAACACCTGGTCCCCTGCTTCAATTGGCATGCCGTCAATGTCCATCAGCTGCGGCGGTTGTTTCTCTTTCGGTTTCTTTTTGAAGAATTTGATCATGGGCTTGCAAGTATAAAATAAAGTGCTGAGAGATAATTCTTCAAAACCTATACTGAAACAAAAGCGCGTGCCATCCCTGAACCTGAATGTTATTTGAAGATCAACTATCTTACTTTAGCTATGGAAGTAAAAGTGATTCATAAAAATCATGGACGAGCCTGCGAATGCTGCAGCTCCTGGTTGAAGCACTGGGAGCGCATCACTAAAGAGGATGTAGGCACCTGCCGCACAAAAAACTGCACCAATCCTGCCAAAGTAGGCGCACATGTAAAACGCAAGAGCGGAGACAACACCTGGCGTATTGTGCCGCTATGTCACAATTGCCATAAATCTACAGACTGGCTCACACTCAATAAAAACACCCGGTCAGTAAGTGCCGAGCAGCATTCGTGTGGGAGGTAAGAATTTAACTACCAATTACAATCCACTAGCTACTAAATCATACATTTCCCACCACCTGCATGGTCTCAAGTGAGGGGTTTTGGCTACCACCACGTGGCTCGATGGTCACAGCGAAGGCGGCTGCACCGGAAGTGATATTGTTCATCTGTACGAGGAAGCTGCCATTGTTCGGGTCAAAGACTCCTGCATCTACGGGTTTACCATCAATGATCGCCCAAAGCTGGTATTGCTGGCCTTGAGATAGCTCTTTAAGGTTTTGAATGCTAAGGTATACATCGGCTGTTGTTTCATTCCAGTATACGGTTGCCTGCGCGTCAGGAGAGTTGTCAGTTCCGGCCATCACCACTCGCTTGTAAGACCTATTGTTCATGATCGCAACGGCGCTCTGGATGTCGTCCAGTTGCTGGTTTACCTGGTTGTAGTTTTCTGCAAACTGTGCATTCTGGGCAATCATATCTGACAGCTGGTCTTCTGCGCTCTGCCATTTTTTCCAGTAGGTAAAGGCCATCACCGTAGAGGCCAAAGCTATCAGCACGGAAGCTGCTGCTGCAAAGCGGAGGATGCCTACCCCCTTGTCAGGCTGCATCTGTACCACGGGAGCTTCTTTTTCTTTCGTCTCCGCTCTACCAATCTGTTGCATGAGTTTTTCTTTCACCCCTTCAGGTGGCTGCACTGCAGTGGCAAAGGCAAGGGTTTCTATAGAAAGCTCAATCGCGTCAAGCTCCTCCTGTACCTCAGGGTGCTTGGCGGCCATCTGCTCTACCTCTGTACGTTCAGCTGCGGAGAGCTGATCCATCACATAGGCTTCCAGTATGCCTGACGATATATATTCTTCTATGTTCACTCTACTTGCAATACTTTTCTCATATTCTTCAATCCCATCCGAAGACGGGTTTTCACCGTCCCCAAGGGGATATCAAATTCTTCAGATATTTCTGATTGGGTATAGCCTTTAAAATACGCCATCTCCAGGATAAAACGTTCTTCCTCCCGAAGGCTGGCAAGTGTTTCTTTTAAGCCAATGCCATCGATGTTTTGGTAATTTAAATTTCCACGCTCTATACCAGTTACGTAGGTTTCAATGTTGTCGGTTTTCCCGACCTTTTTCATTTCCTTCGATCGCAGCTTATCGATCGCCAGATTGCGACTGATATTGACCATCCAGGTAAAGAATCGGCCTTTGGACGAGTCATACTGATCAATCTTATCCCAGAACTTCATGAAAGCATCCTGCAAGACTTCCTGCGCCACATCTTCATCGTTCACAATGCGGGAAATTGCTCCGTATATCGCTGCTGAATAGTTGTCATATAAATAGCTGAATGCATCTGCCTCCTTCACCCGCAAGCGAGCGACCAATTGGTCCTGATCTATTTGTTGGTTTGGCAGAGACATGTTCGGGGTTAAAAATAAGGGATAATTTGTTAGGGGGAGCTCTTCTTTTGTCTTGATACAAAAGAACCAAAAAATCAAGGCTGTATGAATAAATCCTAAAAATGATTCATTACGCCTAAAACCCTCGAAACTCACTTGCTATTGCTCCCTCAGACAGTCGAGTCTTTTCACGGCTTCATTCTTCATTTTCTTCAAGGCTTTATTCATAAGGCCATTGTTTCGCCGTGCCAGCGATTAGGTGGAGAAATGCAGATGGTGCGTCCCTGCCACTATCGCTGCATCGCAGCGAACTGCTAAAATCACGTGTAGGGCAGTGGGTTGGCTGGATTGATTTTAGTAAGGCTTTTGCTTACTTTTTGCCTGGAAAAAGTGAGTGCCTCCCCGGCATTAGGGAGTTAAAATTGATTAAGCAAAAAGTATCGGCCTCCCCGGCCAGAGGGGTATAGTATAAATAAGGCCGTTGGTTCGCCGTTCCGGCGATTGGGAGCTCCATACTAGAAAGTCATTTTTCTTTTGGGGCATAGACTCCCTGCGGGAGTGACATGAGTGTTGATGGTCCCAGCCTGCGGATTAGCGTCAGTAGACAGAATCACTACTAGTAGTGAACAATAAATGGGGTGATATTTTTAATTTGCACCCTTCTAAAAGGCTTATAGCAACGATCCATATGAAAAAATATATCAAACCGGCCCTAATGATTCTGGCAGCAGCTGTCATCATCTTACAATTCTTTCGCGGGACTCCACCGGAAGTTCGGGCAAATAATCCTGGTGATTTATTTGCCAATGAGATGGTAGATGCGGAGGTGGCTACACTTATTCGTAATGCCTGCTACGATTGTCACTCGATGGAAACCAAATATCCATGGTATACCTATGTGACACCTTTGTCCTGGTGGGTATTTGATCATGTGGAGCATGGCAGAGAGGAGCTTAATTTTTCTGAGTGGGCAGGCATGTCTATAAAGAGAAAAAATCATAAGCTGGAGGAGATCAGTGAAGAGACCCTGGAGGGTGAGATGCCATTGGAATCTTACACGCCGCTACACCCAGAGGCGCAACTTACTGATGAACAACGCCAGCTGATCAGTGACTGGGCTTTAAGTATGATGACATCAGAGGAATAGGGGATTACCTAAACCTCCTGAACAACACCTTCAAAAACTCTTTGACCTCATCTGATTGCATGTCCCACTCATTGTGTTTGGCATAGCCTTGCACCAGAAACTCGACTGATTCATCAAAGGAGTCGTATTCTTCCAGTTCGTAGAGTGCGTTTTCGAATTCGTTCTTATCGTTGCGGAAGAGCTCCTTAATAAACATGTACCGATGATTTAAAGAAATCAATTCCAGGATGCCTCCTTCTTTTGGAGCCTTCTCGTGGTGCTCCGCCAGGCTTTCCTCCTCTTTTTCGAATTGTTTATTGATGGTTTCCTCAGGAAAATCATCCTCCCGATCATCATCTTCCAGCATCACCGGAGGCTGTACCTTTTTCTTTGGTTCTTCTTCCTCTTCCGGCTCCTCCTCTTCCGGTTCTTCATCCTCGTCTGTTGGAGCTTCTGATTTTGGTTCCTCCTTTTCTTCTTTTATCGGTTCCTCCCGCCTTGTTGAACCATCGTCAATGTCTTCTTCCGTCATGGCATCATCATCCGTACTCATCTCCACCCCCTCGCTTTCCAACTGTGCATCGGGGGCCGTTTTCTTAGGCATCTTTCGTTCGCTTACAAGATCTTCTTCTCCCGGTTCAAACAGGTCATCTTCGTCAAACTCATCTTCATCAATGGCAGGATCGTCTGAAAAAACTTTTTCAACGGATATTTCAAGTACTTCTGACAGCAGCTTGCATTCTTCAGCAACGGCTTCTGTGGTGTCAAAGTCATCAAACTCCTCCGGCAGCTCATCGATCACATCGTCGATGGTCAGCCCTTTCATGTCAGAAAGGAAGTTCTGAATCTCTTTTTTGTGAATCTTCAGGTACTTCACCGTACCCTCCACGGATTTATCGGCGATTTTCTCCACGCCCCGGCTATCCAGATCGATCTCCACATATGCCTGTGGCATGGCAGCCAGGTAGATGGTGTCTTTTACGGCGTGGTTGAGAAGTGTCTCAAATTTTGATTTGTTGATCTCGATATGCTGAGAAAGCACGTTCATGAACTGGATCATCGCCTGACGCACTTCTTCATGCTTGTAGTTGAAGAAGGGGCTTTCCAACTTCTTGGTCTCCTCCTGCCAGTAGCGGAAGAGCAACTTGATCACAAAAAAATTGACCTGCTTGGATGGGGTGACTTTGAGTATTTCCTTCCCGGTGATTACGTCCTGGCCGTCCTTGAAAAAATCGGCAGTCACTTTGGATGCAAATTTCTCACAATAGCCGTCAATAAAGTCTTCGTTTAGTTTCTTTTGCATTCTTGAATGTTGATAAGGATGCCCACGGTAAAAATCGTTAACCTACAAAGTAAATCTATTCATTGTGATGATAAAAGGGAAAGTTTGCTGGATATTTTGCTTACTGCCACCGATTGGATGCATGCGTGTGGCGCCAAAGGAAGGTGTACGACCTGCAAGGCGAAAATTGTAGCGGGAATGGAGCATCTTTCTCCCCGGACCAGACCTGAGCTGCAATATGCTAAATTGAATAAATTGCGAGAGGATGAGCGCCTCACCTGCCAGGCACAGGTGTCGGGAGACATTGAAGTAAAGGTGCCAAAAGAAACACAACTGCCACATTTGACTTACACTGAATAATGTTTGTAGAGCCACATATCGGAAAAGGAACGTTGCGTCGGGCCGGCTGGATCGAGGTGGTGTGCGGGTCGATGTTTTCAGGAAAAACCGAGGAGCTGATCCGGAGACTGAACCGGGCTATGCTGGCCAATCAGCACGTAGAGATTTTCAAGCCAGCGGTGGACAAGCGATACGATAAAACCAAGATCGTCTCACATAAAGACTCTTCGATTCCTTCTGCGCCGGTCAACTTTGCCAATGACATTCTTCTCCGGTCCGGAGGCTGTGAAGTCGTGGGCATTGATGAAGCCCAGTTTTTTGATGAGGAGATCGTGAATGTGGTGAATAAGCTTGCAAATCAGGGAAAGCGGGTGATTGTAGCCGGACTGGATATGGATTTTAAAGGGGTGCCGTTCAAACCGATGGATGCGCTCATGGCGATCGCCGAATACATCACCAAGGTGCATGCCGTTTGCATGAAATGCGGGAATGTGGCGTCTTACTCACACCGACGTACTAAATCGAAACAAACGATAGTTTTAGGAGAAAAGGATATTTATGAAGCGCTTTGCAGATCATGCTTCTTTGAGGCGATGGGCACTAAGTAGCCTGATGCTTTTTTTGGGTTGGTGTGTTTCAGCGCAGGATATCGCTGTGGGCACCTGGCGCACACATTTTAGCTACATGAATGCAAAACACCTTGCAGTCACCCCGGATAGATTATTCTGCGCTTCTGAAAACGGACTGTTTTCCAGGGATCTTGCTAGTGGAGAAACCCGAAAGCTCTCCAAGATCGATGGGCTCTCGGATGTGGGTGTGTCTGCATTGGCTTACAATGAAAGTGCTAATGTGTTGGTGATAGGTTACCGATCCGGGGTTGTGGATTTTGTTTTCGAAGATCAGATTCTGTCCATCGATGATCTGGCCAACAGCACACTGGATGTCAATAAAACCATCAATGATATGGCTTTCGAGAGCGGACAAACCTTCCTTGCGACAGACCTGGGGGTAATTGTGGTAAGCACCTCGGATGCTACCGTCCAGGAAAATTTTGTGAATATTGGTTCCGGAGGAAATGAAGTGGAGGTGCAGCAGATATATACCCGAAATGACTCCCTGTTCATCCGAACGACGGAGGGCATACAATCGGGCAGCCTCTCTCAAAACCTGTTGGACTTCAGCAACTGGAACAGATATGCTGGTAGTGCCGGGTATGCCAACCTGACGAAGGTCGGTGATGATTTATTTGCTACCTCTGGTACCAATCTTCTTCAGCTTTCCAGCTCATGGAATGATACGGGGGCAGATCTCCCAGCAGGGGCAAACAGCCTTTTCTCCGATGAGGAAGACCTGTGGACCTCCGATGCTGGCGGCACGATATATCGATATGATGGCAGCACATTTGAAATGCAGCTCTCGACCACCGCTACGATGGTTAATGAGCTGGTTCAAATCAACGGCACGTTCTTTTTGGCTGATGGTGAGCAGGGGTTGGTAGATGCCTCAGGTGATTCCTTTTCTCCAGATGGGCCTGTATCAGATAGCTTCTCCAATGTCAGAGTGCTTGCCAATGAAGCGTTTGGTTTTCATGCCCCATCGGTATTTTCCTATGATGGCTCAGAGGAGCAGGCGGAATTCTCTGTTTTTTCAGACGGGCAGTGGGAGCCCCGGTCGATCGATGGCTTCACTAATGTTTCGGATGTAGCCCGATATAATGGCAACTATTATTATTCTTCCATCGGGGATGGCTTGTATGATGAAACCGCAGCGGAAATGATCGCTGATATTCCCGGTAGCTCTGCGGAACCGGATACGGTAATCACCTCGCTGGCAGCTGGTGATCGTTTGTGGGTTTCGAGCTTTGGCAATAGCAACCCCATTCATACCCTGGATGAGGAGAGTAATTGGTCTTCATATGCAAGTACATTGCTGTTCGATGATGAGTTTCTAACCATTGACTTGTCTGAAACAGGTGTGGCATGGCTGGGATCTTCTTCCGGGTCGATCACGGTTTTTGAGCCGAATGAAGGAACCTCGGATCTGCTTACCACCAGCGACGGGCTTCCATCCTCCTTTATTGATATTGACATCACGGTAGAGGACAATGCATGGATTGCCACATCGCAGGGACCGGCCTTTTACCCCAGCGCCTCTTTTGTTTTTTCTGATACGGAAGCGATTCTCCCATCATTTGAAAACCGGGTCTTATTCGAGGGAGAAGCAATCAATGCGGTGATTACCGACGGAGGCAATCGGATCTGGTTTGGCACTAACAGTGGTCTTTGGGTGTACGATGAAAATACTTCCGAGCAGGTGGCGGTTTTTAATGAAGGGAATAGTCCATTGCCATCTGACCGAATTATCCAGCTGGCGTACAATGGGACCAATGGAGAGGTCTTTATCTATACCGATCAGGGGATGGTCTCTTACCGGAGTGCCTCTTCCTGGGGGTCAGCACGTCATCGCAATGTGAATATTTTCCCCAATCCTGTACGTCCCGACTACCTCGGATTGGTAGGGCTTACGGGACTGGCTCGGAATGCCATCGTCAAAATCACGGATATCAATGGAAACCTGGTGCAAGAGCTGAATGCAAGCGGGGGCTCAGCTTCATGGAATTTGATGGATATCCGTGGAAGGAAGGTCGCAACAGGCATCTATCTGTTTTTCAGTGCTACCTCAGACGGAGAGGAGACGTATGTGGGGAAAATAGCCGTGGTACGCTGATGATCATCAAGTCAAAAGGGATTGTTCTAGGCTATATCAAATACGGGGATAGCTCCATCATTGCACGAATTTTCACCGAAGAAAGCGGATACGGTTCTTACATTGTCAACTCGATCAGGAGTCAAAAGACAAAGAAAAGCATTGGTCACTTCCAGCCATTCTCCATTCTGGACCTGATCCTCTATGTGAAAGAGACCCGCGACCTTCAGCGGATCTCAGAATTCAAAAACCATTATCCGCTCCATCACCTCCATCACGACCCGATCAAAAGTTCAATCACACTTTTTTTGACTGAGGTTTTTTCGAAATTGCTTCAGTCCGAACAATCACCCAACCCTCACCTCTTTTCTTTTGCTGAAGAATCAATCAAGGTGTTGGATGCTTTGGAGTCGGGCGTGGCAAATTTTCACTTGCAGTTTCTTTTGAAGATAGGGCCGCATCTGGGTTATGCCATTGATGAAATTGATAACCTTTTCAGCTCGACCGATCGCCTGTCCCCCTCGTCAGAGGTGCACAAGCGGATGGAGGTACTGATGAATGAGCCGTACGGCGTTGGGCTTGGAATGTCCAGGGAGTCGAGAAATGAGGTATTGGATGAAATTCTCAATTATTATGAGCATCACGCACACATCCATAAACCCAGGTCACTGGAAGTGTTGCGAAGTATTTTGAATTGATTTCATGCAGGTTTTATTCTGATTTAATAAATTGTAAGTCCTAATTAACCTAAGACATGGCGGAAATTTTATTTGATGAAATACCCTCACTTGATTTAGCTGATTTTAAGGACGGTACGCCCGAGCAAAAACAAGCGTTTGTAGCAAAGCTGGGCGAAGCTTACACCAACATTGGATTTGTTTCCATCAAGAACCATGGTCTTTCTGATGAGCTCACAACCAATTTATATGATTCTGTGGAGCGCTTTTTCCGGCTTCCGGATGATGTAAAAAAACAATATGAGAAGACCGAACTGGCTGGTCAGCGTGGGTATATCAGCAAGGGCAGAGAAAAGGCGAAGGGGAGAAACACGGGAGACCTGAAGGAATTTTATCATGTGGGGCAGCCGCCAAAAAATCAACGTCCGGATTACCCGGATAATATCTGGCCGAAAGAGGTACCGGAATTAGAAAAATATACGACAGAAGCCTATCTGACATTGCTGCAGGCCGGCACTCATATGCTTAGAGCCATTGCTCTATACCTTGACCTTCCGGAAAACTACTTTGATGAGAAAGTGAAGGAAGGGAACAGCATTTTACGGCCTATTCATTATTTCCCTATCGTAGATCCGGATTCCCTTCCGCCGGATGCTGTGCGAGCAGCGGAACATGGAGACATCAACCTGATCACCTTGTTGATGGGTGCCAGCGCAGATGGTTTGCAGGTGTTAAGACGAGATGGAAAGTGGATCCCCATCACGGCACTTCCGGAGCAGATTGTGGTGAATGTGGGTGATATGCTGGAGCGGCATACCAATGGAAGGCTGAAGTCTACCATCCACCGCGTAGTGAACCCACCAAGAGAGCTGATGCACACCTCAAGATTTTCCATACCATTTTTTATGCATCCTGTCTCTGAGATGGATCTGTCCTGTCTTGAAAACTGTATCGATGACGAGCATCCCAAGGCGTTTGAGGATATTTCGGCTGGCGAGTTTTTGGATGAACGTTTAAGAGAAATCGGTTTGAAGGCATAGATCATGTCAATTAAGCGTGTCAGAAATATCATTTTCCTGAAAGACGTTTCAGTGTTGTCCCTTACGGCATTCGGGGGGCCTCAGGGTCACTTCGGAATGTTTTTAGATCTGCTGGTGGCCAAGCGAGCCTATCTCACAGAGGAGGACCTCATCGAGTTGTATGCCCTTTGTCAGATTTTGCCCGGCCCGACATCTACCCAAACCATTACTGCCCTGGGCTATAAAATCGGCGGCCCTAATCTGGCGTATCTGACATTGCTAGTCTGGATGTTTCCGGCTTTTTGTATCATGACCTCTCTGGCCATTTTTATGGTTACAGCGGAGGAGATGAATATTTCCCTGGATTTTTTAAGGTTCATCGAACCGATTGCCGTAGGTATTGTAGCGTATTCATCTTATCGTATTGCCATCAAAGTGGTGAACACAAAAATTGGAGTCGGGCTGATGATCTTGTCCGCCTTTGCCTCTTTTGTATTCAAGTCACCGTATGCCTTTCCAGCTTTGATCATCTTTGGTGGACTGGCCACTACATGGAAATACAAGCGTCAGCCAATAGAGGAAAAGGAACGAATTAATATTAAGTGGGCCAATCTGATTTTATGGATTTCTGTCCTGATTTTCGCAGCGGTACTGGGGGGTGTAACCCAGTATCAGCCAATCAAACTGTTTGAGAATTTTTATCGTAACGGAAGTCTGATTTTCGGCGGAGGCCAGGTGCTGGTTCCGCTCCTGTATACTGAGTTCGTGGAATTTAAAGAATACCTCACCTCTCAGGAATTTGTATCGGGCTATGGGTTTGTTCAGGCCATTCCCGGACCTGTATTTTCTTTCAGTGCATATGTAGGTGCTCTAAGTGCACGGGATTTGGGTATTGGTGGTCAATTGTTCGGAGCTGGGATGGCGGCTGTAGGAATATTTTTGCCGGGCACTTTTTTGATATTCTTTATCATCCGCTTTTGGGAGCAGCTAAAGAAATACCGGATAGTTAAAGCTTCGCTGGAGGGGATCACGGCGGTGAGTGCCGGAATGGTGATAGCTGCAGCCTTTCTCTTGTTTATGCCGATGGAACAAAAGATGATCAATTTTATTCTTTTGTTCGGAACCGTAGGAATGATGCATTTCACAAAAGTTCCTACTCCCTTGATCATTCTCGGGGGGCTGATTTTTGGAATTGTGATCGCATAAAAAAGCCCTGCAGGAATTTCCTACAGGGCTCAGTAAAAATCCTCTGATTTTATTTTTTGCCAGCAGGCGGATCTATGCCCAACTTCTTCAATACAAGGTTGGTCACGTTATCTTCTTCTCGAGCATATAGAAGGATACTTTGTCCACTTGCAGTCATGTTGAAAACATGCGTGTATCCGTTTTCTTTCGATACTTGCTCAATTGCTGTTCCGATTTTTTCGAATGCAGGCTGCAATAGCTGATTTCTTTTGTTGATCATGGAGTTTTGAGCGTTTTGCTCGAACTCCTGGATTGAAGTCTGAAGATTTACAATTTCATTCTCCTTGTCTGCTCTCACAACATCTGTATAGTTTGCTGCATTTTGCTGGTAGTCAGCAACTTTCGCCTGATAGTCAGCGTATTTTGCCTCTATCTGAGCAGATAGTTGTTTGTCATAAGCAGATAGCTCACTTTCGATTTGTTTTGCTTCCGGCATTAGGCTCAAAACGTACTCTACATTTGTATAGCCTATTTTTAACTGCGCCACTACTCCAAAACCGATTACAGCAAGGGCAGTACTTAATAAAATTCTAGCTTTCATATCAAATTAACTTTTCGTTTTATGGTTTGGGCTCTAGCCCTTATGGTTGTTTAGGTTCAATTATTATGCTTAATTATTTTCTACACTCTGATTTTCTACCAATCCAAGATCTTCTAGCACAAAATCTGTGTAATCGTGGATAGGATCTGTATAAATCATGACGAGATCGCCCGACTTGTCAAATACGATTTGCAGTCGATTGTTTTTAGCTACTCTCTCCACCGCCTCAAAAACCTGATCCTGCACAGGTTTTACCAATTCTTTCTTTTTCAGGAAGTATAAGCCGTCAAAACCAAAAATGGATTGTTGGTACTCTTTTACTTCTTTCCATTTTCGTTCGATCTCAGCGTTTCTCTCTTCCCACATTTCCTTGGTCAAAAGCACTTCTTCTGCTTTTAACTCCACCTCCATCGCTTCTACTTGTTGATAGAGATCCTGGATTTCCTTTTCCCATCCTTTCGCCAGCTTTTCAATCTCCGCCTGCGCATCTTTATACTCAGGCATTTTCTCCAGAATGTACTGGGTGTCTACATACCCAAATTTTTGCGCAAATGTAATCGTGGTGAAAAACAGTCCAAAAAGCAGTAGCGATATCTTTTTCATAGCGTTAATATTTAGACACTCTCATTAGCGAATCTGTTGGCCAATGGAGAAGTGGAACTGTGGACCCGCATTTTGAAGTGATCCTGGAACCCTATCAAATCCATACGCCCAATCAATTCCCATAAGACCAAACGCTGGCATGAAGATTCTAAGGCCTACACCTGCTGATTTTTTTATGTTGTAAGGATTAAACTCTGCAAATCGATCCCAGTTATTTCCCCCTTCAACAAAAGTAAGCGCATATATAGTAGCTGACTGTGCAAGAGATATCGGGTATCGAATCTCCATTACGTATTTATTGAAGAGTGTCCCACCTTCAATATTATTTTCCCTGTCAATTGGGGTAATTGAGTTGTTGGGATACCCTCTTAAGCCAACCACATCCGTTCCAAGCAAAAAATTCTGACCAGTAAGTCCGTCACCACCTAGCTGGAATCTCTCGAATGGACCTACGTCAGTTTTGCTGGTATAAGTACCTATGTAACCAAAATGAGCTCTTGCTGAAAGCACAAGTTTACCAGTGAGTGTCAGGAAATATTTACTATCAAAATTCCATTTATGGTATTCAAGCCATTTGTATCGGTCTTCCGGTGTAGCATTTTCGTAATCTAAATCTCTCCATAAAGAATATGGAGGTGTAAATGATGCACTCAATGAAATGCTTGAACCGTTTCGCGGATACATCGGCTGGTTTATGGAGTTCCTTGCAAAGGTGGCATTGAATGTAAAGCTGTTAGCGTCTCCGGTGTTGAATCCCAGTGAACGACTGCCGAAATTAAGTAAATCATATCGCTGATATGAAATACCCGTGCTCACAGTAAAAAAGTCATCCGGCCACTGTACCCTTCGACCCAAGGAAGCAGAGATACCTGTCACTTTTAGCCATCCTGAGGTTTGATCTGATCTAAAATCAATTATTCGCTGGATAGACTTGCTGTAGCTCAAACCGAAAGAGTTAGGTTTGCGACCTCCAAGCCACGGTTCAACAAAGCTGAAAGAATAGCTTTGGAAGCGCCTTCCGTTAGCCTGAAACCTAAGGGATAAGCTTTGGCCATCACCAACAGGTAGTCCTCTCCAATGTTCTGGTTTAGTGATATTTCGTACTGAGAAGTTATTGAATGTTACCCCGAAAGTACCCACAAAACCAAAGGCCCCACCCCATCCACCGGATAATTCTATCTGGTCATTTGACCGCTCTACAAGCTGCCATTCAATATCAGCCGTCTCATTTACCGGGTTTGGCACTACATTTGGATTCACCTGCTCAGGATCAAAATATCCTAGCTGCGAGAGTTCTCTTTGCGTTCGGATCAACTCTGCCCGGCTAAATTTATCTCCTGGCCTGGTTCTTAGCTCCCTGAGAATTACGTGATCATTGGTTTTATCATTACCACTGATTATCACTTTGTCTATGGTTGCCTGAGCTCCTTCATATATGCGCATTTCCAAATCGATAGAATCTTGTGAAACGGCAACTTCAACGGGGTTAATGTTGAAAAATAGATAACCATCATCCATGTACAATGAGCTGATATCAGCCCCATTTGGATTGAAGTTTAGCTTTTTGTTTACCAAGTCGAGATCGTAGACATCTCCTTTTTTGATTCCTAAAATACGCTGAAGTTGATCGTCAGTATAGAGATAGTTTCCTGACCAGGAGATGTCTCTGAAGTAATATTTGCTTCCTTCTTCAACGGAGATGTCAATGTTCATGTACTTATTAGAAATATCATATGTGGTATCGGAAATGATTTCCGCATCACGATATCCTTTTGAATTATAAAAGCCGAGAAGTAAATCTTTGTCCGCTTCATAGTCTTCTTTCACGAATTTGGAGCTTTTGAAGAAATTGAGATTTACATGTGTGGCAGTGTATTCCCTTAATTCCTCCTTTGATACTTTCTTCGAATTCGTAATGAAATCAATCATATTTGGGGGCCAAAGTAACTTAGCTGTTGTTTCGATGATTTCTGTTGGAAGTGAAAACTTCGGCACCATTCCAGTGCTTTTTAACTTGGATCGAAGCTTGGCAGAGGTAAATTGTTCGTTTCCATCAAATCGAATGTTTCTGATCTTTACTTTCTGACCCTGATTGATGGTAACCTTCAGATAAGCGCTGTTTCGTAAGATGGTGTCATTTTGCTGGACAACATTAACTTGTGCGTTTAGATAGCCCTTGCTCTCCATATACTTCTTTACTGCCAACTCTGTGTTTTTGATTACCACATCGGTTAGTACTTTTCCGCGGATAAGGCCGATCTTATCTTCAATCTCCCCCTTCTTGGTTTTATTAACCCCTTCTATGATGTATTTTGTCAAGCGTGGACGCTCTGTCAACTCAATGACAAGCCAGATTTTATCTCCTTCAACTTTGGAAGCATATATTGCAACGTTCCCAATGATACCCTGATTCCATAGTTTCTTGATGGCGGTGGTTATGTCATCTCCGGGCACTTTGATTTTATCTCCGACACGCAATCCGGAAAGAGAAATAAGTGCATTGTTATCAAGGAACTGAACGCCCCTGACTTCAATATCAGCTATTTCATATTCCTTCGGACTGGAGTAGTTAATGGAAACACCACCTGATGGTTGTGCCTGGTTACGACCAAAAACCACCTGTGATTTCACCTCATAAACAGCCATTATGGCTAATACGATTATTAATGCTTTCTTCATGCTTTCACTTGATCACTCGTCTTTCCAAATCGTCTTTCTCTTTGCTGATAGGAAATGATAGCTTCGTATAAATCTCTTTTTCTAAAATCAGGCCAAAGAACCTCTGTAAAATGAAGTTCTGTGTAGGCCATTTGCCATAATAAAAAATTACTGATCCTCATCTCTCCGCTTGTTCTTATTAACAAGTCAGGGTCAGGAATACCTACAGTGGATAGATGCTGATCTATGTCAGATGGTTCGATGCGGGTCTTACCTTCTTTCAAAAGATTATTCATTGCATTAACCAAATCCCACTTTCCGCTATAGTTGAGCGCCAATATCAACTGCATTCCAGAATTGTTACTGGTTAAGTCAATAGCAGATTTCAACTTTTCTTGTGCATTAGCGGGTAATCCTGTGATTTCTCCTATGGTGGTCAGTTTAATGTTATTTTTCTGAAGTGTCGGGAGTTCATCTTTTATGGTATTCACCAATAAAGTCATCAACCCATCAACTTCATATTTGGGACGCTCCCAGTTCTCCGTTGAAAACGCATATAGAGTCAGGAATTTAACACCCAATTCAGCCGCCCCTTCGGTCACATTTCTCACAGCTTCAATGGCGTTTTGATGGCCAAATATTCGCTTCACTCCCTGCTTTTGGGCCCATCGTCCATTGCCATCCATAATCACTGCTATATGAGCAGGGATATTGGTATCCGATATTTGGTTTCTCAACTCCTCCAACGCATTTTTCAAAAAGGCTACAAAAATGGGCTTTTTTTTACTTAAAGGGAATGTAAATCAATGATTTAACTTCTATTAACGAGAAAGAATTGATTGGTTTGGTCTGTATGGGAATGGACAAGGAATATTGAAGAGAGTTACACTAAAGGTAATTCCGGTAAAAAAGTACCAATCATCGTCCTTTGGGTTGCCATACTGATAGTCTTTGATCCTTTGATCGCTATCAGAAATGCCGTCTAAATAATCAAAAAAAGTTTTTCTGGCTCCTGCTTCAATCCCAATTGTATATTTCTTTTGGATTAGATATTTAAACCCTATTCCCATAGGTATAACAGGTTGAATAGAACCCACATCAGTGTTATCAGGAGCGTCATTGAAATTAAAGAAACCAATTCCTCCAAAGATGTATGGGGAATAGTTGACTGGTGAATCCTCTGTTTTAAAGTCGAGGAAATGATATTCAAAAACGGCTGACCCTTCAAGTATCGTTGAGCTAAACGAGTGTCCTCTTTCTTCAGCGAATGCATCGATGGGTGTTTCTGATCCACGAACTTTGCCTATTGTTAAAGCCAATTTCAAAGTAAGAATTTCGGAGAAGTTCATCCGGTAGAAACCGGTTCCGGCCAAAGAAGAAGTGCTAAAACTGTATCCACGAACGATATCACCGGCATAATTCATTGATCCAACACCACCTCCAAACTCAATAAACTGAGCGGATGTAGAAAGGGCTACAATAAGAAACGAAAATGAAAATGCTTTTCGCAATATTTTATCTGTATTTAGCTCTTCGACGAGTAGTACTACCCAATACATATGACACTTTGATCTGAGTAACAAAGATCATGTCATTGTTATCCGGGTTTCCTCTTTTTGATCCGTCTATACCAGTCCCAACGTTCCCCTCGATGAAGTAATTGTGTCCCTCTCCGTGGTTGTTGATAATCCTTAGGTTTGTTAGATCACGTGCTTCTCCTTTAGAACTAAATGGAACAGAAGCACGATCCGACATGATTCTAGCCAGGTCATCATCAAACTGGTCGAGTCCGACATAGTTAGTGCTCACATCATCAATGTAGTCTGTGAACAAATACCGGAGACCAAACTCCAAGCCTGCGGTGAGTTGTGTATTTGGAATTCGCATTTGAGCACCTACCGCAATCGGCAAGGACAACTCAATGTTTTTATACGCATCAACTATTCCGAGATTCTGACCTTCTGTACCAAGAGGTCTTAGCTTTACCCACTCACCTGCCTGAGGTGCAGCCACCGATCCATCCTGAGCACTTTGATAATCTGCATCAGGGACTTTTCCTTTTGGTTCATGATGAAATACTGCAGCACCTAAAGATAGGTATGCATTAAATGGCAAACGTTGATTTGGGCCGCCGTAATTAGGAAACAGAAATAGTTGAAGGGCAACTCTGAATTCTTTGATATCATTTCGAAAACTCAGATTCCTTGCGTATCTGGAAAACCCATCTTCCGATCCGGGATCAGACGCGAAATCATCCCCAAAAACCCGGACCCAGTTTATTCCAGCCGTTACTGCCATGGAGTGGTGAAACTTGTAGCCTCCCCATAATCCAAACCCCGGACGTGTAAATGATACATCTGTACTTGCAGCTTTATTAACAGGTGCCAAATCCCCAAAGTAATTACCTGCATTCACATTGGCACCCACAAAGATGTACGGCTCGAAACGTCCATATCCTGTAAGTCCTCCTTTATAGTGAGACACTTTACGATTGGTTTGCCTTCTTTTTTTGTACTTGTTTCTTTGCGCTTCGGCATTATCCGCTAGCCCCAGCATGGCCACTGAAAGGATAATCACTAAAAGACTTTTGAGCTTCATATTAGACGCTTTAAAAACACAAAAATATGCTTTTGTTAATTCTTACGTTATCGGTAGGTGGTTAATTACCTAATTATCAACGCCTAAAAGTAGTGAAAGAATAGACTTTTTCATCCTTTAAATGAGAGTATTCACCAAAAAATAGTAGAAATCGAAGTTAATTTCTTTTGTCAAACCCCCAGCCAAGCTTGTTTCTGATCGTATCCGGAAAATTGATACCCTCAATTCTAATCAACTTAGCATCGAATGATGCTTTTTTTACGACCAGGCTCACATCATTTTCAATGGTTTCTGATCTGGAATCCAATGATACAAGGAAGCTTCGATTTCTGGATTTAATTTCAAACTTTAGCTCTGAATCATCGGATACAATAAGGGGGCGAACGTTCAGGTTGTGCGGACTTACCGGCGTGATTATGAAATCTTTTGAGTCTGGCATCATTAACGGACCGCCACAACTCAGCGAATATCCCGTAGAGCCTGTAGGTGTAGCGACCATTAGTCCATCCGCCCAATAGGTATTCAAATACTGATCATTGATGTAGCATTTTACCATAATCATGGCGGATGTGTCTTTCCGTAGAATAGCACATTCATTCAATGCGTACGCTTTGCCATCAAAAAGGCCGAGGTTGCTCTCCAAGGATAAAAGTGATCGTTTCTCGATTTCGTATTTTCCTTTGAAAAGAAGGTATAGGGATTCTTTAATGAACTCTTTGGCGATGGATGCTAGAAAGCCTAATCGACCCATGTTAATGCCAAGGATTGGGACTTCACTTTTTCCAACCCATAGCAATGTTTCCAGAAAAGTGCCATCTCCTCCCAAACTAAAAACAGCATCATACTCTGATGTGATGTTTTCGGTCAAATTTAGGGCCTCCTTCAGCAACTTACTGTTTCGTGAGTGAAACAGCGAGGTATACCAAATCTCAACACCTTCTTTGTTAAGCCTGTCAATTATTTGGGTTAGGTATTTTTCAGAATCTCGCTCTACGGGTAAGCCATGCAAGACTATCTTTTTCATGAGCCTCATGGATCTAGAAATTTCATAAGCATTCCATATCGGTCTTTTTCATCGAAGGAGTTATCTTCAGTATTGAAAGAGGAGGTCACCTTGTAGCGGCTTTTGGATAACCCTGTGGCAATTTGATTAACATCCTGATGGTTAATTCGGAGAACGATCTCGATGAGTGAAGGGTCTTCAAGGTTAGGCTTTACATTGGCACCTAAAATGGTGGATCCATTCATTTCAACAATTCTGGCTATTTCTGATAAAGAATAGTCATTGAGAGTTGTTTGCAGGGTAATGATAGCTCCCTGAGCATTAACAATAGCAGTTTTTGCAAACTCTTTGAGAATATCAGAAATCAAAACCACACCTTTGAACCCCTCGTCTGAGACCACAGCTACCATTTCCAGCTGATGATCATTCTGAATTCTTAAAATATCATAATAGTGACTATGAGCAGAAACAACGCAGGATTGGCCGATCAAAGGATACGCCCCCACTTCAGGATGTAATATTTCTGAATCATAGAGTAAATCCTCGGAGACAAAGCCTTGAAATTTATTGTCCTCAACCACTGGTAACACTTTGACTCTGAATTCATCCATCCACTGTTTTGCACGAGCAATATCATCACCTGGTTTAAGCGGAGGGACCATGTAGTTTATGAGTTGTTCGGCAATCATCGTATCGTTATTCAAATCTTCATATTTTTTGATTCTAGCAAACCAGACATATACGTGTCTTTTCCGTTAGGCAGGCTATCCATTGAATCTATCAAATCCCGGACCAATGGAATAACCTCACTTAGCCATCCAAATACCGTTGGGCCGATACCAACAATATACGGAAAAATGATAGCATTATCTGCATATCTATTCTCAATATCAAACCCCACTGAATCGAAAACCCAAAAAAGAATGCTTAAAATAAACGCCCATTTCAACATTCCGGCAAAAGCTCCGAGAAGATTATCAACAGAGCCGAAAATGGTCATGTCTACTGCGTTTTTTAAAGCTTTAGCTCCGGCTTTTATTACAATACTCAGCAGGATAAATAATGCTATGAAAACAACAATTGCGGCCACATCAAAAAATCGGCTACCTTCAAAAAGACCTAAGGAGACTGGCACGGTAAGTTCGAGAGCCAGAAACAATCCAATAAAAAATGCCAGGAACGAAAAAAGCTCAACGATGAAACCATGCATGTAACCTTTCATCGCACCGAATCCCAGGAAAACCAATAAGATGATGTCAAAAGTGCTCAAATTAGCTCAACAGTTTTTTAGCTAACGTTGAAATCATTTTTCCGTCTGCCTTTCCGGCTAATTTTTTGGTCGCAGTGCCCATTACTTTTCCCATATCTTGCGGGCCGGAAGCGCCAACTTCATCAATGATTTTCTTTACTTCCACTTCAACCTCCTCCTCAGAAAGTTGTTTTGGAAGGAAACTCTCAATTACATCAAGTTCAGATTTTTCTGTGGCAGCCAAATCATCCCTTCCTTGCTTTTCAAATACCTCAATAGAATCTTTTCGCTGCTTTGCTGCTTTGGTGAGCAGTTTCATTTCAGCATCTTCAGAAAGGTCTCCACCTCCACCTTTTTCGGTTTCAGCAAGCAAGATTTGTGATTTAATGGATCGCAATGCCCGAAGACGATCTTTGTCTTTTTTAAGCATTGCTTGTTTTATCTCTGATTCGATTGTGGATTTTAAACTCATAATCATTGTTTTTAAATGAACAACTTTGCGAAGAAAAACATTCTTAAGCTATGACCCAACTCAGTGTAAATATCAACAAGTTCGCAACCCTGAGAAATGCGAGGGGTGGAGATAATCCAAACGTGGTTCAGGTTGCTAAAGACTGTGAGCGATTTGGGGCCCAGGGAATTACTGTGCATCCTCGACCTGATGAGCGTCATATTACCAAAAAGGATGTTTATGACCTTAAGGATATTGTTACGACTGAATTTAACATAGAAGGTTATCCGGATGATCGGTTTTTAAAAATCATTGAAGAAGTACGGCCGGCTCAAGCCACGTTGGTTCCTGATCCTCCGAATGTTTTGACATCAAATGCAGGTTGGGATACGATCAAGCATAAAAAAATGTTATCCGACATTATCAGTCAGATCCAAAGCTGGGGTGTGCGCACATCCATTTTTATTGAGCCGGAGAACAAAATGATGGATGGCGCCAAGGAATGCGGCACGGATCGAGTGGAATTATACACGGAGATGTATGCCTCCGCCTATCATAGAGATAAGGAAAAGGCCATTTCAGACTATGTAAAATCATCACAACATGCACATGAAATTGGTTTGGGACTAAATGCGGGTCATGATCTGGACTTGAAAAATCTGAGGTATTTAAAGCAACAAATTCCGTATCTTGAGGAAGTGTCCATTGGGCATGCACTGGTTTGCGATGCGCTTTATTTTGGTCTGGAAAATACCATTCAGATGTATTTACGTGAGTTGACTAATTAAATTTGCTAAACATTTTAGTAAAATGTGTATTTTTGATTGATGGAAATTTCGAGTTTGATTTTTTTGGTTGTGGGTTTAGCCATTGGAGTGCCATTGGGCTGGTTGATATTTCGAGTAAGAAATTCGCAAAATGTCCCCGAGCATGAGGAGTTGAAGATTCAGTTGAAACTCGAAATGGAGCGCTCGAAGAAGCTGGCAGAAGAGCTTCAGCAAATCAATGAGGAGCTTCGAAGGGAAAGAGAGGAGGTTATACATCTCAACAATCAGAACTCTACATTAAAAGCGAACTATCAAAACCTTCAGGTCAGACTGGAAGAACAAAAAGGGGAGCTGGGTCAGCTTCAGGAGAAGTTCACTACAGAATTCAAAAATCTAGCGAATGAAATTTTTGAAGAAAAGAGTAAAAAATTCACTGATCAAAATAAGACCAATCTGCATGAACTACTAAATCCGCTGGGTCAAAAACTGACGGAATTTGAAAAGAAAGTAGAACAAACCAATAAGGAGAGTCTGGAGCGTAGCACGGCATTACGTGAGCAAATCATCGGCTTAAGGGAGCTCAATGACAGAATGACCAAAGAAGCAGAGAATCTCACCAAGGCGCTGAAGGGTGATGTAAAAATGCAGGGAAACTGGGGGGAAGTGATTTTAGAGCGAATTCTCGAAAAATCCGGGCTTGAAAAGGATCGGGAGTATTTCGTTCAGGAAACCCTCCATTCGGAGGCGGGAAAACGGTTACGACCGGATGTGATCATCAAACTACCGGACAATAAAAACCTTGTTGTCGATGCGAAAATGTCTTTGCTTGCTTATGAGAAATATATGAACGAGGAGGATGAAACAAGCAAGGAACAACACTTGAAAGATCATATCCTTTCCGTTAAAGCACATGTTAAAGGATTATCCGAGAAAAATTACCATCAGCTTTTTGATGGTGGATCATTGGACTATGTACTGATGTTCGTTCCTATCGAATCTGCATTTGCATTGGTAGTGCAACATGGCGGAGAGCTTTATAATGAGGCACACGAGAAGAGCATTATCATTGTGAGTCCGGCTACTTTGGTCGCTACCCTTAGAACTGTTTCGAGCATCTGGAAGCATGAGTATCAAAATAGAAATGCGCTGGAAATAGCTCGTCAGGGTGGAGCTCTTTATGATAAGTTTAAGGCTTTCGTTGACGATTTAATTGAAGTTGGGAAATCTCTTGACAAGTCCAAACAGCAATATGGCCAAGCCATGAACAAACTAGTAGAAGGAAAAGACAACCTAATCAGGAAGACTGAACGACTGAAAGAGCTTGGATCAAAAACATCCAAAGCGATGGATGAAAAGCTGCTGCACCGCGCAGGTGCAAAAGATGATGAAGACTCGCCAAAGTTGTTTTAACAATAATTTTGCAGATTAATTTTACGAGAAGGAATTGACTTCAGATAATAAGCTGAAAAATATCATAGTGGTCGGTGATCGTGTGCTTATTAAGCCGGTGAAAGAGCCACAGAAAACTTCTAGTGGAATTTATCTGCCGCCAGGTGTTCATGAAAAGGAAAAGGTGCAAAGTGGATACATTGTAAAGGCGGGTCCTGGCTATCCGATTCCCAATGCAGTGGAAGAGGAGGACTGGAAACCAGAAGACGAAAAAATCAAGTATATCCCACTACAAGCAAAGGAAGGGGACTTAGCCATTTTCCTTCAAAAAGGGGCCTTTGAGGTTCAGTACAATCAGGAAAAATATTTCATTGTACCTCAATCCTCCATATTAATGTTGGAGAGAGAGGAAGATATCTTTTGATTGAAAATTGCATTTTTTTAGGATTTTCTTAAATAATGTTCGGTTAATTCTTACTTTTAAAGAAGATTAACCGAATAAGAAGATGCGATTTTTCCTTGGCCTTCTAATTCTATCTACGACTCTACACCTATCAGCGCAAGACGAAAAACCGTTTCAGGTATTGGTCGCCAAGAATGCAAGTGTATATGGCACACCTGTGGAGCCTTTGCAGTTCGTTGATGATGTCACTTCTATTGAGGTAGATGAGGGTGGATTTCTAAGCCTAGTTCATAAAGGAGGAACTACTTATGAACATGTGGAAAAGATTTTTACATTTTATCTCAAGCCAGAAGAACTTAAGGATCGGAGTGAGCGCCCACAGTTGGATTTGCTCTATTTAGATAGTACTGTGTTGGATCCCACAAAAATCATCACAGTTTTACACCCTCCGTTTGATCGTTCAGGTTACTTGGTTTGGAATGAAAACGAGCCTTTTGAACTTTTCTGGCATCTACATGATGAGCCCGTGTTGAACTACATCCTTTCTGTAGAAACCAGCGACGGGACGAAGATTCAGGACTTCAGAACTAAGCTTCATAAATATGAGCTAAAGCCCACTACATATGGATTAAGTGATGGGATCTTTAATTTCAAAATATCCAGCACATTTGCGGGAGAGACAGTGGAGTCCAAAACATACACTGTTCAGCTGAAGTCCGCGCCTGATTACGAAAAGAAAGCGGCAGATTTAATTCTTAAAGCACTGGATTTGGAGCTTAGTCCCAACCTTGCTCTACCTGTTTGGCAAGAAGCCCTAGCCATGCCTAACGGCAAATTTTACAAGCCGCTCTTTGAGAAATTCTTAATTAGAAATCAGGAGATTTTGACTGCTACTGGCCAAGATGTGCAGCAACTTCTTTCGCAAAATAAGTAAGGATCATATCTGCTCCTGCTCGCTTAATAGATAGCAAAGATTCCATCATAGCTCTTTCGGCATCCAACCATCCTTTTTCCCCTGCTGCTTTGATCATGGCATATTCACCAGAAACATTGTATGCAGCAATCGGAATATTGAAGTTAGATTTCAATCGTTGAATGATATCGAGATAAGCCAAAGCCGGCTTTACCATTAACACATCTGCTCCTTCATTGAAGTCCAGCTCTGCCTCAAGCACTGCTTCATCACTATTTGCCGGGTTCATCTGATAGGTTTTCTTATCTCCAAATTTTGGTGCAGAGTCCAATGCATCCCGGAACGGACCATAAAAAGCGCTGGCATATTTAGCTGTGTAGCTCATGATGCCTGTATCGGTGTATCCTTGTTCATCGAGTATATTCCTTAGATAACCAATCCGAAAATCCATCATATCCGACGGACCAATCATGTCCACTCCGGTCTCAGCATGGGCCAATGCCATCTGTCCAAGAATGTCAAGGGTCTCATCGTTGAGAATTTTGCTGCCTTCTACAATCCCATCATGGCCATCACTGCTGTAGGGGTCCATTGCTACATCGGTGATGATGAGCGCTTCAGGAAATTCTTTTTTGATTTTGGTTAGTGTCTTAAGGTAGAAGAAATTAGGATCATAGCTTTTGGTTGCTGTTTTATCCTTATACTTTTCGTCGACCACCGGGAAAATATCAAAGCCTTTAATACCCATCTTAAGGCAGGCCTCAATTTCTTTTAAAATCAAATCTTCCGATAGTCGGAAAATACCGGGCATGCTTTCCACTTCAGATTTCTTTTTATTTCCTTCTAAAAGGAAAAGCGGAAAGATGAAATCATTAGTAGTTAGAGTTGTTTCCTGGGCCAGGTCTCTTATCGCTGCTGATGCTCTGTTTCTTCTTGGTCGCCTCATGGCTGCAAAGATATCTTCAAAATTTTTCCAGCCGGGCCACTCGCATATCCGATATTTCCTTTGATACTAATTGCCCAGTAGTTGGTGGAATCCAAAGTGATCCAGGTCTGCCCTAAATCTGTTGTGTAGTCAATGCCATTTGGCCCACTTGCGAAAGCGAACGTTTGATTCTCAATTTTCGTAATTGCACTTCCATAAAAAGCGCCAGTGGTTTGTGGTTCTCCCGAAAGGTTCCATGTTTTTCCACCATCGATTGAAAATGCGCAATTATCTGTATAATCATCCGCTACCAAAAGGTCACCACCCGTAACAACCCCCACATCCCCTATGAATGATACAGAAGTATTCCCAGCCGCATCCCCGGTTACAAGAGGGGAGTCTACTTCCTTCCAGGACTGTCCGTAATCTTCGGTGATCAGAAATCTACAGTTACCGCCTGCTCCGGTAGCGATCCAGGCTTTTCCGTTTTCACCTGTCGTTACACAGGTACCACTTGCTGCAAATCCTCCTTCACCTTTTCCTGCTTTTGGCATGTTTGTAGAGTCGGCTCTATTCCACGTTTTACCACCGTCTGAAGTGAGCAAAATGTAGGGATAATTGTCTATTGCATCACCGTAAGCAATACCTTTTTGATCATCCCAGAAATCTATGCAATCAAGAAATCCGAGTGAATCTTCCATCACAAAATTCTCTTCCCATTGATCGGGGACCGTAAAAGTGAAGATTCGAGAAAGAGGACCTGACCCGGCTGTCATAAGAATAGCCTTCTCATCATCGAATCCATGAACATCTCGAAACTGGAGGGAGTCTCCGGTAGGATGAGTAAAAAGCTCCCAGGATTTACCTGCATCCTTCGTCAGTACAAATGTGGCATCATGTCCACTAATCCAAGTGGTGTTTTCATCTACAATACTGATGGCCTGTAGGTGGGCGTTAGTTGGAGGCTGTAACAACTCGGACCTTGGACTCAGGTCTTTTTTTGTGCAGCTCATTAAAATTAAAATCAGGCCAATTTTAAGAATGGATTTCATGATTGATTCTAGGTTACTTATTCTGTTTCAATCTTGTGTTGAAAATTGAATATTATGAAGGTGTGTTTCACAAGATGAATAAATATAACTAATGTCAGCTTGAGCTGCCATTCATGTAATGGTTTCCTATTCTTTTGAAGTTTTTTCTTACCTTTCTTTATTCCATTTAATCTGAATTAGTCCCATGAAAAAATCAATCTTTTACCCTTCACTTTCATTCATTCTATCTCTGTCTATTTGCTTCGTTTTTGCTCAAAAGAAAGACGAAAAACCGCCCCTTTATGATGTAGCTTGGAACAGTTTATCCTTCCGTTCTATCGGACCGGCTTTTACCTCCGGTCGAATAGCTGACTTTGCGGTTAATCCCGATAATCCGAGTGAGTTTTATGTAGCAACAGCGGCTGGTGGTGTATGGAAAACCGCCAACCGGGGACTCAACTTTGATCCGGTTTTTGACGATCAGGGCTCTTACTCGATTGGGGTGGTAGAGATGGATCCCAACAACCACAATGTGGTCTGGGTTGGGACCGGTGAAAACAACAACCAGCGAAGTGTTTCCTATGGAGACGGCATCTACAAAAGTGTGGATGGCGGAAAAAGCTGGGAACATAAAGGGTTGAAGAACTCTGAGCACATCGGAATGATTGCCATTGACCCCAGAAATTCAGATGTGGTCTATGTGGCCGCTACAGGTCCGGTATGGAGTGCCGGCGGAGATCGTGGGCTGTATAAAACCACAGATGGAGGTGAAAGCTGGAACAAAATCCTGGATATCAGTGAGCACACAGGTGTTCATGAAGTGCACCTTGATCCAAGGAATCCGGATGTGATCTATGCAGCTGCTCATCAACGAAGAAGGCATGTATTTACCTACATCAGTGGAGGACCTGAGTCTTCGGTTTATAAGTCGACTGATGGTGGAATGAATTTCCGAAAAATAACAAAAGGACTTCCTGGTGGTGATCTGGGTAGAATTGGACTGGACATTTCCCCGGCCAATCCGGATGTGATCTATGCAGTGGTAGAAGCACAGGAAGATAAAGGAGGGTTTTATCGATCCACAGATTTGGGAGAATCGTGGGAACGAAGAAGTGACTACTCCTCCAGCGGGAACTACTATCAGGAAGTCATTGCCGATCCGGTGGATGTCGATCGCGTGTATGTGATGAACACGTTTGCTGGTGTTTCTGATGATGGCGGCAAAACTTTCAGCAATGTCGGAGAGAAAAACAAACACATCGACAACCATGCCTTATGGATTGATCCAACCAATAACAACTACCTACTCAATGGAAATGATGGCGGGGTATATGAATCCTGGGATCAAGGAAAAACCTGGCGTTTCTTCCCCAACCTGCCGGTTACGCAATTCTATAAGTTAGGAGTAAGCACTGATTATCCTTTCTACTACGTTTATGGAGGAACACAGGATAACTTCACTTTGGGAGGCCCGTCCCAGACGACAGAATCTACCGGAATCACAAACCGCAACTGGTTTGTTACCGTTCTGGGGGATGGTTTTGAGCCGCATGTCGATCCGGAGAATCCTGACATCATCTACAGTCAGTCACAGTACGGAAATCTGTCAAGGTTCGACCGAAAAACAGGCGAGCAGCAGAATATTGTACCTCAACCACCGGACGGAGACTATTCGTACAACTGGAATTGGGATGCGCCGCTGCTGATCAGCAGTCACGATAACAAAAGGCTCTATTATGCTTCGGACCGCTTACACCGTAGCGATGACAGAGGACAGAGCTGGCGAGAGGTGAGCGGTGACCTTACCCGAGGGATCGATCGAAACAAGCTTCCGGTCATGGGCAAAGTCTGGCCCATGGACGCAGTGGCAAAAAATGCTTCTACAACTCCCTATGGAAACATTGTAGCGATTGCAGAATCTCCATTGGACGAGAACCTGCTGTATGCCGGGACGGATGACGGGTTGGTGCATGTCTCCACTAATGGAGGTGAAAGCTGGACAAAATACAGCTCATTCCCGGGTGTGCCAGATATGACCTATGTGAATGAAATCATCGCATCAACCCATGATAAAAATACCGTGTATGTCGCTTTCAACAATCACAAGCGTGGTGATTTCAAACCCTATCTTTTGAAGAGCTCAAATCTCGGTCAAAGCTGGAGTTCTATCAATGCCAATCTTCCTGAAAGAGGGTCTGTATACGCAATTGCAGAAGATCCCGAGGCTCGCAACCTGCTGTTTGTAGGTACAGAGTTTGGTTGTTATGCCACACTGGATGGCGGAAAATACTGGAAAGAGTTGTCCAAGGGATTGCCAACCATTGCTGTGCGCGACATTAATATTCAAGAGAGGGAAAAGGATTTGGTGCTGGGTACGTTTGGAAGAGGCTTTTACATCATGGATGATTATTCTGCACTGCGTGAGTTGTCCAATGAACTTCTGAATAAGGAAGCCCATATTTTCCCTGTTTCGGAAGCCCTGCAATACGAGCCTTACAGTCCCATTGGAGCCAGCAATACTATTTCATGGTTAGGACCGCAAGGTTTTCAGGGAGAGACCTACTACCTTGGAGAAAATCCGCCGTTTGGGGCAGCCTTCACCTATTACCTGAAGGAAAAATACCCAACGGCTAAAAGCGAAAGAGAAAAATCTGAAGCAGAACGAAGAAAGGCCGGAGAGACGGTTTACTACCCTGCGTACTCGCAGATAAAAAGAGAGAATGAGGAAGAAGCCCCGTTCCTCATTTTCACCATAAAAGATGCAAACGGAGCGGTCGTGAATGAAATACGACAAAGTCCGGCGGAGGGAATTAACCGGATTCATTGGGATCTGAAGTATCCTAGCATTGATGAAGTAAGCACGAGCCTGGCCGACCCGACCAAGAACCCATCTTCCGGAATCATGGTGCTGCCTGGAACGTACACGTTGGAGCTTGCGAAAAGTATTGATGGTGAGGTAACGTCTCTTGTCGAACCCGTCTCCTTTGAGGTGAAAACACTTGACAATCGATCTGTGCCTCCTACTGATCCTGCGGCTATGTTATCATTTCATCAGCAGTTAATGAATCTTTCTAAATCTGCTAATGGAGCAAGAAGTGCTTACAACCAGTTGCAAGAGGCTTTGAAATATTATCAGGCTGCCGCACGTATGGTGAAAAGTGCTTCTCTTGATGAGAAAATTGATCAGCTGGAAATGAAGCTAGATGACATCCGGTTGACGATGTTCGGTGACCCGATCAAGCGGCAGCTGGAAATCGATCAGGCACCCTCGCTGGCAAGCCGGGTAAATACAGCGATCTGGACAGGTACATCCAGCTGGACAGATCCAACAGAAACGTCGAAGCAGGTGAAAGCCCTTGCTGAGAAATACCTCGATCCGGTGATTTCTAGTTTGAAAACGATTATGAATGAAGATGTACCGGCGATCAATTCAGAGCTGGATGCGAATCAGGCTCCATGGACGCCAGGAAGGATAGTTGAAATAAAAGATTAAGCAGATATTGAGTAGTTGGGCTTCAAGCCTGGCTACTTAATCTTTTAAGAACCCTTGAAAATAGTACTTTTATTAGCCAGCTCAATCTAAGGGCAGGCAGGCTGAATTCCGCTTATGCTTCCCCGTATCAAGAACGGGGCAGGCTATCTGGAATGACGTTCTAAGGCTATTTTCTAAGATGAGGATGGTGAATCGTGTCATTCAAGCTCTGAGTTTATTAATGATATTACCTGATTGACTTTCTGAACAGTGAGATTGCAGAGTCGAATACCTCCTTCGCGATATCTCATGGTATTACTCAAGATGTTAAGAAATTCGGGATCATTCTTCATGGATTCGAAATCAGTAGGCCTGGCTACACCTTTGGACAGATAGCGCAACCTTCGATTAAAATATGGATAGGTCAGTGTTTCTGCATTCATCCATTCTGTTTTGTCATAATCTTCTACTAAAAGGGGAAATTCATAATCGTACAAGTTGGTCAAAGCTCGCTTCAGCTCCTTATTCGTCACGATATCGATACCTACACTTTTGAGGTTTTCGTAAGCGGTAGACTTGAGAAATGGACTAATCCATGTGTTTATGTTCACAAAGATGGTGTCCATTTTAGGATCATATGGAGCATCCTTTTCTACCTGCCCAAGTATGTATCTCAGATCCTCAAGTTTGGTTTGATTGATTCTTATGGTTCGTTCAAGTTCTCCTTTTGATTCAACCAGACTTTCTTTCAACTCCTGTAATAGCTCTTGCTCCTTATTGGACAGTTTACGATTTTCATTCCAATTATTCAGAGCAAAAGCTCCGAGTATACCAAACGTGATAACCAAAATTTCTAGCAGATAGTCGGGCCATTTTTGGGAGAGGGTTACGAGGATTCGTTTCATCTGGTTATTTCTTTATCAATAATTTCAATAAGATTATGAGTGATTTCTTTACGCTCTCTTAGTTGGCTATTCATGGTTGAGAATTCCAGAATAGCCATCAAGAAACCATTTTTGACCCTCGTATCACTGAAGTATTCCACATACATATCCATAGTGAACGTCACATCTTTTCCCATGTAGTTCTGTATCAATGGGTGCATATCAATAAGTTCATATAAAGGAGGGTAGATGATCTCTTCCGAGTCAAAACGAAAGTGATCTTCCTCTGCTATTAGTCTTTGAAGCATCGCGTCCAGATTCAACAGTTGACTCTTTATAGAGTCATTTGAAATAATGGCGAGATTTCCCGAATAAGTCAGTTCTTCGAAGGTGTTATTAGTTTGATAAAAGCGTTCCCAATTCCAAACATTTATACAATGCCGGTTGAATGTATCCCAGTCTGTTATTGGTTTCCCCTCAATGTGTTCGACCACAATCTGAGCGGAGTTAATACACTGTCCCCACTCCTCCAGAAAGTGATCTATGATACCCAAATTGCTTACAAGATCAGCCCGAATATTAGTGAGATAATGAACTTCTTTTTTACGCTCTTTGCGAGCCTCGTTGAGATTGTCAATTTGCACAGCAACCAGGATTCCTACAACCACCAACACGATCTCTCCAATGGAATACAGAAGATAGCTTTTGATTTTATTCTCTTTCATAAGTTTTCGGCGGATTTTGCGGAAGAGGAAAAGCACTGTTTAATTAGTTAAACGATTCTCCACTTTGGAAATGAGCAGATCTAAATGAATAATGGCATTTTCATACGCTTGTTTCTGTGTAATGCATTGGTATCTTCTGCCAAACGCCAGACCTTCTAGCTTTCTGTCTGCTCTTAAATCTGATTCATTTATCTTTTGAATCTTGCGAAGATCATCTGTATAGTAATTAGCCACGGCTAAAAGCTGATTGGTGCTATTGATAGTGAACGAATAATGGTTAAAATAATGGATTTCATACTTGTCCTTGATAAACTGATTAGTGATTCCTTCACGCTCAATAATATTTTCCACCAAACTATAATATTTCATGATGTCCGCTTGTAGTGTATTATCAAAATAGGCAAGATCTCCTTTTGCATTTAAAATTTTTAATCCATTTGTATTCGGGCTAAAGTTGTATTCGAGTATGAGCTTATTGATATGATAGGTAGTTCGCTCATCAATTGGGATGATCATTTTGAACTGACCGAGCAAAGAGTCGGCTGATTCAAGTGTGCTGTTGACATTGTTTAACAGGCTTAAAATTTCAGATCTGTCATCAACTAGGTTTTGTTTTAGTATGGAAAGATTGGCCATTGCGGACGCCCCTTGCTTCCTGTTCTCATTCCAATTATTCAGCGCAAATGCTCCCAATATACCAATTGTGATTACTAGAATCTCCAGCAAGTATTCGGGCCATTTTTCTTTTAGGGTGGTAAGTATTCGTTTCATAGGCGGTGCGTCATTCCGGTTTTCGAAGTGTGACGGAGAAATACCGGAATCTCTTTTTAGTTAGCATTCTAATTTAATGAGATTCCTGAATTCCGTTACACTACATCAGGAATGACGTTTTTAAATTGAAGGTGATTAGGACTCGTTTCATAGTTGTTCGAGTTCGATGTTGAGGTCTTCTATCAGTTGCTTAATTCCCTTCTCTACTTTCCTCGCCCGATATCTTACTCCCTCATTTTCATTCAATATCATCCGAACAAGTTTTCGAAACTTCTTCTCTTCCTTTAGGCGAGCATAGTCAGAAGGTGAAACTTCAAAGGTTCCATAGTCGCCAAGGAATGTATTATCCCAGACATCTATATCAGCCATTGAATACTCCATTAAGCCAGGGGTAATGTGATGGATTCTGGTCTGAACACGTTCATCTTCATATCGACGATAGTAGGAGTAGGTGGACTCAAACAGCTTGGTTATGGATTGACGCAAACTGTCATTTTGAATAATGCCTACACCCTTGGAAATAAGTAATTCATAACCGGAATTATTAGGGTCAAAATGTGGAGTGACCCTTAAGCGGGCCATGCTATTTGAAAAATCGACTGTTGGAGCGTCATTGTTTTCAATGAATTCCAAAATATGTAATCCCCCTTGCCTCACAGATTCCATATGCATCAGATCATCCTGGATTCCCAATAAGTCATCTTTGAGATTGCCTCTGATTTCTTTCAATATTTGCACTTCAGTAACGGCGTTATCGCGGTTTTCCTTCCATCTATTGAGCGCAAAGGCCCCCAAAATACCGATTGTAATTACCAGGATTTCCAGGATGTATTCTGGCCATTTTTCATTGAAGGTAGTGAAGATTCGTTTCATAGGCGGTGCGTCATTCCGGTTTTCGAAGTGTGACGGAGAAATACCGGAATCTTATCTAAGATAAAAAAGATTCCGGAATTGTTCGTTCCTCACAATCCGGAATGACGTTCTTGGAAATACTCTCTTTTAAGGGTAGTTAGGATGCGTTTCATGATTCTATTTTCTCTTTAAGTAGAGAGATTGTTCGTTCTATTCGCGTTTTCAATGCCAAACTTTGTTCTATTGCCCCTTGATTCATAACAACTCCGTGTGCTACGATACTTTCCAACTTCTTGTTGGTGAGAATCGCCTGAAGGTCGGGAGGTTTTCTGGATTTTGTCATTGGTATAAACTCAGCAATTTCTTTATCAAGAAGCCAGTCTGTGTGAATATTGTCAATATCCCAAAACTTACTTTGGACGTCTCGCTCTATTCCCATTTCCATTAGAAGGCTTAAAAACTGACCATATACTCTCCCTTGCCACATCAGTTCCATTTCCTTCAAGGCTGCTAATTCAGAAGACCAATTGGAAACAAGTCTGTTAAGTTCAGGATTTGAAATCAAGTTTATTTTCCCTGAACTATTAAGGTCATTGATGATTGGGTCAAAAGTAACATCAATGCTCTGGACCGAAAGATGCATCAATACACTGTCAAGATCGCCTTTTTGATTATCCATCGCCTCCAGAACAGCAAATCCCGAAGTAACACAAGCTCTATGGAGCTCTATCTTTTGATTGAGTTGTTCCAAATTGGCCTCATAGTCCAATAGCAGTTGACTATAAAGTGCTCTTTCTTCGATTCCTTGTTTTCTACTTTCATTCCAATTATTTAAGGCGAAAGCCCCCAAAATACCAATAGTAATCACCAGGATTTCAAGCAGATACTCTGGCCATTTTTCTTTGAGGGTGGTAAAGATTCGTTTCATAGCCATTAGCTTTTGATGAGATTACTTTCTTGAGTTTAGCTCTTTTCGAAGGGCTGATCTTAGTTGAGCATTGTTTTGTTGTAAACTCTGGTAGATTCTTTTATAAAAGCCTACATCGTTCATAACATAGTCCAAGGCGACATACATTTCAGGCTCATCTTTGAGAGCTTCAAAATCAACCGGTACTGCTCCCGTCCGCCAGGAGAATGACCGAAAATACTTTGGATAGATGTTCTCTCTGAAATAGATGGGCAATATAAACTCTTGGTGTACCAACCTTATATGAGATATGAGGCCGTAATACCGGGGAATCGCTGTTCTTAATTCCTGGTTTTTTATCAATGTAATACCCGTAGATTTTAAATTTTCAAATACCGTAAAGTCTGTACTGATAATATCAAAATAAGAAACTCTGGAAAACATACTTGCAAGGGTGTCATTATACGGTACATCCATAAGCATTTTTTCTTTAAGTAAAGTGACTACTGAATCATGTTGATCATATCTTCTAATGATATAGGAAATTTGTAGACTATCTCGTTCTGTTGAGGTCATCAACTCCTGGATTATCGATATTTCATAGACGCTTTCTGCTCTATCTTCTTTCCAGCTATTTAAAATAAATGCTCCCAGAATACCGATGGTAATTACCAGAATTTCTAACAAGTATTCGGGCCATTTTTGAGCAAGGGTGTTGAGAATACGATTCATTTTGTTGGTTCTTTTGAATTTAGTCGTTCGAGAATAGAGGAGTCATTGGCAGCTGATCTGAGGTATGGATTTTTAGTGGTACCAAAACTCAGATTACTTTCCTGCTCGATCATCTTTAAAACGCCAATGCCTACCACCTTACGATGATTGGTCCGATTGATCCACACGGCAATCAAAATGCCTATAACAACCAGAATGATTTCCCCTACGGCATAGGCTATGTAGGTTGTGATTTTGTTTTTAGCCATAAGCGTTCTGCGGATTTTTCGGAGAAGGAAGAGCATATTTTCAGGTGGTATTTATCAGGATCAGTTTGTGATGCTCAATTAAAGGATTTTGTTAGCGGTGGTTTGAATCCTTTAAGATAATCAACCTTTGTTTAACTTCAATTTATGATTTACCTTAATCAAGCAGGTACAACCTGGCCCAAGCCAGCTGAAGTAAATGATGCCATCCATCACTTTAACCAAACCGCCCCGGACCAATGGTTGAATGTTTTTGAACAAGGGATCAAAACGATCACATCCTTTTTTGGCATTGCTAAACCCGACCGGTTTTTATTCACTCAGAGCTGCACCCAGGGACTTGCCACCGCCTTCACTGATTTTCCATGGGAGTCCGGCGATCGACTGATCATCAGTTCGATGGAACACCATGCATTATCCCGCTGGTTTTTCAAGTTTCAGCAGGATCGAGGAGTTGAGGGAGTTATTATACCAAGATCGGAAGAAGGTCCTTTTGATCTTTTACGCTTGGAAAAAGAGCTTAAAAAAGGGGCGCGAATGGTGGCTGTTTCTATGGCCAGTAATGTAACGGGTGAAATCCTGCCATTCGAAGAAATTCTTAGTCTATCTAAAGCGTATGGAGTTGTTTGCTTACTGGATGGTGCACAGACAGCAGGCATAATTCCTATCAATATTTCAAGTCTTGATCCGGATATGTTTGTTTTTGCCGGTCATAAAGGCCCTTTTGGACCCCAAGGAATCGGAGGGTTATATATTTCAGAACGTGTGACTATGACCTGCCCAAGTGCCGCTTGTGAGATCACTCCTGGGGAGAAATCATCGATTTTTCCGACCTATTGTGACACAGGTTCTGCCCCAATGATGAACATTGCAGGATTAACGGCTGGAATCAAATGGCTGGAGACTAAGGGCTGGGATGAATTGGAAAGTCACAGAAACCATCTGGTAGAAACGATGAGGGCAGGACTAAGTAAGATTCCAGGGATTGAAATTGTGGGAAGCAAAACCCATGGCAGATATACCGGTGCTGTTTCCATCACGAGCACAGATAGGTCTCTTGATGAGATTAAAGAGGATCTTTGGAGGCAAGGTGGAATCAAGGGAAGTCTTGGCTTTCAATGTGCTCCATTGGCTCATGAAGCGCTTGGTACGAATGAGACAGGCACATTGCGGTTTAGTGTAGGGCCGATGAATACTGAGGAGGAGGTTGATGTATTGCTTAGTGTTTTGATGTAGGGTATTAAACGGGAGGACCGGAAAGAAAAGAATATTTAATTTAGTGAGTTAAGCGTAATGTTTGTTTCACCACTTCATTATAGCGTCCTATTAGTAGAACAAATTCTGGTTTCTATTAAGAATGAAGAAGCACTATACAAAAAGTAAATACAAAAAATACAACAAGAGGAGAGCTAGGAAGTCTCTTCGAAGACGTCTCGAATTTAGAGATTACAAAAGAAAGAAAAATAGAGCTGAGCAAGGTGTTGACGAAGAAAATAGGAAAAAAAATGCGGCCTATAAAACTCGGTATCCTGGCTATAAGTTTATTTTTCCTCCTTCAAACCTTTCCTTGATCAAAAATCCAGACCGAGTAATTGATTTTATTGATGAGATTAAAAATTGCTATGAAAGAGATCAAAAAGTATTTGTTCGGATGGAGGATGTTGAGGAAATAGAGTACGATGCAATTGTCTTAATGTTATCCATTCTTATAAGGTTCAAATCAAAAGGCATTAAGTTCAATGGAAATTATCCATTAAATAGAGAGGCAGATAGAATATTAAGAGAGTCAGGCTTTATAAAAAATCTTTTCAGATCATTTCAAGACTCTGATAGGTATCAAATTCTTGAGGATAGAACAAATTCAATACATACTCACGCATGGAAGAATGTAGATTCTGATTTGAGTGCAGACTTAATCGAAAAAGCATCAGAGACGGTATGGGGAACTAAAAAAAGGTGTCAAGGAGTTCAGAGGGCATTAATTGAACTAATGCAAAACACTAATAATCATGCTGCGGTAGATGCTGAAGGAGAAAAACATTGGTGGTTGTCTGTAAACCATGTTAAAAGGGAAAATAAAGTAACTTTTTCCTTCGTGGATTATGGTGTAGGTGTTTTCGAAAGTTTGGGGAAAAAGCCGAAAGGAAATAAGTTCTATGGAGCCATTTCAAAAATGATCAGTGCATTTAATTTAACTGGGAATCCACATCTGCTAGAATTGATTTTAAGAGGAGATTTGCATAAAACTGTAACAGGGAAACATTATAGAGGAAAGGGTTTGCCAGGTATTAATGATGCTCTAAAGCGAGGTTCGTTTTCCAATCTCTTCATAATCTCGAATAATGTGTTTGCGGATGTTTCGAATAATGATTTTAAACAATTAAAAACTAACTTTAGTGGAACCTTTGTTTATTGGGAGTTATTACCTGAAAACCTTAATTACAATGCAGCCGCTTAGAATAAAGATAGCAACTGACTTTTCTGATAGACCAGGTCCACGATACATCAAGGAAGGAAAGAACTCTGGGGAGTTATTTAGAAAGGAGATTCTTATTGGAAAGTATAGAGAGGCCAAAGAGAAAGGGACTCAGCTTATTGTTGACTTGGACGGAACACGAGGATATGGGACATCCTTCCTTGAAGAAGCATTTGGAGGCTTAATACGCGAAGAAAATGAATCTTACAAAGAGATTTTAGATACTATCGAAATAATTAGTGATGAGGAGGACTTTTTGAAGGATGATATTTCTTTTTATCTCAAAGATGCCTTTGAGGATAAAGAAAAGGAAAAGTGAAAAAATTTCTCTGGATATTGTTGCCAGCGATTGGATTTTATCTCCATTCATTATTGAATAGTTGGGGTGAAATATCACTTGACCATGAGGTAAACTTGGTTGAGCTAGCTTCAATACTTACCACTGTAATTTTAGGCTTATATTTCGTAGAAGTTCTTGAAAAGCAAAAGGAAAATAGGAGAATTGAAAAAGATCTTATAATTCAGAAAATAGGATATTTATCCGATGAAATAGAAGGTCTACACACCTATGTAAAAGGGGTACAAGTTGAATTAGATACTATTAACTCTGATTTAAAGCAGATTTATGCTAACATCAAATACCTCAAGAACCTATTGGAAAAATCTAATAAAAATGGTGTATCACCAATATCGAATGTGAGCGATATAGTTCATTCTATAAGGTCTGTAAGAAAATTAATGACTTATACATCTCCTGCCGGAGATACAGATTTAAAAATTGAAGAGGGTAAAACAAAGTATAGCAGGCAGAGACTAGAGGCAATCCGTACCGAAACAAATGAATTGAAGTTCTTTTTATTTAAATGGCAAATAGAAGTTAATAAAACCTCTTAAATCGATACCAATCTTTTTTGTTTAAGTTTTACTTCCAAGAAATATCCACTTCAAATACCTCATCACCATTGGCGATGGATTTTGGAGTTTTAACAGATAACTCTTTGCAGCCACAAATTTCCAATGCCTTTTCCATCCATCCAGCAATCCGATATTCAAGGTATCTGCTTTCTGTAGGGAGTTTGGTAAAATGGACTAACATGGATTTGTCATCATTGTCTACCACATTTACTTCTGTAGGTCTATAAAAAGTGCCCATGATGCGGGAAGCACGTTTGATTAAAAACAAAGGTGTGCTCACCACCACGAATACTTTATAAATACCAGTCAAAGCCTCTTCGGCACTGAATCTGCCGGATTTCCACGCTCCATCCCTTGCGTTGAGATAAAACAGGTCGCACATTTTTTCTGTAGGCTCGAGGATTCCCTCTTTGATGGGGTACCATTTGGAGGTACCGGGGCGTTCCATCAGTTCCCGAGATTTTTCTGACAAAGAACTATGCCATTCTTCAAATTTATCAGGATGCTTTTTTTCTACATAGGCTTTAATGTTACTGATGACAGATCCTCTTACTTCCATTATCGTTAGGTTTTGATTGGTGGTCAAACAAAAAAAAGTGATTGGTCATGAATCCTCCAAATAGGAGGAGAGTTTTTAGATAAATGGTCGCCTAACGCTAGATGAATCGCATGACGATCCGCTTTGATTATTTGAGGAACATCAATCGAGCCTAGGATATTTCATAATTCAAAATGTATGAGGCATCCCCTTTCAGGTTGCTCATCATTTCGGAGTAACTGCCGGGCTGATCGATTTTAAAAATGAATGATCCTAAAATTTCATTGCTTCCAATGAAGTCGTATTCCCAGAGGTCGATGCTGCATTTTCCGGGTGTCACGTTAAAGCTTAGCTGAATACTGGCTTCCTCATCTGTATCAATTGGGTAAAACTTTTGCTTTACCGGCCAGATTTTTTTGTCATTCACCTTTAGATAGATTTCGTCTTTGTCAGATTCATCTGTCTGCATGCATGCAACAGAGACCAATTTAAGTTTAGGCATAAGTAGTTGTTACCGTTTCAGAAAAGAATCGATACAGGCGCTGAATGGAGATGAATTTACACAAATTTTGATTCTGATTACATCCAGAAGATTTTTAACCTCAAATAATCACCATTTTTTCGATGATCCCGGAATTAGAACAGGGCTTACCTTAAACAATGAAATCCGTAATGGTGGCTGTCAGATGTTGCAAATCTTCTTTTGCAATCATATAAGGAGGCATGATATAAATGAGATTCCTGAACGGCCGAATCCAAACGCCATTTTCTACAAAGAACTTTTGTGCTGTAGATACATCTACGGATTCGTTCATCTCCACCACACCGATTGCTCCAAGTACACGAACATCTTTTACTTTCAGAGCATTTCCAATAGGAAGAAGCTCACGCTTCAGTTGCCTTTCAATTGTGCTGATTCTTTCTTGCCAATTGCATTCAAGCAATAATTCAAGACTTCTATTGGCTATCGCGCAAGCCAGCGGGTTACCCATGAATGTAGGTCCATGCATAAATACGCCTGCTTCTCCATTGCAAACGGTCTCTGCCACGTGTTGCGTAGTAAGTGTTGCTGCTAATGTCATGTATCCACCGGTTAATGATTTACCTACACACATGATATCAGGTGAGATACTCGCATGTTCACAGGCAAATAATTTACCTGTTCGTCCGAATCCAGTGGCGATTTCATCGGCGATAAGCAGCATATCATGCTGAATGCAGAGTTCCCGGATCCTTTCTAAATAGTCTGGAGAATAAAACCACATGCCACCTGCTCCCTGTACAATGGGCTCTAAAATGAAAGCAGCACATTTGTCCGCATTCAATCGAAAGGCTTGTTCGAGCGCAGCATAATCTTCCTCTTCGCAAGACTCATCGAATCGTTTATTGGGTTGATTGACAAAAACATGCTTCGGCAGAAACTTCGAGAATAAATGATGCATTCCCCCCTCCGGATCACAGACAGACATGGCACCTGTTGTATCACCATGGTAGCCGTTTCGAATGGTCATGAATTTATTTTTCTGTGCCTGCCCTTTTGCATGCTGGTATTGGATTGCCATTTTCATCGCCACCTCTACCGATACTGATCCGGAATCTGCCAGGAAGACTTTCTCCAATCCTTCAGGAGTGATTTTTACCAACTTTTGGCAGAGTTTGATCGCAGGCTCATGCGTGATTCCACCGAACATGACATGAGCCATTTTTTGTAGCTGTTCATTTGCAGCTTCATTCAACTCGGGAACATTATATCCATGGATAGCTGTCCACCAGCTGGACATGCCATCTACCAGTTCTTTGCCGTCGGCGAGTTGGAGCCGAACACCGGATGCGGAAACAACCGGGTAAGTAGGTAATGGCTTAGTAAGTGAGGTATAAGGGTGCCAAATGTGGTTTTGATCGAAATTGATGTCTTCTTCGAATCCTTCCCCTGTCCCCCTCCAAAGGGGGAAATTATCTACATTAGACGGTGAGTTGTTTTGCATACTGTGCTACTACTTCTTTATTGATCTCCTCTTCTTTATTGATCTCCAATAGGCATTTTGCACCTGATCTGTTCATGATGACGTCAAATGTAGAGGGATTTTTTTCACCATTGAAAATGATTCCGAGCAAAGGGATGTTTCGGCTTTTCAAAGCATACAGTGAAAGAAGGGTGTGGTTAATGCTACCCAGGTAATAATTAGAAACCAAAATGACCGGCAGTCCGGTGCTGGCCACCCAATCGATATTCAGGTAATCTTCACGCATAGGTACCATGAGTCCACCTGCGAGCTCTATGATCAAATTATTGTCAGTTTCAGGAATCTGGAGTTTAGATTCCTCAATCGCGATTTTGTCAATCGCTGCGGCTGCATGTGGAGACATTGGTTGAGTCAGTCGATAGGCTTCCGAATGAATAATGGTCTCCGGACTCCACCGTTTCACTTTGTGCGAATCGGTGTTTTCCAGATCTCCTGCCTGAACTGGTTTCCAATAGTCTGCATTAAGTGCTTTGCATAGGATGACTGAAGCAACTGTTTTGCCTGTGTCGGTATCTATGCCAGCTACAATTATTTTTTGTTTCATGATTTTCTTGGAACACCCCTGTAGTCCCTAAAGGGGACATTCCCCTCTCGACTATTATTATTTCCCCTTTGAAGGGGTCAGGGGGATGTTAAAGTCTTAAATAGCAAATCTATCTCCCTTTTAGTATTGTAGGCATGTAGGCAGAAGCGAATACGTTCTTTCCCCTCCGGCACACTTGGTTTACGGATCGGTAGCGCATTGATTCCTGCATCTTTCAGCTTGTCAGCGACCTCAATTACGGCGGCATTACCTGGAATGATGAGTGATTGAATGTGAGTCTCAGAAGGGAGCCAACTAGTACTATGTTTTTCCCTTTTAGAGATGAAATAATTCACCACCTCGAAAAGTTGTTTTCTTTCTCCATTCACCTTTGAAAGGTATGAGTACATCCCTGAAATACTTGCAAATTGGTGTGGCGTGGGAGCCGTTGAAAATATTAAAGACCGTGAAAAGTTTGTTTGGTATTCCTTCAGCCATTTGGGCCCAACTACAGCCGCTCCATGAATACCGGGAGCTTTACCATAAGTCATTATTCGAGCAAAAATCTGAGACTCTAGGCCTAAGCTCTGAACCAAACCCTCACCACTCTCACCATAAATGCCAATGGCATGCGCTTCGTCTACGATGAGTAAAGCGTCATTTTCATTACAAAGTGTTGCAATCTCCCTAATCGGGCAGATGTCTCCATCCATACTATAAACGGATTCCACCAGCACGATCACCTGACCTTTTACTGTTTTTAATTTTTTAGCGAAATCATCTAAATCGTTGTGTTTGAACCGAACCTTCTTTGCAGACCCAAACCGTGCCCCGTCAATCAGACTTGCATGGATCAATTCATCACAAATGAGCGTGGTTTCTTTGGTTGCCAGGCTTGAAATTAAGCCCAGATTGGCCATGTAGCCTGAGGCATAAACCAAGGCACTTTCAGATTTGTGGAATTCAGCAATTTCCTGTTCTACTTTCTCTGCATACTTACTGTTTCCACTAAGCAAACGTGAGCCGGTCGCACCGTTTAGTTTCGGTGCGTTTCTGCATTCTTCCTCGATAGCCAGACTTAGGTTTTGAGATCGTGCCAGACCTAAATAGTCGTTGGAATAAAAATCAATTCCCTCGGGCATGAGGGGAAGGGAACGCAAAAGATGTTGCTTTTTTCGTTCTTCGAGTGCTTTTTGGTAAATGTTCAAACTGATTCGTTTTGAAACACCCCTATAGTCCCCTCAAGGGGACATTATCGATAAAACACGAATCCAATTCCCCCTTTGAAGGGGGTTAGGGGGATGTTTTTAAGCTAATTCTTCTTTCTTTACTTTCTTAAATGCTTCTCGCGGTTGTAACCCCAACAAATCAAACATCTCCTTGTCATCATTGAAGTCTGGGTTTGGTGTGGTCAGTAGCTTATCTCCGGCGAAAATAGAATTGGCTCCAGCCATGAAGCAAAGTGCCTGCTCGGTGAGGCTCATTCCTTCCCTTCCAGCGGATAGCCTCACGACAGATGCCGGCATCACCAATCTAGCTGTTGCAATCATACGGATCAACTCATGTGCGGCTACACGCGGTTGCTCAGCCAGAGGTGTTCCTTCAACCGGCACCAATGCATTGATTGGAACAGATTCCGGGTGGACTTCCATAGTTGCAAGAGTCAGAAGCATACCCATGCGGTCTTCGGCAGACTCACCCATTCCAATGATTCCTCCGGAACAAACCGTAATTTTTGCTTTTCTTACATTATTGATCGTCTTCAATCGGTCGTCATATTCCCGTGTACTGATGATGTCATCATAATATGCTTCCGAGGTATCGATGTTGTGATTATAGGCATAAAGTCCGGCATCAGCGAGCTTTTTGGCCTGATCTTCTGACACCATTCCAAGGGTACAGCATACTTCCATGTCCATGCTGTTCACGGTTTTCACCATGTCCAGCACCTTATCAAAATCTCTGTTATCCCGAACCTCTCTCCATGCAGCACCCAAGCACATTCTGGAAGCACCGTTTGCTTTAGCCGATTCGGCCTGGGCACGCACTTCATCTACTTCCATCAGTTTATGCACTTTGATATCTGTGTGGTAGCGTGCTGCCTGTGGGCAATACGCACAATCTTCCGGACATCCGCCGGTTTTTATTGAGATCAGGCTACTCACCTGCACTTCTTTGGGATCGTGATATTTTCGGTGTATGGTTGCCGCCTCAAATACCAATTCCATCAAAGGGCGATTGTAGATGTCAGCTATTTCTTCAAGGGTCCAGTTGTGTCGTACTTCTGCCATAAAATGGTATGATTGAATTAGTATGCAATAATAGGCAAATAGGCCGGGAGGCAATAAAAAACCCCGACAAAAGGTAGCCGGGGCTTCAGTCATGAATTAGTCTCACCAAAATTCATGATTTATTTTCTGCAGGTTGTTTTTTATAAATTAAAAGGCCTGAAATTCGATCAATGAGATAAAAGCCGATGGCTATAAAAAATACGTTGATGTGAATGTTGAAAAAGAAATAAGTAACCAGCGATACGGCTGTCAGGATTAGAAAGTAGCTGGCAAATCCAGCTAAATATTTGGTAAACCTTTTACCTGAGATTTTGTTAATCCACTTTTCAATTAAATCCCCTTCAACCCATACCAGGTAACTCATGTATCCGTAAGCCAAAGCCAAAAAAAGAAGAAAGTAAATATTAGCTATCGTGTCACTGGCTTGAATTGTTAAAAAGGCATTAAGTAAAATCAAAGGACCGGAGGTGATTTCCAGCACCGTCTCATGCATGTCATTTTCAAAGAAATCCCCGATAACCACGATTTTCCCAGATACAAAATCCTGTATATCCTGATCGGAGAGATATAGAAGCTCACCCATGCTGACCGGGTTAAAGCCTGCTTCAAGGTCATAGATGTCTTTTTGAAGGATCCGGTAGTTCATGATAAAATTATTCATCGTCCAATCTGAGCCAATCCGAACAAAAGGGCCGATCTTTTCACTATCTACCCGCTTTAATTTTTCATGAACCTTTAATGGCAACAATTTGGCAGTATCGTTATAGATCAGTTGATATTTATAGATGCCATCAAAAGCACTACCAATCATGTAGTCTGATATGCCATAATCTACTTCGGAGAAAAGAGGTTTTTCCAGTCGACCTACCTCATTGATATGTGCGGACAAGATCACGTTTTCCAATTTGTTTAGCTCAGTGGCCAGCTCACGATCGTAGGAAGAGGAGTCCACAAAATGAATATCAACGATGATATATTTTGGTTTTTTCTCAGCAGCATTAATAACCTGAAAGAGCTGTGCGAGTTGCTGACGATCGGTGATGGCTTGATTGCCAATGGGAAATCCAAATTCATCGTATCGATCGATTAGCTGGAGGTCATAAGAAGTGTTGATGAGTGCAAAATCTTCCGAATTCTGTTGCTCACGATTTTCAAAATTTAGTGCTGTTGTGCTCCAGATGAGAAACTTTTCGTCACTGGCCAACCACGGAAGCTTCATCAAATAAAATGTGACCCCCATCATCACCACGGTGGTGAGGATGATCAATGATATAAGGGTTACTTTTTTCACGCTATAGCTGGGATATTGCCTCTTTCAATTGGTCTTCAGAGCATTTGCCATACATTGAATTAATTATTTCAAGCACTGCAGTTTCTTTATCTTCCTCAAACTGATCCAGCATAGATCTCAGAATTTCGTCAGAAACATAAGTGATATCCATATCGGTGATAAATTTTGAAGAACCTTTACTTGCATCGTAGTAGTGTAATCTGGCATCACTAATTGCAGAGGGATCAATGGCATTTCCGTCAATAGAGAAGAAATTATTCAAATTAATGACCAGGTTATCTTCATCACTGCTGAGCTTTTTATTTATTGTTTCTCCTTCGTATTCATATTGGACATAGAAGAATCTGGATTCTGTCATCGGAAAACCCGTTGAGGATACGGTGACCCGGTATGATCTGCCCAACAGCGCAATAGATCCTTCATTAAAATGCTTTTGAAAGTCCAGTGTGTTATTAATGGACCCTGCTCTTGTACTGAGCCTTCCTCTCACCGGAGATATCACAGAAGTAAGCACATATGCAGCATCACTTTGCGATGAAGATGTGCCATTTTGCTTGATAACAAAGCGGCCCCTGGAAGAACTCAGAACGGCGGCTTTAGCACCATCTGTTTCAAATTTGAGAGTGGCATTTTCCGAAACTTTACTTCCTTTCGACAGATAGGTACCTGACTGAGTGTCATAGATTTTACCGATGGTATGGATGACAGTATATGATTGGCTTTGACCTTGAAAGGCAATCAGGATCATTATCACGAGAACGTTTTTCATAGCTCAATAAACCTTAAAATCGTTTTTGATATTTTCCTCACGAGAGGTCGGAACCTGTTTGCCATTGCTCAATAGGATTACCTGCTCGCCAACATACTGTCGTATTTCTGAAACACGATAATCTCTGTCCCTATTGATGTCCGCTCTGCGTGTTCTAAACCCCTGAATAAGGCAGCTGGTAAAAAGCCCGTTCTGTGAGTTGACTCCTTCGGCAGCAAACTCAGTTCCGCCTGCTGCTGAAATGACGGTAGCCCCAGTTCCTTTTCGCATGTCACTAAAAAGTGCTTTTGATAACTCTAAAGTGTTATCCAGGCCAAAACTGTTTTCCTTAAGCTTTGCGAGCGATCCGGTGGAACGAAATGAAACCGAACCTACCGAGCTGATGGATTCCTCAGCTTCTTCAATGTCATCCTCATCTAGTTCTCCGGCATGACACGTGTCCATCATCAAAAGCTTGTTTCTGCATTTAATTCCATCAATTAGTGACTGAAGCTGTTCGTAGGATAACCCACCACTGGCCGGGTTATTAAAATCCATGATGTACGTAGCAAAATAATAGGTGTAGTCTTTATCCAATACACCATGTCCGGCGATGAATATCATCACGACATCATCGACTTGAGCTCGTTCAACAAAGCTTCGAATGGCTTGAATATTTGCATCGGTAGCCTCCTGATTGACTATGAGTTTTTCATAAACATTTTCATATTCAGAAGAGCCTTTCATTGTGGAAATAATGTCAGCGGCATCTTTTGCTGCAAAAGCCAGATTGTGTTGGGATTGCTGATACTGAGAAACACCAATTGAAACCAGGTAAAGATCAGGCTTAGCAAAGTCTGTGGTCAGTTGAACCTCGAATGTTTCCGGCAGAGACTCCAGTCCTTTACTATTGATGGCTGTCACTTTGATTTCGTTTAGGTCCTTTCCCAGCTCAACGGTGATGTCTTTGCTAAGGGAAGAGGAGGGATTGACGGATAGCCCATTTGATCCAAATGCAGGCACATCATTTACATAAACCTGCAGTCGATTTATGGATTGATTTTTATCGCTTGCCTGGGCTGAAAAAGTGAGCATTCGCTGGTCTGTTTCCAATGGAATGGAAAGAATATCAACGTCAATCTTTGGTAGCTCATTAGAGGTGGAGAGATCATCCTCACTAAATCCTAGCCGCTTCAGTCGTTTTTTGTAAGCGGCTTCATAAGAAGCTATCAGCTTTTGCGGAGCATAACCGAGTGTTTTAGCAATAATATCCGGCCGATTGTATTTAAGCTCCAGCTGCTCAAACGGCAATACATTGTTTCCCTCCTTAAATGCAATTGCCCTGGCGGCATTTTTTGAAGAGGTGTAGTGGAAGTCCGGCGTATACGCGATAAAGCCACTTTCACCTATGAGTGCCATGCTCATTGTTTTCTTTCCTTCTTTCAGGTCGTATAACGCAATCTCTCCGGTTTCATTGGTCGTTATGGCAAATCGAGAGTCAATGCTGAATACCGCATCTGTGATGACTCCCTGTTGGGTATCGCTAATAATTTCCTGAGCTCCTTTTTTGATATTGACATCATAGCCATCGAAAGAAATGGAGTACTCGCCTCGCTCAAATTTATCTTCCAGCGTACGATAATCTCCCTTATATTTTTTGTCTTTAAAGTCACTTATAGACCATTCATTTAAGTCATCTGCGTCCGTGAGTGCCCAGATTTTGTCTTCATCCTCCGGATTGAATTTTACCCAGACAATGTTGTCTTTCTTTTCTTTTAGGGTTTTGTAAAGACGCCCGGTGTTGAAGTTCCAGATTTTCAGAAAGGAGGTTTGAACAGCCGTAGTAGCCATGTAATTGCCATCAGCGGATACATCAATGTGGTTGACGTCCGAAGACCGATCGAAAGTTTTTACCAGAGTACCGGTGGTAATGTCCCACATGGTCATATCACGATCCAGCGAACCTACCAAAATGTGCTTGCCATCGGGCATGACATCCACTGCAAGGGCAGGCTGAACAAAACCTTCCATATCACGGATTTTTCGTCCGGTTTCATAGTCCCAAAGCTTTAGCTGTCTTTTTTGGTCGGAAGTGACGATGGTTCTGTAGTCCGGCGAGAGTGCCAGCCAATTGGTGTTTTTTGTGATGTTTTTAATTTCTTTAACTACCGGAGGGACATAGTTGACTGCCTCTTTGTTTCCCGGCTCTGGAAAGTCCGCATTTTCAATGTCGTAGACCTTAATGGAACGTTCCTCATTTACAATGACTTTCGTTTGATCCTGGCTCAGCACGGCGACTCCACGCGGATTATTGATTTTCCATCGGATGGGTTTCGAGACTTCTCCAAAATTGTTTCGGTCATCGCTGAGCTCTACCAGCGAGACACTGGCACTTCCATTTTCTTCTTCATCTCCTTTTTCTGAGTAGAATGGGATGAAAATATTTTGTGAGAAAAGAATTCGTTTACCATCGTTAGTAAACTCCATGTTGGAGTAAGTCATTACGAAGATGGTGGTCATGTCTTTACCAACTCTACCATTGGCTACATTTCCTATCACGGCAAACCCTGTCATAATTGCTTTGGTATAGGCTAATGCTGCTCCGGATCCTTTTACATTATCCAGTGCGTCTGCCAGAATGGCGCCTTTTTCCGGATCCACAAGCTTGACTTCCACACCGTTATTTTTACCTCCACCCGTCACAATCCGATCCCCACTTGGAGAAATGGCCAGATTCATGATTGGGGCAGAGAAGCCTGTTATGGTTTTGATTGAGTCACCTGCTACGCTCCATATTTTTAATTTTTCATCGTCTCCTCCTGAGATGATTTTGGTGGCATCTTTTGATAGCTTGGCCGTGTTAGCTGAGCCATTGTGCGCATTGATTTTGGTTTTAATCTCACCGGTAATCGCATTCCAAAGGATGATTGTCCCCGCTCTGTCGGCACTTACCATCAGCATTCCATCCCGGGATAGTTGGATCGAGTTTACTTCAGCTTCATGCGCATTAAATGTGTTGACATCTATTCCGGTTTGAACGTCCCACATTTTTATGGATTTGTCGTCGCTGGCGGAGTAGACATACTCACCAGTCGGGGAATATTGCACCATGTTGATTCCGGCGGTATGCCCTTGTCGAATTATTAGCTCACCTTGTTGAGCATACAAGAAGCTAAGGTGAAATATCAAAAATAGGGTCAGCAGTTTTGTCATGGCAGTGGAGGTTTTAATATATAAGAGCGACCAGCCGTAAAACGACTGATCGCTGAACCTTATGAGAAATTAGAAACTATAACTAATGATTTGTTTCTTGTCAGACTTGAAGAAAACCTGGCCGGAAATAGGATCGAAATCATAAACAGGATCTTTATCTCCAAGAAGAAGTGTTCCCATTTCTTCACCTGTTCTTCGGTCAACTTTTACTAATCCTGAGCTTTTACCCTGACCACCTTCACCTACGCGTGTCAGGATCATTCGGATGTCTCCTTTGGTTACTGAAGCCTGGAATTTCTTTTTGGCCTCAGAGCCGACCATGCTCGCGGCATTAAACAAGTCCTGAGCTTGTTGAGCATACATCTTGCTGTAATAGTCATTTGTTCCGTAGTAAGAGTTGGCAGCAATATGAGAGGACTTCATTTGAGATGCAGCACCCATTGCCATTACAGAAGCCTGAGCGGCTCTTAGTGCGATCTTAGCTGCAAGGCTCATCCCCGGTGCTTCCCAATATTTATCGAAACGAACTGAACCATCAGTCTCCAGCATCACGAGGTTGTTTGCATCAGAGAATAGGTATCCGCCTGCTACTAATTGAATACTTTCCGGAGCTGCATCATCTCCGTCAAATTTTCCTGAAAGGTTCTTATGTAGCACTTTGTAATCACCAGTAAGTAGGTCAATTTCAAATAGATCTCCCTCAATCAACATTAACTCTTTTGTGAGCTCAGGCTTATACCTCAAAGAAGGGACTTCAAGCATTCCTTTTTTATCCCAGATCAACTCTCCGTCGAACTGGATATAACCAAGTCGACTTTTGTCATCGGAATACATAATGCCAGTAGCAGCAACCTGATCAATATTGATTCCCTTGATTTTTTGATTCCATATTTCCTCTCCATTTTCTCTGTTCAGAAGGATCAATTGCTTGTCTTTGGAAGTGGCAAGAATACCTTTATCTCCAAGATCAACAACATACCCATCAATTTTCTTCACCTCCCATTTGACACTTCCGTTATTTAGGTCGTACATAGTGAACCATTTGTCATCGATGACAACCACACCGTCACGCATAGCAGACATAACAGGAACTTCTTTGAGCTTCAAATCCTGTTCCCAGAATTTTTTTCCTGTTTGCATATTAAGTGCTGAAAGTGTTCCGTTGTTTTTCTTCTTTTCAAAGAAGTAACCGGAAGACAAATCAAGGCTTAAATCGAAGCTTTCGAAGGTCTGATTCTTTTCACTTGTGTTGTATTCCCATTTCACAGCTCCTGTTTTTGGGTTCATCTTGGCAATTTTTGTTGTGCCCGGAAGCACAATGTCGCCATCTTCAAGTAGTGCCGGGAAACCATTTACAGCTATGTCATCGTTTGTCCAGATGATTTTTTGCGAAAGGAGATCTACCATTTTTGTAATGTTGATAGTAGGGTTTCCTTTTTGTTCGTAATCCACATAAGTGGTGGAAATAATTACCATTCTCAACGCAGGAATGTAACCAGTTCCATTGTAGTTGAATGTGGCCATTTCACCGAAAAATGGAACTTTCGTAATTGGCATCTCAGCAATCTTCGGACTGATTACTTCTTCACCGGTTTGGATATTGATAACAGCGTACTGCTTGTACTGATATCCATCGGTAAATTTAAGTTCAATGTAATCGGATACTTCAGGATATTCATCATCGCTCAGCACACGGATGAAGTTTTCAAAAGCATATTTAGCTTCTACTTTCTTCCCATCAGGACCTTTCATTTTCTTGGCTTGCTCGAACGCCTCACTGGACCATAGAATATTGCCATCACGGCTGTCAATGCCATGTAGTGTAAAATCTTTGGTTCCAACCAAAAGGATTCCACTTTCAGTTGAGTTTTGCCATTCAATTTCACTGTCGAAATCAAGTTGCCAAAGGGCATCCTGCGATTTTGCCTGGCTAAAGGTCACCATTAGCAGAAGGCCTAAAATAGTTTTTAATAAATGTTTCATGTCGGATCGAAGTTTATTCGCGGTTAATTTTCGATTCAAAGTTTGGCGAATAATCCATCCGATGGAATCCACTCAGTGTGGGATATTTATATACCGTGAAACCCGTAGGTGAAGCTTAAATAAGGTTGTTTGCGTAGGCGAATTTGATCAGGCCGACAAGGTTGTTGGTTCCTGTCTTTCTGAAGATGTTTTTTCGGTGTGTTTCCACTGTTCGCTCACTGATGAATAGCTCTTCGGCCATTTGCCTGTTGGTGTATTCTTTGGCAATGAGTTTTAAGATTTCCCGCTCACGATCGGTCAAAAGCTTTTGCTCTTCTGTTCCATTCAGGCCTTTCATGAGCATAGTGTTTACATCTGAGCTGAGATAAACTTTGCCATTTTTTACAGCCCTGACCGCACTGACCAATTCCTCATGGGAGTCTTTTTTGAGTATGTACCCATTAATGCCTTCTTTCAGAATTTCTTTTATCAAATGTGCTTCATCATGCATGCTGAGCACGATGATGTTAATTTCAGGATATTTTTGTTTTACTCTTCGGACCAGCGTGAGTCCATCATCGTCCGGTAGGTTATAATCGGTAATTAAGAGGTCGACATTTTTCTGTGTGAGCTCATCAAGGGTTTCTCTAACCGTGCCTGCCGAGCCAACTATTTCCAGGTCATCTTCTGCAGAAAGAATTTTAATCAGTCCACCCAGGAGAACTGCATGATCGTCAGTTAGAAAAATTTTCATTTTGGCAGGTTTGTCTCTGCCAATGAAAGATAGCAAATTCATTCGTTTTCCCTCTAAGCTTCAAAATATTTGAAGTCAAAGAAGGGAAAGGAATGCAACTGAAGCTATACCACCTCCATGGTATTTTGCTCTACTTCATCGGCTTCTGGTGATTCGGTGTATGCTGGCGCATTGATGATTAATGTATTTCCTTTTGCTCCGGGTTGAGTTTCTAACTCGACTTCTCCCTTAATGAGGTTGGCTCTGGTATTCAGGTTTTTCCAGCCATTTCCTTTTCCGGAGATAAGGAGTTTTTTATCAAACCCGGTACCATCATCTTCGATGAGGAGTGTGATCTCATCATCATCTTTCGTGATTTGCAAGGTCACTTTAGTAGCATTTGAATACTTAAGGATGTTATTGATCCACTCTTGCGAAATGCGATAAAGTGAAATTTCCTGCACTTCTGAAAGTCGATCTTTCAAACCAAATACATTTAACTCGATAAAGATTTTTCCAGTGTGATTCACTCGATCGACGAACTCTTTAAGCGCACTTTCCAATCCCTTTTTAATCAACGTTTGCGGCATTAAATCAAAGCAAATGTTTTTAAGCTCATGATACATATCGTCAATCACCTTTGAAGATTCTTCAAACACCTTTTGACGTTCATTGGGTTTGGCTCCTTTTTGCAGATTTTGCAGGTTCATATTAAGTATGGAAATCATCTGCCCGAACCCATCATGTAGATCCCGAGCGTAGCGTGATCGTTCTTTTTCCTGGGAAGCAATGGCAGCCTGAATTTCTGCCTCCCGAGCTATCCGTTTATGCGCTTCCACAAGCTTTTCAGCCTTTAATTTGCTGCTTTGTCGGTGTTGTATGAAGAGTAGAATTAAGAGAAAAATTGCGCCTAAAGCACCAAAAAGAAACAAGTTTTTCTGTTGAATCTCTGCTTTTTGTGTCTGGATTTCGGCTTCTTTTTTCTCGGTCTGATATTTCGTTTCAAGCTCGGCTACCTGTTGACTTTTTCTTTCATTGAATAGGCTGTCTTTTATGCCTATATGATCCTTATAAAAGCTGAGTGCACTCAAATAATCCCCACCTTGCTCCTCAAGGTTTGATTTCATTCTGAGCACATGCTGTTCAAGTTCGGCATACGATAGGTCTCTTGCAATTCTCAGTGATTCATCAAAATATGGCTCTGCCCCATTCAAGTTTCCCAGTTCAAGAAGCATTTCTCCAATATTATTTTTGACGATGGCATAGCCTGCACGGTCACCAATTAGCAACTTATACTTTGTAGCCAAATCAAAATAGAACTGCGCACTGTCATATTTTTCCAATACCGCATAATTCATCCCCAGGTTATCATAGTTGTAGCTTAACCCTATGGTATCATCAATAGCGGATTTTACTGCTGTTGATTTTAAATAATAGACAAGAGACTGGTTAAACTTCTCTTGCTGAAATAGTAAAATTCCGATGTTATTAAGGCTGTTTCCGATACCAAGAGAATCATTTTTGTTTAAAGCATAATTCAGGCCTTCATTGAAGTATTTCTCAGCGAGATCAAAATCCCCCTGTTTTTTTTGAAGAGTCCCTATCAAATTCAAAAGCTCGACGGGCCTTGATATTGAGCCAATACTTTTGAATAGGTCAAGTGAAAGCTGATAACTTTCCAATGCACTATCATAATTACCCAAACAATAATGGGTTATTCCAGCCTCCATGAAAAACTCCGCCTTAAGTTCTGCTTCAGGGTGGTTGATAGCGAGGTTTTGGTATTGGTTTATCAGAGATATCGCACTATCACAGTCTGCTTTCCTTACCTCTGTTAATTTATTAAGTAGTTCTTGATCAATTTTTTGAGCGAAAAGCGCTGATGATAAAACCAAGAAGGTTACTAAGGCTGTTGGTTTCATCCATCTAATTTGGCAAAATAATGGTTGGAAAGGAACTACCTGATAGGCCTTTTCGTCTAAATAGGCGTATTTAAGGATTATCGTGCTTATTTAGGCCACTATCCCTTCCTGCTTGACCTTCAACTTACTTGGAGCATTTATAATCAGCACATTTCCTTTTTTTCCGGGCGCTGTTTCCAATTCAAGAGTTCCCTGAATCAGGTTTGAGCGAGTATTGAGGTTCTTCCAGCCATTTCCTTTACCGGATATCAGTAGATTTTTATCAAATCCACTTCCATTGTCTTCAATTAGTAGCGTGATTTCCCCCTCGTCTTTCGTGATTTGGAGGGTGACTTTATCAGCATCGGAATATTTTATGATATTGTTGATCCACTCCTGCGAAATGCGATATAGTGAGATTTCCTGAACTTCTTCCAGACGTTGACCAAGTCCAAAAATGTTAAGTTCTATTGCAATATTACCTGTCTGATTAATACGATCTGAAAACTCTTTTAAGGCACTCTCCAGTCCATGCTTGATTAATGTTTGCGGCATGAGGTCAAAACAAATGTTTTTGAGCTCACTATACATGTCATCAATTACCTGTGTGGAAGCTTCGAATACTTTATGTCTTTCATCCGGTCTGGTGTCACTATTAAGATTTTTAAGGTTCATGTTTAATATGGAGATCATTTGACCAAACCCATCATGCAGGTCGCGGGCATAGCGTGCCCGTTCTTTTTCCTGGGATGATATGGTGGCATTGATTTCAGCTTCTCTTGCCTCAAGCTTAGCTTCCTGCAACTTCAACTGCTGCTTTTTACGAATTCGGTTTCTCCACAGGGCTCCAATAATGATAAGCAAAAGAAGCGTTGCTATGGAAGCAAATAATGCGAGTCGATTTCGGGAAATGGTCGCTTCTTGCTCGGCAAGCTTCGCTTCCTGCAATTCAATTTGTTGCTCCTTCTTCTCTGTTTCGTATTGTGTGACAAGTTCATTTAAGCTTGATTGATTTTCAATGTTTAGAATTGAATCTTTCAATACTACAAACTCTTTGTGACTCAAAAATGCACTTTCAAAATCTTTCATTTTTGAATAAGTCTCCGCAAGGCCCAAATGGTCTTCTCTTATTATTTCTAATGATCCTATCTCTTGCGCCAATGATAAACTTTTTTTGAAGTATTCCTCTGCAATTTTCAACTCATTGGTTTCCAGTTTCAGGCTTGCTAGTTCATTGTAAATTTCGGCCATTCCTTGCTTGTCTTCAGACGCTTCTCTAACCTCTAGAGAAGTGAGAAAGAGATCCTCAGCCCTATTGAAATTTTTCTGTCTCAACTCAGCCACACCTAAATTACTGGCTGAGATTCCAATAAGTCGAGCATCTTTCAGGCTGTCGGAAAGTGCAAAAGCCAACTGATAGTAGACATAGGAACTGTCAAGGATTCCCCTTTCATCATAGGCGTTACCAAGGTTATTTAGGATTAGAGCTTCCTTTGTTTTATCCTTAAAATCTCTGTTCAAGCTTAATGCAATCAAGTAATTATCAATGGCCTCCTTGAACATTTTTCTTTTGTAAAAGACGATACCCAAATTGTTGGTTGTAGATGCTATGCCCGCGCTATCTCGGATTGCGGTTCTGACTCGCAAAGCATCTAGAAAATAGGAGGTTGATTTCTCTAAATTACCCTTGCTGATGTTAACGTTTCCGAGGTTATTGAGAAGAGTCCCTATTCCCACACTATCCGATATATCCTGCTTAATCGCTAAAGTTTTTAGGAAGTATTTTTCTGTGCTATCATACTCCCCCATGTATACAAAGCATATACCAGTGAAATTGTAAAAAACACTTTCATCATTCAATGTAAGCTCAGATGTAGTTCGTGCTTCTTTTAGCAACTCAATTGCTCCAAGAAAGTCGCCATTTCTGGCTAACAACCTGGCATGCTTGTATTGACTCTCAAAGACACCTCTTTTAAAGCCTATTTCTTTTGACTTTTTTAATGCCGTTTCTAACAGAGGTTGGGCTTCATTTAGATTCAGAGTAAAGGCAGAATCAATTGTATTGATAATCCTTACAGTATCAGATTGAGCATATAACAGAACAGAAAAGAGTGTTAAGAAAATCGTTGCGATAACTTTCATCAGTTGGTGATTTTGAAAAAGAAAATTAATTTAAAGATTTAAACTCTGAAGTATGAACACAATTCTTTATTCAGCAGCTATTGTACTTGCAACAATCCTCTATGTGAGCGATTCTACATCAAATGAAAAACAAATATCCACAGCAGATGGACCTAGATACATAGTTGTGGATGGTGAATAAAAAAGCCTGACTGGGAATACAGTCAGGCCTTGAAGTATTTGTTTTTCTTTATTTACCGAACTTCATTATGGTCTTTTCAATAATATCGCAGCAATCGTGAAGTTGTTCTTCAGTCATTACCAATGGTGGCGCGAAACGGATGATGTTGCCATGAGTTGGCTTGGCTAGCAGCCCATTATCTCTAAGCTTGATACAAATATCCCATGCTGTCGAACTGTCTTCTGAGTCATTAATTACAATGGCATTAAGAAGACCTTTTCCCCTGACCAGCTTCACCAAATCTGTTTTCTCGATCATTTTGTTCATCCGATCTCTGAAGATTTCACCTAATCTTCGTGCATTTTGGGTGAGCTTTTCATTTCGAATCACATTCAGTGCGGCTATCCCCACTGCTCCGGCAACAGGATTTCCACCGAAAGTAGATCCGTGAGTACCTGGCTGTATTACGTTCATGACCTCATCATTAGCGAGAACGGCAGATACCGGATAAGCTCCGCCGGAAAGTGCTTTACCAAGGATTAGAACGTCCGGAGCGGTATACGTTTCTTGTTTTTCACAATGTCCTTCGCATGTGCAATCGCCACATACTCTTAGTAGCGCACCTGTTCTCCCAATTCCGGTCTGGATCTCATCGGCGAGTAAAAGCACATTGTACTTTTCGCAAAGTTCCTTAGCTCTCTTTATGTAGTTTTCATGGGGAACCATAACGCCAGCCTCACCCTGAATGGGTTCAATCAGAAACCCGGCGACATTCGAACCTTTAATCACTTCCTCCAACTGATCAAGGTTATCATATTCAATATTGATAAATCCCGGTGTATAGGGTCCAAAGTTAGTGCTTGCAGTATTGTCACTTGAAAATGAGACGATGGTAGTTGTTCTACCATGGAAATTGTTATCAGCCACAATGATTTGAGCCTGATTCTCCGGAATGCCTTTTTTCTCATACGCCCACTTTCTACAAATCTTTATGGCTGTTTCTACTGCTTCAGCCCCTGTATTCATTGGCAGCACTTTATCGAATCCGAAGTATTCTGTGATGAACTTTTCATAGGGTCCTAGTGCATCATTGTAAAAAGCTCGAGAAGTAAGTGTTAGTGTCTCAGCTTGCCGGGTCATTGCGCCAATAATTGCTGGATGGCAGTGCCCCTGATTTACCGCAGAATATGCAGATAGAAAATCATAATATTGCTTTCCTTCTACATCCCACACATACACGCCATCACCTTTAGCAAGAACTACCGGCAGGGGATGATAATTATGCGCCCCGTGCTTATCTTCTAAGCTGATCAATTCTTCACTGGAAAGGGTTTTGTTTTCTATCATAGTTTTGCTGTTTATCAATCGATTGCAAGAATAATCATTTCGCCTTTGAGGCACAATACAAAGTGACTTTACAACCCGAAGACTACTATATTAACGAAGCAGGATTAATGGTGTTCACAGAGCAATATCATTTGAAAAGAGGCTATTGCTGTGGGAACGCCTGTCTCCATTGTCCATATAATCACGAAAATGTCAAGCGATAGTTTGCATATTGGATTGAAATCCCGATATTTGCACTCCATTTTTGAAAACGGACGAGAAAGATGTCAAAAGTTTGCGATATAACCGGTAAGAGACCTCAGGTAGGGAACAATGTTTCTCACTCGAATAATAAAACCAAAAGAAGATTCAATCCGAATCTTCAGAAGAAGAGATTTTACATCCCTGAGGAAGATAAGTGGATTACTTTGAAAGTATCTACTTCTGCACTAAGAACAATCAATAAAAATGGTATCACTTCTGTGCTAAAGCAAGCACGTGCCAATGGCATGGTGATCAAATAAATTGGTTTTGAAAAGAAATTGAATCCCGACGAGTTTCGTCGGGATTTTTTTTGCCTTTTATCCTGTAATCTAACCAATGCTGGATTCGACTTCTGCAGTAGGTGCACTGCATGTTATATTTAATCCCAAACTAATATGATTTCGTTATGAAGAAGTTTTTCACATTGATATTGTTGACAGTTTCTTTTCTTGTACTTGCACAGGAAAATCTGCCGAACGATTTTTTATCAACCGAATTTCATAAAGAGCGAAGGGCTCTTGTAAGGGAAAAAATGCCAGCTAATTCAGTGGCCGTATTTTTCGCAAATCCGGTAAGAAATCGAGCCAATGACGTAGACTACATCTATCATCAGGACCCTAACTTCTATTACCTAACGGGTTATAAAGAGCCACATGCCGTTCTTTTGGTTTTCAAAGGAGAACAAGAGGGACCAGAAGGAAACTACAACGAAATCATTTTCATCCAACCTCGAAATGCGATGGCAGAAATGTGGACAGGACGAAGGATGGGGATCACTGGCGTAAAAGAAAAGCTGGCGTTCAACCAGGTTTTCAACAACACAGCATTCGCAGATTACAATATTGATTTTTCGAATTTCGACAAAGTTCTCTTTTATGATTTCTTTAATGATGTGCGTGACACGAATGCAGAGGGTGATTTGTATGATCTCATAGCATTATTTAAGCAGAAGGCAGGTTATCCTACAGAAGGAGATTTGACGATCGAATCATCAGCTAATAATCTGGATGTTGAGACACTTGATCAGATCATGAAAGATCTGAGGGGGATCAAAACTGAAGAAGAACGGGATCTACTAAGAAGGCGGTTGACATTTCTTGCATAGCACAAGTGGAGGTTATGAAAGCCATGAAACCAGGCATGAGCGAATTTGAAATTCAAGGGCTTCATGAGTTCATTTTCAAGAAGTATAAAGCAGAGTACGAGGGTTATCCATCTATTGTGGGTGCAGGAAATAATGGATGCATTCTTCATTATATTGAAAATTATAAGCCGGAAATATCCAGTGATGAAATGATACTGATGGATCTGGGAGCTGAATATCATGGCTATACAGCGGATGTAACACGTACCATTCCGATAGATGGAAAATTTTCCACGGAAGAAAAGGCCATTTATGACTTGGTTTATAAAGCACAGGATGAAGCAATCAAAGCATGTAAGCCAGGTGTGAATATTACCAGGGATCTGGATTTTGGAATAGCAAGAAGAATCATCAATGAAGGTCTGGCGGAATTAGGAATCATTGACAGTGCGAATCAACGTCACCTTTATTATCCGCACGGTCTGGGACATCATATCGGCCTGGATGTTCATGACAAGGGAAACTATGAATATCTAGAGCCCGGCATGGCGATCACCATTGAGCCAGGAATTTACATTCCTGAGGGTGCAAAATGTGATGAGAAATGGTGGGGAATTGCCGTTCGTATCGAGGATGATGTATTAATAACAGAAGATGGTTATGAGCTGCTATCGGACATTGCTCCGAGAAAAAGTGATGAGATAGAAAAAATGATGCAAGAGTCAAGTCCGCTCGATTCGTTTGTTTTGCCAGACCTGGATGAGGAATAATTTGTTCCTCAAAAATATACTCACCAATAAAAATCATCCATGAAAAAATTAGTAACGGCTTCAATCATCATAGCCAGCTTTCAGCTACATGCTCAAACCGAATTATTTGATAAACAAGAAACCTACACCAGACAGGATTCCTTACGAGGATCCATTACGCCAGAGCGAGTATGGTGGGATCTCAAATATTACGATTTGTTTGTCTCTGTAGATCCGGAAAAGAAGTTCATTTCCGGAAGTAATACCATCACGTATGAAGTGTTGGAATCGGCTAATGTCATGCAAATTGACCTACAGGAGCCAATGCAAATCACCAAAGTGACTCAGGGTCAAGCTGAGTTGGAAGTCACTAATGAAGGCAATGCGCATTTCATTCAGCTACCAACTCAAACCAAAGGATCGGAAGGGAAAGTAACTATTCACTTTGAAGGTAACCCGAGAGCAGCAATACGAGCTCCTTGGGACGGTGGCTATTCATGGAAAAAGGATGAAAATGGCAATCACTTTATTGCCACCTCAAATCAGGGAATAGGAGCAAGTTTGTGGTGGCCATGCAAGGATCACATGTACGATGAGCCAGATAATGGTATGACGCTAAGCATTCAGGCACCAGAAAAACTCACGGCTGTAGGGAACGGCAGGCTGGAGAAAATCAAAAAGAATAAAGACAGTACTCGAACTTTCATTTGGAAAGTGGTGAATCCAATCAATAACTATGGTGTAAATGTGAATATTGGTGATTACGTAAATATTTCATCAAAATACAAAGGAGAGAAAGGAAACCTTGATGTTGATTTTTGGGTGCTCAGCTACAATGAGGATAAAGCAAAAGAGCATTTTGAAGACGCCTTTCGAACGCTTGAAGCACTGGAGCACTGGTTTGGACCCTACCCGTTTTATGAGGATAGCTATAAGCTGGTTGAAGTTCCTTATTTGGGAATGGAGCACCAAAGTTCTGTGACCTATGGTAATCAATACCTGAAAGGCTATTTAGGGCAGGATCTTAGTGGTACCGGATGGGGGTTGAAGTGGGATTATATCATCATTCACGAGACCGGCCATGAGTGGTTTGCGAATAACATTACTTATAAAGATGTCGCTGATATGTGGATTCATGAGGGCTTTACTACCTATTCAGAAAGCTTATTCATAGAATATTTTTATGGCAAGGAAGCAGCATCATCTTATACTCAGGGATTAAGGCTGGGTATCCAAAATAGTGAACCCATAATTGGAGACTATGATGTCAATAGTGAGGGCTCGAAGGATATGTATCCGAAAGGAAACAACTTGCTTCATACGGTGAGACAGGTCATAAACGATGACAGTAAGTGGAGAGAAATTTTGAGAGGGCTTAATAAGAAATTCTATCACCAGACCGTAACAACTTCAGATGTGGAATCTTATATTTCAGATCAATCCGGAATGGATCTTTCAAATGTGTTTGACCAATATCTGAGAGATGCCAGAATTCCGGTTTTCGAATATGCTGTAATGGGTAACCGGTTGATTTACAGATGGACGAACTGCATTGCATCATTCGATATGCCGGTAAGGGTCAAGGTTGGGGGTGAAGAAGCGGTACTAAACCCTAATTCTTCATTTCAATTGATGGAAATTACCGATAAGAACTTGTCCATAAGTGATGATTATTACATCTATGTCAATGAGGTGAAGATCAACAAAGTACCGGAGTGAAATATATAAGAGATTAATTTTCTGAATGTTTCATTAGAAGCTTGAAATTTTCTACATTTGCACTCCTTTTTGGAAAAGACAAAATAAAATGGCGAAGAAAGGAAATAGAGTCCAGGTAATTCTTGAGTGCACAGAGCACAAAAACAGTGGTCTTGCTGGCACTAGCCGGTACATTACCACCAAGAACAGAAAAAACACTCCTGATCGAATCGAGTTGAAGAAATACAACCCGATCATGAGAAAGTATACCGTACACAAAGAAATTAAGTAACCATGGCAAAGAAAGTAGTAGCAACTCTTAAGCAACCAGGTGGAGCGAAATATGCCAAAGTGATCAAGGCGATCAAAGGCGATAACGGATCTTACACATACCGAGAAGAGATGGTTCTCGAAGGTGATGTGAAAGATACCTTAGCGAAATAAGAAATTAAATCCTAAAAGAAGGAAGGCCGCTCCGACTACCAAGTCAGGGTGGCTTTTTTTATATTCACACTCACCTAATCCTGTAAATCAATGGGTCTAAAAAGCTTTTTCTCCAAAGACAAAAAAGAGTCGCTTGATAAAGGACTTGAAAAGTCAAAGCAGAACTTTTTCACAAAGCTCAATAAAGCTGTTGTGGGAAAATCCACAGTAGATGCCGATGTATTGGATGAACTGGAGGAGGTGCTGATTACCTCAGATGTGGGGGTGGAAACTACCGTAAAGATCATTGATCGAATCGAAGATCGGGTTGCAAAAGATAAATACCTTAATACTTCTGAGCTTAATCAAATACTCCGGGAGGAAATCGCTGGGTTGCTGGCAGAGAATAATACCAAAGACCTGATCGACTTTGATATACCTAAGGTAGATGGCCCTTATGTCATCCTGGTAGTGGGTGTGAATGGAGTAGGTAAAACCACGACCATCGGGAAACTTGCTGCCCAGTTCAAAGCTTTGGGAAAGAATGTGATTCTCGGTGCTGCGGACACATTTCGAGCTGCTGCGGTTGATCAACTGATCAGGTGGGGGGAAAGAGTGGGTGTACCCGTGGTATCCAAGGGGATGAATACAGATCCTGCTGCTGTGGCTTTCGAGGCAGCAAAGCGAGGCAAAGAAGAAAATGCTGATGTGGTGATCATTGATACAGCGGGCAGACTTCACACCAAAGTGAACCTGATGAACGAGCTTTCCAAGATTAAAAATGTGGTTCAAAAATTCATTCCTGAAGCACCACATGATGTGATGCTGGTGCTGGACGGAAGTACCGGACAGAATGCCTTTATTCAAGCTAAAGAGTTCACCAAAGCAACAGAAGTATCCTCCTTGGCTGTTACAAAGCTCGATGGAACAGCCAAGGGAGGAGTGGTTATCGGTATTTCAGATCAGTTTAAAATTCCCGTTAAGTACATTGGTGTTGGGGAGAAAGTGGAAGATCTTCAGGTTTTCAATAAGACTGAATTCGTCGATTCCTTTTTCAAAAATTAAAGCTTACCTTGTGGGTATCATGAAAAGGTATGCCTTCTTTTTCACCACCCTCATCTCATTTATTTTCCTGACTTTTTCATTCTCAGGGTTCGGTCAGGATGACTACCTCGATAGTCTTAAAAGTCAATATCGATCTTCTTCCAATGTGGAGGAGAAGATGACCTTGCTTAGGTCGATCACTCGGGAAGAACCTGAGACAAGCAGAAAAATTGAATTGGCTAATGAATTGCTTGACCTGGCAATTAAAAATGATTCATACTTTTTTCAGCATGCCGCGGAATTACAGTTAGGCATTGGTTTTCGGTTTATGGGAGACCTATCGCAAAGTCTTAAACACTTACTCAAATCTTTAGAAATAGCTAGATCAAATAATGATGAAAAGCTCATAGGCTCATCATATGGAGAGATAGCCGCTACCTATGCGAGTCAGGGGGATGTACCTACATCCGTCCAATTTACCAATAAGGCTATTGCTATTTTCAAAAATCGTAATGATACACTAAACCTTTCTATCGCTTTACTTAACACTGCCTACGATTACTATACAATCAATAAGCTTGATTCGTCCATGCTTTATGGGAAGCAGGCAGAACATTTGGTTACCAATTTTTCTGAGTTGAGCGACATGAGAAGAGAAGCCTTGCTTGCTTATATCAGAGGTAATATGGGAATCACTCAAGCGGCACTTGGAGAAGAAGATTTAGGGATAGAAGCATTGAAAAACAGCATATCCAGTTTGAGGTCAATCGATGACTACTATGCGGTGGCGGATTTCATGAAGTTTTTAGGCGAAATTGAATTCCGAATAGGAAATGTGGATCAAGCAAAAACACATGCAAAAGAAGCATTGGAATTGACAAGGCTTTATGAATTGCTAGAGCTTAGAAGAGACCTCAACTTGTTGCTTTTCAAGATCAGTCAAAAAGAGAAAAACTTTGAGGGAGCACTGAACTATCACCTTGCTTACACGACGCTTAAGGATTCAATTGAAAACAAGAATGTGATCAGGCAGATGGCTCAGCAACGATCTGCGTTTGAACTTTCTCAAAAAGAGACGGAAGTACAACTTTTAAAAGCACAGCGAAAAAATCAGCAGTCGGTGATTGTTATATCGACTCTTGTCATTTTTGCTTTCGCGATTCTGATCATTGTTATTTTCATATACTATCGGTCTAAGCTTCGAATTAATCGAGTATTGGAACGACAGAAAGCCTCCCTCGAGCGACTTAATGAAACCAAGGATAAATTCTTTTCCATCATCTCTCATGATCTGAGAGGTCCTATCAGCTCCCTTATGGGTGTTAGTCACCTGATCAGGCATTTTGTTGAGGATGACGACAAAAAGCAGCTGTTGAAAATGGCTGACCATATGGAAATGACTGTTGAGCAGCTGACGGTTTTGTTGGACAATTTGCTGAATTGGGCCATGCAGCAGCAAGGACATTTTCCTAATGTTCCGGAAAAAGTAGAAATGACATCTATGATCCATGAAATTGTAGGAATGTTTTCAAATATGGCAGCTGGCAAGAAAATTGAAATTTCGCTTGATATCCCGGAGATTACTAATGTTTGGGTGGATCGAAACTCTATTCATACGGTTTTTAGGAACCTGGTTAATAACGCAATAAAATTCACCAGAGAAAATGGAGAAATTGACATAAGGGTTAACATGTCGGAGGATTTTGCTGAAATAGAGGTGAAAGATTCAGGCATTGGAATATCTGAAAGCAACCTGGATAAGATTTTCAACCTAACGGGAGAGCGATCAACTTACGGGACTGCAGGTGAAAAAGGACTGGGGCTGGGGTTGCAACTCGTTTATGAGTTTGTTAAAATGAATGGAGGGGAAATTCAGGTCGACAGTAAAGAGGGAGCCGGGACTAGTTTCACTGTAAAACTCCCGCTTTTTGATAAAGTCCAGAAAATGCAGGAGAAAATAAATGCTTAATTGTTCATCACACTTAAAACTGCTTTTCTTAAGACTTCCTTGTTAAAGGCCACTTTTCGAAGGTATTTATCAATTTTGATTATTTGTTTCTTTACCGGCTGATTCACATGGGCAGAAATCATAATGATTTTAGGCTTTTTGTCCAGTGTGTCCAGTGTCTCAAAACCATCCAGGTATGGCATGTCCAGATCCAAAAGCAAAACGTCTGGTTTCTTTTTAACCACTTGCATGATGCCATTTACCGGGTTATTATATGTGCCTAAAAGATCAATTTCTTCATACTCAGATAAATATGTTTCGATCGTTTGCAGGAAAAGAGGGTCGTCATCAATGGCAATACAGGTGATCATTTTTTCATTGCTTAAAAAGCAATGTTAAATAAATTCCTGAAAGATTAATCCACGGCAGTGGAGCCACCTACAATTTTCTTATCCTTTACCGCAACCAGAGATTCAGGAGTCATCACGAAAGAAAACTTGGCAAAATCCCTGTATACTTTCACTTCCGAGCAGATGCCATTGGTATATGAATAGACATTGGTGCCGTCAGGTGATTCCATTTCATATTCATGATCCCCTACTCTCTCAAAGGTCAGGTAATTACCAAACTGAGGTGAGAATACCTTCTGCCCGTCGGCTGGTTCCTGGAAATAAATCGCAGCGACGGAGTATTTAATTGGGGGGTCTAAAGTGGACCTACTTCCATCCAGATCCAAGGTATACTTCTTTCCATCAAACCATATGGTTGATTTCTTTTGAGTGTTTCCGTTCAATTTGTTGTGTGTATATTCTTTGATAAGCTTCCCATATTGATACTCACTGGTAGACTCATAGTTTACTGTGAATGAGAACAGGATTCGAAAAGTTACCTCGCTATTGATTTCATATTTCACCTCATTTTCAGACTGCTGACGATCCACATACATATCACCTAGCTTTTTACTTCCTTTCACTACTTCATAGTGAAGGGTCTGCGCAATAGCTGCATGGCTGACAATTAGAAAGATTAATGTGGTTAGTGAACTTTTCATTGAATTGAAATCATTAGCTTAATGACACAAATGGTTTCAAATTGTTTCCGCTCAAGATAGATTAAAATCTCCCAACTCATGCGATATAAAAAAGTAAGTTTTGAAAATTCGGATGGACAAGAGCTTTCAGGTCGATTAGATTTTCCATTGATTGGTAAACCTAAAGCTTATGTGCTTTTTGCTCATTGCTTTACCTGCTCTAAAAACCTGAAGTCGGTCGATCATATTAGTCATGCGTTTACACAGCAAGGCATGGCCATTCTCCGATTTGACTTTACAGGCTTAGGCCAAAGCAAAGGAGACTTTGCGGACACTAATTTTTCCTCAAACCTCTCGGACTTAAATGATGCTTATGGGTTTCTGGAGGAGAATTATGAGGCCCCACAAATCATGGTTGGGCACTCTCTCGGAGGTGCGGCTGTCCTACATGTTTCTGGAGAATTGAAAAATATTAAAGCAGTAGCAACCATTGGAGCCCCTTCAACACCGGATCATGTTACACATTTATTAAACAATGGTAGAAAAGATTTAGAGGAAAAGGGAGAAGCTGAAGTGAATATTGGAGGGCGTACCTTTAAAATGAAGAAGCAATTCCTTAATGATCTGGAAAACAGGGAAAGGGATGACGTTATTAAGAATCTGAAAAAATCATTGTTGGTTATTCATTCACCTCAGGACAACATCGTAGGCATCAACAATGCGAAAGAAATTTATGAGCAAGCTATGCATCCAAAAAGTTTCATTTCATTAGATGGTGCTGATCATTTGATGCAAAAGGAGGAAGATGCAAAATATGTTGGTTCCATCATTTCCAGCTGGGCAAGCAGATACATCGAGGTGAAAGATCGGGAGGAGACCCCTGAAGGTGAAGTTTGGACACGTGTCGGCGAAAAAGGATATACCACGGAGGTAATTGCAGGTCGTCATCAGATGATTGCTGATGAACCGCCAAGCGTTGGCGGAGATGACTATGGTCCAACTCCTTATGGCTATCTTTTGTCCGGATTGGGTGCATGCACCGCCATGACCTTACGAATGTACGCAGATCACAAAAAGATTGACCTTCAGGAAGTGGAAGTGAAACTGACCCACGATAAGATACACATGAAGGATGGGGAAAACAGTGAAAGCTCAAAAGGAAAGATTGATCAAATAAAACGTAAGATCAAACTAACCGGTGATCTGACAGATGAACAAAGAAAAAGATTGATTGAAATTGCTAATAGATGTCCGGTGCATAAAACGCTGGAGGGGAAACCGGAAATTGTGACGGAAGAGATATAAAATAGCGTGGGTTGGATGTCTTAGTAGATATGCATAACATGATCTCGATTATTCAAAATCATCATCATCTTCATAGCGCTCCTCGAATTCTTCACGGACATCATCTCTCAAATTTCCGTCATCATCATAGTCGTCATCCTCAGCGATTAACTCTTTAGCTTCCGCCACAGTCATTTTCACCAAATAGTATTTATCATCTGTTTCAAAGGGAAGTCCGCTTTGGTACTCTCCATCTTTGTTCATGAATTTGATCAGGTGATCTTTAAATCCTTCCGGATAAGCAAGTTTGATTTGCTCCTGGATCTCAGTATCCAATGCTTCAAAGGCTTTTAGTACGCGAGGCTTATTATTCATGGGACTAAAGTAGAAATTTTTCAGAAAAATAAAAGAGCCTCAGCTACATCCCAAGATTTATGTACTTCTTCTTGTCGAAAAATTTCAGGATCCTGAGCTCAGGACCTTATCATAAATCCTTTTTACCTGCAAGTCACCATAGCCGTATATTGGTATCCGCTTATGAAACTCCCGAAAGATCGTACCAAAATCATGGTTGGGACTCTCTTCAATGATCTCTGCAATTGTTCTTTCCGGTAGTCCGGGATCTTCTCCATTCGGCAAACTTTCGAAATGTGCTTCGATGGCTTTCATTACAAAAGGGAAATCTGAATGAACCTGTACGCCGAGCTTTAATAATCGCTCAATATCATTTTTTCTGTATGCGAACCATAAAAGAGCAAACTGATTGACGTTGACCTTTGTCATCGGTTGTTTTTGTTGATAGGCATTAACAAGACCATTCCGGTCTAATCCTCCAAAACCATACTCTAAAGAAGTATTCGGTCGAACTAAGTAGACTTTAACATCTTTCTGGTATAGGAGGCTACATACAAACCAAAAGTTCACCTGACAGAAGAGATCATCTTCAAACCATAAGTTTACCTCACCTTCTTGAATATTGGTGATTTTTGATATTTCAGGAATTGTAAGCGAAGCATAATCATCTAAGCCAAACGTTTCGGTGATGAACTCATCGCGTAGTTGAAATAGTTCTTTCAGTGATTTCGCATTAACAGGGCCGTCAACCATGCATTCCCTAGCCACAATGATTTCCCCAGTTATACGATCAACAGGAAATTGATCTTTTAGCGCATCGCCGTTGAGGATGTGGAAAGCGTTCAAAACTATGAGTCTTGGGTTTCTAATTCAGCTTTTTCGGCTTTAGTCTCACTTTCCTCCTTCTTAAAATACCTTTTCTGAAAGATGATGATGAAACAGATTGCTACAAAAATAGAGGCATCCGCAATGTTGAAAACCGGCCATAAGGCCATGTAATCACCACCAAGTAATGGAATCCAGTTTGGTAGGTAGCCTTCCCAAATGTCGATGTAGAACATGTCAATTACCTGCCCATGAAACCATGGACTGGGTGCATCATAAGGAGCATTATCAAACCAAATTCCATAAAAAATGGAATCCACAAGATTTCCGATAGCACCTCCCAGAATCAACGCAATACAGATGATCAAGCCGGAATTGGCCTGCTTCTGAATAATGGTATAAAGGTAATACCCAATGGCTATCATGGCACCAATTCTAAAGACAGTCAGAATCAGCTTTCCGAATTCAAAATCAAGCTTCATTCCAAAGGCCATACCCGGATTGGTGAGGTAATGAAGTTTAAACCAATCTCCAAAAATCAGGATTTGTCCCTGGGTGCCCATATCCATGTTGTAGTGAACCACCACCTTCACGATCTGGTCAACAATGATTACAAGAACACTTATTAGAAAATATTTTAGAACCTGATTTTTCATTGATCTTATTTTGGTCTGCAAACTATACAGGCTGATTATTTTACCACTTCAATTTTGACATCTATTTCAATTCCATCTATATCAAACGTCTCTCCCCCGGTGGCCCCATTTGATTCCAGGGAAAGCGCCTGAGTTTCCGTTTTGATGTAATCTGCAAAGTCGGAAATTGCAGAACTCATCATGTTATCGTTTGTGGCATATTTGATGGCAATTTTATCCTGCACTTCCAGCCCCTGATCTTTTCTCAGGTTCTGAATTCGATTTACCATATCTCTGCTTAGTCCCTCTTTTCGAAGCTCTTCTGAAATGGTAATATCAAGCGCTACCGTCAATCCTCCTTCGGATGCCACCAGCCATCCCGGAATATCCTGTGAGGTGATTTCCACATCTTCCAGTGTGAGGTTGATCTTTTCACCTTCTGCTTCAATCTCCATATTTCCATCCCGCTCAATTGCTGCAATCTCCTCTTTACCAAATCCATTGATAATTCCGGTAATCGCTTTCATTTTTGGTCCGTATTGCTGTCCGAGTTTACGGAAATTGGGTTTGATATTTTTCACCAATATGCCTGAAGCATCATCTACGTATTCAACTTCCTTCACATTGATCTCTGTTTTGATCAATTCCTCCACTGCCTCAATCCGTTCTCTCACTTCCGGCTTGAGAATCGGAATCAGCACCTTCTGCAATGGCTGACGAACTTTTACTTTTTCCTTCTTTCGCAGAGAGTGAACCAGTGAAGAAACGTTTTGTGCATAGTGCATGCTTTCCGTGAGCGACATATCAATCTTATCTTCATCTGCCTCAGGAAGTAAGCTTAGATGTACGGATTCTGAATTCCCTTCTACCCCAACATTGAGGTTTTTATACAACCACTCAGCATAGAACGGAGCGATTGGACTCATAAGTTGTGCGGTGACACTTAAGCACTCATGAAGGGTTTCATATGCAGCTTTCTTATCATCGTTTAATTCACTTCTCCAGAACCGTTTTCTTGAAAGGCGAACGTACCAGTTGGATAGCTGATCATTAACGAAATCCTGGATTGCCCGGGCCGCTTTGGTGGGCTCATAATCCTCGTAAAATGAAGTCACATCCCTGATCAGGATCTGTAATTCTGATATGATCCATCGGTCAAACCTAGGACGATTTGCCACGGGAGTGGTATTACTTTCATTCATCTGGAAGCCATCCAGATTCGCATAAAGCGCAAAAAATGAATATGTATTGGTTAGGGTTCCGAAGAATTTTCGTTGAACTTCAGCTACACCATCCAGGTCAAACTTAAGGTTGTCCCATGGATTGGCGTTGGCGATCATGTACCAACGGGTAGGATCAGCTCCGTACTTTTCAAGTGTCTCGAACGGGTTGATCGCATTGCCCAGTCGCTTGGACATTTTATTTCCATTCTTATCCAGCACCAGTCCATTCGCAATAACGTTCTTATAAGCCACTGAGTCATTTAATAACACCGCGATAGCATGAAGCGTAAAGAACCAGCCCCTCGTTTGATCGACTCCTTCTGCGATAAAATCAGCCGGATAGTTTGCGTTGTAGATGTCTTCGTTTTCGAACGGATAATGCCATTGCGCATAAGGCATAGCGCCAGAGTCGAACCAAACATCAATAAGGTCAGGCTCTCGCATCATTTTTTGTCCGGTATTACTGACTAATATCACATCGTCAACATATGGACGGTGTAAGTCAAAATCTTCGGGTAAATCAGCATCCATGAAGCCTGCTTCGGCAGACTTGTGCACTTCTTTTTCCAGCTCTTCAATGCTTCCGATGCATTTCATTTCTGTTCGGTCCTCCGTTACCCAAATAGGCAGAGGTGTTCCCCAGAACCGGGACCTTGAAAGGTTCCAGTCCACCAGGTTTTCCAGCCAGTTTCCAAAACGTCCGGTTCCGGTTGATGCAGGTTTCCAGTTGATCGTTTTGTTCAGGTCAACCAATCGGTCTTTCAGAGCGGTGGTTTTGATGAACCAGGAATCCAGGGGATAGTACAATACCGGCTTATCGGTTCTCCAGCAGTGTGGATAGGAGTGCTCGTACTTCTCTACTTTAAAGGCTTTGTTGTCTTCCTTTAGTTTGATAGCGATCAAGACATCCGTTGGTTTAAAGTCCGGATCTTTTCGTTCTTCGTCGCTGTAGTACTCTTCTTTGACAAACTTTCCCGCAAAATCGGTGACTTCTTTTACGAATCGTCCCTGTTTATCAACAAGAGGCACATCCTGATCTTTTTCATCTTTAACCATCACTGATGGCACGCCCGCTTGCTGGGTTACCCTGAAGTCATCCGCACCGAATACAGAAGCAGTGTGAACAACACCAGTACCATCTTCGGTGGAAACAAAATCTCCTGGGATTACCCTGAACGCTTTTTCTTCAAGATCGCTATTAGTGACGTAAGGCATCAATTGTTCGTATCGCACTTCAACGATATCTGTTCCTTTGAATTCCTGTGCAATCTCAAAAGGGATTAGTTTATCCCCTGATTTATAATCACTCAGTGAAATTTCTTTGGCTTTGTCTGAAAAGAATTTGCCAACCAAGTCTTTAGCAATAATCGCTGAAATCGGCTCCCCGGTGTATTGATTAAAGGTTTTAACCTTTACGTAATTGATCTTTTCTCCGACAGCCAGTGCACAGTTTGACGGGAGCGTCCATGGCGTAGTGGTCCAGGCAAGAATCCTCACATCTTCATTTTCATTCTCGAATAGAAAAGAAGATCGGTCATCCTTTTTGACCTTGAACTGCGCAACGATCGAAGTATCTTTTACATCCCGGTAGGTTCCCGGTTGGTTGAGTTCGTGGGAGCTTAATCCTGTTCCTGCGGCGGGTGAATAGGGCTGAACTGTATAGCCTTTATACAAAAGATCTTTATCAAAAAGCCTTTTGAGCAGGTTCCAGACTGACTCAATGTATTCTTTTTCAAAAGTCACGTAAGGGTTATCGAGATCAACCCAGTAACCCATTTGTCGGGTCAGGTCATCCCATTCACCTTTGTATTTCATTACTGCCTCTCGGCATTTGGCATTGTAATCCTCAACCGAGATTTTTTTGCCAATATCATCCTTGGTGATTCCAAGCTGCTTTTCTACCTGAAGCTCAACAGGAAGTCCGTGTGTATCCCACCCACCTTTCCTTTTTACCTGATAACCTCGCAGGGTTTTATAACGACAGAAAATATCTTTAACCGTCCGCGCCATTACATGATGAATTCCCGGAGTGCCGTTTGCGGAAGGAGGTCCCTCGTAAAATGTAAAAGTATCGTTCCCGTCACGAGAGGTTACTGATTTGTCAAAAATCTTGTCATCCTCCCAAAATTTCAGGATGTCTTTAGCGATCTCAGAATAGCTGACTTTTTTAAATTCAGGATATTTCACGGTCCTTAATAACTAAACTTTATTTGATTTCTTTTTCTTACTCTGGTCTTCATCCTCATCATCGATTCCTTCTGCAAGTTCTGGTACGCTCTCGATTAGTGGGTGTTTTGATTTATCTCGCTTACCACTATCAAACTGAAGGATAAGTGCAGGTAGTACCACAACGTTGGTGATCATTGCAAAAAACAAGGTAATAGAGGTAAGCTTACCCAATGCGATAGTGCCCCCAAACTCAGATAATACGAAAATGATGAATCCGAAAAACAGAATGATTGACGTATAGATCATACTAGATCCGGTCTCTCGAATACTTTTGCTGATTGCTTTTGAAACGTCAAACTTATGCGCAAATAGTTCTTGTCTGTATTTAGCCAAAAAGTGGATGGAGTCGTCTACCGAAATCCCAAATACGATGCTAAAAATTAAGGCAGTGCTGGGTTTTAACGGGATACCAAAATAACCCATGATTCCTGCCGTAACCAATAAAGGGATGATGTTTGGAATGATCGATATAATGATCATTTTGATGTTCCTGAAAAGCATTCCCATAATCAACGCGATGATGAAAAATGCGATGACCATTGAGGTCAGAAGGTTTTCAATTAAAAATTTATTGCCTTTAATGAACATCAAAGTTGTACCCGTGAGGTTGACGTCCATTTTTGAGTCAACAAAGATTGAATCAATCTTTGGTGCAATAACTCCATTAACTAATGAGTCCAGTCGATTGGATCCGATATCAGCAATTTTAAGTGATACCCTCACGTACCTGCCGGTCGAATCGATGAATGATTGTGAGAGTTCTTCCGTTTCGCCTTCGCTGAGATAGCGCATAATAAACGCCATATCCCGATTAGTTGGAAGTGAATAAAAAGCCGGGCTTTGATTATAAAATGCCTGTCTTGCAGCCTTTGCGAAACTTACGACCGAAACAGGTTGAGAGATATAATCGATGGAGGAAATGAAAGACTCAAACTCATCGATTTTTCTCAGGTTTCTCAGATTTTGAACCCCTTTCTTGTCTCCCGTATCTATAATCACCTCCAGGGGCATAATGCCGCTAAAGTTTTGTTCAAAAAACTCAAGGTCTTTTTTCAAAGGACTGTTTTCCGGAATGTCATCAACCATGTAAGAGACTGCTTTGATTTGACTTAGTCCGTAGGCTGATACGGCAGCCACTGCAATGGTGATAGCAAAAATGGCCGGCCTTAATTCATGGACAATGTCATCCAGCCATCTGATCACTGAGTCCAGCATCTTGAATTTAAGATGTTTGAGGTGTTTTTGAGTCGGAGGCTTATACAATGAAAAGACACCTGGAATTAGGATAATGCTCACCACGAAGGTGGCCATGATGTTAATGCCTGCAACGATTCCGAACTCAACGAGCACATTGATCTGAGTAGTCGCCAGCACAAAGAAGCCCACAGCTGTTGTAAGATTGGTGATGAAAGTAACCACTCCTATCTTTCGAATTATACGGCTAAGAGCTTTCATCTGATCACCATGCTGACTAAACTCATGATGATATCGATTGAGCATGTACACGCTATTGGGAATGCCAATTACAACGATTATCGGCGGGATCAATCCAGTCAATAGCGTGATCTTATATTCAAGCAACGCCAGCGTTCCCATTACCCAGATCACCACCACTCCGATAATGATCAAAGGGAAAAACACTGCCTTGAATGAACGGAAAAACATGAAAAGAATGATTCCGGTAACAATCAATGATAGAACCAGAAACATATTCAGCTCGGCTTTTACCTTGCTGGTGGTGATGGAGCGTGAGTATGGTAATCCCGCGAAATGAACATCTACGCCCGAACTTTCTTCAAATTGCTTGCCGGCATTTATAATATTGTTAACCAGTTGATCCCTGTTCTTGGAATTAAGAACTTCTTTTTTAATGGTGATAAGGATTAACGTAGAGCCATTATCAGAATTAATGAGTTGCCCACTATAAAATTTCAAACTAGCAGCTCCACGAAGTAAACTATCAAGCTTTTCCTGGGTTGCTGGCATTTCAGGAAAAACAGGCCGCAATTCGAAAGCCCTTTTCTGATTGTTCTTTTCGAGCTTTTGGAGGTTTGGAAGACCAAGCACGTTTCTGATGCCATCCATGTTCTCCAACTCGTAAGTGAGATCTCTAAATTTTTTAAAAGTACCTAGTTGATAAATAGCACTATCACTAACGCCAATCGCCATGATATTGCCATCTTCTCCAAACGTTTCACGGAACTGCCTGAAGTAGACCATATCCGGGTCACTTTCCGGAACAATGTTGGCAAGGTCGTAAGACCATTTAATGTTTTGGGATTTGTATCCCATAAACACAGTAATGATCGCTAAAATGACCATTAAAGTGACACGAAATCGAAGGATGTTATGAGCGAGCTTGGACCACATATAAAATAGTGCGCAAAGGTAATTAGATAAGGCTTAGGGGCAAGATTTTCAGGGCTTTATGATTCAATATGATAAGTATTTGTTTTCGGAAGTTTGGGTGTTTGCAAAATCTATGTATGCTCAATGTCTTCTAAGCACTAATCAGTCATGATTTTTTTTGTGGATTAAATCTATCTTGCGGCCCATGCATCGCAATGTTTGGATACTGACCATAGCGCAGGCTTTCATGATGTCTATGAATTCGCTCAATGTCTTTGTAGGTGGACTTGTTGGAACACTCATTGCTCCTTCCGAAAAGTTGGCCACATTGCCAGTGGCAAGTATTGTGGTTGGCACTGCACTAGCAACCGTACCAGTCACAATGTTGATGAGAAAGTTCGGGAGAAAGAAAACGTTTCTACTCATTTCCATTTACTCAATAGTAGTGGCCCTTTTAGCCACCTATGCCATTTCCATTAGCAGCTTTTATCTCTTCTCCTTTTGTACCTTTTTACTTGGAGTAAATGCAGCTAGCATCATGCAGTATCGGTTTGCCTCAATGGAAAGTGTTTCCATTGAATTGATGCCAAAGGCAGCTTCTTATGTTTTGCTTGGGGGAATCGCTGCAGCGTTTATCGGGCCGGAAGTAGCACTTTTAGGGCGAAACATTCTGCCTTGGGAATACGCCGGATCTTTTTTGTTGCTCGCAGGACTTTTTGTGGTTGGGTTAATTGTTCTGCTTTTCTATGAAAATACTATTCCACCCAATATTGAAACAAACGAATCTCCTCGTTCCATGAAGGAGATCATCAGTCAGCGTACGTTTTGGGTAGCACTGCTTGGGGCAACAATAGGATATGCCGTCATGAGCTTTATAATGACGGCCACACCTGTAAGCATGCATGTCATGGATAGTCATTCCTTATCTCATACTAAGATGGTTATTCAAAGTCACATTGTAGCAATGTTTTTGCCCTCGCTTGTTACTGGAAGTTTGATTGAGAGATTTGGCCCATCCAAAATTATGTTAGCTGGATTGATAGCTTACCTATTTTGTATTGCATTTGCGTTTGCAGGTCACTTTATCCACAATTACTGGGTTGCGCTGGTTCTTTTGGGGATAGGGTGGAATTTTCTTTTTGTGGCAGGGACGTCTCTTTTACCAAAGACTTACAGAGAAAGTGAGCGCTTTAAGGTTCAAGCCTTCAATGAATTTTTTCTGTTTAGTTCGCAAGCCATGGCCGCACTCTCAGCCGGCTGGATTGTCTATACATTTGGCTGGGAGCAATTACTGATCATAACCATTCCATTTGTTCTATTTCAGCTTGGAGTTATCGCTTTTTGGAGACGCTTCAAATAGTTCCCTTAAATAAGTATCCTTAATCATAGCATCCAATGACAGATATCATAGTGTCTTGTTATACATTATTTTAAATTCAAGGGGTTGAAATTGTTAGAAAATATAAAGAGAATACGATCATGAAAAGGGTATTTGTAATTTTATTGATCCTGTCAATGGGCCACATGCTTTTTGCTCAGGATCAGCCACCACAAGTCCAACAACAAAATCGTGAACAGGTGAGAGAACAGGTTCATTTGATGATGGTAGATGGAAAGATGGTGCAGGTGAAAAATGGTGTGCAAACTCAACTGCAGACCCAATTGAAACTTCAGAATGGAACAATGGTTAACCCCAATGGTTCTTATCAATTGAAAAATGGGAAACAAAAGCAGTTAAGGAATGGAGAGTGTTTTGACATGGAGGGACTTAAGTACAGGTCTCAGGATAAGCTTATGCAACGCATCGAAAAGAGAAATGCGATGAACCAGCGTCAAAACAAAAATCAGAACAAATTAAATCGCCCTAATAACCAAATGAAAGGTAAGAAGGGAAAAGGCGGCAACAATTAGGGCTCGGATATGTCGCCCCGCAAGGGCGACATTTTCTTCAAGAATCAACATCATGAAATTGTTGCGCCACATCGGAACGACCATGGCGGTTGTCGTTATTGCCGCGGTTTCCTTGATGGCTCAGGCATCACAGGATTCTGTTCCTGATTCAGACACAAGAAAAACCATTATCACTCCAGGTGTCTTTTACATCAATGATATTGTCTGGATGGGGCGTGCGGACTCATTGCCAAACCCATATCTTGTGGGGTATCTATTATATGGTCACAAATCTGGTGTTTTTGCAAAAATTTCATTGTCCTATTTGACCGGCGAAGATGTACAGCAGCTTGACATTTTTTCTGCTATGCTTGGATATACCCTCTCAAAAGGTGTGTGGCAATCAGGAGTGAGCAGTTCAGCGTACTATTATAATGACAATAGCTTCAATGTGTTATCCCCGGTCAACTTTAGCGGATCCGGGTATTTCACCTATGATTTTGGCTGGATAGAATCCTACCTTGGTGCAAGTGCATTTTTTTCTTCAGGTACTGTTGATCCAATGATTTATTTTGACTTTAACAAGAATATTTATACGCTGAAGAATCAACTCATATTCAATCCTACTTTTGCTATGAGTGTAGGTTCCATTTCCTATTACCAAACGTATTTAGTGGAGCAAGCTGAGCGAAAGGGTCAGATGAAAGGAAAAGGCAAATTTCCTGTCGCAACCACACAAACTATCAGCGTGGAAGAAGCCTCAGCTTTCAGGATTACAAATTTTGAAATCTCATTGCCAATTTCTTTGTCACTAAATCAATTCCAAGTCGATTTCATGCCTTCTTACATACTTCCAGTTAACCCCAGGTCTATTTCGGTTGGAGATGAGGTGGTGGAGGAAGAATTGAGTAATACATTCATTTGGAGCATTGGTGTGAACTACAAAATCGCTGCAGACAAATAACTGACTGTTTTGTTTATTTTTATTGGATAAATTGAGCCAATCATGCCAAAGATTCGAATTAACTCTGTGCAATGCACTACTCCTGACGAAATAGACAAAGACGAAATGTACCTGAAAAAGGATGGCCATAAAATCTGGCCGGAAGGGGAACGATATCACCGAGTGGATACGGGGGATGTGGAAAAAGTGGATTTAGTGCTGGATGTAAATGAAGGATGGAATGAGGTGGAGGTATGGGACTATGATTATGTGAGCCTAAATGACAAGCTTGGTGTTTTTAAGTTCAAGGTAGATGATACACCTGGCAAATACTCCACTTCCATGACACTACTTGAACGAGATAGTACAGCGAGTTACCTGATGTCGTGGGAAATATTAGACAAGGATGGCAAGTCCGTTGACGACTAAACAGGAAGCCGATATCCTTTGATTGTCTTATAAAAACGAACAGCATGGGAGTCCGTGAGACCGCTGACAAAATCAATGACGATCTGAAGAGCTTCATAAACGGATACTTTCTCATTCAATTGAACAGTGTATTCTTCCGGAAGTAATCGGAGAATTGATTTGTGTTTTGGTCTGGCTTGATCAAATTTATCGGCATACACGGCTGTTGCAAATGCTTCGATCAAATTATCAATCACCTCATATCCACCGGCCTCTTTTTCCAGAACCAACTTTGACCGATAGATTTTTTCAATTGAAAGTTTGATAATTTTTTGCATGGCTGCTGCTGATGGGATCAAGCTTGTCAGATCCTGATCAAAAGTTCCATCCAGCATGCCCTCTTCATTGGCAATGAACACATCTGAGCATTCCTGCACCAGCTGGCCAATAGCCAGCGCTCGTAGAGTCCCCAATCGTTCATTATGAGAGGCAATTTTCTGCACTTTTCCCTCCGAGTAGGAGTCTCCAATAATTTCAGCGAGTAAATCTTTTACTGTTTCAAATGGAACCAGGCCCAGCCGACAGCCATCTTCAAGGTCTATGATATGATAACAAATATCGTCTGCTGCTTCTACCAAGAAAGCAAGTGGGTGTCGGCACCATTTATCCTTGCCTACGGAAACTAACCCCATTTCGCTGGCCATCTCGTGAAAGAGCTCTGCGTTGCATTGGTAGTAACCGAATTTTTTTTGGCTTTTCCTGCCCTTCTCCTTTTCACAATAAGAGGAGAGTGGATATTTAGTAAAAGCACCTAATGTTGCGAATGTGAGTTTTAAGCCTCCATTACCTTTTCCATTTAGAATCCTGAGCCCCTGAGCATTCCCTTCAAAAGTGGTCAGGTCTTCCCACTCTTGTTCCGATACTTTTTCTTGAAAGAAACGACCTTTTTTGTTTGTAAGAAAAAAGGATGAAATGCTGTCTTCCCCTGAATGACCAAAAGGAGGATTTCCTAAATCGTGAGCGAGACAGGCAGCCCCAACGATTCCTCCAAAATCATGGAGGGTATACCCCTCTTCTCGAAGCTCTTTGTGTTTCTCTAATAGATACGTTCCAGCATTCTTGGCCAGGGACCTGCCAACAACAGAAACTTCCAGACTGTGGGTCAATCGAGTATGAACAAAGTCATCTTCAGGTAGGGGAAAGACCTGGGTTTTATCTTGTAACTTTCGAAATGGGTGAGAAAAAATAATCCGATCAAAATCCTGTTCAAATCTACTTCGTGTTTGATCGTGGGAGGTGGTAGAGCTTTCGCCAGGTCTTTTGTGTGATAGAAGTTGAAGCCAGTTCATAACGAAAAATTAGGTGTTTTCCAGCAATACCGGGTCTTGTCTTAACAATCGGCACATTGTGTTGTAGGTCTTATGATGCTTTTCTTTGAACTCGACCGGGCGTTCGAAAAAATTCTCAACAGCAACGGCAAAAAACTCTTCATTATTTGCACTTCCATATTTTCGGAAAAAATTCTCTGATCCGGATTTTATTTCCCTCATGGTGTGCTTTGCTCTTGCTTCCCATTCTTCCAAGATCTCATGATCCAGAAAATTATATTCTTCATTCATGATTCTGTTTTCTAACCTTAGTGCGTGTGCCATTTCATGCAGGCCCAGATTACGACCATCCGGTTTTAAATATCCTTCCACAAAATATTTCCAGGACAAAACAATGGTCTTTGCTTTTGGATTGACTTCCCCCTTATGGTGTTGCTGGTTTGCATTGCTGAAAAATGTATCAGGATAGATAAGAATATATCTAAACCAGCTCAGATTCACTTTAGGGAAACCGAAAGTAAGTTGCACGGCCGAAGATGATATCAATACTTTCATCTCCCAGGTCACATGGTCCATTTGCCGGGGAATGAATTTTTTTGAGCTGATAAAAAGCGCGACTCTCCGCTCAAATATTTTTTTTGATTTTGGAGGAAGCTTTTGGTAAAACGCAAAATTCTTTAAGAGAAAATCTTTGTGTTTTGCGCTAAGAAAAAAGGCTGGGAATAAGCTTCCTGTTTGATTAAACCTAACAACCCATCTTGCAATAAACGGGATTAATAATATGAGTACTAATTCCAATTGCTAGATGGTTTTCAGCAAATGCTTCATGTCAACTTTATCATGAAGTTTTTGGATCAACTCCTCGACAGAGACCCGCTCCTGATTCATTGAATCCCTTTCTCTAATAGTAACAGTATTATCTTCCAGCGTTTGATGGTCGATCGTCACACAGAATGGAGTGCCAATGGCATCCTGTCTCCGATACCTTCTCCCGATCGCATCCTTTGCGTCATACTGAAAAGAAAAATCAAATTTCAATTCATTGAGAATCTCTTCGGCTTTTTCCGGCAATCCATCCTTATTTACCAAAGGGAGAATGGCTACTTTATTTGGCGCTAGAGCAGGTGGAATTTTGAGCACTGTTCGCTCAGTTCCGTCTTCAAGTTTTTCTTCTTTGTATGCGGCAGACATAATTGCCAGAAACATTCGGTCTAGTCCAATTGAAGTTTCCACAACATATGGCACGTAGCTTTCATTGGTGTTCTGGTCAAAGAACTGAAGCTTTTTTCCAGAGTGTTTTTCATGTGCCTTCAAATCAAAGTCTGTTCGCGAGTGTATGCCTTCCAGTTCTTTGAAACCCATTGGGAAGTTGAACTCAATATCCGCTGCAGCATTCGCATAGTGTGCGAGGTTGATGTGATCATGGAAGCGATAATTTTCGTCACCGAGCCCCAAAGCTTTGTGCCAGTTGATTCTTTTTTGTTTCCAATGCTCATACCATTTCATTTCTTCACCTGGCTTCACGAAGAATTGCATTTCCATCTGTTCAAATTCCCTCATTCGGAAAATAAATTGCCGGGCTATGATTTCATTTCTGAATGCTTTGCCAATTTGTGCAATCCCGAAAGGAGGTTTCATTCGTGCCGTTTTTTGCACGTTTAGATAGTTTACGAAAATTCCCTGTGCTGTCTCTGGTCGGAGATAAATCTTTTCAGCGCCATCAGACAGTGAACCAATTTCTGTTGAGAACATCAAGTTGAATTGACGTACATCCGTCCAGTTTTTGGAGCCTGAAACAGGGTCAGCGATTTCCAGCTCTTCTATTAATGCTTTTACATCAGCCAGGTTTCCTGTATTGAGCGCATTCCCCAACCGATCTTCTATTGATTGAATTTTTTCTTTATAGCCAACCACCCGAGGGTTTGTAGTAACAAACTGCTCCTCATCAAAATCATCACCAAATCTCTTAGCGGCTTTTGTGACTTCTTTATCTATTTTCCCTTCAATCTTGGCGATGTACTCTTCCACGAGCACATCTGCACGGTAGCGTTTTTTGGAGTCTTTGTTATCAATCAACGGGTCATTAAATGCATCCACATGACCGGAAGCTTTCCAGGTGGTTGGGTGCATGAAAATTGCCGCATCGATACCCACAATGTTTTCATGCATGCGCACCATCGCCTGCCACCAATATTCCTTGATATTATTTTTTAATTCAGATCCATTGGGCCCGTAATCATAAGTAGCTCCCAGACCATCATAAATGTCACTAGATGGGTAGATAAAACCGTACTCTTTACAGTGAGAAACAATATTTTTTAGTGATCCTCCGTCAGGTGTATTGCTCATAGCCCGCAAAGATATATTTCCTTCAATCTTTTGAGATCAGTTGGCGGGCTTTTTGTGTAAATTCAGATATGTCTTCCTGTGAACATCTAGTAGCTATTCCTTACTGATAGGAATCCATAATGAAAGAAAGTACGTTGATTAGTAGCTTAAGAAAAATATGGATATGAAGAAATTGTCGGTTTTAATAGTAGTTCTATTGATTAGTCAAATCACTTTATCCCAAGTGGGTGTGTCACATAAAATGTATGATGAGCTCCTTCAACAATATGTCGATGAAAAAGGAATGGTCGACTACAAGGGGTTAAAACAGAATAGAGCTAAACTTAAATCTTACCTAAGTATGCTGGAGGCAAATGCTCCGACGAATACCTGGACAAGAGATCAAAAACTTGCTTACTGGATTAACGCTTACAATGCTTTCACTCTTGAATTAATACTGGAGCATTACCCGGTGGGAAGTATTAAGGATATTGGCTCTGCGATTAAAATTCCGTTTGTTAATACTCCCTGGGACATCAAATTTATAAATATTGGTGAGGAGGAGTATGATCTGAATAATATTGAACATGGGATTATCAGAAAGGAATTTGAAGAGCCCAGAATTCACTTTGCATTGGTATGCGCTGCTGTGTCCTGCCCAAAGCTTCAAAATCGGGCGTTTCAGCCTGATAGACTTGACCAACAGTTAACAAAAGCAGCAAAGGAATTTCTTGCTGACCCCACAAAAAATAGCTTCAAAGGCTCCAGTCAGGCCACCCTGTCCAAAATCTTTAATTGGTATGGTGGAGATTTCAATAATAACGGAACGTTGATCGAGTTTATCAATCAATATGCTCCTACAGAACTCAGCAATGATGCTAATATCGATTGGAAGGATTATGATTGGGCGCTAAATGAGTAGAGATAGAGTTTGGAAAGCCTAATAACCTCCGATGCATCAAAATGAAATGCAACAAGAAACCCGATCAAGTGATCGGGTTTCTAATCTAAATGTGTTGATGCTTATTTAACAATTCTTCGACCAATGCTATGGTATTCAAAACCCAGCTCTTTCATTTGATTGAGGTCATAAAGATTACGTCCGTCAAAAATCACTTTGTTTTTTAATGCATCTTTGATCTTCTCGAATTCGGGAGTTCGGAAAATTGGCCATTCGGTCATGATCATTAATGCATCGGCATTCTCCAATGCATCGTACTGATCATCGGCGAAATAAATATCATCACCGAAAACAGTTTTCACATTTTCCATTGCCTCTGGATCGTAAGCTTTGACCTTTGCCCCAAGGCTAAGAAGGGTTTTAATATTCTCTAATGCAGGTGCTTCTCTGATATCATCGGTATATGGCTTAAATGCAAGTCCCCAAACGGCGATTGTTTTCCCGGAAATATCTCCACCAAAATAATTTTTTAGTGGTTCAATCAATTTCTTTTTCTGGTTGGTATTCACCGACATCACTGAATTCAGAATCTTAAAGTCATAATCAACCTCAGTGGACGACTTTGCCAATGCCTGAACATCTTTTGGGAAGCAGCTTCCTCCATAACCAATCCCGGCAAACAAAAACCTATTTCCAATTCTTGTATCTGTTCCAATCCCTTTTCTCACTTTATCGACATCAGCACCCATAAGTTCACATAGATTGGCGATCTCATTCATGAAAGTAATTTTTGTCGCGAGGAAGGAATTAGCCGCATATTTAGTTAGCTCGGCAGACCGCACATCCATGAAAAGGATTGGATTCCCTTGCCTTACGAATGGAGCATAGAGCTGTTCCATAAGCTTGATGGATTTCTCAGACTCAGCTCCAATCACAACGCGATCTGGCTTCATAAAGTCATCTACTGCTACGCCCTCTCTCAAGAATTCAGGGTTTGAAACAACTTCAAAATCAACTTTAGCTCCCTCTTTCACTTTGGCAGTTACTTTCTCAGCAGTGCCAACAGGGACGGTGCTTTTATCAACAATCACCGTAAAATCCTTTAGCATCGGACCTAAATCTTCTGCAACCTTGAGGACGTATTGCAGGTCAGCAGATCCATCTTCACCAGGAGGTGTTGGTAGCGCTAAGAAAATGATTTTTGCATCTTTAATTCCCTCCTCAAGATTGGTTGTAAACTCCAATCGTCCTTGTCTGATATTCCTTTCAAAAAGTGCCTCCAAGCCAGGTTCATAGATTGTGATTTGTTTATTTCTAAGCTTCTCAACCTTCTTTTCGTCAATATCAATACAAGTAACGTGATTGCCGGTTTCAGCAAAACATGTCCCGGTTACAAGCCCCACATACCCGGTTCCAACGACTGCAATTTTCATGAATACTTACTTTTTAAATCTTTTGAGGCCGCAAAAGTAAACGTAGTTTCTTTACCAAATCCACAATGCAACTATTTTTAGACAAACAACATTAGTAATTTTGCGTTCCCAATTAAAGCAAACGTTTTAAATATGTCTACAGCAACAATGACCCCACCCCAAGAGGTTAGCGAGAACAAAGAAATGATCGCACAAATGGTTCGAGATTTTTGTGCAAAAGAAATTGAGCCTAATAAAATGAAATGGGATGAAAGCCAGGAGTTTCCTAAAAAGATCTTTCATAAAATGGGTGAGCTTGGTCTTTTGGGGGTGTTTGTTCCTCAGGAATACGGTGGTGCGGGATTTGGCTATCATGAATATGTAACAGCCATTATCGAGCTTTCCAAGGTTGATGGATCAATTGGCCTTTCCATGGCTGCTCATAACTCACTCTGTACGGGGCATATTCTACAGCACGGAAGTGAGGAGCAAAAGCAAAAGTATTTACCAAAACTTGCTACCGGTGAGTGGATTGGTGCCTGGGGGCTAACAGAGCCTAACACTGGCTCAGATGCCGGCAATATGAAAACCGTTGCTGAGAAAGATGGAGATGAGTGGGTGATTAATGGAGCCAAAAATTTCATTACCCATGGAAACTCCGGCGAAGTTGCTGTAGTAATTGCAAGAACTGGAGAACCAGCCAAATCAAGAAATGCAAGTGCGTTTATTGTGGAAAGAACAAACCCTGGGTTTAAACAGGGAAGAAAAGAAGATAAACTTGGCATGCGTGCATCGGAAACTTCAGAAATGATCTTTGAAGATTGCAGAATTCCCTCCGAAAACTTGATTGGTGAAGTTGGAGATGGATTCGTTCAGGCATTGAAAGTGCTGGATGGAGGACGAATATCTATCGCAGCTTTAGGGTGTGGTATCGCGGAAGGTGCACTTAACGCGGCTATCGCGTACTCTCAGGAGCGGGAGCAGTTTGGAAAGTCAATTTCCAATTTCCAGGGCATTTCTTTTAAGATAGCTGATATGGCAGTGAAAGTTGAAGCAGCAAAACTTTTGACCTATCAGGCAGCTGAGCTTAAAAATCAAGGTAAAAGTGTAAATAGAGAATCAGCGATGGCCAAGTTGTATTCCTCTGAAATTGCAGTGGAAGTTGCCAATGATGGTGTTCAAATTTTTGGCGGTTACGGATACACCAAAGACTATCCCGCTGAGAAATACTATCGTGATGCGAAACTTTGCACTATAGGAGAGGGGACTTCTGAAATTCAGAAAGTAGTTATTTCTCGAACCTTGTTGAACCAATAATTGTAATGGAATAAAATAGCTGCTATATTTGCGGCCCAATTAAAAAATCTGAAATGTTAATAATCAACGTTAAAGAGAACGAGTCAATAGACAGAGCGCTTAAGAGATTTAAGAAGAAATTCGAGAAAACAGGTGTACTTAGAGAGTTAAGATCAAGAACTCACTTCAAGAAGCCATCAGTTGCTAGAAGAGAAGAGATCATCAAAGCAAAGTACATCCAGCAAATTCGAGACGAGGAAAATAAATAACCTTTTCTCCTTCTTCTTCACCTAAGATTTTAATAAGTTTAGTATTCATCCCGAACCTTCGGGATGGTGCTGCTTATGGTGGAGACCTTCCTGAAATATCTTTCCTTCGAAAAACGCTACAGCCAACACACCGTAGAGGCCTATCGGAAAGATCTACATCAGTTTTCAGTCTATTTAGCGTCTGATTTTGAAATCAACGACCTATTACAAGTAAAGCACCCACAGATACGAGGATGGGTAGTGACCTTGATGGATGATGGTTTATCTCCAAAATCAGTCAATAGAAAACTTGCCACACTTAAATCCTTTTATAAATTTTTACTGGCAAGGGAGTATTTGGAGGTCAACCCGACTAATCAAATTAAGCCACTCAAAACCCAGAAAGATTTGCCTTCTTTTGTGAAAGAGGAGGAGATAACAAACTTGTTAGACAGGGTGGATTTTTCAGCTGATTTCTCAGGCCAACGAGATAAACTTCTCCTTGAGCTTTTATACTCTACAGGTATCCGTTTGGCTGAACTTCAAGGCTTAAAGGAGACGGATGTTAATGTTTATGAAAAAACCATCCGTGTACTCGGAAAAAGGAATAAAGAACGCATCATACCTGTTGGAAATTCGTTAATACAATTGATAGGTAACTATCAAAACCTAAAAAAAGAGATGGGTATGAACGAGGGAAAATTATTAGTCACCGATGCTGGAGAAAAACTATATCCCATGTTCATTTATCGTAAGGTAAAGGCATATTTGAGTGCCGTGACCACCTTGAGCAAAAAGAGTCCGCATGTGATGCGCCACACTTTTGCAACTCACTTATTAAACAAAGGGGCAGATTTGAATGCCGTCAAAGATTTGCTGGGTCATACCAGTCTGGCAGCTACTCAGATCTATACCCATAATTCGATAGAGAAGCTAAAGGCCGCCTTTGATCAGGCGCACCCGAAGGCTTAATGTATAACCTTTTAAACGTGACAGACATGAAGTTACAGATGCATTCTATTCACTTCGACGCAGACGTTAAGCTGCTCGATTTCATCCAGAAGAAAGTTGATAAGCTTGAAACTTTTTATGATCGAATCATCGATGGTGAGGTCTTTCTCCGGGTGGAGAAAGATGAATCTAATGAAAATAAAATAGTAGAGATTAAATTGAATGGGCCTAAAAACCAGTTCTTTTCAAAAGAAAAGGCACGTTCCTTTGAAGCTGGGACAGATGCAGCTGTAGAAGCACTCAGGAGGCAACTGAAAAAGCATAAAGAAAAAGTGATGGCGCATTAGAAACTATCACAAAATCTTTAAAATGAAAAAGCCCCATCTGCATTCGCAGGTGGGGCTTAATTTTTTTGATGCTTGGAGTATTAACTTTTCCATTTAATGGTGCATCCAATCGCTCGCTTCTCAGTCACGGTTGGTTTATTCCCAGCCTTGATCGCGTCAATTGCATCTTCCACGTAGGTCTCGGAAACATCAGAAGGATCATTTGGACTATCGTCGATGGCACCAATAAATTCGACCCTATATTTTCCGTTTGATTCTTTGTTTAAGACATAAACGTGCGGGGTTTTGGTCGCTCCAAAAGCTTTAGCCACTTCCTGGCTGTCGTCTCTAAGGTAAGGAAATGAATAGCCTTTATTGTTGGCTCGCTTTTTCATTTCATCCATAGAATCGCCAGGTTGCTGCTTTACATCATTTGGATTGATAGCAATTACCGGAAATCCCTGGCTTGCATATTTTTTATCAAGGTCTATAATTCTAGACTCATAAGCTTTAGCGTAGGGGCAGGTGTTGCATGTAAATACTACAATAAATCCTTCAGCATTATTGTAGTCTGCCATTGATACCATCTTTCCATCTACATTTGGAAGCTTGAAGTCCTGAGCATAATCGCCTACTCCATATCCTGCCACAGGCTCAGAAGCGTTCATAAACAGGACAGCAACTACGGCCATCACACCTACAATAAGAATAAATGTTCGTTTCATGGTTTTGGACATTTGTTAGTTCAAATATTTTTCTACGGTTTTCTCTAATTCTTCTTTAGTAAACGCTTTTTCATGGAAATACGTTTTACCAAGATCTGTGACAAACAACGTAGCTGGGATAGCTCCCGACCACTCCTGGCTTACTTTCCCCATGTAGTCGTCTGGATCCTTTTCATCTAAAAAAAGCACATTCGATTTTAGCGACTTTTTTGCCACAAACTTCTTCACTCTCTCCAGCTCGCTTTGAAAGTCGATGCTAACTAAATAAACTTTAATGTTTTTGTTATCCTCAAGACTATCGAAGTGAGGAAGTTCTTTAATGCATGGGCCACACCAAGTGGCCCAAAAATTAAATACGGTTAAAGGTGCTTCTGTGTATAACATCTTTTTTTGCAGGTCCGCAAATTTCACGACTTCAACTTCCTGAGCAGAAAGGTGTATGGAAGCCACTATGCATAAAGCCAGAGCCAGTTGTTTCATCATAAGGAATACGAATTTACTACAATCAGGTTTTCTCTATTTATACAGTTAAAATTGATTTTGTACAAAACCAAGAAATTGTCTGATTTTTGCAGTTGCTTTGATTTAAAGCGGTAATCTTCAAATAACATTCAGTGAAGGTAATTATGTTAGGTCGCTAGACAGGAATGAAATGCTTCACCTAGGCAAACTTCATTTTGAAAATGTTAGAAAAATTCAATCCAAACGATTCAGGATAAACTTATCCACAAAATGAAAAACTTATCCACACTTGCATTTGATATTGATGTAAGTTGCTGTTTTTCAAATACTTACAATTAATGCTTGTTTTATTTATTTTGTTGATAACTAGAATAGGAGCTGTTTAACCATTTGAAAATCAGCCATTTATCAAATGATAATTATTCTGCAGTCTGACGAATCAGCTTTTTACGATAAGCGTTAAAAATACGTGACTTGGAGATAAAACCAACATATTTTCCATCGTCTATGACGGGAAGATTCCATGCTTGTGTTACCTCAAATTTATTCATCACTGATTGCATTTTTTCTTGAGTGGATACACTGGCTGGTGGTTTTTGCATAATGGTTTTAATCAGAACATTCCTGCGGGCCTCATCATCAAACATCATCTCCCTGATATCATCAAGGGTTACTATTCCTTGTAGTTCTTTATTTTCGTCTACCACGGGAAAAATGTTTCGTTTACTTTTCATTACGAGCTTTACCAGGTCATCCAGTGTTGCTTCAGGCTTGATGGTGAGCAAATCTTTCTCAATGATTTTTTTCAAATCAATGAGACTCAAAACAATGCGATCTTTGTCATACTGAATAAGATCTCCTGTTTCGATCAGGCTTTTGGTATAGATACTATGCTTTTCAAAGTACGAAATAGTACTAAATGAGATAGCTGAAACGAGCATAAGCGGCACGAACAACACATATCCGCTGGTTATTTCGGCAATGAGGAATATAGCTGTTAGTGGGGCATGTAGCACACCGCTCATCACCCCACACATGCCTACGAGTGTAAAATTGCTTGTGCTCAATGAAGTGCCAAGCAAAGAGTTTGAGGTAGAGCTAAAAACAAAGCCTGTCAGTCCCCCCATGAAAAGGGAAGGTGCGAAAATCCCACCACTACCACCGGCACCAATTGTCAGAGCCGTTGCGATTGGTTTGACCAAAAGAATCAGGAATAAGAAAATGATCAGTGAGGCCTGATTTTCGGAAAGCTGATAAAAGAAGCTGTGATAAAATACTTCGGCTGATTTTCCCTGGAGTAGACTCTTTATCGTTTCATATCCTTCCCCATATATGGGTGGAAAGGTAAGAATGATGATCGCTAGTGAAATCCCACCGACGGCTGCTCTTCCAAAATCATTTTTTAGCTTTCTGATCCTACCCTCAAAGAAGTACATGATTCGAGTGAAGTACAGCGAGATAATCCCACAAACAGCACCTAATAGCAGATAATAGGCGGTTTCTCCGGCAATAAAGTTCTCAGTAAGCTTAAATGAGAATAGGATATCTTCACCCAATAATACCAGTGCAACTAATTGGCCGCAGACGGAGGCTATTAGTAAAGGAATAAATCGACTGATCTTTACTTCAGTTAAGATGACTTCCATAGCGAAAATCACCCCAGTAACAGGTGAGTTAAAGATAGCAGAGATGGCACCAGCTGCGCCGCATCCAAGGAGAACGGTTCTATTCTTATACCCTAAGTGGAATAGTCTGGCTAAGTTGGATCCAATGGCAGAGCCGGTAACGACAATTGGAGCCTCCAAACCAACCGATCCTCCAAAACCCACAGTAATGGCACTGGTGACCATACGTGAATACATTCTTGTCCGCCGAATGATGCTTGAGTTTTTTGAGATGGAGTAAAGAATCTGAGTGATACCATGACCCAGATTTTCCTTGAAAAGATATTTCGCTACGAGAACCGTGAGAATAATACCGATGAGAGGGTATCCAAGATAGAGATAGTTGAAGCTAAATATGTTCAGATTAAGCTCCAGGTATTTGATAATGAGGTGAACCGTGCTTTTTAGGATGACAGCTGCAAGCCCTGAAAACAGACCGATCAGACCTGCTGTTACTAGCAGGAAGTTGTTGTCACTGATGTGCTTTATTCGCCACACCAGAAACTTCATCATCAAGGTGCTAAATGTGCTTTTATCCTGTTTTGCCATTTTCAAAGATTCGGCAAAGGTAGGTTTTACTTTTAGCCGATAAAAGCACTAAATGATTACCGCATTTTTCTTTTCAAGTGCTTCTTCTACAAACTTAAAAGTAGATAGAACTTCTGGTTTGCCTTCCACTACAGCCACATCATGTTCAAAATGAGCTGAAGGTTTCTTATCTGCGGTCACAATAGTCCAACCATCATTCAGCTGGATAACTCTTCGAGTACCCATATTGATCATTGGTTCGATGGCCACTACCAACCCTTCTTTAATCTTTGGCCCTCTGCCACGCTTACCAAAATTTGGAACCTCAGGGGCTTCATGCATTTTCTTCCCTAAACCATGGCCAACGAGCTCTCGCACCACTCCATAGCCATGATTTTCTGCGTGCTGTTGGATCGCATAGCTAAGGTCTCCAATTCGATTTCCTGCTACTAATTGTTCAATTCCTTTATCAAGACACTCTTTGGTGATACTAAGAAGCTTTTTCACTTCATCATCTATTTCACCTACAGCGAAAGTGTACGCATGATCACCATAATATTCATTTTTCAAAACCCCGATATCCACCCCAACTATGTCACCCTCATTAAGTGGACGATCTGTTGGTATTCCGTGTACTACCTGTTCATTTACGGATGTAATGATCGATTTTGGGTAGTCATACAATCCTAAAAAAGCCGGAACTCCACCATGATCACGTATAAATTCATCAGCAATTTTGTCAAGCTCCAGGAGATTTACTCCAGGCTCAATCTTTTCCGCCATCAGTCCCAATGTCTTTGAGACAATGAGGGCACTCTCCCTCATGATTTCTATTTCTTCTTGTGTCTTATGTTTTATCATGCGAATGCAAAAATACAAACAAAAAACCCTGGCTCCTTATGAGAACCAGGGTTTAGAGTTATGCTTTAAATATTATGACTTTTTAGTCACATCCTCCAGTACTTCTTTTAGCGGAACACGCTTACCATCTTTGTATGACACAACCCACGCATCCTTAACGCCCATTTCTCTTAGGTACTTTTTAAAGGTGCTTGCTTCCCAATAATCTCTGAAAACGCCAATTGTGAATTTTTGAAGATCATCTGAATTTTCAACTCCGAAATTCGAAGAGTTATCATACTTCGATAAATCTTCTTTCTTGCCATATGCTCCAATCTGCACCTTAAAAACAAGGCCTTTGTTTTCATCAATTCCTCCGCCAGTGCTTCGTGAGGCCACATTATCCGTAGGTTGCTTACTCTGAAGTCTTGAGAGTTCCTCTCGTAAGTCGCCAATCTGCGATTGGTACGTAAGGATTTGCTCGTCTTTTTCCGCAAGTCTATCGTCGATATTTCCAAGCTCCGTTTTCAAGCTAGTCACCTGACCTTTCAACGATTTGTTTTCGTCTAGCAACTGCTTGTATTGCTCTGGCTCTAATTTTTTAATTCTCTTCTTCCACTCTTTTTTCTCTTTTTTGTCCATTTGGGCGTTTGCCTCAAATGCAAATACACAGCAGAGTGCCAGCGCGATAAGTGATATTGATTTTTTCATCTTTCCTGTGAAATTGGTTTTTTCTGCAATCATTAATGTTACTAAAGTACAAAAAACTCTAGATAATGGATAATAAATCAACTTTTTAGCGATCCGATCATGTCCTCGGGTTTCACCCACTCCGTAAACTGTTCATCCGTAACAAGTCCCAGATCAATGGCTGCTTTTCGGAGCGTAGTTCCTTCTTTATGCGCTTTTTTGGCAATTTTAGCCGCATTTTCATAGCCAATATGTGTGTTTAGGGCTGTTACCAGCATCAATGAGTTCTCGAGTTTTTCCTTAATCACTTCATGATTTGGTTCAATTCCGATTGCACAATTATCATTGAACGATTCGCATGCATCACCGATTAAACGTGCAGAATTAAGTAAGTTGAAGACCATCATCGGCTTGAAAACATTGAGCTCAAAGTGACCTGTGGCTCCTCCGGTAGATATTGCCACATCGTTTCCTATGACCTGCGCACATACCATGGTCAAAGCCTCGCACTGTGTGGGGTTCACTTTTCCCGGCATAATAGAAGAGCCAGGCTCGTTTTCCGGAATCAGAATTTCTCCGATTCCACTTCTCGGTCCGGAGCATAGCATTCTGATATCATTCCCTATCTTCATCAGGCTGACAGCCAGTTGTTTCAGTGCTCCATGTGTTTCTACAATTGCATCATGAGCTGCCAGTGCTTCGAATTTGTTTTCTGCGGATCGCATTGGCATGCCAGAGTGCTTAGCAATTTTCTTCGCTACCAGTTCGGCATATCCTTCCGGCGTATTTAGCCCGGTTCCAACGGCTGTCCCACCCAGGGCCAGTTCTGACAAATGATCAAGTGTATTATTTAATGCCTTTAATCCATGATCTAGCTGAGATACATAACCGGAAAACTCTTGGCCAAGGCTTAATGGCGTGGCATCCATGAAGTGCGTACGACCAATTTTCACTACATCCATGAAAGCTTCTGATTTTTTATGGAGCGTATCTCTTAGCTTTTTCACCTTAGGGAGAGTAGTTTCAACCACCATCTTATAGCTCGCAATGTGCATGGCTGTAGGGAAAGTATCATTCGAGCTTTGACTCTTATTCACATCGTCATTTGGGTGGATGATTTTTTTATCGTCTGATAGAGAACCTCCATTCATGACATGCGCGCGATTTGCTATCACTTCATTGGAATTCATATTGGATTGTGTTCCGGAACCAGTCTGCCATACGACCAATGGAAACTGATCATCCAGTTTTCCTTCCAGAATTTCATCACACACTTTGCCAATGAGTTCTGCTTTTTCCTTTGGCAAAACACCGAGTTCCATATTGGTCTCGGCCGCTGATTTTTTCAAAATGGCAAATGCACGGATGATTTCCATCGGCATTTGGTTTTTTTCACCACCTATTTTGAAGTTGTCTCGGGATCGCTGAGTTTGCGCTCCCCAATATTTATCTGCGGGCACTTTTACTTCGCCCATGGTATCATGTTCTATGCGGTATTCCATGTCTTGAATTTTATCGATACAAATCTAACAAGGGCAGCCCCTTTTGAATTTCAAATAACCAGTTTTTGTGTAATCAAATTTCCCGACCTACTTTTGTTTAGAATTATTCTAAATAAGACCAGTTGGCAACTACCGTCCTATTAGCAGACTTTCAGTACTTGACCCGTCAGGGCATGGCTTCCTTGATTAAAGCCATGCCGGGATTCGATTTAGTGAAGGTGGTTGACTCTTCGAATCAGCTGACAGAGACAGTAGAGGGAACTCAACCGAAACTGGTAGTCATAGATATATCTGATAAGGACCGGGAATTAATCCCAAAACTGAAGCAACTTAAAGAAAATACTTCATCAAGCTTTTTAGTCATTTCAAATAGTCAGACCAAGGAATCAATCCAGCAATTACTTTCCATGGGAATTAAGGGAATCCTCACCAAAAATTGCAGCGAGGAAGAAATCATTAATGGCTTGAGAGCAGTTTCACAAGGCAATCGTTTTTTCTGTAATAACATCCTTGATCTCGTGGTGGAAGGTCCGGACAAAGAAGAGAATTGTGATCCAACTAATCTTACTCCTCGTGAATACGAAGTGCTTGAGCTAATTACCCGTGGAAAAACGACGGCTCAAATTGCCGAAGAGCTTCACTTGAGCATTCATACTATTAACTCCCACCGCAAGAATATTCTCCGCAAACTCAATATGAACTCTCCTGCCGAGCTTATTGTGTATGCTTTGGAATCTGGCATTGTAAAAAGTCAGGCAGAAGCTAGCTAGAACTAGCTATTAGGTAGCTACTCCTAGCTAGCTATATCACTACTTCTAGTGATAAAAAATTTCCCCATCGATAGCGATTGTGCAAAAAGAGTCCAACTTTCAATTTTGCATTGTTTAGAATGATTCTAAACAGTAGATCAAAAACTATTTTTGCAAACCTTGATAACATGATGAATAAAAACTTTAACATTTTCTCCCTTTTGATAGGGATAACAATACTTTCAACCAGCTGCGGGAGTGACGATGATCCGGGTATCGTTATTGACGAACCATCTACTTATGCATTTACAAGAGATGGAGAATCCACTGTATCATTTAGTGGACAGACCACAAGAACCTTAATGGCTGAAGAAATTGTCAGTGCTCTTAGTAACACGGCATTTACTGAAGCTGAAATCGATGCAATGTTTTCGCATGCAGAAGGTGATAGCGATTTTGCGGATGAAACCAACTTTGGACTTAATGCCTCTGATAAAAATGTAAAAAGCAAGACAGCTGCCTCGGCCGATTTTTTCTCTTCTAATGCGACACTTTCGGCTGAAATCAAAGCAGATTTTGATAGCTGGATTGCCAACCAGATAACTGAGGTGTTTCCTAATTGGGAGACGGATGCGAGTGCTGGTGTAGCAGGGCAAATACAGGAAGCTGGCGGAGGTTCAGTTCGATATGTTAACGCGAAAGGTCTTGAATACAACCAGGCATTCGGGAAAGGATTGATCGGAGCACTCATGGTGGATCAAATCCTCAATAACTATGTAAGTACTTCCGTACTTGATGCAGGAACAAATAGAGAAGACAATGATGCTGGTATCTTGGCCGATGGAAAGAGCTACACAAACATGGAGCATAAATGGGACGAGGCGTATGGCTATGCGTATGCGAAAGCAGCCAACGAGGCAGATCCAAATGCAACACTTGGAGAAGGTGACAGCTTCCTATTTAAATACATCGGGAGAGTAGAAGGTGATGCTGATTTCGAAGGGATTGCAGCAGACATCTACAATGCATTCAAGCGAGGCAGAGCGGCAATCGTGTCAGGTGATTATGAAACACGTGATGCGCAAGCGGAGATCATCAGGGAGAAAATTTCCATGATCATTGGAATACGAGCGGTTTACTATCTGCAACAAGGTAAAGCAGGTTTGGAAGCCAGTACAATCGATTATGCAGCAGTATTCCACGATCTATCGGAAGGATATGGTTTCATCTATAGCTTGCAGTTTACCAGACTGCCGGGTAGTGATTTACCGCTTTTTTCAAATGCGGAAGTGAATGCGATGATAGATGAACTGATGGCTGGAAATGGATTCTGGGATGTGACGCCAGCTAAACTTGATGAAGTTTCAAATGAAATAGCGGCGAGGTTTTCTTTCACTGTGGAGGAAGCGGGAAGCTGATAGATAAAATATAAAAGGGGGCTGATAGAGTCCCCTTTACGTTTTTAAAACTAAATGGGAATAATGAAGAAAGCACATTTGTTTTTTGGTTCAATTGCCTTGGTGGGCATTTTGCTGATTGGATGTTCAGATGATGAAGGGGGTGTTGCTACCGACAATTTTGACCGTAAAGCGATGCTTGTAAACTGGGCAGATAACATTATTGTTCCGGGTTATGAATCTTATATATCCAAATTAGAGATTCTAAATACGGCAGCTCAAACCTTTACTTCTTCCCCTTCAAGTGAAAATCTGACCGCCTTAAGAGAAGCGTGGTTGAATGCAAATCTAGCCTGGCAAAAAGTGGGCATGTTTGAGATCGGGAAAGCAGAGGCGATTACACTGATCAATTTCACCAATATTTACCCCACAAATACGAGCGACCTCATAAATACGATTGAGTCTGGTGATTACGATTTGACATCCGTCAACAAACAAGACGAGCAAGGTTTCCCTGCCATTGAATATTTGCTTTATGGAGTAAGAGAGACAGATCAGGAGATCGTTGATTTGTATTCTCAAGAGATGGCAAACCACCCATACAAAATCTTTTTGCTGGATCTGATCGAGAGACTGGAAACACTTGCAACATCTGTACTGGATGACTGGAAGAATGGCTATAGAGACACGTTTGTGAATAATGATGGATCTGAAGCAACATCATCGGTTAATAAGCTGGTTAACGATTATATTTTTTATTATGAAAAGCATCTTCGGGCAGGTAAAGTCGGCATTCCATCAGGGGTATTTTCAGGGTCTATTGCCCCGGAAAAAGTAGAGGGTTACTATAGTGGAAAATCGAAAGTTCTTTTTAATGCATCCTTAGATGCTATGCAGGCTTTCTTCAACGGCAGGTCAGCAGACTCCAACCTCACAGTGGAAGGAGAAGGGCTCAAGACCTATCTCGATTTTGTGCAAGACATAAGCGAGGGAGAAGATTTAGGGACATTAATCAATGCCCAATTTGACCAGGCCAGAACCGAGGCTGAAACTTTACCTGATAGCTTCTCTACACAGGTGGAAAATGATTATTTGAAGATGGTTCAGGTCTATGAAAAACTTCAGGAAAATGTCATAAACATGAAGGTGGATATGCTCCAGGCACTTAATATCCGTGTCGACTATGTAGATGCCGATGGAGATTAAAATCATTCAAAGTATAGGTGTCACCCTGAATTTATTTCAGGGTCTGGAACAAGTCGAAATAGATTCTGAAACAAGTTCAGAATGACGATGATAAATAGTTTTTTTAACCAAACCACAAAGGCTGCTCCACTGGCAGTCTTTCGTATTTTCTTTGGCTTGATGATGTGCGCAAGCATCATCCGGTTCTGGGCCAATGGCTGGATCGAAAAGCTGTATATCGAGCCGTCTTTTTTCTTTTCATACTATGGGTTTGAGTGGGTGAAGCCACTTGGAAATTATACCTATCTGCTTTTTATCATTTGTGGCCTTTCTGCATTGGCTGTCATGGTGGGTTTTCGATACAGGCTATCGATCATCGCTTTCTTCCTCAGCTTCACTTATATCGAGCTGATGGATAAAACGACCTATCTGAACCACTACTATTTCATCAGCCTGCTTAGTTTTTTGATGATCTTTTTACCGGCAGGTCAATGCTTTTCTGTGGATGCTAGAAGAAATGGTTCACAGGATTATGTGCCAAAATGGAGCCTTGATAGCATCAAGCTTTTGCTTGGAATCGTTTATTTCTATGCGGGATTAGCCAAGCTCAACTCTGACTGGCTGTTTCGAGCCATGCCGCTTAAAATATGGCTGCCAGGAAAATACGACATTCCCATTCTGGGCGATTTTCTACATCAGGAATGGATCATTTATGCCTTCAGCTGGGGAGGGGCTATTTACGATTTATGTATTCCGTTCCTTCTGCTTTGGAGAAGAACAAGGTTGATTGCCTTTGCTCTGGTGGTGGTCTTCCATGTGCTCACCCGCGTGTTATTTCCGATTGGCATGTTCCCTTACATTATGATCGTGAGCGCACTGATCTTTTTTGACTCCAACCTGCATGAGCGAATCCTGAAAACCATTAACAAAATTATTAGTGTCATTTCGAACGCAGTGAGAAATCTTCTCGATAAGAAAGATTCTACCAATAAGGAGGATAGATCTTTCGCTACGTCTGCCTACCGGTCAGGCAGGCTCAAGATGACAAGCAGAGAGAATTCGAAGACTCCAAAGTGGAAACTCACCCTCCTAACCATCTTCTTCACCATTCAACTCTTACTCCCATGGCGCTACCTCTTGTACCCCGATGAGCTTTTCTGGACTGAGGAAGGCTTTCGATTTTCCTGGCGCGTGATGCTAATGGAAAAGGCGGGCTATGCCAATTTCAAAATTGTAGATCGAACCAATGATGAGACGTTTTACATTGACAATACCGACTTTCTGACGTCATTTCAGGAAAAGCAAATGTCCTTTCAGCCGGACTTTATTCTGGAGTATGCTCATCACCTTCAAGATCATTTTGCTTCTCAAGGTAAGGAAGTAGAAATATACGTGGAGAGCTTTGTTGCATTAAACGGGCGAAGAAGTCAACCTTATATCGACCCGTCAGTTGACCTGACCAAACAAAAAGATTCATTCAAACATAAAAACTGGATACTGCCATTCAAAGATGAGATTAAAGGGATATAACGTGAAGTGGTCGGACGACTGGTGTAGTTCAAATAACCGAATGGTGAAAGGAGAGTTTTCTGATGATCAGAAAGTCGTACGACCACTTGGAATAAAAACACGTGCATGGTTTACATGCATAATAATGCTTTTGGTCGCGCCCATAATGGCACAGTTCACCCTGTCCGGGAACGTCATGGATGCTGAGACCGGTAAACCAATACCGAATGCGGAGGTCTATGATCGAAACTCCAGTCAGTTGACGAACACAAATAGCAAAGGTTATTTTGAGCTCAGTAATCTGGAAGGGGAAACCCATAGCATCGTGGTACTATCGCTGGAATTTCAGACACAAGAACTTCAGGTTGAACTTCAGGACGATGAACAGATTACCATTCGTATGGAAGCCTTTCAGCAAGAGCTTTCAGAAGTGGTTATCAGCAGGAAGCGAGAAGAAATCTTTGCCCTTAATCGACTGCAGCCAGTGGAGGGGACGGCTATTTACGCCGGCAAAAAATCCGAAGTGGTTTTACTGGATCAGATGGTAGGTAATGCGGCCACCAACAACGCCCGTCAAATCTATTCCCAGGTCGTGGGGCTGAATATCTATGAGAGCATAGATGCCGGGTTGCAGCTCAATGTCGGAGGCAGAGGGTTGGATCCAAATCGAACCTCAAATTTCAATACCCGCCAAAATGGATACGACATCAGCGCGGATGTGCTGGGCTATCCGGAGAGCTACTACACACCCCCTGCCGAAGCTTTGAGTGAAATCCAGGTGGTGCGAGGAGCTGCATCTTTGCAATACGGGACGCAGTTTGGTGGACTGATTAATTTCAAAATGAAACAACCGGCAAACAAACCAATTGAATTAGTAACTCGTCAATCCGTTGGGTCATTCGGATTACTTAATTCCTTTAACTCGCTAAGTGGTACGGTAGGGAAATTCTCGTATTACACCTATTTTAACCTTAAGCGGGGCGATGGCTTCAGACCTAATTCCGGGTTCGACTCCAAAAATTTCTTTGGGAGTTTTAAATATGATTTTTCAGAAAGGACCTCCGCCACATTCGAATTTACTTCGCTTGACTACCTCGCACAGCAGCCAGGTGGGCTGACTGACCCATGGTTCCGGTCGGATTCTGCCTACACAGTAAGTAATCGATCAAGGAATTGGTTTGAGGTAGACTGGAAACTGTATGCATTGAAATTAGAACATAAACTTTCCACCCGATCCGATTTGAGTGTGACATTGTTTGGGTTGGATGCTGAGCGAAACGCGATTGGGTTTAGAGGTGATCCACGTGAGCTAAATGCAAATCCAATTACTCAGAATGACGAGCAGGAGACGGATGGGAATTACACATTCTCTCGGGATTTGATCAAAGGCCAGTTTAACAACTGGGGAGCTGAAGCTCGCTTCCTAACACGGTATGCCATGGCTGGAAAAGATGCGGTTTTCCTGATCGGTTCAAAATACTATCATGCAAATAATACAAGTCGACAGGGACCTGGTAGTCGGGGAACGGGTGCTGATTTTTCTTTTGCACTAAATGAAAACCCTGACTATGTCAATCAATCGGACTTTGAGTTTCCAAACAGGAACCTCGCATTCTTTGGTGAAAACATCATTTTTATCAATGATCAACTTTCTATTACTCCAGGTTTCAGGTATGAATTTATTAGGACAGCTAGCAGAGGTACATACAACGTGGAGGATATAGATCTTGCCAGAAACGTAACCGCCCTGGGCGATAGCACAGACAATCGCACCTTTCAGCGATCTTTTGTTCTATTAGGCATTGGTCTGAGCTATGCGCCTTCGGATGAGTTTGAGCTGTATGGAAATATTTCTGAGAACTATCGGTCAGTCACTTTTTCAGATATCAGAATTACAAACCCTACTTTTTCTGTAGACCCAAACATTACTGACGAAAGAGGCTACACATTTGATTTTGGGATGAGAGGAAAATGGCGAGAACTGATTTCATATGATGTAGGATTTTTTAGCTTGCTTTATGAGGATCGCATAGGTGTAGTTTTTGATGATCGGGCAAAACGTGTGAGAGGAAATATTGGAGATGCCTTGATCATTGGTCTCGAGTTTTTCACGGACTGGAATCTTGCTAAATCATTTCAACTTTCAGCAGATACCTACAAGCTAAATTGGTTTGTCAATGGGGCAGTTACTGAATCAGAATACCTTCAATCCGATGACAACAATGTAGAAGGAAAGAAAGTGGAGTTTATCCCACTTCTCAATGTAAAAACGGGCATACGATTTGGCTACAAAAATCTGCTTGGAAGCTTTCAATTCACCCATCTTTCCGAGCAATATACGGATGTGGAGAATTCTGCTATTCCGGATGAGACCAATAACCGAAATGGCATCATAGGGACTATTCCTGCTTACAGCATCATGGACCTATCTTTTTCATATGTCATCAGTCGATTTAAGATCGAGACCGGAATAAACAACCTGCTGGATGAAAAGTATTTCACCCGAAGAGCGACAGGGTATCCGGGCCCAGGCATTATCCCTTCCGAGCCGAGGAATTATTATCTGACTTTGCAGGTTAAGTTTTGAGGTGTGTAAATATCCCCTTGAGGGGATTATAGGGGTGTTTTTGAACACCACCTAAGTGTGATGGAACACCCTCCTAACCTCCCTCAAGGGAGGAGTAGATTCCTATATTTATTCAACTCACTTCCCGCACTTCTCACAAGCAGGTTGCTTGTAACTTGGTCCGAAGAATGACCGAACCAGAAAGTAGCACGATGAGAGAAAAAGAATACTTACTATTATCAATTGGATCATACGAGTATTTGATAAGCTATAAGTGAACTAACATATGCAAGCACCGTCATGTAACCGAGCTGCACCAACGGCCATTTCCAGCTTTTGGTTTCACGCTTAGTCACAGCCAGTGTACTCATGCATTGCATGGCAAACGCATAGAAAATCATCAAAGAAATGCCGGTCGCAAGCCCATAAACTCGCTCCCCCGTATCCGGATTGATTTCCTGGTTCATCCTTTCCAACAATGAAGCTTCTGAATCTGATTCATCAATGCTGTAAATGGTGGCCATCGTACCTACGAATACTTCCCTGGCCGCAAATGAGGTAATTAAAGAAATACCGATCTTCCAGTCGTATCCCAAAGGCTTGATTGCCGGCTCGATCTGTTTTCCCAGAATACCAATAAATGAAGTTTCTAATGTTGTTTGAGGAAGGATTTCCTCTGTTTCCTTAGTAGATGTGAATGAATCAGGCCCGTATGACCCCAGCACCCAAAGGATAATCGAAATGGCCAGGATGATACGCCCTGCACCCCAGACAAACGCTTTACTTTTTTCGTATACATTGTAAACCACGTTTCGAAATTTGGGCAGCTGATAACGTGGCATTTCCATGATCAAAAAGCTCTTCGATTTGGTCAGAAGAATCGCTTTAAAAATGATGGCAAAAACCAAAGCCGCAATAATCCCCAACATGTACATGCCAAACAGTACCAATCCCTGCATGTTGATGAAACCTGCTACCAGTTTGTCAGGTACAGTCAGCGCGATAAGCAGGATGTATACAGGCAGCCGAGCCGAGCAGCTCATGAGTGGTGTGACTAATATCGTGATCAATCGTTCTTTGGGTTGATCAATGGAACGGCTGGACATGATGGCTGGAATTGCACAGGCAACCCCGGAGATCAATGGCACCACACTTTTGCCATGCAGTCCAAACGGACGCATGATTTTGTCCATTAGAAAGACCACCCTTGTCATATATCCGGTCTCTTCCAGCACGGTGAGAAACAAGAACAAGAAAGCGATTTGGGGAATGAAAATAACCACTCCGCCAACACCCGGGATAATACCTTCGGTAACCAGCGAGCTCAGGGGTCCTACAGGAAGTTTTTCCGATAGAAAAGAGCTCGAGCTAATGAAGAAATTATCAATCAGGTCCATCGGGACGTTTGCGAAAACGTAGATAAACTGAAAGATCACAAACAGGATAGCCAAAAAGATGGCGTAACCCCACACTTTGTGTAGAAGTAGCTTATCCAGCTTGCTTGAGAAAGTATCAGTCTTTTTATCGCCCTTGTTCAGAAACTTCATCAGCTTATGAATTTTCTGATGTCTTGCTTCTGTTTCCTTCAGGTAGTCAACGCCATTGTTACTTTGGTAGAAAGGCTGCCAGTTGTCATTGGCTTTGAAAGAGGCGATTGCGGATTTCAAAGCGTCGACGTTCCCCTGTCGAGCATTCAATGGGATGACTGGCACGCCACCAAGCAATGAACTTAGCTTTTCAGTGGATATGTTTTCCTTGTCTTTCTGACTCAGGTCGATGCGATTGAGTACTAGGATAACGGGGATTTTCAAATCATATACCTGTGAAAATAGCAACAGGTTCCGATGGAGATTAATCGCATCTGCGATTACGACAACCACATCAGGAGTTGTTTCCCCGGTTAGATAATTGCGAACGACCTGCTCATCTTCTGTTTTGGGATGTAAACTGTAAGTGCCCGGAAGATCAACCACATCCACTGTTTGTTGATCCAGCTTAAATGATCCGTACTTTTTGTCTACGGTAACTCCAGGGTAGTTGCCCACCTTCTGGTTCAGACCTGTTAATAAGTTGAAGATGGTGCTTTTACCAACGTTTGGGTTCCCTACTAATGCTATCTTCCTGATCAACGTACTAATTTTCCTTGATGGTGATTAAGTCTGCTTCATTTATCCGGAGCATGATCTCCTGACCGCCAACCTTCACAATCAGCGGGTCTCCAAATGGGGCTTTTCGAACAATTTGAATGGTTTGATCAGGGTAGATCCCCATTTCATACAATCGATCTTTCACATCGCTTTCATCGATTCTATCAATGGTGTGCTGAATGTTGGATTGTACCGAAGATAGTCTGCTCATTTTTCCGGGGTTGCACAGTTTATGTTATGTCTGCACAGGCGACAAAGTTACTATTAAGAATCAATCTAAATAAAGAATGTTTCAATTGATTTTCACGGTTGCGAATTTCGATCTTTGAGTGGATGTAGAAACTGACAAAAATCATTTAGAATAATTCTAAATAACCTTGGAACATTTCTGATTCGGAATTACGTTTGCATTCTATTTAGAATCTATCTAAATAAGAATTTTGATCGATGAGCAGTATTCCTTTATCACTTCCGACTTCCCGGCTCTATGAAGAGCACCTTCTGAAGAAAAAAAAGAAGGGGAAAAAATTGAAGGCGGAGTGTTGTTTTAAGTACATGAAGAAAAAAGGTAAATACTGTAAATCTTGTCCAACATTACACGCAATGTGCCAACATGCAGGAAGAGATCTATAAAACAAAAAGTGCGAAAATAGCCCAATGCGGGCTTACAGACTCGTTTTTGCTGCAGTTTGATCAGGAAGAGATCAGCTTCAAGCTGTGCGACCTGTATGCATTCCGCAAAAAGATCATGTCATTTGATATCATCGAACTACTGGAAAGTTCATCTCCTGACGTGGAGGTCGTGCACCTTCCGCACTGTGATCGTTTCCTTGTTCTTTCGCTCCGTGAGATACTTGAATTTAGAGAGCTTCTAAACGGAACGTTTGATACCTTAGCACTAAACAGTGCCGTTCAGAAGATTTTGCGAAAGAACGTATTCAACTTTTGATCGGTTAGTTAGTTAAGACTTAAAACCGAAAATTCATCAATATGAAAGATATTCTGAGAAGACATCACGTACTCAAAGACGAGATTGTTGATGTACTAAACAGACAAATTAAAATGGAAGCACATTCTTCAGCTTCCTACCTCGCGATGGCTGCCTGGTGTGACGTGCGTGGGTACGATAACAGTGCTGAATTTTTCTTTAAGCAATCGGATGAGGAGCGAAAGCACCAGCTGAAATTATTCCATTACCTATGCGACATGGAATGCGATGCTGTTTCACCGACAGTAGGCGAAAGTCAGCATGATTTCGGATCACTAAGAGAAGTATTCGAAAAAGCTTTGGAGCATGAGATCGCTGTTTCTGATGCCATTCATGAAATTGTTGGAGAGTGCAGAAAGTACAATGATATTGCCACAGAAGAGTTCATGCGATGGTTCGTTCAAGAGCAGATCGAAGAAGAATATGTGGCTAGAAGAGCGCTCGAGCTATTCGATGTTCTTGGTGAGGATAAGATTGCCTTAGGTATGTTCGAAGAACGTATTCTGGATATCGAATACGACGAAGGGTAAAGCTTCACCTTTAGTGTCATTTCGACCGGAGGTAGAAGTCTATACCAATTGAGAAAAAGGATTCCTCGCATTCGCTGGGAATGACAAGAAAAGAAAACTGAAAAGCTTCTCTATCAGGGAAGCTTTTTTTGTTTACTCACAAAATCCCATAGCACCACCCCAATACTTACCGAGATATTTAGCGAGTGCTTGGTACCATACTGCGGAATTTCTAAAACCGTGTCCGCTGTTTCCACCACCTTGTCATTCACCCCAAACACTTCGTTTCCAAAAACAAACGCATACTTCTTTTCACCTTCAACTTGAAAATCAAGCAGGGAAGTACTCTCACCTGCCTGCTCCACTGCCACGATCTGGTATCCGTTTTTCTTTAGTTCATCAACGCATTCTGAAATGGTTTCTACATGTTCCCAATCCACAGAATCCTGTGCGCCTAATGCTGTCTTGTTGATCTCCCGATGGGGCGGCTTAGCAGTGATCCCACACAAATAGATTTTTTTGATACGAAACGCATCAGAGGTGCGAAATGCCGATCCGACATTCATCGCACTACGGACATCATCCAGGACCAATACCGCAGGTATTTTTTCTGCATTTTTAAATTCCTCTGGGGATAAACGGCCCAGCTCTTCGTTTTTTAATTTCTTCATTTTTAGATTGAAGACTTTTTTATAAAGTCATTATTAGTCACTTACTAACTATTAATATTGCTTTTGGAAGTCCAAAATTAAACACTACAACTTCATGGCCGGAAGTAAGGCAGGTAAGGAAACCCCTCTGATGAAACAATACAATCAGATCAAGAGCAAGTACCCCGGTGCGTTGCTGTTGTTCCGGGTGGGCGATTTCTACGAAACCTTCGGCGAAGATGCAGTCAAAGCCAGCAAAACGCTGGATATCGTCCTTACCAAGCGATCCAATGGAGCGGCCTCCGAGATGGAGCTTGCCGGATTTCCTCACCACGCCATGGACAGCTACCTGCCCAAACTGGTACGCGCCGGATACCGCGTAGCGATCTGTGATCAGCTGGAAGACCCTAAGTCGGTTAAAGGCATTGTAAAACGAGGTGTAACGGAGCTCGTGACACCCGGCCTTTCGCTCAACGATAATGTATTAGACCAACGAAAAAATAATTTCCTTGCTTCGGTTTATCCCAGTAAGGATAAATGTGGTGTCGCATTCCTCGATTTGTCTACCGGGGAGTTTATGGTCTCTTCCGGAACGGAGGATTATGCAGACAAACTCATTCGTGGATTTCAACCTTCGGAGATCATCTACCCTAAACCCAACCGTGACTGGTACGGTCAGCGTTACGGGGAGCACTTTGCTTCGTTCGCGCTGGAAGAATGGATTTTCAGCAAGGAATACGGGTACGAAAAACTGACCACACATTTCAATGTGCCGAACCTTAAAGGGTATGGCATTGAAGAATTATCAGAAGGCATTTTAGCTGCCGGTGCGATTCTTTACTACCTCGATGAAACGGAGCATAAAGAAACCAATCACATCAAGTCGATCTCCCGAATTGATGAGAACAAGTACGTGTGGCTGGACCGCTTCACCATCCGAAACCTGGAGTTGATCCAGTCTGCCCAGCCTGATGGCATTTCACTGATCGAAACCATCAACCAAACACTCACACCGATGGGTGGACGGCTGCTGCGAAAGTGGTTGGTACTACCGCTGAAAAGCAAGCCCGAGATCGACCAGCGACTGGATGTGGTGGAAACGTTGACACAAGAGGAGGAACTGCAGGATGTGCTGCGCGAGCACCTGGAAAAAATTGGCGACCTGGAACGACTGGTAGGAAAAGTAGCGACTAGCCGGGTCAATCCACGGGAGCTGCTCCAACTCAAAAAGAGCCTGCTTCAACTGGAGCCGATCCGTGAACTGATCAAAGGGAAGAAAGCGCTGAATGCGTTTTATGACCTACTGAACCCGTGTGAAAAACTCATTGAGAAACTCACGAGTGACCTCAATGACGATGCACCGCTTCAGCTTCATCAGGGAGGCGTCATTAAAAAAGGAGTAAATGCAGATCTGGATGAGCTGCGAGCCATCTCCACTTCAGGTAAGGATTTTCTGTCCGGGATTCGGGATCGTGAGATTGAGCGAACCGGAATCAGCTCGTTGAAGATCGCTTACAACAAAGTATTCGGCTACTACCTGGAGGTTTCAAACGCCCATAAAGACAAAGTGCCGGAAGAGTGGATCCGGAAGCAGACGCTTGTAAATGCGGAGCGTTACATCACGGAAGAGCTTAAACAATACGAAGAAAAAATTCTGAATGCCGAGTCTCAGATTGGTGTATTGGAGCAAAAGCTGTATTCGGAGTTGGTCGTCTTTGCGCACTCCTACATCGATGCGATCCAGCAGAATGCCAAGGTTGTAGCGCAGCTTGACTGCCTGTCTTGTTTTGCACAGCAATCACAGTCCTACAATTATTGTCGCCCGAACATCTCTGAGGAAAAGATCATCGACATCAAAGAAGGTCGTCATCCGGTGATTGAGCGAAACCTTGCAGATGGGGAAGACTACATCGCTAACGATCTATACCTGGATACGGAATCTCAGCAGGTCATGATCATAACCGGACCAAACATGGCAGGGAAGTCGGCACTATTGAGGCAAACGGCACTGATTACCTTGATGGCTCAGATGGGTTCTTTTGTGCCGGCTGGTTATGCCAAGATCGGGTTGGTGGACAAGGTTTTTACCCGTGTAGGAGCTTCCGATAACCTCTCACGTGGAGAATCCACCTTCATGGTGGAGATGACAGAGACCGCCAGTATCCTGAACAACCTCAGCGATCGTTCATTGGTGCTGATGGATGAGATCGGTCGGGGAACAAGTACATATGACGGGATTTCGATAGCCTGGTCCATTGTGGAGCATCTACACAATCACCCGAAAGCGAAAGCCAAGACCCTGTTTGCGACACACTACCATGAGCTGAATGAGCTGGCGAAAGATTTACCTCGAGTGAAGAACTTCAATGTGTCCGTGAAGGAGCTTGATAACAAAGTGATCTTTATGCGGAAGCTGGTCGAGGGAGGCAGTGAGCACAGCTTCGGAATTCATGTGGCGCAGATGGCCGGCATGCCGAATGAGATTGTGATCCGTGCGAATGAGATCTTAAAACACCTGGAGAAAGAAAAGCTGACGGACAGTGACCGCCAGAAGCTGGAAGAACTGCCTACGCAGCAGTTCCAGATGAATTTGTTCGAAGCGGACCCTCGCATGGAGCGCATGCTGGATATCCTTCGAAACATTGATGTGAATACGACCTCCCCGGTGGAGGCCCTGCTAAAGTTGAATGAGTTAAAGGATGTGCTGAAAGGCAATTAAGCCACCGCCATCACTTCGTATTGCATGGAATCAGCTTCCATGATCAGGCTGTTTACATATTGAAGTTTGGACTCTAACGCCTCATCGCTTCTTCCGTCCAGTAGTCTCACCAAATGCTTTCTGATTTTAACAGCACATTCTAGCGTCATATCAAGTTCTTCGTTCAACATAATGGTATCTTTTTAGAGTGGTTTGTATTTTTTGTCATTAGCGACAATACAAAGATGAACAGTAGAAGTGCGGATTCTGCGTGTGTAAATCTCGATATTGAATTAAGCAATATTACTAGCCGTTTTTTGCGGGATTTGAGCCCTCGATCAAAGCGTGCATTTCATCGATCCGAACCGACCAGTCAGCGAAATATGTTGCAGTTTGTCGGAATTTGGGGTAGTGTTTTCAGTTGGTTACATTGTTAACGAACTAATTTGATATCAATTGGTTAATTTGATCATGTTCTGGCTATTAACATATATTTGTACTAATATTTAAATCAAAATATTAATTTTTTCGTTTCATTATTGCTATGCAAAACGGGGGTCACATCTATTTAGAGGATAATCAATTCTTTTCCTTGGCAAGGTACGGTGATCAACTTAATAGAAGTTTTGGTCGCTTTTTAAGAACCTTATCAAGGTTCTTTCTAGGAATATTTGCGTTAATATTACTCGCTCCATTTGCATTATTGCTTGTTGCTTTCACTACAGTAATCTCAAGAATTGCTTTTATTCAAGCAGCAAAATCATTAAAGAATTCTATACCTAAAATTGATAATGCAGACGAAAGGGAATTAATGGAATCTATTATATCTCTTGAAGAGTTGAGCAACTATATGCATAAGGCTAAAAGAAGCATCAATGAAGGTGGGAAAGTCAGCAGGTTTTATTTCTTAGTATTTTTTGGGTCCGGCTTGGATAAATGTCTTTCCTTAACCGACCAAGCAATTGAAAAAATAAACAACAGGGTTTATCCAAATAGAGACAAGGAATTGTCAGAAGAACAAATCAATGAGCTACTTGTTGCCTATGATGGTTTTGAAAGAGTTTAAGGTTTTTTGACTCCTTCCTGTTCAATTACTTTCTCAATCATCTCAAATAACTTTTCGGAACAATTCCCACGTAATAATCTAACAATTGCGTATCGTTTTAGTGGTATGATTTTAGAGAGGTTTAGAAAAGAATCTTTCTGTAGCTGAAGCTTTTGACCCTCTTCAGAAAATTGATCTACTTTTAACCCGGGTATTTTGCCTGTTCGATCTTTGCCATATAGTAATATACTATAATGGTCGTCACCAATTACATCATAGATTATTGCGGGTCTATCCTTTCTCTGAATTGATCCAGATTCATCTTTCCAGACATCTACGACTAATACCTTATCACCCCTCCTGAAAGCCATGATTAGGATGGGTTTTGGTGCGAAAATATTTATTGCTCAGTATAGCTTGCATATTCATAATACAACGTTTAGTTCTACAGCAAAAACTTGATGCAGGCAATGGTTGATACTAAAGTTGGATTAAATTAAGTTTGAGTGTAAGCAAATAAACCAATCATGAATATTTGCCATATCCAACTTAAGTACATGATCAAACGACCTGCACTAAAACTTTTTAAGTCTCGGGATACAGCCTAAGAGTGGTTTATTTTTTCTCGCGGCTTAAGCAAATCTAAGCAATTGCCGTCAAAAATAAAAAAGGTTGTTACGGGTGAAGCCTGAACTCAGATGCAAAAGCCTGAGTACCGAATCTTCTTTGAATCCAAACAAAAAAAGCCTGACAATCAATCGACTATCAGGCTTATGAGTACCTCGGACGGGACTTGAACCCGTACGGACGCAATGTCCACAGGATTTTAAGTCCTGCGTGTCTACCAATTCCACCACCGAGGCGTGTGGTTCCACCACCGAGCCTGCCTGTCGGCAGACAGGGCGTGAAATAAAGAAGCCGCAACTAGTGCGGCCCTTTGAGCGGGAGACGGGATTCGAACCCGCGACCCCAACCTTGGCAAGGTTGTGCTCTACCAGCTGAGCTACTCTCGCTTGATGAGAAGTAGTGAGCATTTTGTTGTGCTCTACCTCCCGATAACTATCGGGAGAGCTACTCTCGCTCATCCTCTTACTTTGAAAAGGACTGCAAATTTATATGAACCATTGAAATTTGCAATACCAAATTCAAGCTCTTTTTCTTTTAAACTATGCTACCTTCTCAACGTGAATATTCTTTTCGTTTTGAAGTGCGCGAAAAAGCTCATACTCTTTTTGCATCCCAATCCATAAATCAGGTGTAGTGCCAAAAGCCTTAGACAAGCGGATAGCCATTTCAGCACTAATGCCGGTCTTTTCATTAAGAATTGTTGATAAGTTTTTTCTTGAAACCCCTAATATCTCTGCCAACCTCGTTACTGACAAATTCTTTGGCTCAACGAATTCTTCTCTTAATATCTCACCAGGATGTGGTGGATTAAACATTATCATTTTGTTCCTTTCTTTCTGTTTAATGATAATCCAGATAGTCTACATCTGTTACTTTACTATTATTAAACCTGAAAATGATCCTGAAGTTTCCGCTAACATCAACTGCATAATGCCCTTTCATTTTTCCTTTCAATGAATGCAACCTCCAGCCGGGAAGATTTATATCTTCCAATATCTTAGCGTTGTTCAGAACGAATAGAATCCTCCTTATTCTTTTCAGATTTGCCTGATTCAACTTAGAACCATCACCCGTTTTAAAGAACTTCTCAAGTTCTTTATTCTTAAACGTTTCAATCATGTCAATAAATTTGTTCTAGGGTTTCCCCTTACCATGTGGTTTGTTCATTGTTGATTTCAGTTTTTTGTTAATCGTTACGTATCAGGTTACAAATTTAAAACAATGTGAGTATTAAAAAAAATGATTTGTACACTAATAATTAATATGCCGGTCCTTCACCTCCTGGTGGATGTCATCGATGGTGACTAGGATGGCTGTTTCTTCCACATCCCCAAAGTCAGGGTTTTGAGCCGTACCAAACGTCATCATGGTGTCTGAGAGACTCATGTAGATATTGATTAGTGGCGGGACAAACTCGCCCCGCTCTTTCAGCAGCTTATTTAGCAGCTTAAATCCTTCCTGAAAACTAAGGTCTTTGTCAAAGTGCTTTTTGAATAAGGCATCATCAAATCCGGCAAAGAGTTCTTTCTTCGGCTCGCAAAGCCCCAGACGGTTGGGGAAGTAATGCGCCATAAAGGACAACAAGATGTTTCGTGCCTCAGCATTATAGCTTGTGTACATGGTCACCTTACCGAAGAAGTATTTGATCTCAGGGTATTGCGTCACCAGGCAGCCCAGTCCGTCCCAGATATTCATCAGGGCGAAGAGGCCTTTTCTTGGGTTGTTGGCCGGCTGGTAGTCCGGCTGTACCCATGATCGTCCCAACTCAATGGAGTAGGGCAGAAATTCTTCTTTCATCCGGTCGGAGAAATCGAAATAGTGAGCAGTGGAGAGCTCGAATTCACCTGTTTCGGGGTTGCGGGCTCTCTCCCCGGTAATAAACCGGTAGCCACCGATGATCTCCCGGTCTTCCGGATTGTAAACGACCAACTGCTCATAGCAACGCTCCTTAGTATCTGCCGCATCAATGTCCAGCTCCTCGCCTGTTCCACCTCCGGCATATCGGAAAGACACCTCACGCAAGCGTCCGATCTCACGCATCACATTGGGCGCATTGTGGTGATTAAGGATGAATATCTTGTTTCCGCCCTTGTTGGTATCGCGCACAAACCGTTCCTCATTGAGCTCCTGCTCGATCAGGTCCCGGTCTATGGGTGCCATGATTTCTTTACTTTTCTGCATTATGTTTTTTGTATAAATGTCCCCTTGAGGCGGTCCGTCGTTACGAGACTACAGGGGTGTTTTTGATCAACTTCTTTACTGAAACACCCTCCTAACCTCCGACTCGTCGGACCGCCTCAAGGGAGGAATTTAAAAAGGCAGAATCATTCACTCCCTTAATTTATAAACTTCTCCTTTAACCCACTGAGCCCATTTCATATCCGATCGATCACGCGTAAATGTTTCCGGCAAAATAGGCTTTCCAATGACAATCTCGACTTCCTTACCTTCCTGTTTGAATAGCTCATCAACCAGAAAGAACATTTCGATGTTCACTTTGATGCCGAGAAACTTCCGGAGATTGGCCAGACGGTAAAAACGATTGGTGAGCTTCCCGTCAATATGCACCGGGATCACCGGTTTGTTGTACTTGCGAGCCTTGGTCACAAACGTCTTTTTCCATTCCAGATCCATGATCTCCCCGTGGATCTTCCGGCTAACCAGCCCGGCTGGGAACAGGAAAGTGGAATTACCTGATTCAAATTGTTCTTCCACTTTTTGAAGGGATTGCGCGGCACTGCGGCCTACTTTATTCACCCCCACAAATTTTTCCTTCAGATTTCGAACGGCCATCAAAAGGTCATTGACGATAAATTTAATATCCGGCCGAACATCTTTAAGAAGGTGAATGATGGTGATTGCATCCATGCCACCGAAAGGGTGATTGGCCACAAAAATGCACGACTGGTCCATTGGAGGTACATTTTCTATTCCTTTTATACTGAGTTTTTGATTAAGCAGCTCAACAGCCGCTTCTGAAAACTCAAAAGCATTTGCATCCTTATTGGCTGCCATGAAGGCATTTACCTGATCCTGATGAATGATCTTTTCAATCCAGCGAATAACAAAACCCGGAAGCCACTTCAGCAGGGTGGGGTTCTTATCAGCAATCAGTTTTCGTACCTCGACAAATTTCTCCATGGGGTGACGGCAATAATAAAATGGTTTGCGGGTTTGGGCAAGAACAATATTTACTTCACAATAATTGATTCATCCATATCAGGCTCAAAGGATAGAATAACTACTCGTCCAGAAATGTTCTCCAGCATTGGCCTCAACACCGCATGCGCATTTTCCTTTGTCTGTTCCAGAATCCCAGACTGTATCGCAGAAGCCTCAATCTGTTTTTCGGCCACTTTATAAAGCTCCTGAACAAAACTTTTTCGATCCTCATCACGCAGGTAGTCAGTTTGCAGGTCGTAGAGTCGGGATTTCTCCAGGTCGATTTTGAAGTAGCAAATTTCTGGGGCTGGAAGCTTCAGAAAAAGGGTGTCGCCGGATTTAGAAAAATCAATGTCGGTCGATGCTATTCGTTGAAAGTCAATACAACCCACCGCACTGCCCTGACTGATCAGTACCCCTTTAGAATCGGGAACAAGCTTAAATTTTTGAATGCCGAGGTTAATTTCTTTTGCGATTTTCTTCACTTCGGTCACCTCCTGAAAATTATATTTCACCAGCTCCATCTTGCCCATTTGCTCCACACGAGTCAGTACCGTGTTAGTCATGATTTCTGTTCTTCGTTCAGAAGAAAAACTCATTTTTTCTTGAACAAGCATCCAGCCGAGTAGACCAACGGTCAGTAGCCAGGGTAAAATTTTGAGGATCAGTTTAGTCAGATTGATCATGGGTATAAGATAATATGAATATCTGATAAGGTTAAAAAGTAAAACTTTTGAATATGGAAGGAATAGCCGACAGGTTAAGCTCTCCTCAATGTCATCCTGCAAAGGATCTTTGACTTTCAGTGCTTCGATTTTCAAAGATTCTTCCAGAATGACAACAAGCTTGATTATGATCCGCTTAACCTGGCGGCCATACATGACCCTATTTTGGGATCTTAAGAGGGGACCCTTTTGATTCTTCATCTATACATTGTATTATTGCGATTAATAAATAAAGGGCATGAAGAAGTTGAGCTTTTTGGACCGGAATCTGACACTATGGATTTTCATAGCCATGCTGGTGGGCGTAGGAATTGGCTATTTCTTTCCCGGAGTAGCCGATGGTGTGAACGCCATGAGTTCAGGTAGTACGAATCTACCTATTGCCATCGGATTGATCCTGATGATGTATCCACCACTGGCAAAAGTCAATTATTCGTTGCTGCCCAAAGTGTTTCGCAATGTGAAAATTCTTTCATTATCACTCTTACTCAACTGGATCATCGGACCATTGCTGATGTTCATTCTGGCGATTACATTTCTTCAGGACTATCCGGAATACATGATCGGTTTGATCCTGATTGGTTTGGCGCGTTGTATCGCGATGGTGCTGGTATGGAATGATCTGGCCGAAGGTAGCAGTGAGTATGGTGCTGGTCTTGTTGCACTCAACAGTATTTTCCAGGTGTTTGGTTACAGTTTTTATGCGTGGTTGTTTATTACGGTGCTGCCACCCTATTTCGGCTTTGATGGAGCAATCGTGGATATTTCTATTGCCACTATAGCGGAAAGCGTAGCGATTTATCTGGGAATTCCGTTCGTAGCAGGAATTCTGAGTCGGTGGCTGCTTGTCAAATTGAGAGGAGAGGAATGGTACAAAAACACATTCATTCCAACGATTTCACCCATCACATTGATTGCTTTGCTTTTCACCATAGTCGTGATGTTCTCCCTGAAGGGTCAGCTGATCGTAGAGATACCACTCGATGTGCTGAGAATAGCTGTTCCCTTGCTGATCTACTTTGTACTCATGTTTTTGATTGGATTCTTTGTGAGCAAAGCAGTGGGAGCGGAATATGACAAGAATGCTTCGGTGGCTTTTACTGCTGCAGGAAATAATTTTGAATTGGCGATTGCAGTAGCGATTGCTGTTTTTGGATTGAACTCTGGTCAGGCGTTTGCGGGAGTCATTGGTCCTTTGGTAGAGGTTCCGGCATTAATCTTATTAGTACGTGTCGCTTTCTGGCTAAGAAAAAAATATTATTTCGTAACTAAATAAATAATTCATCGTAATATTACGATATGGGAGTTAGCCGAACGGATTTATTTACCTCTGAGCAAAATGAACTGGCGTTGGTAGCCAAGGCGTTTGCACACCCTGCCCGTGTGGCGATCATTGAGCATTTGATCAAAGCGAATCAGTGTATCAACAGTGATCTGGTAGAAGAGTTGGGTTTGGCACAAGCGACCATTTCACAACACCTGAAGGAATTGAAAAGCGTAGGTCTGATCAAAG